>NZ_JAPESW010000160.1 GCF_028527925.1 Cellulomonas fimi
CCGGGTGGTCGGAGGTGCCGGCGGCGCAGCTGACGGGCTACGCGGTGGCGCCGGTCAAGCTCGGGACGACGTGGGCGTGCGGTGCGCAGCGGTACGTGGCGAGCGGTGGTGCGCTGCGTCCGCTGAGCGCGGCGGCCGCGGACGCGACGGGTCTGACGTTCGTGGCGATGGACCCGGTGACGTGCGCGTCGGTGCCGCGGTCGTCGAGCGTGCTGACCGGCCCGGTGTTCGTGCGCTCGACGGGTGCGGCGGACCTGTTCCTGGCCGAGGGTGGCAAGCGGCGTGCGGTGTCGAGCATGGACACGGTCTACGCGCTGGCCGCCGGTGGTCCGGTGACGGTCGTGCAGGTGGAGCAGGCGGCGCTGGACGCGATCCCGCTGGGTGGTCCGGTGCTGACGCCGGGCCGGGTGGTGAAGTCGGCGGCCGGGCCGGACCTGTTCCTGGTGGACGGGACGAGCACGCTGCGGCACGTGGTGTCGTTCGCGACGATGACCGAGCTGGGCGTGACCGGGTGGTCGGAGGTGCCGGCGGCGCAGCTGACGGGCTACGCGGTGGCGCCGGTCAAGCTCGGGACGACGTGGGCGTGCGGTGCGCAGCGGTACGTGGCGAGCGGTGGTGCGCTGCGTCCGCTGAGCGCGGCGGC
>NZ_JAPESW010000161.1 GCF_028527925.1 Cellulomonas fimi
CTGTTCCTGTTCGCCGCGTTGGCCGGATGCATGCCCAATATGTCGGCCATGGTGCGGGCGCGCTGGACCGAGTTGTACCGGGGCCAGCCCAAGCTGCAAACCGCGTTTGCCCTGGAGTCGGTGCTGGACGAGGTGTGCTTCATTATCGGCCCGCCGATTTCGGTCGGGTTGAGCGTGGTGTTGTTTCCGGAGGCGGGGCCTCTGGTCGCTGCGTTGTTGCTGGCGGTGGGTGTCACCACCTTTGTATTGCAGCGTGAGACCGAACCGCCTGTGCATGCACATCAGGGCCACCACGGTCGCTGGCTGATTGCGTCACCCTCGGTGCTGATCCTGATGATCCTGCTGCTGGCCATGGGTGTGATTGTTGGCGTGGTGGACGTGGTCAGCGTCGCGTTTGCCCAGCATCAGGGCCAACCAGCGGCAGCGAGTATCGTGCTGTCGGTGTACGCCATTGGCTCGTGCCTGGCAGGGCTGGCGTTCGGTACCCTGAAACTCAAGGTGTCGTTGCCTCGGCAGTTCCTGTTCTGTGGCGTGGCTACGGCTGTGACCACCTTGCCGTTGCTTCTGGTAACCAACATTCCCGGGCTCGCCGTGGCGATCTTTATCTCTGG
>NZ_JAPESW010000162.1 GCF_028527925.1 Cellulomonas fimi
TCAGGTACTGGTTCTGACCGGCGACCTTGTAGACCTCCACGCCCTCGAACAGGTTGGCCTGGGTGTCGCTCATGATCGTCGTGTAGTTCGACCCGAAGCTGCCCGGGAAGTTCCCGATCGGCATGCTCGCCCGGTAGATGTTCCCGTTGTCGCCGGCGAAGAACAGGTACATGTTCTGCCCGTCGGCGATGAGCGTCTGGTCGATCGGACCGGTCCCGGAGTTGGAGATGCTCCCCGTGAACAGCGGCTGCGGCGACGACCACGAGTTCACGTTCGTCGGGTCGGTCGAGGTCCGGTAGATGAACGGCCACTGACCCCACTGGTACGCCAGCACCCAGATGTTCTTGGGCGCGAAGTAGAACAGCGTGGGAGCGACCGTGCCCGAGGGGAGCGCGATCTGGCTCGTGGTGGCCATGTCGGACCAGTTCGTGAACGGGCTGAAGGCCATCGAGCCGTAGCTGCCGTTCTCGACCTTCGTCGCGTAGACGAGGTGCTTGCCGTTGTGGACGACGTTCGTGAAGTCCTTCAGCGACGTCCAGCCCGACCGCGGCTGGGCGAGAGGGCCGGAGGAGGTCCACCGGTAGGTCGACGGCAGCGAGCACGTCGGGC
>NZ_JAPESW010000163.1 GCF_028527925.1 Cellulomonas fimi
GTTCATGCTAGCAGTGGCGGATCCAGACTTCAATTTAGGGGGCCAACACAAACAAAATTTAGATTTTCTCGCGGTTGTTAAATTATTTTTAGTTCATAATATTTTTGAAGGGAACTGTTAAAATTTTTTTTAAAAAAGCCACAAGTTAGAGGGGGAGTATGACTCTTATGGCCTACATAGTGATTCCTCTGCTATTTCCAAAAAGCTCTTGTATATCTTTGCTTTTCCTCAGTGTATTGGAATTTGTATTTACCCCTTAAGTTATTTACTATTCGACAAACATATTTTTTATTACAATGTCTACATATGTAATTTTTTTGACAGATGATCTGCCAATAAGGTCTATATCGTCAGCATAAGCAAGTACCTGGTTTGACTTGTTGAAGATTATGTTGCCGGTGTTGATGTTTGCTGATACCATAATCAATTCAAGAAGGATGTTGAAGAAGCTGCAGGATAACGCATCACCTTGTCGGAATCCTCTAATTGTACGAAAATTTTCCGTAGTTGTACCAGCTGCTTTGACACTGCTCCATGTGTCATTCAAAGTCATTTGGCAAAGTTTAATGAGCTTGGATGGGATGCCAAATAGGTTCATAGCTTTGAAC
>NZ_JAPESW010000164.1 GCF_028527925.1 Cellulomonas fimi
CGTGGTCAGAGGCAGCAGCCCATCGGCCACCAGCTCCAGCAGCGCCGGCAGAGCGTGCTGCACCAGGGGCAATCCCGACGGCGCCTCGCGATAAGCCAACTGTTTTTGCGCCCAGGTATGCGGCGCGTGGTCGCTGCCGATCACGTCCAGGCGGTCGCTCAGCAACGCCAGGCGCAGGGCGTCACGGTCGGCGCGGGTCTTGATCGCCGGATTGCATTTGATCTGGTGGCCGAGGCGATGATAGTCACGATCATCGAACAGCAGGTGGTGCAGGCAGACCTCGGCGGTGATGCGTTTTTCGGCAAGGGGCTTGTCTTCGAACAGCGCCAGTTCGCGGGCGCTGGTCAGGTGCAGCACATGCAGACGGGTGCCATGGAGCTTGGCCAATTCCACGGCAAAGGATGACGAGCGATAGCACGCCTCGGCATCTCGGATCAGCGGGTGCGCGACGGCGGGGGTGTGCTCGCCGAAACGCTCGTGCAGGCGCAGCTCGTTGGCCTGGATGCTCGGCGTGTGTTCGCAATGGGCCAGCAGGATGGTGGGCACTTCGGCGAACAGGCGTTCCAGGATCCGAGGGTCGTCCACCAGCATATTGCCGGTTGAAG
>NZ_JAPESW010000165.1 GCF_028527925.1 Cellulomonas fimi
GTCTTCGGCCGGTCGCGAGCAGTACTCCATCAGGGCGGCGGCACCTTTGTCGCCCGGCTTGCCCGAAGGCAGGCGCAGCTCCAGCAAGCGTTTCTCGGCAAACAGCGACATGCTCGCGCCAGCTTGCAGCAGCGTGCCCCAGTCGAAGCTGGCGTCGGCGCTGAAGACCTGGCGTTCGTCGAAGCCTTGCTGACGTGCAGCCGTGCGGATGGCGTCGGCGGCTTCCTGGCACAGCAGCGGGTCATCACCGCTGACGATGTAGACAGGCGCAAGGCCACCTTGCAGGTGTTTGGCGAGTTGGGCGGGAGCAAGTTTCATAGGCAGGGCGAACGGGGCGCTTGGGGCGCCCCGTCTGGCTTACTCGACAGGAACTTCAACAGGCGATTGTTTCGGTGTGTTGTCTTCGTACTCTTTGGCGGCTTTCAGCGCGTCAGCATCGGCCTTGGCCTTGTTGTCAGCTTGTTGCTGCAGGGCTTCCAATTGCACCGGCGTCAGCAGTTGCAGACGCAGGATCATGCGCTGAACCAGCTCGCGACGCATTTCCTTGCGCACCTGCACGATTTCCGAGT
>NZ_JAPESW010000166.1 GCF_028527925.1 Cellulomonas fimi
ATGGTGTGGATCACCTGCATGCGAAGTTGTTTCCCATGCATGGGACGGGCGGGGACAGTACCTTCAAGCCTATCAGCTCCAAGGTGGAGAAGTTCTTCGAAGCCTATGAGGGTTATATCTCGTCCCACGATTTTGTGCGGGCGGATGATGCCGAGCTAGCGGAGTTGGCGGCGCATATCAGATCATTTGTCTAATGCAAAACCAAATGTGGGAGCGGGCTTGCTCGCGAATGCGGTTGGTCAGTCGCTGATGTGCTGACTGAAAAACCGCATTCGCGAGCAAGCCCGCTCCCACCTTTTTTACTGTGTTCGCTTGATGAATCAGCGGCGGCTGCTGACTTCGGCCGGTACGTCATCACCGGCCATGCGCTTGCGGAACAGTGCAGTGCGCGCCAGTAGCAACGTGGTCACCGGCACCGTGATCGACAGCAATATCGGTATCAACCACCCGTGCAACACCGGCCCGGATTTGAGCACCGAAAAGTAGATGATCGACGCCAACGCCACACACCACGCCCCCAACGTCGACGCCAATGCCGGCGGGTGCATGCGCTGGAAGAAGTCCTTCATGCGCAGCAAGCCGATCGCGCCAATCAATGCA
>NZ_JAPESW010000167.1 GCF_028527925.1 Cellulomonas fimi
CACAGGACACCGGTGGCGCGATCACGGGTGAAGTGCGTGCAGATTTGTTCTGGGGCACCGGCGATGCGGCGGGTGAACTGGCTGGGAATATGAAGCAGCAGGGGCAGATCTGGATGTTGTGGCCAAAGGGTGCAGCGTTGCCCCAAGTGCCGGATGTGAGTCCCGGGAACTGAAGACGCTCTGCCCAACTCAATGTATTGGGGTGAGCGGGCTTGCTGTGGTGAGCGGGCTTGCCCCGCGCTGGGCTGCGAAGCAGCCCCTCACCTCTACAAGCCCCCACAATTGCGCCCCGTGTTTGGCTTGCGGCTACGGCTCATCCTTGAGGGTCTTGAACGCCTCGATGCGTTTGATCAGGCGCGTGTTCTTCGCCGAGTCGGCATTGCCAAACAGAAAGGAGAAATCCGACGCCAGTTTGGACCCGCCGGCAATCGCCGCGTACTGATGGCAGTCGTGGCAGTTGTCTGTCTGCACGTAGGTTTCCATAGTAGTGTTGGCGACAACGACACTCTGGTCGCTGACAAACGGCCAATAGGACAGCGGCACCTGCACGTTGGGTCCAGGGCCGGGATCGTTGGGCGAGTTGGGCGTCTTGGAC
>NZ_JAPESW010000168.1 GCF_028527925.1 Cellulomonas fimi
AGCCGGCAGATCAACGCGTTCGACACGGTCCCCGTCCCGGTGCTGTCCGAGATCCCGGGCGTCGGGCCTGTGCTGTTCGACCACGACCCGCTCGTCTACGTCGCGTACGTGGCGGCACCGCTCGTGTGGTGGGTCCTGTTCCGCACGCGCGTCGGCCTGCTCGTGCGCACGGCGGGGGAGCGGACGGAGGCGCTCGAGGTGCACGGGTACAGCGTCACGGCGGTGCGGTACGGCGCGACGGTCGCGGGCGGCGCGCTCGCGGGGGTCGCGGGTGCCCACCTGTCGATCGCCTACACGAACAGCTGGTTCGAGAACATGGTCGCCGGCCGCGGGTTCATCGCCGTCGCGCTCGTCATCTTCGCGATGTGGAGCCCGCTGCGGATCCTCGCGGGCGCCTACCTGTTCGGTGCCGCGCTCTCGCTCGCGTCGGTGCTGCAGACGGCGGGCGTCGCGGTCAACCAGTTCGCGCTCAACCTCGTGCCGTTCGTCCTCACGCTCGCCGTGCTCGCCGCTCTGGGCCGGCGCACGCTCCAGGCCGCGCCCGACGAGCTGCTCAAGGTCTTCGACCACAGCCGCACGGCCTGATC
>NZ_JAPESW010000169.1 GCF_028527925.1 Cellulomonas fimi
ATTGGACCTGACACACCGCTCCCTGTAGGAGCCGGCTTGCCGGCGATGGCGGCGGGTCAGATGAAACATTCTTCATCGATACACCGCCATCGCCGGCAAGCCGGCTCCTACCGTTTTGATCGCGTTGCAATTCAGGCCAAAGATTCGTCGATCACCAACACCAACTTCCCGGAAATCTGGTTGGTCGCCAGCTCGGCAAACGCCGCCTCGGCATCCTTGATCGGGAAGGTCTTGGCCAGTTGCGGGCTCAGCCGCCCTTCAACAAACAACGGCCACACATGCTGGCTCAAGTCACTGAACAGGTCGGCCTTGAACTGATCACTGCGGCTGCGCAGGGTCGAGCCCAACAACTGGATACGCTTGCCCAGTACCTGCGCCAAGTCCAACTGAGCCTCACGGCCGCCCATCAAGCCGATCAATACCCAGCGGCCGTCCAGGGCCAGCAGCTTCAGGTCCAGCGCCGCATAGTTGCCACCGACCGGGTCGAGGATCACATCAAACGGCCCGAAATCCCGCAACCCTTCGAGGCCATCGGTGCGCACCACGCCGCCCTGGGCGCCGAGTTCTTCGCAATAGGCCAGGCG
>NZ_JAPESW010000016.1 GCF_028527925.1 Cellulomonas fimi
ACCGAACCGAGGCTCGGGTGACGGCGGCCACGAGTCGCCGCACCGCGGAGCGCGGGGCGGCGCCTGCCGCGACCGGCGTCCTCTCGCGCTCCGCGTTCGCGCTGTTCTCGCCCCTGTGCGTCGCGAGCGGCCGGGTGCCGCGTGCCCTCGCCTGGCTCGAGGAGCGCGATCTCGAGGTGGCGTGGACGCAGATGCTGCAGCTCCGACGTGCGCACGTCGACGGCCTCTGGGAACGCCTGATCCCGACCGTCGCCCCGAGGCGGGTGCAGGTCGTCGCGGACGCCATGGTGGCGGGGCCGTCGCTCCTCGTGGCGCTGCGCGATCGGGGCGTGGGGACGACCGCCACCGCGCGGCTCCGTGCGCTCAAGGGATCGGCTGACCCCGCCGCGCGTCCGGAGCACAGCCTGCGGACGCACCTCGGGGCACCGAACCTGCTGACGAGCCTGGTGCACACGCCCGACACGCCCGAGGACCTGGTCCGCGAGCTGGAGGTGCTCGTCCCTGGCGTCGACGAGCGCGAGGAGGTCTGGCGCGCCCTGCGTGACGGCGCGTCCGGCGGCGGCTCGACGCGGCCCGTCGTCCCTGGTGAGGTCCCGCCTCCGCCGGTCGCGGCGTTCGTCGTCGGCGTCCGTCTGCGTGCCCGGCTGCTCGACCGCCTGCTCGACCGTTCGGCGCAGGGAGCGCTCCCAGCCCTCGGCGGCCTGGTCGGGGACGTGGCCCGCGTGGTCGACCGCGCCCGCGACGCGGCCGAGCGGTCGGACCCGTTCGCCCCTCTCGCCGCCTTGGCTCGCCATCGGGAGACGCTCTTCCCACAGCGACACCGGCTGGTGCACGCCATGAGACCCGAGGATCCGGCGAGCGCCGTCGACGAGCAGTGCCGACTCCTGAGCCGCGCGTACGCCGAGCTCGAGGCGATGGAGGAGGGCGAGCCGTTCGACCTCCCCCTGGTCACCGCGTGCCTCGACCGGACGGGGGTTCCTCTCACGACGTGGGAACGCGTGGTGCTGGCATCGGAGTCGCTGACTCCCAGTCCGGCTCGTGCATGAGTTCACCGAGCGCCCTGGCGCTCGTCTCCCGCGGCTGCCCGGCGGACAGGTCTGCCGAGCCGCCGCGGGTGGGTCCGACAGCCGGGTGCCGGCTTCCGCACAGCAGACGGAGGATCATGAAGTCAACGTCGGAGCGACGCCGCGCGTCGAGCACGAGTGACGAGAGCGAGCCGGTCGTCCTCGTCGTCGGGGGCAGCCAAGGGATCGGTCGAAGCATCGGCCTGGCCTACGCCCGGCGTGGGGCCCGTGTGGTCGCGGTCGCCCGCACGGCCTCGGTCCTCGCGTCGTTGGCGGAGGACGCCGCGGCCGCAGGGATGACCATGGGCACCCTCGTCGCCGACATCAGCGAGGACGGGGCGCCTGAGCAGGTCGTCGACGCCGTGGTCGACACCCATGGCCGCCTCGACAACGTCGTCTACGCGGCGGCGACGACGCGACGCAAGCCGAGCCTCACGGTGCCGTCCTCGGACTTCGTCGACGGCCTGCACGTCAACGCGACCGCCGCCTTCCTCACCGCGCAGGCCGCCGCTCGTCGCATGGTCGACACGGGCGGCGGGAGCATCGTGACCATCGGCTCGCTCAACGGCATGCGGGGGATGGCGGGGACGGCGATGTACAGCGCCGCCAAGGGGGCGCTCGTCTCGATGGCTCGGTGCCTGGCGGTCGAATGGGCGCCGCTGGGCGTCCGTGTGAACGTGATCGTGCCCGGCTTCATCGAGACGGAGGCGCCCGGCAAGGCCTTCCGTGACCCGACCATCCGGGCCGAGATGCTCGCGCGGATCCCCATGGGCTCGTTCGGGACCCCGGACGACATCGCCGAGGCGGCGTACTTCCTGGGTTCGTCGAGTGCGCGCTACGTCACCGGCCAGACGCTCGTGATCGACGGGGGAGCGGCGGCATGACCGGCCGGACCTCGGCCGTCGGGGCAGGCGTGGACGACCGCGTGACGTGGACCCCGGTCGACGACCTGGAGGCTCGTGCCGCCCAGCTCCGCACGCTCGTCCTGGAGATGGTGTGGTGCGCAGGGAGCGGACACCCGGGGGCGTCGTTCTCGGCCGCCGACATCGTCGCCGCCCTGTACTTCGACGTGCTCCAGCACCGGCCGGACGATCCCCGGTGGGCGGGCCGCGACCGGTTCCTGCTGAGCAAGGGTCACGCCGTTCCCGTCGTCTACGCCGCGCTGGCGGCGTCGGGCTACTTCCCGCTCGAGGAGCTCCGCACGCTGAGGCGTCCGGGGAGCCGGCTCCCCGGACACCCGGACGTCTCCCGGCGCACTCCGGGCATCGAGATGTCGTCGGGATCGCTGGGGCAAGGGGTGTCGTTCGGGATCGGCGTCGCGCAGGCCGCCCGCATCCGCGGGCTCGACCATCGCACGTTCGTGCTCGTCGGCGACGGTGAGTGCAACGAGGGTCAGGTCTGGGAAGCGGCGCTCCTCGCCCCGCACTGGGGTCTCGACAGGCTCACGGTCGTCGTCGACAGGAACGACGCAGCGGTCGAGGGGCCGCGTGGCCCCATCTCCCCGCTCGGTGACCTCGCCGCGAAGTGGCAGTCGTTCGGCTGGGCCGTGGAGCAGATCGACGGCCACCGCATGCCCGAGGTCCAGGAGGCCCTGAGGTCGGCGGGCACCAGACGCGACGGGAGGCCGACGGCCATCATCGCGACCACGAGGAAGGGACACGGGTTGTCCATCATCGAGCAGAGCCCCACGTATCACGCCGACCCCCTGCCCGACGAGGCGCTCCGGCAGGCGGTCGCGACGCTGAGCCCCACCGGCTCGAGCTATCTGGACGTGCCGTGACGAGGTCGACGCGGGACGCGTTCGGCGAGTCGCTCGTCGCCCTCGCCGACGACGGTCTGGACTTCGTCGTCGTGGACGGTGGTGTCTCCGGAGCCGCCCGGACGGCTCCCTTCGAGGCCGCGTACCCCGACAGGTTCCTGAACTGCGGCATCTCGGAGCAGAACATGGTGAGCGTCGCGGCAGGGCTGGCGTGGTCCGGTGTGCCGGTGGTCGCCGCCTCCTTCGCCGCCTTCCTCATCAACCGTGCCTTCGACCAGATCCGGCTGCAGGTGGCGCAGCCGGGGCTGCGCGTGACTCTCGTCGGCTCGCACGCGGGCATCACGGCCGGGCCCGACGGGATCTCGGCGCACGCCATCGAGGACCTCGCTCTGGTCAGCGCGCTGCCCGGCTTCTCGGTCGGTGTCCCCGTGGACGCCGCCGAGACGGAGTCGATGCTCCGCACGATGGTCACCGGCGACGGCCCGTCCTACCTGAGGGTCAGCAAGCACAAGACCCCGGTGGTCGTCAGCGAGCGGCCCTGCACGGCACCCGGTTCGCTGCGGGTGCTGCGCCCCGGGTCGGACGTCACGATCGTGAGCCACGGCGTCATGGTCCCGGTCGTCCTCGCGGCCGCCGAGCGGCTCGAGTCCGACGGTGTCTCGATCGAGGTCGTCAACGCGCCGTGGCTGTCCCCGTTCGACGAGGCGGCGCTCAGCGCCTCCGCCCGTCGCACCGGGTGCGTCCTGGTGGTCACCGAGCACCTGGGCGCGGGCGGGCTCGTCGGTGCCGTCACTGCCGCGCTGGCCCGGCGGGCACCCGTGCCCGCCGACTGGGTGGCCGTACCGGGCTACGCCGGATCCGCACCCGCGGGTGACCTCCTGAGGTCGACCGGGCTGACGGTCGACGACGTCGTGGGCGCCGCGAGGTCGCTCCTCACGCGCGCGTCCGGGACGCCGGCAGCCCCCGCAGGCCACGAGCTCGAGCTCTCCGCTCTCGGCGGGGGCACCGCACCGGAGGGGACGTCATGACATCCGCCGATCACGAGAAGGTCCGCTTCGGTCTCGTCGGCACCGGTCGGGGCACCAAGTTCGCGCGCATCGTCGGCCGACTACCGGGGACGGAGCTCGTGTCCGTCCTGGATCCCGACCCGGAGAGCCGCGCGATCTTCCTCGAGGAGTTCCCCGACACGCGCACGGTCGAGCACTTCGAGGACCTGCTGGACGGGAGTGTCGACGCGGTCTTCCTGGCCTCGCCGCAGCAGTACCACGGTCCCCAGGCCGTCGCCGCACTCGGCGCCGGCGTGCACGTGCTCAGCGAGATCCCACCGGTCGTCAGCGTGGAGCAGGCGCGAGAGCTGGTCGGTGCGGTCCGCAGGAGCTCGGCGACGTTCATGGTCGCGGAGAACCACTGCTACATCCCCTCCAACCTCGTCGTCACCGAGATGGTGCGCGCGGGACTGTTCGGGGACATCCACTTCGCCGAGGGGGAGTATCTGTACGAGGTGCGCGACATGCAGCTCGACGGGCACGGCCGACCGAACTGGCGATCGTTCTGGCACGTCGGCAAGAACGGCATCACCTATCCGACGCACTCCCTCGGGCCGCTCCTCCAGTGGCTCGACACCCGGCTCGACTCGGTGATGACCGTCGGTGCCGGGCACTCCACGTCGCACGAGATGGACGACACGCTCTTCCTGGTCGGGAAGACGGTGAAGGACGCCGTCGTGACCATGCGGTTGGACCTCCTGTCGTACCGCCCCGCGGAGACGGCGTTCGTGGCGTTCCAGGGCAGTGCCGGTGCCTACGACTCCGGACGGGGTCCCTCGGACGCACCCCGCGTGTACCTCCACGGCCGCACCCCCGGGCGGGTGTGGGAGCCGCTCGACCAGTACGTGGACGAGTTCCGTCCGCGGCGCTACGCCGCGTTGTTCGAGGAGGCCAAGTTGTGGAAGTCGCCCTACGGACCGCTGCTCGACTTCGTCGACGCGATCACCCGGGGAACCACGCCCTCCTTCGACGTCTACCGTGGCCTGGACATGATGCTGCCCGGCGTCGTCTCGGAGACTGCCCGCGCGCAAGGAACGTGGACCTCCGTCCCCAACCCGCGCTTCTTCACCGACGGGATCGGTGTAGCGGCCGGGCGCGACTGGCCGTTGGCATGACCGCCGCGCCGGACGCCGCACCGGTGGCGGTCTCGCCTCCGAGCGGTCGCGCTGTGGTCGCCGCCGCGGTGGCCCGATGAAGCCGACCGCGACCATCGACGCGTGCCGTGCGAGCCATCGGCTCCTGCTCGACGCGCTCGCGCCGCTCACCGACGACGACTTTCGTGCGCCCAGCCTGCTGCCGCGGTTCACACGGGGCCACGTGGTCACCCACGTCGCGAACAAGGCCCGCGCGCACGTGCTGATCCTCGAGGGTGCCGCGCTCGGCGAGGTCCGCCGGGTCCATCCCGACGGGTACGACCCCGACGAGGCGGCGGAGGCGGGCGCGGGTCGCCCCGCCGCCGTCCTCCGCGCCGACCTGGCCGACTCCCTCCTGCGTCTCGAGGCCGCGTGGGCCGCTCTGGACGACACGCACTGGGACCGGCAGGGGATCATGGTCGCCGGACCGCGGACGATGGTGGAGATCATCGGCCACCACCTGCGCAACGTCGAGGTCCACCACGTGGATCTGGACATCGGTCACCACCCGTCCGACTGGCCCGCGATCCTCGTCGAGAACGAGCTGCCCAAACGCCTCCAGGCGCTGCCCGACCGAGCCCCGCACCCGGCGCTCCTCGCGTGGCTCATCGGCCGAGGGCCCGCACCCGAGCTGGTCGGCCCGTGGTGAGTGCACAGCGGACCGGACCGGCCCGGAGCGGGACGGGGGCCGAGGCCGGTACGACGCCTGCTCCCCGTACGACGAGGGCCGCCCGCTCCCCGGAAGGCGGGCGGGCGGCCCTGCGACGGACGTGAGCGGCAGCCGTCAGACGGGGACGATCAGCCCGGCGGTCTGGGTGCGGGCGCGCTCGAAGCGCGCGGCCGCGTCGGCCCAGTTGACGATGTTCCACCACGCCTTGACGTAGTCCGCCTTGACGTTGACGTAGTCGAGGTAGAACGCGTGCTCCCACATGTCGAGCACGACCACCGGGACGAGGCCGAGAGCGATGTTGCTCTGCTGGTCGTAGAGCTGGACGATCACGAGCTTCTGGCCGATGGAGTCCCACGCGAGGATCGACCAGCCGGAACCCTGGATGCCGATCGCGTTCGCGGCGAAGTGCTTCTGGAACGCCTCGAACGAGCCGAAGAACTCGTCGATCGCGGCCGCCAGCTCCCCGGTCGGCTTGTCGCCGCCCTCGGGGGAGAGGTTCTGCCAGAAGACGGAGTGGTTCACGTGCCCGCCGAGGTTGAACGCGAGGTTCTTCTCGTGGAGGTTGACGGCGGCGAGGTCGTCCGACTCGCGGGCCGCCGCGAGCTTCTCGAGGGCCGTGTTGGCGCCGGTCACGTAGGCCGCGTGGTGCTTGTCGTGGTGCAGCTCCATGATCCGGCCCGAGATGTGCGGCTCGAGGGCCGCGTAGTCGTACGGCAGGTCCGGAAGCGAGTAGTCAGCCATGCGTGAGTACCTCTCCTGCGTCGGTGCACGGCCGTTCTGGTACGGCCGGGCGGGGTACGAACGGAGTCGGGCGGCCCGCCGTTACGGCGAGCCGCCCGACTCCACGGTCAACTCTGGTCCTTGATCAGCGATTCCGCGTCTCGGGGGCCGTCTCGTCCTGCGGATCGACGAGGTGCTGGCCGCCACCGGTCCGGCCGGACGCGCCCGCGAGCTCGGGCGTCGCGTGCGCCTCGGGGGCCGCCTCGACCTCGCCGTGGTGGCCGTGCGCCGCGTGCGCGGCCTCGAGCTCGGCGGGGGTCACCGGCTCCACGCGGTCCTCGTAGAAGACCTGCGAGAGCCGCTGACGCATCGAGTCCAGGCGGTAGCCCTTGCGGCGGACGCCGCGCGAGTCCTCGGCCGGCTCGATCTCGAGCGGCCGGATGGCCTCGTGCTGCACGCGCAGCCAGCGCTCGTGCGCGTCGAGGGGCTTGTGCACCTCGATGTACTCGCCGCTCGCGAACCGCACGATGCGACCGGTCTCGTGGCCGTGGAGGACCAGCTCGCGGTCCTTGCGCTGCAGACCGAGGCAGATGCGCTTGGTGATCCAGAACGCGAACCACGGGCCGACGAACAGCAGCACGCGGAACACCCACGTGATGTCGTTGATCGACAGGTGGAAGTGCGTCGCGATGAGGTCGTTCGAGCCGGCGAGGACCAGGATGAAGAACGCCGTCAGCAGCGAGACGCCGAACGCGGTGCGGAACGGCCGGTTGCGCGGGCGGTCGAGCACGTGGTGCTCGCGCTTGTCACCGGTCGCGAACGCCTCGATGAACGGGTACAGCGCCAGCAGCGTGAACAGGATCCCCGGCACCACCATCGCCGGGATGATCACGTTGAGGCTCAGCGTGTACTGCCCGAGCACGATCTCCGTCTGCCCCGGCATCAGGCGCAGCGCACCCTCGAGGAACAGCATGTACCAGTCGGGCTGGGCGCCCGCGGACACCGGTGACGGGTCGTACGGGCCGTAGTTCCACACGGGGTTGATCGACATGGTCGCGCCCATGAGCGCGATGACGCCGAACACCACGAAGAGGTTGAACAGGAGCTTGCCCGCGTACACCGGGAGAGCGGGGTAGCCCACGACGTTGTTGTTCGTGCGGCCCGAGCCCGGGTACTGCGTGTGCTTGTGCATCACCATGAGCACGAGGTGCAGGCCGATCAGCGCGAGGATCAGCGCGGGTACCAGCAGCACGTGCACGGTGAACAGGCGCGGGATCAGGTCGGTGCCCGGGAACTCGCCGCCGAAGATGAAGTACGACAGGTAGCTGCCGATGATCGGGATCGACTTCACGACACCGTCGGTGATGCGCAGGCCGTTGCCCGACAGGACGTCGTCCGGCAGCGAGTAGCCCGAGAAGCCCGCCGCGAGGCCGAGGATCAGCAGCACGAAGCCGACGACCCAGTTGATCTCACGCGGCTTGCGGAACGCACCGGTGAAGAACACCCGCATCATGTGCGTGACGATCGCGGCCATGAAGATCAGCGCCGCCCAGTGGTGGATCTGCCGCATGAGCAGACCGCCGCGCACCTCGAACGACAGGCGCAGCGTCGAGGCGAACGCCTCGGACATCTCGACGCCGTTCATCGACGCCCACGGGCCGTCGTAGTGGGTCTCGCCCATGCTCGGGACGAAGAACAGCGTGAGGAAGACGCCCGAGATGAGCAGCGTCACGAAGCTGTACAGCGCGATCTCGCCGAGGAAGAACGACCAGTGGTCGGGGAAGACCTTCCGGGCGAAGAACTTGACCGCGTGGCCGAGGCCGGTCCGCTGGTCGAGGTAGTCGGCGGTCGCGCCGACGGCACGCGCCCCCGCGGACGGCGGGGTCGTGGCCTTGGAGGTGGTCGTGGTCGTCACGTCAGGCGCTCCCAGAAGCTCGGACCGACGGGCTGGTGGAAGTCGCTCTGAGCGATCAGGTAGCCCTCGTCGTCCACGGTGATCGGCAGCTGCGGCAGCGGTCGCTTCGCGGGACCGAAGACGACCTTCGCGCTGTCAGCGACGTCGAACGTCGACTGGTGGCACGGGCACAGCAGGTGGTGGGTCTGCTGCTCGTAGAGAGCGACGGGGCAGCCCACGTGGGTGCAGATCTTCGAGTAGGCGACGATGCCGTCGTACGACCAGCCCTCGCCCTGCTCGGACACGATGTCCCGGGGGTCGAGCCGGATCGCGAGGACGACCGCCTTCGCCTTCTCGTCGAGCGGGTGCTCGGCCTCGTCGAGGTCGGCCGGCTGCACGTGCGCGACCGATCCGATGGTGAGGTCCGAGGCCTTGATGGGGCGACCGGTCGGGTCGTACGCGAGCCGCGTGCCCTTGCGCCACATCGTGTGCTTGAACTTGCGGACGTTCCAGTCCTCCCCGACGTTGCCGACGATGGGCAGGACGATCGCGAGCGGGAACAGCGCGATCGCCGTGACGGCCGCGCCGATGATCGCGCCGCGGCGCGTGAGGCCGGAGTCCTCGGCACCGTCCTTGAGCATCTGCACGGCGATCTCGCGCGTCGCGTCGTCGGTGCGCTGCGGGTGGCGCTCCTCGACGTACTCGCGGTTGCTCATCAGCACCTTGATGTAGTGGCTGCCGCCGATGCCGATGCCGAGCAGGGAGATCGCGAGGCCGAGGCCCAGCGCGAGGTTCGAGGTGCGCATCGACTCGGGCGTCTCGCCCGGGGGCAGCGCGAAGTACGCGACGATGAAGCCGATGGTGGCGAGGATCGACAGCGTGAACAGCAGGAGGACCTGCCGCTCGACGCGCTTGGTCGCGCGCGGGTCGATGTCCGCCTGACGGTGGACGTGCTCGTGGACGCCCGGGTCCTCGAAGCGCTGGGGAGCGCCGTCCGCGCCGCGGACGTCCAGCTCGGTGTGGGGGTCGTGCGTGCTCACGAGGACTTGGCTCCGATCCAGACCGACAAACCGATGAGCAGGCCGAGGCCGACGACCCACGCCCACAGGCCCTCGCTGACCGGGCCGAGCGAGCCGAGGTCGAGGCCACCGGGGGAGACGTCACCCTGCTCGTTGATGAAGGCGATGATGTCGCGCTTCTCCTCGGGCGTGATGGTCGCGTCGTTGAAGACGGGCATCGACTGCGGACCCGTCTGCATGGCCTCGTACAGGTGACGTGGCGACGTCTCCCAGAGGTTCGGCGCGAACTTGCCCTGCGACAGCGCGCCGCCGGCGCCGACCGCGTTGTGGCACATGGCGCAGTTCGTGCGGAACAGCGCCATGCCGTTCGCGACGTCGCCCTGCGCGGGGTCGACCATGTCGTCCGTGGGGATCGCCGGGCCGGCGCCCAGCGACGCGACGTACGCGGCCAGCTGCGAGATCTGCTCGTCGTCGAACTGCACCGGCTTGGCCTGCGCCTGCGGGCCGTTCATCTGCATGGGCATGCGGCCCGTGCCGACCTGGAAGTCGACCGCCGCGGCGCCCACGCCGATGAGGGACGGCGCGTCCTCGGTGCCGCCCGCCGAGGGACCGTGGCACGTGGCGCAGTTGGCCTGGAACAGCTTCTCACCGGTGGCGATGTCGTCGGCCGTGGCCGTCTTGGGCGCGGCGTCCGCGGACGTCGGTGCCAGGACGGCGTACAGGCCGCCGGTGAGCAGCAGCGCCAGCAGGAGCAGCACGATCGGCGCACGCCGATCGTGCCTGCGGGCTGCGAGTGCCTTCACGGATCGATCCTCGTCTCGCACGTTGGGGGATGGGGGACTGGGTGGCGGGGTCGAGCCGCCGGGCGTCAGCGGATCAGGTAGATGACCGCGAACAGCGCGATCCACACGACGTCGACGAAGTGCCAGTAGTACGACGTCACGATCGCGGTGGTCGCCTCGTGGTGGCCGAACCGCTTCGCGGCGAACGACCGACCGAGCAGGAAGAGGAAGGCGATGAGGCCGCCCACGACGTGCAGGCCGTGGAAGCCGGTCGTCAGGTAGAACACCGACCCGTACGGGCTCGACGAGATCGTCAGGCCCTCGTGGACCAGCTCGGCGTACTCGTACACCTGGCCGCCGATGAAGAAGGCACCCATGAGGTAGGTGAGCACCATCCACTCGTTCATGCCCCAGCGGTTGACCTGGAGCAGCGAGCCGGTGCGCACGGGCTGGAACCGCTCCGCGGCCCACACGCCCATCTGGCACGTCACCGACGACAGCACCAGGACCGAGGTGTTGATGAACGCGAAGGTCAGGTTGAGCTTCTCGGTCTGCGTCGCCCACTCGTCGGGCACCGCTGCCCGGAGCGTGAAGTACATGGCGAAGAGGCCGGCGAAGAACATGAGCTCGCTGGCGAGCCACACGATCGTCCCCACCGACACCGGGTTGGGTCGGTTGACGCTCACGTGAGGCGCGGTGCGAGGGGCAGCCATGGCGGTCGACACGTCGTCATTATGGCTGATCGCTGCTGCGCATGGGTCATTGGGCCTACCTCGTGGCGCGCGGTATATGTCACACCGTCACGATCCTCGGGGCGTCCCGGGTGGTCAGCGGACCGGCGTCGGGCGTCAACACGCGGAACTCGTCGCGCGGCGCAGGACCGCGCGACGACACGCGCGCGCGTCCGCGGGTCGCACGGCGTGCGTCGCGCCCGGCGACCCGTGCTAGGGCTCGCGCCGGCACGACCCTCGACGATGACCCGGCGAGCACCCTGGTCGTGCCAAGATTCCCCTCGGACGCACGTCGACGACGAGTGAGGGACGACCATGAGCACGGCCCAGCCCGACCACGCACAGACCGCCGCCACGGGCCCCCGGGTCCTGCTCTACAGCGACGACGTGGACACGCGCGCCGAGGTGCGGCTCGCGGTCGGTCGCCGCCTCGGCCGCGGCGAGCCCGACATCGACTGGGTCGAGGTCGCGACGGCCGACGCGGTCATCACGACCACCGAGGCCGGCGGGATCGACCTGCTCGTGCTCGACGGCGAGGCGGACAAGGTCGGCGGCATGGGCCTCGGGCGCCAGCTCAAGGACGAGATCTACCGCTGCCCGCCGGTGCTGCTGCTCACCGGGCGTCCGCAGGACGCCTGGCTCGCGTCGTGGTCGCACGCCGACGCGGTCGTCAGCCGCCCGCTCGACCCCGAGCAGCTGCACGACGCCGTCGCGTCGCTCGTCGGCCGACGGACGCTGGCCGGATGAGCAGCGCCCGCACCTGGTCCGACCTGTTCGCCACGCTCGTCCGGCGCGAGGACCTGACCCGCGAGCAGGCGTCGTGGGCCATGGACGAGATCATGCGCGGCGAGGCCGACCCCGCGCGGGTCGCTGCGTTCCTCGTCGTGCTGCGCGCCAAGGGGGAGACGGTCGACGAGCTCCGCGGTCTCGCGGACCAGATGCTCGAGCACGCGATCCGCATCGAGGTCCCGGGCCGGACGGTCGACATCGTCGGCACGGGCGGCGACCGCGCGCACACCGTCAACATCTCCACGATGTCCGCGCTCGTCGTCGCGGGCACCGGCCTGCGGGTGGTGAAGCACGGCAACCGCGCGGCGTCGTCGTCGTCCGGGTCCGCGGACGTGCTCGAGGTGCTCGGCATCCGGCTCGACCACGAGCCGCAGCGCGTCGCGGACATCGCCGCCGAGGCGGGCATCACCTTCTGCTTCGCGGGCCGCTTCCACCCCGCGATGCGCCACGCTGCCGCGGCCCGCAGCGCGCTCGGCATCGGCACGGTCTTCAACTTCCTCGGCCCGCTGTCGAACCCCGCGCAGCCCGCGGCGTCGGCGATCGGCGTCGCTGACGAGCGCATGGCGCCGCTCATCGCCGGCGTGTTCGCCGACCGCGGCAAGGACGCCGTCGTGTTCCGCGGCGAGGACGGCCTCGACGAGATCGCCGCCACGGGCACGACCCGCGTGTGGGAGGTCCGGTCCGGCCGGGTCGACGAGCACCTCGTCGACTGGGCGCGGGACCTCGGGCAGACGCACGTCGACCTCGAGGACCTGCGCGGTGCCGACGCGGCGCACAACGCCGAGGTCGCGCGTCGCCTCCTTGCGGGAGAGCCCGGCGCCGTGCGCGACACCGTCGTGCTCAACAGCGCCGCGGCCCTCGTCGCGGACGGGACGCTCCCCGGGGTTGGCGAGGGCTCGCTCCTCGAGAGGCTCGACCGTGCGACGGCGATCGCACGCGAGTCGATCGACAGCGGGGCGGCCGCCGCAGCGCTCGAGAGGTGGCGCGCGGCCAGCGCGTGACGTCGTCGCGCTCCAGAGGTGGCGCGGCCAGCGCGTGACGTCGTCGCGACGGCCTGCGCCTTGCCGGCGAGCGGACGACGCCGACCGACCGTCCCGACGCGGTGCTCCCGGGGCGCTCAGTCCTCGAGGCCGAGGGCGAACGCGGTCTCGAGGTCGTGCTGGCTGTAGGTGCGGAACGCGATGTAGGTCTGCGTGCGGACCACGCCGTCGACCTTGCCGACCTTGTCCGCGATGACGTCGGCGAGCGCCTCGTGCTCGCGCACGCGCACGACGGCGATGAGGTCGACGTCGCCGGTGACGGAGTAGACCTCGCTGACCCCGCGCAGGTCGGCGATGGCCGCCGCGACCTCGGGGACCTTCGCGGCGTCGGCGTCGATGAGCACGATGGCGGTCAGCATGTCGCCCATCATGCCGTGCTGGGCGCGGGCTCGACGAGCGCGAGGTGCGGCCGGTGCGTCGTGTCGCCGCGCTGGTCACCGGCGGGGTCGACGAGCACGTGGCGGGCCGCGTCGGCGACCGCCGCCGCCGGGTCGACCACCGCGACCGCGCTGCGCGCGGGCATCGACCAGCCGCCCGCGACCTCGACGAGCCGCACGCCGGGCTTCTCCAGCCACGCGAGCAGGAGGTCGGTCTCCTCGGGGTGCGCGGCGGGGGCGGGCGGCGGTGGCGCGGGCACGTGCTCGCCGCTGGCCTGCAGCGCGGCGACGACGGGTCGCGGGTCGGTGCGGCGGTCGACGCGCGCGGTGCCGGCGAGCCGGCCGTACCGGACGAGGACGAGCTCCCAGCCGCCGTCGTCGGTGCGTCGTGCGGCGACGAGCTCCGGGCAGCGGGACAGCGGTGCGACGCGCTGCGCACGCGAGGCGCCGCGCAGGTACGCGGCGAGCCGGTCGCGGACGGTCGCGGCCTCCTCGAAGCGTTCCTGGCGGACCAGCCACGTGATGCGCTCGGCGTGTGCGGCGACGACCTCGGCCGGGTCGGACGACATGGCCGTGCGGACGCGCTCGACGACCGCCGCGTACGCGTCGACGGACTGGTGCCCGAGGCAGGGCGCACCGCAGCGGCCGAGCTCGGCGAGCACGCACGCCGTCGCGCCGGCGGGGGCGACGAGGGGGAGCCGGCGGGTGCACTGGCGGACGGGGAAGGACTCGTGCAGCGCGTCGAGCGCGAGCTGCGCGGACGCGCTCGACGAGAACGGCCCGATGTACGCGGCGCCGTCGTCGTCGCGGACCTCGCGCACGACCGACAGGCGGGGGAACGGCTCGCTCGTGAGCCGCACCCACGGCATGCGCTCGGGGAAGCGCGACCGGCGGTTGTAGCGGGGCGAGTGCTCGGCGATGAGCCGGAGCTCGCGCACGCGCGCCTCGAGCGGTGTCGCGCACACGACCGGGTCGACGCGGTGCGCGATGCGCACCATCTCCGTGATGCGCTGGCGCTTCTCGGCGGACGTGAAGTAGCTGCGGACCCGCGTGCGCAGGGACGTGGTCGACGTGCCGACGTACAGGACCTCCTCGTGCGGGCCGCGGAACAGGTAGACGCCGGGGGCGTCGGGGAGCCCGTCGGCGAGCGTGCGCTTGCGGCGCACGTCCGCGGGCACCGGGTCGGTCGCGGTCGCGAGGTCCTCGAGGTGCGTGACACCGAGCGGCCCGAGCCGGCCGAGCAGCGCGTGCAGCACGTCGACCGTGGCGCGCGCGTCGGAGAGCGCGCGGTGGTTCGGGGTCACGCTCGCGCCGAACAGCGCCGCGAGCGACGACAGCTTGTGGTTGGGCACCTCGTCGCGCGTGACCGCCCGGCGTGCGAGCCGCACCGTGTCGAGCACCTTGTTGCCCGGCCAGGCGTGACCCGTCCGGGCCGCGGCCGCCTTGAGGAAGCCGATGTCGAAGGGTGCGTTGTGCGCGACGAGCACCGAGTCGCGCGCGAACTCGAGGAAGCTCGGCAGCACGGTCTCGATCCGCGGGGCGCCCACGAGCATCGCGGTCGTGATGCCGGTGAGCACCTGGATGTACGGCGGGACGGGCCCACCCGGGTCGACGAGCGTCTGGAACTCGCCGAGCACCTCGCCGCCGCGGACCTTTACCGCGCCGATCTCGGTGATCGCGCAGTCCGCCGGTGTGCCGCCCGTCGTCTCGAGGTCGACGACGACGAACGTCACGTCGGACAGCGGCGTGCCGACGTCGTCGAGCGTGAGCTGGACCGGAGCCGCGCCGGGCGCCGGCGACGCGTCGACCCAGACGGGGCGCAGACGGCGGTCGGGCGACATGCGACGGACCGTACCCAGGCCCTCCGACAGCCCGGCGCACCCCGTGGTGGGGGCGGCGCGTCGCAGGAGCGGCGGTCGAGGCGAGCACGGTCGGGACCTAGGGTGCTGCCATGAGCGGCGCCGGAGCACCTGACGAGCCGGTGACCCCCGCCGGTGACGCGCGGGCGACCGACGTCCCGCTCGACCTGCGGGCCGCGCTCGTCCAGGTCGCGGCCGACGTGCTGGGCGGGCTCGACGCCCCCGAGGTGCCCGCGGCCCTGCGCGCCGTCCGGCAGTTCGCCCCGCGGCGGCGTGCGTCGGCCGGTGCCGGGCCGCTGTGGGCGGCGCTCCAGGACGACGCGTTCCGGGCCCGCGTCGCCCGTGTGTGGGCGACCGAGCACCCGGACCTCGCGCACGCGCTCGCCGGCGACACCGGGTCCGTCCCCGAGCCCGGGACGCGGGCGGCCGTGGGGGCGTGGCTGCTGGGCCACGACTGGTCCGCTCTCGTCGCGACGCCCGACCCGCGCCCGTCGCCGGAGCAGGTGCGGCTCGCGGAGCGGTTGGCACGCAGCGAGGCGGAGGCGGCGCGGCTGCGCGACGAGCTCGCGGTCGCACGCTCCGAGGCGGCGGACGCGCGAGACGCGCTCGCGGCGCTCCAGCGCGAGCTGCGCCGGCTCCGCTCGGACGCCGACCGCGCGCGCAGCGAGGGCCGACGGCACGCCGACGAGGCCGCGGCCGCGCTGGCCCGGGCGGACGAGGCGCGACTTGCCGCGGAGGACGACGCGCGTGCCGCGGCCGACGACCTGCGGGCGGCTCAGGCCGAGCGCACCGCGGCGCGCGCCGAGCTGCGGTCGGCCCGCAAGCTCGCCGACGCGCGCGTGCGGCTCCTGCTCGACACGATCGTCGACGCGGCGAGCGGGCTGCGGCACGAGCTCGCCCTGCCCCCCGCGGCGGACCTGCCGGCGGACCTCGTCGCGCCCGACCAGACCCGCCCGGCGCCGCGCAGCGGGTCGCGCGGCCGGTCCGCGGACGACCCGGCGCTGCTCGACGAGCTGCTGCGGCAGCCGTGGGCGCACCTGCTGGTGGACGGGTACAACGTCACGAAGACCGGCTTCGGCGAGCTCACGCTGGTCGAGCAGCGTCGCCGGCTCGTCGACGGGCTCGCGCGCGTCGCCGCCGGGACGGGTGCCGAGGTGACGTGCTGCTTCGACGGTCAGCCGGGGCAGGCGCCGCCGTCCGTCTCCGCGCGCGGGGTGCGCGTGCTGTTCTCGGTCGGCGAGATCGCCGACGACCTCATCCGTCGCCTGGTCGCCGCCGAGCCGCCGGGACGTGTCCTCGTGGTCGTCACGAGCGACCAGGCGGTCGCACGTGACGTCGAGGCCCGGGGCGCGTGGGTCGTGCCGTCGACGACGCTGCTGGCGCGGCTGCAGCACCTGTGACCCGACGCGGCCGGCACACCGTCGGCGTGCCGGCCGCGTCTGGGTTCGTCGCCCGTACGTCCGGTCCGGACCGGGTGACCGGGCCTACTCCCGCTCGTCCGTGTACAGCGCCTCGACGTCGGACGCGAAGTCCTTCATGACGACCGCCCGGCGGATGCTGAGCTTGGGCGTCAGGTAGCCGTCGGCCAGCGTCAGGTCGCGGTCGAGGATCCGGTACTTGCGGATGGACTCGGCCCGCGAGACCGCGCGGTTGGTCTTCGCGACGGCCTTGTCGATCGACGCGAGGACGTCGGGGTCCGTGCGGGCCTCGTCGATGCTCATGGCCGGCTTGCCGTGCGCCGCGAGCCAGCCCGGCACGCCCTCGGGGTCGAGGGTGATGAGGGCGCCGATGAACGGCCGCTGGTCGCCGACCACGACGACCTGGCTGATGAGCGGGTGCGCGCGCAGCCGGTCCTCGAGGATCGTCGGCGCGACGTTCTTGCCGCCCGCGGTGACGATGATCTCCTTCTTGCGGCCGGTGATCGTGAGGAAGCCGTCGTCGTCGAGCGCGCCGAGGTCACCCGTGCGGAACCAGCCGTCGGCGAGCGACTCGTCGGTCGCCTGCGCGTTCGCGTGGTAGCCGGTGAAGACCTGGATCCCCTTGATCTCGACCTCGCCGTCCGCGGCGATGCGGATCGCGGTGCCGGGTAGAGGCAGCCCCACGGTCCCGATCAGCGTCTTGCCGGGGCGGTTGACCGTCGCGGGCGCGGTCGTCTCCGTGAGCCCGTAGCCCTCGAGCACCTTGAGGCCGACGCCGCGGTAGAAGTGGCCGAGCCGCTCACCCAGGGGCGCGCCGCCGGAGATCGCCCACTCGGCCTGCCCGCCGAGCGCTGCGCGCAGCTTGTGCAGGACGAGGACGTCGGCGACCTTGTGCTGCAGCCTCAGCCACAGGCTCGGGCCCTTGGGGTCGTCGAGCGCGCGCGAGTAGACGATGGCGGTCTTCGCGGCGCGCTGGAAGATCGGCCCCTTGCCCCCGGCCGCGGCCTTCTGCTCGGCCGAGTTGTAGACCTTCTCGAACACGCGCGGCACGGACAGGATGAACGTCGGCCGGAACGAGCCCAGGTCCTCGACGAGCGTGCGGGTGTCGGGCGTGTGGCCGAGCACCGCACCCGCCGGGATGCACAGCACCTCGATGAAGCGCGCGAAGACGTGCGCGAGCGGCATGAACAGCAGCGTCCGGGCCCCCTCGCCCGCGACGACCTCCTGCAGCCCGGCGACCGTGTTGACGGTGAGCTCGTAGAAGTTGCCGTGCGTCAGCTCGACGCCCTTCGGGCGACCCGTGGTGCCCGAGGTGTAGATGATCGTCGCGACGTCCCCCAGCGACGCGAGCGACCGGCGGCGGACGATCTCGTCGTCCGGCACGTCCGCACCCGCGGCGACGAGGTCGTCGACGGCGCCGTCGTCGAGGACGAGCACGTCGCGCAGGCGGGTGGCGGGGCGGACCTCGTCGACGACCGCGAGGTGGTCGCGCGTCTCGACGACGAGGAGCGTGACGTCGGAGTCCGTGAGGATCCACTCGACCTGCTCGGCCGACGACGTCTCGTACAGCGGGACCGGCACGGCGCCCGCGCGCCACGCGGCCCAGTCGACGAGCGACCACTCGTACCGCGTGCGCGACATGATCCCGACGCGGTCGCCGGGCTGCACGCCCTTCGCGACCAGGCCCTTCGCGACGGCGACGACCTCCGCGTCGAACTCCCGGGCGGTCAGCGGGATCCAGGGTCCCCCGGCCTGTGACTTGTGCTCGACGACGACGCGGTCGGGGGTCTCACGGACGCGTGAGGCGAAGAGGTCGTTGAGGTTGTGCTCGGGATCGACCTCGACGAGCAGGGGAGTGTGGAACTCGTCCATTCTGGCTCCAGTGGCAGTGGCGAAGTGTGCGACGAGGATACGTGACGTGACAAGGGCCACATCGTCGCCCGAACGTGTCGCCTGCGGTAGGACCGGCGGGACGATCGGCGCACGAGTCGGGTCCGCGGGCCGCTAGCGTGGTGCCGCGGACCTCTCGGTCGCAGACCCCAGGCACTGACGCGTAGGAGCAACCACGGACATGCACGCCATCGGTGTGGACATCGGCGGGACGAAGATCGCGGCGGGCGTGGTCGACGAGGAGGGCGTGATCCTCGCGCAGACGCGCGTCGAGACGTCCCCGGACGACGTCGCGGGCATCGACCGCGCGATCGCCCAGGTCTACCGGGAGCTCTCCGCCTCGTACGAGGTCGGCGCGATGGGCCTGGCCGCCGCGGGCTTCGTCGCCGCGGACCGTTCGGGCGTGCTGTTCGCGCCGAACATCGCGTGGCGCGACTACCCGCTGCGCGACCGGGTCAAGGCGCTCATCGACGACGACCTCACGATCGTGGTCGAGAACGACGCGAACGCCGCCGGCTGGGCGGAGTTCCGGTTCGGTGCGGCGCGCGACGTCGACGACATGCTCCTGCTGACGGTCGGCACCGGCCTCGGCGGCGCGATCGTCTCGAACGGTGAGCTCGTCCGCGGTGCATGGGGCGTCGCCTCCGAGGTCGGCCACATGCGCGTGGTGCCCGGGGGCCACTACTGCGGCTGCGGCCACGAGGGGTGCTGGGAGCAGTACGCGTCCGGCAGCGCGCTCGTGCGCGACGCGCAGGCCGCGGTGCTGCGCGAGCCCGAGCGTGCGGAGCGGCTGCTCCAGCTCGCGGGCGACGCCGAGAAGATCGTCGGCCCGCAGATCACGCAGGCCGCCGAGGAGGGCGACCCGCTGTCGATCGAGCTGCTCGCGGAGCTCGGGCGCTGGCTGGGCGAGGGTGCGGCGTCGGCGACGGCGCTGCTCGACCCGGCGCTGATCGTCGTCGGCGGCGGTGTCGTGGCGGCGGGCGAGCTGCTGCTCGGCCCGGCGCGTCGCGGGTTCGCGGAGCAGCTCTCCGCACGCGGTCACCGCCCCGAGGCGAAGTTCGTCGCCGCGGCGATGGGCAACGACGCCGGCATGGTCGGCGCGGCGGACCTCGCGCGCCTCTGACGTCGTCGCGCCCGTCGTCGCGGACGGGCGGGCGTCGTCAGACGACGGCGCCCGTGTCGTCGTCCTCCGGGTCGCGCCGGTGGGGCATGCGCCAGACGAGCACCGCGACGCCGATGACGAACACCGCAGCCGCGGCCTGCACGATCGCGCTCGGGGCGTCGCGCCACACGAGCACCACGACGAGCAGGAAGACCGGCATGCCGGCCGCCGCGATCCAGGCCATGGTCAGCAGCGGGTCGCCCCCGAGGACGGGGCCCGGGTCGGGCGGCACGAAGTGCTCCTCGGCGTCGACGGCCTGCTCGGCGTCGTCGATCTGGTCGGTGCCCGACCAGTCGCGTCCCGACGGCTCGCGCGCGCCCCGCACGACGCGCGCGTCGGACGCCCACGCGTCCGGTGCGGCGCCGGCCGGCGCGTCGGCTCGTCCGGACGGGTCGTCGTCGTCCTCGTCCTCGCCCGTGAAGCCGGCGAGGTCCTCGAGCTGTGCGACGATCGCGTCCCAGCGTTCGTCGTCGGTCTCGGCGTGCGCGTCGTCGGCCGGTCCCGGCGCGTCGGACCCCGGAGGGGGGACCGCGTCGTCGGGGTCGTCGGGGCGTGCAGCCATGAGAGCACTCTAGAGTCGGACGCAGCGGTCGGGGACGCCCTGCGCCGGTCGATCGGTCAGGGGCGTCGTCCCGAGCCGCGCGGGCCGGTCCGTCGGGAGCCCGTGGGCGGCCGGAACGTGCCGGTGAGTCGGCTGAGAGGTGGGCTGTTGTTCTACTGGTTGATGAAGCGGGTGTTCGTGGGTCCGCTGCTGCACCTCGTGTACCGCCCGTGGGTGCGGGGCGCGCAGCACGTCCCCGCGCGCGGCGCCGCGATCCTCGCGAGCAACCACCTGGCGGTGATCGACTCGTTCTTCCTGCCGCTCGTGCTCGACCGCGAGCTCGTCTTCATCGGCAAGCAGGAGTACTTCACGGGCCGCGGCATCAAGGGCCGGCTGACCGCGGGGTTCATGCGCGGCGTCGGCACGATCCCGGTGGACCGCGGCGGCGGCAAGGCCAGCGAGGCGGCCCTCAACACGGGCCTGCGGCGGCTGCGCGAGGGCGACCTGTTCGGCATCTACCCCGAGGGCACGCGCAGCCCCGACGGCCGCCTGTACCGCGGCAAGACGGGTGTCGCACGGCTCGCGCTCGAGTCCGGTGCCCCCGTGATCCCGGTCGCGATGGTGGGTACCGAGATCGCGCAGCCGCTCGGCCGCAAGATCCCGAAGGTCATGCGCATCGGCGTCGTCATCGGCGAGCCGCTCGACTTCAGCCGCTACAAGGGCATGGAGAACGACCGCTTCATCCTGCGGTCGGTCACCGACGAGATCATGTACGCGATCATGAGCCTGTCGGGCCAGGAGTACGTCGACGTGTACGCGGCGACGCAGAAGGCGCGCATCGCCACCGGTCACCCGGCCGCGACGGGTGACGGGCAGCAGCACCTGCCGTCGGCACCGGGCGGTCGTCCGGTCCCGGAGGTCCAGGTTCCGGTCCCACCCGAGGACGGGTCCGCGCGTCAGTAGGATGAGCCCGTCGGTGTCGACCGACCGTGCACGGCCCGAGGTCCCTCGTCGGGCGACCGGGTCCGGCACGTCAGGGCGGGAACGCCGCAGCGCGTCCGCCGTGCTCTTCTACGAGAGGTGTGTCTCATGTCGGTTCGTCGCGTCGCCCTCCTGACCGCAGGTGGCTTCGCTCCGTGCCTGTCGTCCGCCGTCGGTGGCCTCATCGAGCGTTACACCGAGATCGCGCCGGACGTCGAGATCATCGCCTACGAGCACGGGTACTACGGCCTGCTGCGCGGCGACAAGATCGTGGTCGACGCGGAGACCCGCAAGAAGGCCGGCATCCTGCACCGCTTCGGCGGCTCGCCGATCGGCAACTCGCGCGTCAAGCTCACCAACGCCAAGGACTGCGTCAAGCGCGGCCTGGTGCAGGAGGGCCAGGACCCGCTGCAGGTCGCGGCGGAGCAGCTCAAGGCCGACGGCGTCGACGTGCTGCACACGATCGGCGGCGACGACACCAACACGACCGCCGCCGACCTCGCCGCGTACCTCGCCGAGAACGACTACGGCCTCACGGTCGTCGGCCTGCCCAAGACGATCGACAACGACGTGGTGCCGATCCGCCAGTCGCTCGGTGCGTGGACCGCGGCCGAGGAGGCCGCCGGCTTCGCCGCCAACGTCATCGGCGAGCACCGCTCGGGCCCTCGCATGCTCATCGTGCACGAGGTCATGGGCCGGCACTGCGGGTGGCTCACCGCCGCGGCCGCGGCCGAGTACCGCAAGTGGCTCGACCAGCAGGAGTGGGTCCCGGGCATCGGCCTCACGCGCGAGCGGTGGGACATCCACGCCGTCTTCGTGCCCGAGCTCGCGCTCGACATCGACGCCGAGGCCGAGCGCCTCAAGAAGGTCATGGACACCCAGGGCAACGTCAACATCTTCCTGTCGGAGGGTGCGGGCATGCACGAGATCGTCGAGCAGCTCGAGGCCGCGGGCACGCCGCCCGAGCGCGACCCGTTCGGTCACGTCAAGCTCGACACCATCAACCCGGGCCAGTGGTTCGCGAAGCAGTTCGCGGAGAAGCTCGGCGCCGAGAAGACGATGGTCCAGAAGTCCGGTTACTACTCGCGCGCCGCGGCCGCGAACGCCGAGGACCTGCGCCTCATCAAGTCGATGACCGACCTGGCCGTCGAGTGCGCGCTGCGCGGGGAGTCGGGCGTCATCGGCCACGACGAGGAGCAGGGTGACGTCCTGCGCGCCATCGAGTTCCCCCGCATCGCGGGCGGCAAGGCGTTCGACGTCTCGCAGCCCTGGTTCGGCCAGCTGCTGGCGGACATCGGCCAGCCGCTCGTCGCGGCGAGCCACTCATGAGCGTCGAGCCGGACCCGCAGGTGCTCGCCGGGCTGGACGCCTGGCGGGACCTGCCCGCGGGTCAGCAGCCGCAGTGGCCGGACCGGGACGCGCTCGAGCAGGTGTCGTCGCGGCTCGCCGCGCTGCCGCCCCTCGTGTTCGCGGGCGAGGCCGACGCGCTGCGCAGCCAGCTCGCGGCCGCGGGCCGCGGTGAGGCGTTCCTGCTCCAGGGCGGGGACTGCGCGGAGACGTTCGCCGAGGCGACGGCCGACAACATCCGGAACAAGATCAAGACGATCCTCCAGATGGCCGTCGTGCTGACGTACGGCGCGAGCCTGCCCGTCGTCAAGATGGGTCGGATGGCGGGGCAGTACGCCAAGCCGCGCAGCTCGGACTCGGAGACGCGCGACGGCGTGACGCTGCCGGCGTTCCGTGGGGACATCATCAACGGCTTCGACTTCACGTCGGAGGCCCGCATCCCGGACCCGCAGCGGCTGCTCGAGGCGTACCACACGTCCGCGTCGACGCTGAACCTCATCCGCGCGTTCACGACGGGCGGCTTCGCGTCGCTGCTGCGCGTGCACGAGTGGAACCGCGGGTTCACGACGAACCCCGCGTACTCGCGCTACGAGGAGATCGCCGCCGAGATCGACCGGGCCATCCGGTTCATGGCGGCGTGCGGGGCCGACTTCGACGCGCTGCGCACGGTCGACTTCTTCTCGTCGCACGAGGGGCTGCTGCTCGACTACGAGCGGCCGCTCACGCGCATCGACTCGCGCACGGGCCTGCCGTACGACTGCTCCGCGCACTTCCTGTGGATCGGTGAGCGCACGCGTCAGCTCGACGGTGCGCACGTCGACTACTTCTCGCGCGTGCAGAACCCGATCGGCATCAAGCTCGGGCCGACCTCGACGGGCGACGACGCGCTCGCGCTCATCGACCGGCTCAACCCGAGCGGCGAGCCGGGCCGGATCACGTTCATCACGCGCATGGGCGCCGGCAAGGTCCGCGACCTGCTGCCCGCGCTGGTGGAGAAGGTGACCGCCGACGGCCGTCCGGTGACGTGGGTCTGCGACCCGATGCACGGCAACGGCATCACGTCGGCGACCGGCTACAAGACGCGCCGGTTCTCGGACGTGATGGACGAGGTCGCGGGCTTCTTCGAGGTGCACCGCGCGCTCGGCACGGTCCCGGGCGGTCTGCACATCGAGCTCACCGGTGGCGACGTCACCGAGGTGCTCGGCGGCTCGGAGGAGATCGACGACGAGGGTCTGGCGCTGCGCTACGAGACGCTCGTCGACCCGCGCCTGAACCACCAGCAGTCGCTGGAGATGGCGTTCCAGGTCGTGGAGCTGCTCCGCAAGGCCTGACGCACAGCACGAGGGCGGCCGGACGTGGGACACCACGCCGGCCGCCCTCGTGCTGTGCGCGTCCACCACCGCCGCGGCGCAGGGCGCCGACCACGACGCGCGTGGGACCGGACGATCGACGTGCCGCGGCTCAGACGACGGTCAGCGTGATGACGGTCCCCTTGGCGACCTTCTGGCCGGACCCGACGCTCTGGTCGCGGACCGTGCCGAAGATGCCGCCCAGGACGTTGCTCCGCTTCGGCTCCATCCCGAGGGCGGTCAGCGCGGCGGCGGCCTCGTCGTACTGCATCCCGATGAGCTTGGGGATCTCGAAGAGCTCCGGACCCTTCGACACGGTCAGCGTCACGGTGTCGCCACGGAACAGCTGGGTCTTGTCCTGCGGGTCCTGCGAGATGACGTGGCCCGCCTCCACGGTGTCGCTGAACGCCTCGGCGGTCGCCACCTTGAGGCCGAGGCCGTCGAGCGTCGCCGTGGCCGCGTCCAGCGGCTCGTTGACGACGCTCACGACGGTCACGGGCGCGGGGCCCTTCGACACGAGCAGCGCGACGTCGGTGCCGCGGATGCTGCGGACGCCGGGCTCGGCAGCCGAGCCGTCGGGGAGCGTCGCGCTGATGACGACGCCGTTCGGCACGGTGTCGTGGTACTCGGCAGGCGGGTAGGTCGCCTTCAGACCGGCGTCCGTGAGCGCCCGCTCCGCGGTCGCCTGCAGCTCGCCGACGACGCCCTGCGGCACGTTGACGTAGTCCGGGCCCTTCGAGACCGTGAGCTCGACCGCACCGTCCTTGCGCACGCGCTCACCGACCGCCGGGTCGCTCGCCACGACGGTGCCGGGCGGGGCGGTCGGGTCGAACGCCTCGACGCGCGTCGCGCCGAGGCCGGCGTCGTCGAGCGTGGCCCGCGCCGCGTCCTCGGTGACCTGCACCACGGCGGGAACGGTCGTCCAGGCGCCGGGGCCGACGCGCAGGTACCACCACGTCCCCAGGCCACCGAGCGCCAGGAGGAGGACGAGGAGCATGGCGAGGACGCGCACGCGTCGGCGCCGCGGCGGTGCGGCGACGTCGACGACCTGCACGGGTGCCGAGAGGGGCCCTGCGCCCAGCCCGATCGGGAGCGCCACGGTCGCACCGCTGGGGCGCGGCACCGGCAGACGCGTCGTCTCGTCGGAGGCGGAGTCGTCGGTGCGGTCCCGGTCCGCCTCGAGGTCCGTCTCGTCCGGGTCGGTCGCCGACGGCAGGGCGATGGACGGTGCGACGTCGGCGCGCCGCGCGAGCGTCTCGTCGTCGAGCGAGCCACGCGTGCGCCGGACCAGCGCCAGTGCGGCCGCCGCGTCGAGCGGGCGGTCCTCGGGTGAGCGAGCCGCGAGGGCGCCCACGAGCTCGTCGATCTCGGCGGGGAGCCACGCGACGGTGTCCGACGGCGCAGGGATGTCGTTGTTCACGTGCTGGAACGCGACCTGGATCGGCGTCTCGCCCGTGAACGGCTGGGCGCCCACGAGCATCTCGTAGAGGAGGATGCCGCACGCGTAGACGTCGGTCCGCGCATCGCTCGCACCCCGGACCACGAGCTCGGGCGCGAGGTACGCGACGGTGCCGAGCACGGTGCCCGTGGTGGTGGACGTGACCTCGGTGACGGCCCGCGCGAGGCCGAAGTCGGCGAGCTTGACGCGCTCGTCGCTCGCGAGCAGCACGTTCTCCGGCTTGATGTCGCGGTGCACGAGGCCCGCGCGGTGCGCGGCGGCGAGGGCGTCGAGCACCGACTCGGTGACGCGCAGCGCGTCGCCGACCGTCAGCGCGCCCTGCTCGGCGATCCGGCGCCGCAGGTTCGAGCCGTCGACGTACTCCATCGTCAGGTAGCTGGTCTCGCCGTCCAGGCCCTGGTCGAAGACGCCGACCAGCCCGGGGTGCGTCAGCCGGGCGGCGGTCCTGGCCTCGCGACGGAACCGGGCGACGAAGTCCGCGCCCGACGTGCCCTCCGCGAGGTGGGGGTGCATGACCTTGAGCGCGACGTCACGGTCGAGCCGGCGGTCCACCGCGAGGTAGACGGTCGCCATGCCGCCGCGGGCGATGCGGGACACGATCTCGTACCGCCCGTCGACCAGGCGGCCGACGAGCGGATCGGTGACGGTGGCTCCCACGCCCAGGATTCTACGGTCGGGTGCGCCCGGATCGTCGCAGGCAGGGCCCCTCAGGCGAAGCGCGTCATGTGGGACTGGACGTTCGCCACGTACTGCCGCGTGTCGGTGAACATGCCGTTGCGCTTCACGGACGCGGCGCCCTGGTAGTACCCGGCGATCGCGGTCGGCAGGTCGGGGGCGTTGCGCACGAGCGAACGCAGGATCGCGACGCCGGCGGTGACGTTGTCGTCGGGGTTCAGCAGGTCGAGCGGGCGGCCGACGAGGTCGGACGCCCACGCGCCGGACGACGGGATGACCTGCATCGTGCCGATCGCGTTCGCGGGGGAGACGACGGCGTGGTTGAAGCCCGACTCCTGGTACGCGACGGCGAGCGCGAGCGCGGGGTCGACGCCGTAGGCCCGGGCGGTCGCGACGATCTTGGCCTTCATGTCCGCCTTGGACGGCACCGCGCGCGAGCGCAGCGCGGCCAGGTTGGCGTTGGCCGCGGACACCGTCGCCGCCGGGTAGCTGCGGCCCGCGAACGTCGAGCCGACGCTCGTCGCCGCGGCGGGCGCGACACCCGGGATGGTGAGCGTCTGCCCGATGCGGATGAACGCGCGGGCGTCGAGGCCGTTGGCGGCGACGACGGCCGACACCGTCGTGCCGTACCGGCTCGCGATGGCGGACACCGTCTCCCCGCCGGCGACGGTGTGCGTCGCGGACGCGGGCGCGGCGGCGACCGTGGGCGTCGCGGCGGCGGCGCTGCCACCGCCGGAGGCGCCCGGGACGGTGAGCGTCTGGCCGGCACGGATGAACGCGCGTGAGTCCAGGCCGTTCGCGGCGACGATCGCGGCGACGGTCGTGCCGTGCCTGCTCGCGATGCGGCTCACGGTGTCGCCCGTGCGGACGGTGTAGGACGCGGCGGAGGGCGCCGGTGCGGTCGTCGCGGCCGGGGCGACGCGGACGCCCGACGAGCCCGACGGCACGGTGAGGACCTGGCCGACGCGGATGAACGCGCGCGCGTCGAGACCGTTGGCCTGCCGGACCGCCGCGACGGTCGACCCGTGCCGGGCCGCGATGTGGCTCACGGTGTCGCCCGAGCGGACGGTGACCTGCTCGTCGGCGTGGGCGGCGGTGCCGGTCGCGGTGACCGCGACGGCGGCGACGGCGAGCGTGGCGCCCGTGGCGGTCGCGGTGCGGCGCAGGCCGTCTGCGCGGGACGTGGCGAGCGGCGACATGACGGCCCCCTCCGGTGGGTCTGGAGTGACCCGTGGTGCTGGTGTGAAACAAGTGACAGAAATTGAACGTAGCCGAGCGCCCAGGGGAGCGAAAGGCGGCTGGGCGAATTGCGCGGCTGTCATTCGCCGATGCGTACTCTTGACGGGTGAACGACGCATCCGACGCCCTCGACCGCCTCGTCGACGAGTGGCTCACCGTGCCCGACGTCGCCGAGCGCACGGGGCTCGACGCCGGCAAGGTCCGACGTCTCCTGCAGGAGCGACGGCTCGTCGGCGCACGCCGCGGCGAGCCGCGCGTGCTGTCCGTGCCGGCCGCGTTCCTGGTACCCGGCCACCTCGCGAACCCCGCGCAGCCGACCACGCCGCGTGCGGACGACGCGTGGACGGTGCTCGCGTCGCTCCAGGGCACGCTCACGGTGCTCGCCGACGCAGGGTTCTCGGACGAGGAGGCGATCGCCTGGCTCTTCACGCCCGACGACTCCCTGCCGGGCACCCCCGTCGACGCGCTGCGCGCGGGGCGCAAGACCGAGGTCCGGCGACGGGCGCAGGCCGAGCTCTGACGCCCCCGGCAGACCGGTCGGGTCAGGCGTGCCGGTCGACCGCGGCGTGCGCGACGTCCGCGAGGCGTGACGCGGCGGGCTCGGGCCAGCCGCGAGCCTCCATGGCGCCGAACGCGCGAGCGGCGAGCTCCTCGATCATGCGCTCGATCTCCTCGACCGCTCCGCTCGAGGCGACGGCGGCCGCGAGGCGGGCGACCAGGTCGTCGGACATCGCGCGGTCGCCCAGGTGGTCGCGGAGCAGCGCGACCGTCGCGTCGTCGCCGCGGGCGCGGGCGAGGCGCACGGCTCGCGCGACCAGCACGGTCCGCTTGCCCTCGCGGAGGTCGTCGCCCGCGGGCTTGCCCGTCCTCGACGGGTCGCCGAAGACCCCGAGCAGGTCGTCCCGCAGCTGGAACGCCTCCCCGAGCGGGAGCCCGATGGCGGCGCACGCCGCGAGCGCGTCGGCGTCGGCGTCGGCGAGCGCCGCCCCCAGCACCATCGGGTGCTCCACGCTGTAGCGCGCGGACTTCGCCTGGATGACGCGCCGGGCGCGCCGCTCGTCGGCGTCCGGGTCCGTGCCCCAGGGCGTGGCCTGGGCGAGGACGTCGAGGTACTGCCCGACGGTGACCTCGGTCCGCATGAGGTCGAAGACGCCGCGCGTCGCGGTCGCCCGCCGCACCGGCGCCCCGGCGAGCGCGGCCGCGAACTCCTGCTCGCTCGCGACGAGCGCGAGGTCGCCGAGGAGGATCGCCGCCGACGCCCCGAACCGCTCGGCGTCCCCCACGAGCCCGAGGGTGCCGTGCATCCGCTCGAAGGCGCGGTGGGCCGACGGCATGCCGCGGCGGGTGTCGGAGTCGTCCATCACGTCGTCGTGGAAGAGCGCGGCCGCCTGGAAGAGCTCGAGCGCGGCGCCGACGCGCAGCACCGCCGCGGCCTCCGGCGTGCCGGGGACGCCGCCGTGCGCGCGCCAGGACCACCAGCAGAACGCCGCGCGCAGCCGCTTGCCGCCCGACAGCATCCGGGCGACGGCCTCGACGAGCGGGGCGGTGTCGTCACCGAGCGCCGACAGCTCCGCGGTGAGTCGCTCGACGTGCCCCGCGAGCAGCGCGTCGACCTGGGGGCGGACGTCCTCGAGGTCGACGAGTGCGGGGGAGGCGGTCATGACGGCAGCCTAGGCGGTCGTCGGGCGCACCTGTCCGCCGAGCGTGAGGGTGCGGACGCCGTCACGGTCGAGCACGCCGACGACGAGGAGCTCGCTGCCGTCACCCCGGGAGAAGGTGGACTGCGCGGCGAGCCCGCCCTCCGGGCTCGGCGGGGCGGACTCGGCGAAGCCGGCGGCCACGAGGGGTGCGCGGACGGCGTCGAGCAGGGCCGCGGCGTCCTGCTCGGACCGCAGGTTGAGGCTGACGTCGAGGAGGTCCGAGCCCTCGACGGGGTGCACGGACGACACCAGCACCTCCGCGCCCGCGGGGACGGGCAGCAGGTCCGCGGGGAAGCCGTCCGCGAGCCGGCCGACCGTCGAGGCGGTCGCGTCCGCGTCGGGGAGCAGCGTCTCGGAGGGCTCGGGCGCGGCCGTGAGCGCGCTCGTGGGCGCACCGGTCGGCGTGACGGTCGCGGGCGCGCTCGTCGAGCACGCCGCCGCGGCGCCGGCGACGAGCACGGCGAGCACGGCGACACTCCAGGGGCGGGGCACCGCGCCAGGGTAGTCGGCCCTCCCGCGCGCCGCGGCGGGCTCGGGGTCACCCAGCCGTCCACATCCCCTCACCGCGGCGGTCCGCCCACAGCCCGGCCGACCACGCGCTCGCCGGTGGTGCGGGCCGCGGTGTGCTGCATCCATGGAGACTTCGACCCTGCGCGTCAGCGAGCCCCGGGAGCTGCTGGCCCTCGTCCCGTACCGTCTCGGCTTCCGCCCCCGGGACAGCGCCGTCGCCGTCAGCCTGCGCGCGCCACGCGGGCAGGTCGGCCTGGTGGTCCGCGTGGACCTCGAGCAGCTCGCCGACCCCGACGACGGCGGACGGTGCGCGCGAGCGCTCGTCGGGCTGCTCGACCAGGACGGCGCGCGACGCGCGGTCCTCGTGCTGTACGTCGACGCCGACCCGCGGACGGGCGACCGCGGTCACGTCGCGCGCGCCGTCGACGCCTTCCGGGAGGCGTCCGCGGTGCCGCTCGACGACGTGCCCGTGTGGGTCGTGACCGCGTCGGGCTACCTCGCGCTGGACTGCGCCGACGACGCGTGCTGCCCGCCGGGCGGTCGGCCGCTGCTCGAGCTCGACAGCACCCAGACGAGCGCGCGGATGGTCCTCGCCGGGTCGGCCGTGGCCGACTCGCGGGGTGACCTCGGTCGGGTCCGCCGCGCCGGGGAGGACGCCCGACGCGGCGCGGCGCGGACCCGTCGGCGGAGGGAGCGGCGACGCGAGGTCGCGACGGCGCAGGGGCCGGCCGCGCTCGCGGCGTGGCGGCAGGACTGCCTCGCGGCGTGGCGGGCGGCGGTCGCGCAGGAGCGCGCCGCGGTGTCCGCGGAGTCCGGGGTGCGGGGCGACGGCTTGCCCGGCCCCGACCTCACGGGTCCGGCGTCCGGTCCGGGAGCACCGGGTGCCGGCGGCGGGCCCGTCCGCCGGAGAGCGCCGTGGGGGCGGATCGAGGCCGGTCTCGTCGACCGTCGGGTCCGCGACGCCGTCCTCGTCGGGATGGTCCCTGGGACGGGTGACCTCCCGGAGCGCAGCCTCGCGGGCGCCGCGGTGTCGGCGGGCGTCGACGCCGCCGTCGGTGCCGCCGTCGCGACCCTCGTCGACCCGGTCCGCGCCCTGCGCCCGCCGCCCGACGCGGACGTGCACGAGCGGGTGCTCGAGCGGGTCGTGGCGCACGGTCGCACGGGGCACCAGGCCCCGACGCTCACCCTGCTGGCGATGCTCGCGTGGTGGCGGGGCGACGGTGCCCGCGCGGCCGTCCTGCTCGAGCGCGCGCTCGCGGACGACCCCGCCCACCGGCTCGCGGGGTTGCTGGCCCACGTGCTCGCGGCCGCGGTGCCGCCGGGCTGGGCGCGGGCGTCGTGCTGAGGGCCGTGAACAGCGAACGGGCAGGTCCCGCGCGTGTGCCCTCGAAGGTGCGCCCCACCTCGGGTAGCGTCACGGCCACGGCGCGACGGTTGTGGACGAGGAGGACCGATGGGCGGCATCGTGGTCGGTTACCTGGCGACCCCCGAGGGCCGGGCAGCCCTCGAGGCGGCGGTCGAGGAGGCGCGCCGGCACGACTCGAGGGTCGTCGTGGTGGTCAGCGCGCGACCCGACGAGGCGCCCGAGCAGCGCGCCCTGGCCGAGCAGGCGCTCGCCCAGGTCGAGACCGAGCTCACGGACGGGGGCATCCCGCACGAGCTGCGCCTCCTGGACGGCGGCGACGTCGCGGACGACCTGATCGGCACGGCTGAGGAGATCGACGCGCAGCTCGTGGTGATCGGCCTGCGGCGTCGGAGCCCGGTCGGCAAGCTCATCCTCGGGGCGAACGCGCAGCGGGTGCTGTTCGACGCACCGTGCCCCGTCCTGACGGTCAAGCCGGCCGCGAGCTGACGGGTCCTCGACGCGGTCCTCGCGCCGACGTGCGTGCGGTCCGTGCCCGCGATCCGGACGCCGCCGCGCGGGAATGCGCAGGGGCGCTCGTCCGTTGGAATGACGTCAGCCCGTGTGCGGGCGCCCGAGGTCGGCGCCACACCCGCAGGCGCAGCCGCCGCGCGCGGTGTCCGCCGGTACAATATGGGTCTACCTCCCGGCTCCCGCTCCGGGTGTCTTTCTGCCGAAAGGTAATTCGTGTCGTCCCAGACCCCGCATCCCGCGCTCCCGCGCGAGTTCGAGCACCCCGCCCTCCAGGAGCTGGTCCTCCGGGGGCGGACCCATGGCACCGTCAGCGCCGAGGAGCTGCGTACGGCCTGCGAGCAGGCGGATGTCCAGGACCCGAAGCGTCTGAAGGCCGTCATGCGCGGCCTCGGCACCGCGGGCATCGGCGTGCAGCAGCCCGCCGCCGCGGCCCCGGCCCGCGCGGTCGCGGCCACGAGCGCCAAGGCGCGCACGTCCACGAAGGCGGTCGTGGCCCGCGACGAGGCCGACGCCGAGCCCACCGCCCGTCCGGCGGCCAAGAAGACGACGGCCAAGGCCGCGGCCGGCGCCGCGAAGGCCACGGCCAAGCCCGCGGCGAAGTCGACGGGCCCGAAGACCACCACGAAGGCGGCCGCCAAGGCCGCGGCGCCCGGCAAGTCCGCCGACACCGACGAGGAGATCGAGGACGTCGAGGACCTCGACGACGTCGAGATCGAGCCCGAGACGCTCGAGGAGGTCGACGTCGCGACGGACGAGACCGAGGAGTCCACGGACTCCGAGGAGAGCGACGACGAGGAGACGACGCCTGCGGCCAAGCCGGCGGCGGGCACCGAGGAGGAGTCGGAGGACAGCGCCGGTTTCGTCTACTCCGACGCCGACGACGACGACGCCCCCGTCCAGCAGGTCGTCACGGCCGGCGCCACGGCCGACCCGGTCAAGGACTACCTGAAGCAGATCGGCAAGGTCGCGCTGCTGAACGCCGAGCAGGAGGTCGAGCTCGCGAAGCGCATCGAGGCCGGCCTGTTCGCCGAGGAGCGCCTGAACTCCGGTGTCGCGATGGAGCCCAAGCTGCGTCGCGAGCTCGAGTGGATCGCGGGGGACGGGCGTCGTGCCAAGAACCACCTGCTCGAGGCGAACCTGCGACTCGTCGTCTCGCTCGCCAAGCGCTACACCGGCCGCGGCATGCTGTTCCTGGACCTCATCCAGGAGGGCAACCTCGGTCTGATCCGCGCGGTCGAGAAGTTCGACTACACCAAGGGCTACAAGTTCTCGACGTACGCGACGTGGTGGATCCGCCAGGCGATCACCCGCGCGATGGCCGACCAGGCCCGCACGATCCGCATCCCGGTGCACATGGTCGAGGTCATCAACAAGCTCGCGCGCGTGCAGCGCCAGATGCTCCAGGACCTGGGTCGCGAGCCCACGCCGGAGGAGCTCGCCAAGGAGCTCGACATGACGCCCGAGAAGGTCGTCGAGGTCCAGAAGTACGGCCGCGAGCCCATCTCGCTGCACACGCCCCTCGGTGAGGACGGCGACAGCGAGTTCGGTGACCTCATCGAGGACTCCGAGGCCGTGGTCCCGGCCGACGCGGTGAGCTTCACGCTCCTGCAGGAGCAGCTGCACCAGGTCCTCGACACGCTGTCCGAGCGCGAGGCCGGCGTCGTGTCCATGCGGTTCGGCCTCACGGACGGTCAGCCGAAGACGCTCGACGAGATCGGCAAGGTCTACGGCGTGACGCGTGAGCGCATCCGTCAGATCGAGTCGAAGACGATGTCGAAGCTGCGCCACCCGTCGCGCTCGCAGGTCCTGCGCGACTACCTGGACTGACCGGTCCGGCACGACGCCCCGGAGCCCGTCCCCGCCTCGACGCGGGGGCGGGCTCCGTCGTTCGTGCGCACGGGCATCCGGAGGCCGGAGCGGGCCCGGGTCCCGGCGTCGTCGGAAGGGAGCGAGGTGCGGCGCCCGCAGCCGTGACACGACGGGAGGGTGCTCGCGCCATCTTCGTTCATCGGTGAGTCTTGACTAACGGTTAGTGACGGCTGACGATAGCGGTGTTGATCGTCCGACGACCGGAGGTGCCCGATGCGCCGTCAGCAGGGGTGGGTGTCGCCGTGACGCCTCCCGACGAGACCCTGCGCGCGCTCGCCGAGCCGCGCCGCCGCGAGATCCTCTCGCTCCTGGCGCACGACGAGCTGCCCGTCGGCCGCCTGGCCGAGGCCTTCGACGTGTCGCGCAGCGCGGTGAGCCAGCACCTGCGCGTGCTCTCGGACGCCGGGCTGGTGACGCACCGCAGCGTGGGCACCCGGAACCTCTACCGTGCGCGCCCGCAGGGGCTCGCCGAGCTCCGGGCGTTCCTCGACGAGACATGGGCTGCGTCGCTCGACGTCGCGCGCCGCCTGGCCGAGGCGGACGCGGGCTCCGGGGCGGGCACCGACGACGAAGGGACGAGCCGTGCCTCCGCGTGACGTCACGGGCGAGCTAGCGCCGGTCGTGCCGCTCGTACCGCCACCGGTCCGGCGGTCGACGCTCGTGCGCGCTCCGCTGGAGCGCACGTTCGACGTGTTCGTCACCGAGATCGGCGCGTGGTGGCCCGTCGCCCCGTTCTCGATCGGCACGGACCGCGTGCGCGACGTGACCGTGGACCCGCGGATGGGCGGGGTCGTCGTGGAGACGTGGGACGACGGCAGCACGCACACGTGGGGTCGGATGCTCGCCTGGGACCCGCCGCACGGGTTCACCATGTCGTGGACGATCACGCCGGAGCCGACCGAGGTCGAGCTCACGTTCCGCTCGCTCGCGCCGTCGCTCACGCGCGTCTCCGTCGAGCACCGGGGCTGGGAGCGGATGACCGAGGCGCAGCTCGAGGCGGCGTGCGCGCTGCCCGGCGGCTACCGCGGCGGCGCGTTCGTCCGCGGGTGGGGCGTCGTCCTCGACGCGCTCGCACGTCACGCGGCCGGTGACGCCGACGCCGACGCTGGTTCAGCCGGAGACGCAACCGCAACCGCAGCCGGAGACGCCGACGCAGAGGGAGAGGAGCGGTGAGCCGCTTCGTCGTGTTCTACGAGCCCGCCGACGACGTCCTCACGGTCGGGGCGCCGCACATGCCGGCCCACTCGGCGCACGTCGACGCCGCCGCGGAGCGGGGCGACCTGCTGGCCGTCGGCGTGTTCGAGGACCCCCAGCGCCACGGGTCGATGTGCGTGCTGGTCAGCCGGGAGGCCGCGGAGCGGTTCGTCCGCGAGGACCCGTTCGTCGTCAACGGCGTGGTGCGCTCGCACCGGATCCTGGAGTGGCACGACATCCTTGCCTGAGGACCCGGGCAGGGCCCGGACGGGGCCCACGGGAGCCCTCCGGATGACGGCCCGGCCGGGATGCGACGAGGCCCGGACCGTGGAAGGTCCGGGCCTCGTCGTGCGAGTGTCGTGCGGTGCCTCAGCGGGCGGCGCCGGTGCCGGCGCCGTGCTCGGCGAGCAGGCGGTCGGTCTCGTCGTGGACGTGCGTCGCGACGTCCGCGAACTTCGGCGCGTGCTCACGCGCGTGGTGCGCGCAGAACAGCAGCTCGCCCACGGGAAGCACCACGCGGACGTAGGCCTGGGCACCGCAGCGGTCGCAACGGTCGGCTGCGGTCAACGGCTCGGTCATGGTCCCTGTCACGTCTCCATACAACCATCCCGGACGCGGATCCATCTCACCGGCAGCGGGTGGTTCGCTCCCGGCGTACCGGCTTTCCCCCGGTCGGGGCGAGATCGTGTCCGGACCGTGTCCGACCCGTGTCCCGGGCGTGTCCCGTGCGGCGAGGTGCCGCGATGCTGTCAGGCCGCCCGGCTACCATCCCCCCGTGACGACGACTTCCCCGCAGTCCGGCTACACGGCCCGGCACCTGTCGGTGCTCGAGGGCCTGGAGGCCGTCCGCAAGCGCCCCGGCATGTACATCGGCACGACCGACAGCCGCGGGCTCATGCACTGCCTCTGGGAGATCATCGACAACTCCGTCGACGAGGCGCTCGCCGGCCACGGCGACCGCATCGAGATCGTGCTGCACGCCGACAGCTCGGTCGAGGTCCGGGACAACGGACGCGGCATCCCCGTCGACGTCGAGCCCAAGACCGGCCTCACGGGCGTCGAGGTCGTGTTCACCAAGCTGCACGCGGGCGGCAAGTTCGGCGGCGGCTCGTACGGCGCGTCCGGCGGTCTGCACGGCGTCGGCGCGTCCGTCGTCAACGCGCTCTCGGCCCGTCTCGACGTCGAGGTCGACCGCGGCGGCCGCACGCACCGCATGACGTTCCACCGGGGTGAGCCGGGCGTGTTCGACGACCGCCAGGGCGTGAGCCCCGAGTCGCCGTTCGAGCCGTTCGTCTCGGGGTCGGAGCTCGCGGTCGTCGGCAAGACGGCCCGTGCCCGCACCGGCACGCGCGTGCGGTACTGGGCGGACCGGCAGATCTTCCCGAAGACGGCGGTCTTCTCCTACGACGAGCTCGTGACGCGCGCCCGGCAGACCAGCTTCCTGGTGCCCGGCCTCACGCTGACCGTGCGCGACGAGCGCGGCATCCCCGGCACGCCGGGGGAGAGCGGCCCGCACGAGGAGACGTTCTTCCACTCGGGCGGCGTCGTCGACTTCGTCGACCACCTCTCGCCGGACCCGGCCGTCACGGACACCTGGCACCTCACGGGGTCGGGCACGTTCACCGAGACGGTGCCGGTGCTCGACGAGCGCGGCCACATGACGCCGCAGGAGGTCAGCCGCACGTGCGACGTCGACGTCGCGCTGCGCTGGGGGACGGGCTACGAGACCGAGGTCCGGTCGTTCGTCAACATCATCGCGACGCCCAAGGGCGGCACGCACCTCGCGGGTTTCGAGACGGGCCTGCTGCGCACGGTCCGCAAGGCGGTCGAGGCGAACGCGCGGCGGCTCAAGATCAGCGCGAAGGACGCGGCCACCGAGCGGATCGAGAAGGAGGACGTGCTCGCCGGGCTCACGGCGGTCGTCACCGTCCGCCTCGCGGAGCCGCAGTTCGAGGGCCAGACGAAGGAGGTGCTCGGCACCGCGCCGGTGCGCGCGATCGTCGCGAAGGTCCTCGACACCGAGCTCGGCGGCATCTTCACCTCGCCCAAGCGCGACCACAAGGCGCAGTCGTCGCTGCTGCTCGACAAGGTCGTGGGGGAGATGCGGGCGCGGCTGTCGGCGCGCAAGCAGAAGGAGATCTCGCGCCGCAAGAACGCGCTCGAGTCGTCGTCGCTGCCCGCGAAGCTCGCCGACTGCCGCATCGACGACGTGGACCGCAGCGAGCTGTTCATCGTCGAGGGCGACAGCGCGCTCGGCACCGCCAAGCTCGCGCGCAGCTCCGACTTCCAGGCGCTGCTGCCGATCCGCGGCAAGATCCTCAACGTCCAGAAGGCGTCCGTCACGGACATGCTGAAGAACACCGAGTGCGCCTCGATCATCCAGGTGATCGGCGCCGGCTCGGGCCGGACGTTCGACCTCGAGGCCGCGCGCTACGGCAAGGTCGTGATGATGACGGACGCCGACGTCGACGGCGCCCACATCCGCACGCTGCTGCTCACGCTCTTCTTCCGGTACATGCGGCCGCTCGTCGAGCAGGGCCGCGTCTACGCCGCGGTCCCGCCGCTGCACCGCATCGAGCTCGTGGGCGGTGGCCGCAAGGCCGACCCCGAGGACCGGTACCTCTACACGTACTCCGAGGCCGAGCTCGCGGCGACGCTCAAGCGGCTCGACCGCAGCGGCAAGCGGTACAAGGACGACATCCAGCGGTACAAGGGTCTCGGCGAGATGGATGCCGACCAGCTCGCGGAGACGACGATGGACCCCCGCCACCGCACGCTGCGCCGCGTCACGGTCGAGGCCGCGGCCCGGGCCGAGCAGATCTTCGAGCTGCTCATGGGGTCGGACGTCGCGCCGCGCAAGGACTTCATCGTCGCGGGCGCGCAGGCGCTCGACCGGTCGCGCATCGACGCCTGACGGCACCCCCGCCGGCACCGGCACCACACCGGCGGCACGGACGTCGAGCGGATTTCGGTTGCCGCCGGCGCGGACGCGCGGCGAGGGTGGGACGGTGACCACCACCTCCCTGCCGCCCATCGCCGAGCGCGCCGCCGCGCCCGCCGACGTCCCGCTGCCCGACCCGTCGCTGGGTCTCACGTGGCGCCCGATCACGCGCGACGACGTGCTGGCGCTCAGCGCGCTGGTGACACGGACGGAGGTCGCCGACGGCGTGCCGTACCGGACGGTCGCCGAGGAGATCGACGAGAAGCTCGAGAGCGAGTGGCGCGACATCCCGCGCGACACGCTCCTCGGTCTGGACGCCGACGGCGTGCCGCGCGCGTGGGCCGAGGTCGACCAGCCCCCGGGCGACACGCGTGTCGTGCGGGCGTTCGTCGGGGGAGGCGTCGACCCGGACTGGCGGGGTCGGGGCGTCGGGCGGGCGATCGTGGCGTGGTCGCACGCGCGGGCGCGCCAGGTGCTCGCGGCGAGCGGCAAGGAGCTGCCCGCCCGGATCGCGGCGTACGTGCCTGACGAGGCGCAGGACGCGGCGCGGCTGCTGACGCGCTCGGGCATGACCCCCGTGCGCTACTACGCGGAGATGCGCCGCCCGCTGGACGCGCCGCTGCCCGACGCGCCGACGCCCGACGGCGTGCGGATCGTGCCCTGGGCACCCGAGCACGACGAGGGTGCGCGCCTCGCGCACAACGCGGCGTTCGCCGACCACTGGGGGAGCGAGCCGCGCAACGCGGCGCAGTGGGTCCACGGCCGCAGCATGTTCGCGCCGACGTGGAGCCTCGTGGCGCTCGACGGCGACGACCAGGTCGTCGGGTACCTCCTGTCCGGCCGGTACGAGGCCGACTGGGAGGTCACCGGCCACTCCGCCGGGTACACCGACCTGCTCGGGGTCGTGCGCGAGTGGCGCGGCCGTGGGCTCGCGTCGGCCCTGCTCGCGACCGTCATGCGCGTCTACCGCGAGGACGGCATCGAGTACGCCGAGCTGAGCGTCGACACGGCGAACCGGTCCGGCGCGCACCGCCTGTACACCGCCCTGGGCTACGAGGTGTACGCGAGCTCGGCGATGTACGCGATCGAGCTGTGACGCCTCCGGGCGACAGCCCGACCAACCGCTCCCGGGGGGCGCCCGACGCCGGTTAGCATCGGCGACGGCCGGACGACGAGGTCCGGCCGCGTGCCGTCCCGGACGCGTGGCGTCCGGTCCCAGGAGGTCACCGTGCTCCGGTCCCTGCCCCTCGCCGCTCGCGTGTGGTCGGCCCTCTACGTCCTCGACGCCGTTCTGGTGCTCGTCGGCCGTGCAGCGGGTGCCGACACGCTCGCGGAGGTCGCGCAGTGGTGCGCGATGCCGCTGCTCGCCGCGGCGGTGGTGACGGCGACCCGGTGGCCGCGCGGGCGGCTCGTCACGTGGACGCTCGTCGCGCTCGGCTGCTCCTGGCTCGGCGACACGCTGCCGGCGACGTCCGGCGGCGACTCCGCCTTCCTGCTCATGGTCGGCGGGTTCCTGCTCGCGCAGGTCGCGTACGTCATGGCGTTCGGCCCCGACGCCCGCCGCTCGGTCGCGTACCGGCACCCGGGCCGCCTGGTGCCGTACGGCGTCGTGCTCGTCGTCCTCGTCGGGCTGTGCGCGCCGCACGCGGGTGCGCTGCTCGTGCCGGTCGCGGTGTACGGCGGCGTGCTCGTCGCGATGGCGGTCCTCGCGACCGGCCTGAGCCCGCTCGCGGGCGCTGCGGGCGCGGTGTTCGTCGTGTCCGACGGTCTGATCGCGCTCGAGGCCTTCGTGCCGACGTGGCACCTGCCTGGCCAGGACGTCTGGGTCATGGTCACGTACCTGGTGGCGCAGGCGATGCTCGCGGCGGCCGTCGTCGACCGCAACCACGCCGCGCGACGAGCGCGCCCCGTCGCGGCCGGCGCGCCCCGCCCGCCGGCGCCGAAGCCCGACAACGTGGTCACGCTCGTCGGCTGGACGGGCGCCCCCGTCCGCTGACCGGCGCCCGGGACCGGGAGCACGCCGCGCCTGCCGACGCCACCGTCGCGCGGCCGGGCGCGCGGGTGCCCCGGTGGTCAGCCGATCGCGTGGACCGGCACCGTCAGCGGCGTGCCCGACCCGTCCCGGCGCGGGTCCGGCGTCGGCAGGTCGAGCGGCTGACCGGCGGACCCGGCTGCCCACGCGGGCCCCGCGCCGACCCAGGCCGCGATGAGCGTGTCCTCGCCCTTGAGGAACCGGTGCGAGCGGACGCCGCCCGTCGCACGGCCCTTGCCGGGGTAGGCGTCGAACGGCGTCACCTTGGCGGACCCGGCCTGCGTGCCGGGCAGCGCGCTCGACGAGCCCGACACGGTGACGACGAGCGCGTCGCCGACCTCGTCGGGCCGGACCGCACCGAACGCGACGACGCGCTGGCCGGCCGCGAGCTTGATGCCCGCCATACCGCCCGCGGCACGGCCCTGCGGGCGCACCGACGACGCGGCGAAGTGCAGCAGCGAGGAGTCGGAGCTCACGAGCACGAGCTCGTCGTCGTCCGCCGCGGCGACCGCACCGACGACCTCGTCGTCGTCCCGCAGCGCGACGACGGTCCACTCGTCCTTGTTGCCGGGCACGTCGCCCTGCGCGACGCGCTTGACGGTGCCCTGCGCGGTCGCGAGCGCGAGCGTCGGGGCGTCGGCGGCCAGCGACGCGAGGCCGACGACGCGCTCGCCCGCGGGGAGTGTCACGAGCTCGGCGAGCGGGACGCCGCCCGACAGCGACGGCGGCCCGTCGGTCGGCGGCAGCGCGGGCAGGTCGAGCACCGACAGGCGCAGGACGCGTCCGCGTGACGTCACGACGCCGATGTCGGCGCGCGCGGTCGTCGGGACGCCCGCGGCCAGCACGTCGTGCTTCGCACGCCGGGCGTCGGCGGAACGGACGGGCGCGTCGGCACCGGCGGTGCGCGCCAGCAGGCCCGTGCCCGACAGCAGGGCCCAGCACGGCGAGTCCTCGATCTCGAGCGGCGTGGCCGACGTGCGCGCGGCGGGCGCGCCCGACACCGACGTGCCGCCCGCGGACTCCAGCAGGATCGTGCGGCGCGGCGTGCCGTAGGTCGCGGCGACCTCGGCCATCTCGTCGGAGACGAGGACGCGCAGGCGCTGCTCGTCGCGCAGGATCGCCTCGAGCTCGGCGATCTCCGCGAGCAGCTGCTCCTTCTCGCGCTCGAGCTCGAGGCGGGAGAACTTCGTCAGGCGGCGCAGGCGCAGCTCGAGGATGTACTCGGCCTGCGGCTCGGACAGGTCGAACACCGTCTGCAGGCGCGTGCGGGCGGAGTCCGCGTCGTCGGACGAGCGGATGACCTGGATGACCTCGTCGATGTCGAGGATCGCGATCAGCAGGCCCTCGACGAGGTGCAGGCGCTCCTGCCGCTTGGCGAGCCGGAACCGGGACCGACGACGCACCACGGAGATGCGGTGGTCGACCCACACCTGGAGCAGCTCGCGCAGGCCGAGCGTCCGCGGCTGGCCGTCGACGAGCGCGACGTTGTTGATGGAGAACGAGTCCTCGAGCGGCGTGAACCGGTAGAGCTGCTCGAGCACGGCCTCGGGGTGGAAGCCCGTCTTGACCTCGATGACGAGGCGCAGGCCGTGCTGGCGGTCCGTGAGGTCGACCGCGTCGGAGATGCCCGAGAGCTTCTTGCTCTGCACGCCCTCCTTGATCTTCTCGATGACCTTCTCCGGGCCGACCATGTACGGCAGCTCGGTGATGACGATGCCCTTGCGCTTGGGCGTGACGTTCTCGACGACCGCGGTCGCGCGCGTCTTGAAGGCGCCGCGTCCCGTCCGGTACGCGTCGCGCACGCCGTCGAGGCCGATGATCTTGCCGCCCGTCGGCAGGTCGGGCCCGGGCACGAAGCGCATGAGCTCCTCGAGCGTCGCGTCCGGGTGCATCACCAGGTGGCGTGCGGCCGCGACGACCTCGACGAGGTTGTGCGGCGCCATGTTCGTCGCCATGCCGACCGCGATGCCCGCCGCGCCGTTGACCAGCAGGTTCGGGATCGCCGAGGGCAGCACCTCCGGCTGCGTGAGCTTGTTGTCGTAGTTCGGCACGAAGTCGACGACGTCCTCGTCGAGGCCAGTCGTCATCGCCGTCGCCGACGGTGCGAGCCGCGCCTCGGTGTACCGCGGGGCGGCGGGCCCGTCGTCGAGCGAGCCGAAGTTGCCGTGCCCGTCGACGAGCGGCAGCCGGAGCGCGAACGACTGCGCCAGACGCACCATCGCGTCGTAGATCGGCGCGTCGCCGTGCGGGTGCAGCTTGCCCATGACCTCGCCGACGACGCGCGCCGACTTCACGTACGGCCGGTCGGGGCGCAGGCCCATGTCGGCCATCTGGAACAGGATGCGCCGCTGCACGGGCTTGAGGCCGTCGCGCGCGTCGGGCAGCGCACGGGAGTAGATGACCGAGTACGCGTACTCGAGGAACGACCCCTCCATCTCGGAGGCGACGTCGATGTCGACGATGCGCTCGACGAGGTCCTCGGGAGGGAGGTTCGGGGTCGCGGGGCGACGCGCCATGCGGGAGTGCTCCTCGGTCCGGTGCGGGATGTGCGCCGCCCATTGTCGCCCGTCCGCGGCGCGTCGCGGGCACGGCACGCGGACACGCACGACGCGGCACCCCGCCCGGATAGCCTGGCCTGCATGGCAGACGTCGACGAGGACGCGGCGCCCGCCCGCTATCCCGCCGGGTGGGAGGCGGACGTCGTGCTGGCCGACGGGTCGACGACGCACGTGCGGCCCATCCGACCGAGCGACGCCGACGCGCTGCAGGCGTTCCACGTCGCGCAGTCCGAGCGGTCCACCTACCTGCGCTTCTTCGCGCACCTCGAACGGCTGCCCGACCGCGACCTGCACCGGCTCGTCAACGTCGACCACGTCGACCGGGTCGCGCTCGTCGCGGTCGCCGCCGACGCGGACGGCGTGGAGCACATCATCGGCGTCGCCCGCTACGACCGGCTCGTCGGCGAGGCACCCGAGGAGGCCGAGGTCGCGTTCAACGTGTCGGACGCGCACCAGGGTCGCGGGATCGGGTCGGTGCTCCTCGAGCACCTCGCCGCCGCGGCACGGGAGCGCGGCGTGCGGCGGTTCGTCGCCGACGTGCTGCCGCAGAACGGCCGGATGATCGGCGTCTTCCGGGAGGCGGGGTACGCCGTCACGCAGCAGACCGAGGACGGCGTCGTGTCCGTCGGCTTCGACATCGACCCGACCGACCGGTCGCTCGCCGTGATCGCCGACCGCGAGCACCGGGCGGAGGCGCGGTCCGTCCGCGAGCTGCTCGAGGCCGGGACGGTCGTGGTCGTCGGTCCGGGCGCGCAGGACTCCAGCACGCTCGAGGGCCGGCAGGCGGCACGTGCGGCGGCCAACCTCGTCGCGGGCGGCGGCGCGACCGTGCACACCGTCGGCGTCGAGCCGGCCGTCGACGGCGCGCACGGTCACGCGGCGCTCGCCGACGTGCCGCGCCCCGTCCCGCTCGCCGTCGTCGCCGTGCCGCCCGAGCGCGCGACCGACGTCGTGCGCGCGCTCGCGCCGCTCGGCGTGCGCGGCGTCGTCCTGCTCTCGACGGGGTTCGCCGAGACCGGCGCCGACGGGCTGGCCCTCCAGCGCACGCTCCTGCGCGTGGCGCACGCCGCGGGCATCCGCATCGTGGGACCGGCGTCGTACGGCGTGCTCGCCGCGGGTCCCGAGGGGCTGCTCAACGCCTCGCTCGAGGGCGACCCGCCGCTGCCCGGCCGCGTCGGCCTGTTCTGCCAGTCGGCGCCTCTCGCGGTCGCGCTGATCCGCGGCGTGCAGCGCCGCGGCCTCGGCCTCGCGGAGTTCGTGTCCGCGGGGCACCGCGCCGACGTGTCCGGCAACGACCTCATGCAGTTCTGGGCCGACGACGACGGCACGGACGTCGTCGGGCTGTACCTCGAGTCGATCGGCAACCCGCGCAAGTTCTCCCGCGTGGCGCGTCGGCTCTCGTCGGTGAAGCCGGTCGTCGTCGTGACCGCGGGCCGGTCGGGCCACGTCGTCCCGCCCGGTCACGCCGTGCGGCCGACCTACGCGCCGCCGCGCACGCTGACCGAGGTCATGCGGCAGTCGGGCGTCATCCGCGTCGACAACACCCACCAGATGCTCGACGTCGCGCAGCTGCTCGCGCACCAGCCGCTGCCCCGCGGGCGCCGCGTCGCGGTCCTCGCGTCGTCCGCGTCGGTCGCCGCGCTCGTCGCGGAGGCGGTGTCTGCCGGCGGCCTCGTGCTGTCGGGTCACGTCGCGCTCCTGGCGGAGGACGCCGACGACGACGAGATCCGTGCGACCGTCGCGGCGGTGTACGACGACCCCACCACGGACGTCGTCGTCGTGGTGCGGATCCCCACGCTGGGCCCGGTCGGGGAGACCCTGCCGCGCGAGGTCGCGGCCGCCGCCGCCAGGACCGGCTGCACGACGGTCGCGTCCGTCCTGGGCCTGCACGGCGTGACACCCGAGCTCACGGCGCTCGACGCGGACGGCCGGTCGTGGACGGTGCCCGCGTACAGCACGCCCGAGGACGCGGCCCTCGCGCTCGGCCACGCGTCCCGCTACGCGCGCTGGCGGGCGGCCGACCGCGGCCGGCCGCTGCACCCCGACGGCGTCGACACGCGCGCCGCGCGACGGCTCGTCGCCGGGTGGCTCGCCGAGGCGGCGCCCGCACGCCCCGAGGAGCCCGACACGACCCGCTGGCCGCCCGGCGTCGCACCCGAGGGCACGGTCGACCTCGACGTCGGGCGCACGTCCGCGCTGCTCGCGACGGTCGGCGTGCACGTCCTGCCGTCGTTCCCCGTGCACGACGCCGACGAGGCGGTCGAGGTCGCGACGCGGATCGGCTGGCCGGTCGCGCTCAAGACGACCGTGCCCGCGCTACGGCACCGCGCCGACCTCGGCGGCGTCCGGCTCGACGTGGCCGACGAGGCGGAGCTGCGGTCCGACGTGGCGCAGGTCCTCGCGCTCGGCGCCGCGCACCGTCCCCACGGCGACGGCGCGCCGCTCGAGGTGCAGGCCATGGCTCCGCACGGGTCCGCCTGCGTCGTGCGCTCCACCGAGGACCCCCTCTACGGGCCGATCATCAGCTTCGGCCTGGCGGGTGACGCGTCCGACCTGCTGGGCGACGTGTCGTACGGCGTGCCGCCCCTCACGGACGTCGACGTCGCCGAGCTCGTGCGGTCCGCACGTGCCGCCCCGCGCCTGTTCGGCTACCGCGGGCTGCCCGCGGTCGACGTCGCCGCGCTCGAGGACGTCATCGCGCGCGTGTCCGTGCTCGCCGACGACCTGCCCGGCCTGCGCTCGCTCGAGCTCAACCCGGTCGTCGTGTCCGAGCACGGCGCGGTCGTCCTCGGCGCCCGCGCGACCCTCGCACCCGCCGACCGAGCCGACTCGACGCGGCGGCTGCCCCGTGCGTGAGCGCGGCACGCACCCCCGCGGCGGTGGGAGGATGGGCGCCGTGCCAGCAGTATCTGACGACCTGCGCGACGACCTGCACCGCGCCGGCTACTACCCGGAGCTCGTGGCCGACGTCCTCGACGTGGCGCTCGCGGACGAGCCCGTGGTCGCCCACCTCGTCCACCCGGAGACGACGTTCGACGCGTCCGAGGTCCGCCGCCACGTGACGGTCCTCGTGCTCACCCCGACGCGGCTCGTCGTCGCGCACGTCGACGACCAGGCCGCCGACTCGGAGAACCCGTCGCCGAGCGCGTCCGCGACGACCGAGGCGGTCCCGCTCGCCGAGCTGCGGTCCGTCGCGCTCACCCACGTCGTGCCCCGCCCGGAGACGCACCGCGCGGGGACGCCGCCGACCGAGCTCACGCTCGCGATCGGCTGGGGTGCGGTGTCGCGCGTCGACCTCGAGCCCGCGACGTGCGGCGACCCCGCGTGCGAGGCCGACCACGGCCTGACGGGCACGCTCACGCCCGACGACGTCGTCGTGCGCGTGAGCGCCGCCGCCGAGGGCCTCGACTCGGTCCGCGCCGCGGCGACGTTCGCGCGGCAGCTGTCCGCCGCCAGCGCGCGCGGTCGATGACGCACCTTCCGGAGTCGCCGACGCGGCTCGTCGAGCTGCCCGTGGACGCCGACCTCGTGCTGCCCGGCACCGACCGCGCCCTGTCGTCGCTGCTGCCCGCGCTCGCGGGCGCGCTCGGACACGAGCGGCCCGACGCCGCGGCCGACGGGCTCGGGCTCCCGCGCGCGGACCGCGTGTGCCTCGTCCTCGTCGACGGGCTCGGGCACGTGAACCTGAGCGAGCGCGCGGGCCACGCGCCGTTCCTGCGAGGGCTCGTGCGCGACTCCGCGCCGCTGACGAGCACCTTCCCGTCCACGACCGCGACCGCGATCGGCAGCCTGGGCGTGGGTGCCGGGCCCGGGACGACGGCGATGCTCGGCTACACCGTCCGCGACCCGGCGACGGGACGGCTGGGCAACCTCGTCTCGTGGACGGACCTGCCGCCCGCGCGCGAGTGGCAGCCCGAGCCCACGGTGTTCGAGCGGCTCGTGTCGGCCGGCGTGGGCGTCACGAGCGTCGGGCCCGCACGGTTCGCCGGGTCGGGCCTCACGGAGGCCGCGCTGCGGGGCGCGACGTACCGCGTGGCCGAGTCCCTCGCCGACCGCGTCGACGCGACGCTCGACGCGCTGCGGCGGCCCGGGCTCACCTACCTGTACTGGGGTGACGTCGACAAGGCGGGCCACCACCACGGCTGGGGGTCGTGGCAGTGGGGCGACGCGCTCGCCGAGCTCGACGCCGAGCTGGGACGGCTCGCGCGGAGCCTGCCGCGCGGCACGCTCCTCGTCGTGACCGCGGACCACGGCATGGTCGACGTCGACCGCTCCGCGCGCTGGGACGTCGCGACCGACCCGGTGCTCGGGGCGGACGTCGCGCTCGTCGCGGGGGAGCCGCGCGCGTCGCACCTGCACCTGCGCCCGGGCGCCGACGCCCACGCCGTGGCCGAGCGGTGGCGCGGCACGCTGGGGGACGCGGCCGTCGTCGTCACGCGCGAGGCCGCCGTCGACGCAGGCTGGTTCGGGTCGGTCGGCGACCGCGCGCGCCGCGTGCTGGGCGACGTCGTCGTCGCCATGACGGGTCGCGCGACGGTCGTGGACTCCGCGACGCAGACCCCGGCGTCGCTCGACCTCGTCGGCGTGCACGGCTCGCTGACCCGGCACGAGATGCTCGTGCCGTTCCTCGTCGTCCAGAAAGGCTCCTGACCGTGGCGGAGCTCGTCTTCTTCTCGGGCACGATGGACTGCGGCAAGTCCACGCTCGCGCTGCAGATGCACCACAACCACGCCGCGCGCGGGCGTGACGGCGTGCTGTTCACGCGCAACGACCGCGCGGGGGCGGCCACGATCTCCTCGCGCCTCGGCCTGGTGGTCCACGCCGCGGAGGTCGACGACGCCACCGACTTCTGGGCGGAGGTCATCGAGCGGCGGACGCACGGGCAGCCGGTCGACTACCTCATCGCCGACGAGGCGCAGTTCTACACGGCCACGCAGGTCGAGCAGCTCGCGCGGGTCGTCGACGAGCTCGAGGTCGACGTGTACACGTTCGGCATCTCGACCGACTTCCGCGCCCGCCTGTTCCCCGGGTCTGCGCGGCTCGTCGAGCTCGCCGACCGGGTCGAGGTGCTCCAGGTCAAGGCGCTGTGCTGGTGCGGCGCGCGCGCGACGCACAACGCGCGCACGGTCGACGGCGTCATGGTCGTCGAGGGTGCGCAGGTCGTCGTCGGGGACGTCGCCGCGGGCAGCGGCGAGGTCGCGTACGAGGTGCTGTGCCGTCGCCACCACATGCGCCGGATGACCGCCGCGACCGCGCGGGCCGCGTCGCCGTCCGTGGTGACCCTGTCCTCGGCGCAGGGCACGCTCGGCGTCGGCGCCTGACGGTCGCGTCAGGCCACGGCGCGGCCGCCTCGGCCGGTCACTCCGGCTTGGCGCCGAAGACGATCTCGTCCCAGCTCGGGACCTTCGCGCGGCCCTTGCGCGTGCGCGGGCGCTCCGCGGCCGGCTCGGCCGGGGACTCGTCGTCGACGCGCGGCTCCGGCTCCGGGGCCGCCTCGACCTCCGGACGGCGCAGGACGACGGCCTCCGCGAGCGGGTCGGCGTCGACCGGGTGCGCCCCGGGGACGTCGGCGTCGTCGCGGCCGAAGTCGAACGCGTGCTGCGGCCCGAAGCCCTCGAACTCCTCGTCGTCGACGTCGAGCTCGAGGCTCTGCCGTACGCCGCGTCGCGTCCGCAGCTCGTCGAGGAGGTCCTGCGTCTCCTGCTGCGGGTCCGGCTCGGGTTCCGGCTCGGGCTCGGGGTCGCGCTGCGCTGCGTCAGCGCCGGCGAGCGTCCCGTCGTCGCGGAAGTCGAACACGACGTCGCGGACCGCGGCGAGGTGGCGGCGCGCGACGGGCTCGTCGGGCAGCTCCGTCTCCGACAGCCAGCGGGCCTCGTCGTCGTCGGCGACGACCGTGCGGCGTGCCGCGTCGAACGTCCAGCGCGCCTCGTGCGCCGTGTCGCCCACGCGGAAGCGTGCGAGCACCACCCAGGGGCCGCTCGGCTCGCGCGCGGAGTCCCACGCGAGCGAGGCGAGGTCGACGCCACGCGCGGCGAGCCGGTCGGTCACGAGGTCGCCGAGCGTCGGGGCGCCCGCGTCGCGCCCGACGCGCGTCGCGCGCGCCTGCTCGGCCACGTACTCGCGCTCGGCGAGCACCGGGCCCTCGTAGCGCCGGACGTGCTCGACGGGCAGCCCGGACGCGTCCGCGACCTCCTGCGTCGTCGCGCCCGCACGGATCCGCGCCTGGATCTCCCGCGGGCTCAGCGTCCCCGCGCTCTCGGCGCGCAGCTGTTCGAGCTGCGGCCGGTCCCTGCGCACGGCCGCCCGCAGCGGCTCGTCGATGCGCAGACGGAACCGTTCGCCCCCGGGGCCGACGAGGACGAGATGCTCGCCGTCCCCGTGCAGACCCTCCAGCTCGAGCTCACCCATTCGACCTCCCGGTACCTCGGGAAGAGCCTGCCACCTCCGGGCGCCCGGCGGGTGGATCCGGAGCGGTGAGCCGCGCCTCGCCTCGCGGACGGTCGGTGCGCCCCGCACCGCCGACCGGCAGGATGGGCGAGGTGGACGCCCGCCGTGACCTGCCCCTGACCTCCGAGGCCGTCGACGAGCTCGTCGAGGTCGCCGAACGCGTCGCCCGGGAGGCGGGGCGGCTCATCCACGAGGGCCGTCCCGAGCGCGTCGCCGTGGCGGCGACCAAGTCGAGTCCCGAGGACGTCGTCACCGCGATGGACCTCGCGTCGGAGGACCTGCTGCGCCGGCGGCTCGCCGAGCTGCGACCGCACGACGGCATCCTCGGCGAGGAGCAGGGGTACGTGCTCGGCACGTCGGGCGTGACGTGGGTCGTCGACCCGATCGACGGGACCGTCAACTACCTGTACGGCCTGCCCGCCTACGCGGTGTCGGTCGCGGCGGTCGTCGGCCCGGCCGGGGACGACGGCCGGGCGCCGAACCCGGCGACGTGGACGGTGGTCGCGGCGTGCGTGCACGCACCGACCGACGGCCGGACGTTCCGCGCGGGTCTCGGGAAGGGCGCGACGCTCGACGGTCGCGCGCTGCGCGCGCAGGACCCGCCCGCGCTCGCGGGGTGCCTCGTCGGCACGGGGTTCGGATACCTCGCGACGCGCCGTCGCGCGCAGGCGCGCGTGCTCGCGGAGCTGTTGCCCCGAGTACGTGATATCCGTCGCATCGGGTCGGCCGCGCTCGACATCTGCAATCTCGCGGCGGGGCACCTCGACCTGTACTACGAGCGGGGCCTCGCACCGTGGGACCTCGCGGCGGCGTCGCTCGTGGCGCAGGAGGCGGGCCTGCAGGTCACGGGGCTGCGCGGGCGCCCTGCGGGCACGGACATGACCGTGGCCGGGGGTGCCGGGCGGGTGGCTGAGCTGCGGGTGCTGCTGGAGTCCCTCGACGCGGACACCGACGGGTGAAAACGCTCCCGCAAACGCCTGCGCGAATGTGGTCGCGCGTCCGTGTTCGCACTCGGCTCGGATGTGGTGCACAATCCTCCGCGCGTGGGGAACAAATCCCGTCACCGGTGCATTGATCCCGCGTACGAGAATCCATCTGACGACGGAGTGTGACGCCACTCATGGCTACCGACTACGACGCCCCGCGCAAGACCGAGGAGGACCTGAGCGAGGACTCGCTCCAGGAGCTCCAGGCCCGGCGCTCGGACAAGAACTCGGGCGTGGTGGACGAGGACGAGACCGAGGCCGCCGAAGGCTTCGAGCTGCCGGGTGCGGACCTCTCGGGCGAGGAGCTCTCCGTCCGCGTCCTGCCCCGGCAGGCGGACGAGTTCACCTGCTCGAGCTGCTTCCTGGTGCACCACCGCAGCCAGCTCGCCTACGAGCGCAACGGGGCACCGGTGTGCTCCGAGTGCGCCGCCTGAGCTTGGCCTGACCGTTCGGCCGGCCCCCGCACCGCGGGTGGCCGGCCGCGCATCCTCGCCCGCCGTCGAGGGGAGGCGGAGCGGGGACGACCGTCGAGGGGGCGGTCGACGTCCGGGCGAGCGGGGGACCGTCAGCGCGCCTGCGTGCTGACCGCGAGCGCCCGCGCGAGCCCGTCCGGACGACGCGACGACACGAGCCAGTACGGCGTCGGGTCGTCCGGGTCCGCGAGCTCCACCCGCACCCCGCTGCGCACCCAGCCGCGCAGGCACACGTGCGCGCGCGCGTCGAGGCGCGGACCCAGCTCGTCGCGCAGGGCCTCGGCGTCCAGCACCGTGACCTCGCCGAGCAGCGCGACCGGGATGTGCGCGCGGCCCGCGCGCAGCACGCCGCCCTGCACCGACACCGTCGGGGTCAGCAGCACCGCGGCCGTCAGGCCCGCGACGAGCGCCACCAGACCCACCACGACCGCGAGCCCGGCGTCGACCGGCAGCAGCACCACACCGAGCATCAGGGTGAAGGCCACGAGCATCGTCCAGCCCCACGGCCCCGGCCACAGCCGCTCCGACCAGACCGGTCCCGGGGCGGGCGCGGACGACGGGCGCGGAGCGGTGCCTGGCATGACCCCAGCATCCCATCCCAGCGGGGTAGGGTCGGGGCCCGTGACCGCCGAACCTCCCGTCGAGGTGCTGCTCCTCCGGCTCGACCCGGACCTGCCCGCACCCTCCTACGCCCACCCGGGCGACGCGGGCGCGGACCTCGTGACGCGCGTCGACGTGGTCGTCCCGCCGCAGGGCCGCGTGACCGTCCCGACGGGCGTGGCGATCGCGCTGCCGGACGGCTACGCCGCGTTCGTGCACCCGCGGTCCGGGCTCGCCGCCAAGCACGGCCTGACCATCGTCAACGCGCCCGGCACGGTCGACGCGGGCTACCGCGGCGAGATCTCCGTGACGCTGCTCAACACCGACGTCGAGCACGCGCTCGAGCTGCACCGCGGCGACCGCGTCGCGCAGCTCGTCGTCCAGCGTGTCGAGCGCGCACGGTTCGTCGAGGTCGAGCACCTGCCGGGGTCGCACCGCGGCGACGGCGGGTTCGGGTCGAGCGGCGGCTGGAAGGCCGCGCACGCGGGCTGACGCGGGCCCGGACGCCGCTGAGACCGACTAGGTCGCGGTCCGGTGCAGGACTACTGTCGAGAGTGACGGCGCGCACGGGTGCGCCGGGAGGAGAGTGTCGTGGGTCTGTTCCGACGCGGCGGCAAGGACAGCGCCGCTGACGAGGTCGTCGAGACCGAGTCCGTCCCGCTCGACGAGCCGCAGGACGCGGAGCCGTCGGCGCCCGCCCGCACCACGGGCCCGTGGGACGAGGCGGAGGTCAGCGACGACATCCCGCGGGTGGACCTCGGCGCGATCCGCCTCCCGGGCCTGCCCGGCATGGAGCTGCGGATGGAGATCGACAAGGCGACGAACGTCGTGTCGGCCGCCTCGGTCCTGCTCGACGGCTCCTCGCTGCAGGTGCAGGCCTTCGCCGCGCCGCGGTCCGAGGGCATCTGGGACGAGATCCGCGAGGAGATCGCCGCGTCGGTGACCGCGCAGGGCGGGTCGGTCGACGACATCCCCGGCCCGTTCGGGCGCGAGCTGCTCGCACGGCTCCCCGTCAAGACGCCCGAGGGCCGCACGGGCCACCGGCCGGCGCGGTTCATCGGGACCGACGGGCCGCGCTGGTTCCTGCGCGGCGTCATCACCGGCAAGGGCGCGGTCGAGCCGGGCGCCGCGGAGGCGCTCGAGCAGCTGTTCGCGCGCATCGTGGTCGTGCGCGGCACCGAGGCCCGCCCGCCGCGCGACCTGCTCGCCCTCAAGCTCCCCGGCCCGGCGCAGGCGGCCGCGGAGCCCGCCGCCGAGAAGCCCACGTTCGACCCGCTGACCCGCGGACCGGAGATCACGGAGATCCGATGACGCTCAAGGAGCGCATGCGCAAGGTCGTCGCCTCGCAGGCCGAGATCGAGGCCGACGAGGAGCGCGCCGACGCGCTGCGGTCGGTCGGCTGCACGCCGGTCGAGAAGCTCGCCAACCGGACGCGCGCGAGCGTGTCGGGTGTCATCCGCTCGGTCGTGCTGCGGCCGCGCGAGGGCGTGCCCGCGCTCGAGGCCGAGCTGTACGACGGCAGCGGCACGCTCGACCTCGTGTGGCTCGGCCGCCGCGAGATCGCCGGCGTCGCGCCCGGACGGCGCGTGCGCATCGAGGGCCTGGTGTGTCAGGTCGACGGTCGCCGCACCGTGTTCAACCCCAAGTACGAGCTGCGCCCGCGGCCGGGGGAGTGACGTGACGGAGGAACCGCGGCACGCCGCCGACCCGGCCGCCGCGGAGCGACCCCTCGACGTCGTCGACGACGTCGTGCAGCCCGAGGAGGGCGGGAGCGCGCGCGGTCTGCGGGCCGTGACGGCCGACGAGTTCTCCGCGCTCGACGCGATGGGCGGCGTCCGCGGGATCGTGGAGTCGGTCGCGCCCGGCCTGCTGTTCGTCGTCGTCTACCTGGTGGCCGGGCAGCAGATGATGCCTGCGCTGATCGCCGCCGGCGCCGCCGCGCTCGTGGCCGTCGTCGCCCGGCTCGTGCAGCGCACGCCGGTCACGCAGGCCTTCGCCGGCGTCGTCGGCGTGGGCATCGGCGTGTTCTGGGCGATCCGCACGGGCCAGGCGGAGGACTACTTCGCGTACGGGCTGTGGACCAACGTCGCGTACCTCGTCGGGACGCTTGTCTCGGTCCTCGTCGGGTGGCCGCTCGTGGGCGTCGTCGCGGGACTGTTCGCGAAGGACGGGCCCGTCGCGGGCGGGTCCTGGTCAGCGGCCGTCGCGTGGCGGCAGGACAAGGCGCTCCGGCGCCGCTACACGCTCGCGACGTGGCCCATCATGCTCGTGTTCGCGCTGCGCCTGCTCGTGCAGGTGCCCCTCTACCTGTCGGCCGAGGTCGCGTGGCTGGGCACCGCGAAGCTGGTCATGGGCGTGCCGCTGTTCGCGCTGGCCCTCTGGATCAGCTGGCTGCTGGTCCGCGGGTCAGGAGCAGGTCGAGCGCCTTCTCGTCCGCGTCACGACCCGTGACGAACAGCAGCTCGTCGCGCCCCTCGAGGGTGTCGTCCGGGCTGGGGGCGATCGGGCGCGCGTCGCGCACGATGCACGCGAGGACCGTGTCCGCGGGCCAGTCGATCTGACCCACGCGCACGCCCGCGAGCGGCGAGTCGTCGGGCAGCGTGATCTCGAGGATGTCCGCGCGCGACTGGTGGAACGTGAAGATCCGCACGAGGTCGCCGACGGTGACGGCCTCCTCGACCATCGCCGTCATGATGCGCGGCGTGGACACCGCGACGTCGACACCCCACGCCTCGTCGAACATCCACTCGTTCTTCGGGTTGTTGACGCGCGCGACCGTGCGCGGCACGCCGAACTCGGTCTTCGCGAGCAGCGAGATGACGAGGTTGGCCTTGTCGTCGCCCGTCGCGGCCACCACGACGTCGCACTCGTCCGCGCGCACCTCGCGCAGCGTCGGCAGCTCGCACGCGTCGGCGAGCAGCCAGTCGGCGTCGGCGACCTGCGCGACGCGCATCGCGGACGGCTGCCGGTCGATCAGGGTGACCTCGTGGTCGTGCCCGAGGAGCTCGCGCGCGATCGAGCGGCCGACCGAGCCCGCGCCGGCGATGACGACCCTCACTCGGTCACCGCCGGGGCGTGCGTGAGGGTCCGCTCGACGAAGGCCGCGTCGTCGGCCCGGAACAGCGCGTGCACGATGTCGTTCTCCTGCAGGACGGTGTCGGGCGCCGGCAGCACGCCGTCGCCGTAGCGGGTGAGGTAGGCGATGCGGACGCCCGCGGCGTCCTCGAGCACGCGCAGCGGCCGACCGATCCAGCCGGCGTGCACGTCGACCTGCGCGAGCTGGATCTGGCCGGACGGGTCGCGGTACTCGTCCGTCGCCCCCATCGGCAGCAGCCGACGCAGCACCTGGTGCGCGGTCCAGCGGACCGTCGCGACCGTCGGGATGCCGAGACGCTGGTAGATCTCGGCGCGGTGCGGGTCGTAGATGCGGGCGACGACGTTGTCGATCCCGAACGTCTCGCGCACGACGCGCGCCGCGAGGATGTTCGAGTTGTCACCGTCCGACACCGCGGCGAAGCCGAACGCGTCCTCGATGCCCGCCTGGGTGAGCGTGTCGCGGTCGAAGCCCATGCCGGTGACCTTGTTGCCGCCGAAGTCGGCGTCGAGGCGCCGGAAGGCGTCGGGGTTCTGGTCGATGACGGCCACCGAGTGGCCGTTGTCCTCGAGCGACTGCGCGAGCGACGCGCCGACGCGGCCGCAGCCCATGATCACGAAGTGCACAGGGCGTCACGCTATACCCGCGACGCCGTCCCGGTGAGCCGACGACCTGCGGGACCAGCGGATGGTGCTGCGGGGTCGCCCCGGGCCTACCATCGGACATCGTGTCGGATCTCGCGGATGCCGCCAAGCGACTCGTCCTCGGACGCCCCGTCCGGAGCGACCGCCTCGGCCACACGCTCCTGCCGAAGCGGATCGCCCTGCCGGTGTTCGCGTCGGACGCCCTGTCCTCGGTGGCGTACGCGCCCGACGAGATCCTGCTGACGCTGTCGCTGGCCGGGCTGTCGGCGCTCGTCATCTCGCCGTGGGTCGGTCTCGCGGTCGTCGTCGTGATGATCACGGTGGTCGCGTCGTACCGGCAGAACGTCCACGCGTACCCGTCGGGCGGCGGCGACTACGAGGTCGCGAACACCAACCTGGGGCCGAACGCGGGGGTCACCGTCGCGAGCGCGCTGCTCGTCGACTACGTCCTCACCGTCGCGGTGTCGATCTCGTCGGGTGCGCAGTACGCCGCGACCGCCTTCCCGCCGCTGCGCGGGCACGAGGCCGCGTTCGCGATCGGGCTCGTCGTGCTGCTGACGATCGCGAACCTGCGCGGCGTCAAGGAGTCCGGGAGCGCGTTCGCGATCCCCGTGTACCTCTTCATGTTCGCGATCGGGTCGCTCGCGCTGTTCGGCGCGATCCGCTACTTCTCCGGCACGCTGCCGCTGTCGGAGAGCGCGGGGTTCGACGTCGCGCCCGAGGCCGGGTTCGACCAGGGGCTCGCGGGCCTGGCCGGCTTCTTCCTCATCCTGCGTGCGTTCGCCTCGGGCTGCGCGGCGCTGACGGGTGTCGAGGCCATCAGCAACGGCGTCCCGGCGTTCAAGAAGCCCAAGTCCAAGAACGCGGCGACGACGCTCGCGCTGCTCGGCGGGCTGTCGATCGTCATGATCATGTCGATCCTGCTGCTCGCGCAGGCGACGCAGGTGCGGTTCGCCGAGGACCCCTCGGTGCAGCTGCTGGAGGACGGCGTGCCGGTCGGCGACGAGTACGTGCAGCACCCCGTCATCAGCCAGCTCGCGGACTCGGTGTTCCAGGGCATCCCGGTGATGTTCGTGCTGGTGTCCGTGGTGACAGGCCTGATCCTCGTGCTCGCGGCCAACACCGCGTTCAACGGGTTCCCGGTGCTCGGGTCGATCCTGGCGCGCGACGGGTACCTGCCGCGTCAGCTGCACACGCGCGGCGACCGGCTGGCGTTCTCCAACGGCATCGTCACGCTCGCGGCCGCGGCGATCGCGCTCATCTGGGCGTTCGACGCGGAGGTCACGCGTCTCATCCAGCTCTACATCGTCGGCGTCTTCGTGTCCTTCACGGTGAGCCAGACGGGCATGGTGCGGCACTGGACGCGCGAGCTGCGCACCGAGCCCAACCCGGCGGTCCGCGCGCGGATGAAGCGCTCGCGGGTCATCAACACGGTCGGCCTGGCGATGACGGGCACGGTCCTCGTGATCGTGCTGGTCACGAAGTTCACGCACGGGGCGTGGATCGCGATCCTCGCGATGGTCGCGGTCTACGTGCTCATGAAGGGCATCAACAAGCACTACCAGCACGTGCGGGCCGAGCTCGCGCTCGGTGACGACGCGGACGCGCACCGCGCGCTGCCGAGCCGCGTCCACGCGATCGTGCTCGTCTCGCACCTGCACCGCCCGACGATGCGCGCGCTCGCCTACGCGCGCGCGTCGCGGCCGCAGCTGCTCGAGGCGGTCACCGTCGGCGTCGACCCCGAGGACGTCGAGGCGCTGCGCGCGCAGTGGGAGTCGATGAACCTGCCGGTGCCGCTGCGCGTCCTCGACTCGCCGTTCCGCGAGATCACCCGGCCCGTGCTGACGTACGTGCGCTCGATCCGGCGGGAGAGCCCGCGCGACCTCGTCGTCGTCTACATCCCGGAGTACGTCGTCGGGCACTGGTGGGAGCAGCTGCTGCACAACCAGAGCGCGCTGCGGCTCAAGGGCCGGCTGCTGTTCACGCCCGGGGTGGTGGTGGCGTCGGTGCCGTGGCAGCTCGCGTCGACCGAGGGTCAGACAGGTCTGGAGGACCCGGTGCGAGGGACGGTGCCGCGTGGCTACTGAGACGAGCGAGACCGTCGGCGAGGTCGTCGAGGTCGAGGTCGGGCCGGTCGCCCACGGCGGGCACTGCGTCGCCCGCCACGAGGGCCGGGTCGTGTTCGTGCGGCACGCGCTGCCCGGCGAGCGCGTGCGCGCGCGGCTCACGGACGCGGGGGAGACCGCGAAGTTCTGGCGCGCCGACGCGGTCGAGGTGCTCGAGGCCTCGCCCGACCGCGTGGCGTCCGCCTGGCCCGAGGCCGGCGCCGGGGGCGTGGGCGGCGGGGAGCTCGCGCACGTCGCGCTGCCCGCGCAGCGGACGTGGAAGCAGGCGGTGCTCGAGGAGCAGCTGCGGCGCCTCGCGCACGACGAGCGGCCCGTGGTCGTGCACGCGGCGCCCGGGGACGACGAGCGCGGCGGTCTGCGCTGGCGGACCCGGATCGACCTCGTGGCCGACGCGCGCGGGCGTGCCGGCATGCGCGGGTACCGCTCGCACGACGTGCACGCGCTCGACGCGATGCCGCTCGCGACCGAGCGGATCGAGGACCTCGGCCTGTTCGACCGGCGCTGGCCGGCAGGCGCCCGCATCGAGGCGGTCGCCCCGGCGGGCGGCGACACCCCGGTCGTGCTGCTCGACGGTGCGCCGTTCGACCTGTCGCGCGGCCGTCCCGACCCGCGGCCGAACGCGCGGGCGTCGGTGCGCGAGGAGGTGCGCCGGGGCGACGTCGGGTACGCCTACCGGGTCGCGGCCGCCGGCTTCTGGCAGGTGCACCGCGAGGCTCCGGGCGTGCTGGTCGACGCCGTGCTGTCCGGCCTGGGCGACGTGACCGGCGCGACCGTGCTCGACCTGTACGCGGGCGCGGGCCTGTTCACGCTCCCGCTCGCGGACGCGGTCGCCGACGGCGAGGTGGTGTCGGTCGAGGGTGACGCGCGCGCGGTACGGGACGCGCGCCGTAACGTGCACGACCGGCCGAACGTCGAGCTGCACGCGGGCGACGTCGCGCGCGTCCTCGCGGGCACGCAGGACGCCGACTCGGACGTCGTGCACGCCGACGCGGTCGTCCTCGACCCGCCGCGCACGGGTGCGGGCCGGCGGGTCGTCGACGCGATCACCGCCCTGCGCCCCGAGCGGGTCGTCTACGTGGCGTGCGACCCGGCCGCGCTCGCGCGCGACGTCGCGCTGTTCGCCGGTGCGGGGTACGGCCTCGTCGACGTGCAGGGCTACGACTTGTTCCCGATGACGCACCACGTCGAGGCCGTCGCCGTCCTGTCGCGGTGAGGCGTCCGCCACCGCGACGGTCGCGCTGACCAGCGCTAGCGTGGTGCTGGAGCCGGACCGCGGCGGCCCGGCGGAGGGAGGCACCCCGTGACCGAGAAGGACGCGGCGCACCGCCTGGCGGAAGCGAGCCGGCTGGCGACGCAGGAGCTGCACAAGCAGGGCACGCCCGACTACGACCCGCGCGCGCACGAGCGGGCGGTCGAGGCGGAGCGCAAGGCGCTCGACGCCCTCGAGGCCGAGAAGAAGAAGGCGGCCGGGACGAGCTGACCGCGCCGTGCGCGGGCCGTCGGCCCCCGTCGTCGTCCGGCTCGCGGCCGGTCGCCCGGCGGGGGCCGCGGCATGCCGGGCGGCGACGCGCCCGGGGTGTGGACGGACGTGCGCGCAGACGTCCCGACCATGTATCTTGATGTCGAGATAGTTCGCGACCCCGGCCGCCGTAGGCTGGGAGGTCGCACCGTCCTGCCGCCTGGGTGACCCCATCCCCGGGCAGACTCGCCCAGCGAAGGAGCACCACGTGAGCAGCGTCGACAGCTTCGGATCGAAGGGAACCCTCGAGGTCGGTGACGCCTCGTACGAGGTGTTTCGCCTCGCGGCCGTCCCCGGTCTGGAGCGCCTGCCGTTCAGCCTCAAGATCCTCGCGGAGAACCTGCTCCGCACCGAGGACGGCGCGAACATCACCGCGGACCACGTGCGCGCGCTCGCCGGGTGGGACCCGAACGCCCAGCCCGACACCGAGATCCAGTTCACGCCGGCGCGCGTGATCATGCAGGACTTCACGGGCGTGCCCTGCGTCGTCGACCTCGCCACGATGCGCGAGGCCGTCGCGGAGCTCGGCGGTGACCCGTCCCGCATCAACCCGCTCGCGCCCGCCGAGATGGTCATCGACCACTCGGTGCAGATCGACGTCGCGGGCCGGCCCGACGCGTTCGAGCGCAACGTCGAGCTCGAGTACCAGCGCAACCGTGAGCGCTACCAGTTCCTGCGCTGGGGCCAGACGGCGTTCGACGACTTCAAGGTCGTCCCGCCGGGCACGGGCATCGTGCACCAGGTCAACATCGAGTACCTCGCGCGCGGCGTCATGGTGCGCGACGGGCGTGCCTACCCCGACACGTGCGTCGGCACCGACTCGCACACGACGATGGTCAACGGCCTGGGCGTGCTGGGCTGGGGCGTCGGCGGCATCGAGGCCGAGGCGGCCATGCTCGGCCAGCCGGTGTCGATGCTCATCCCGCGCGTCGTCGGCTTCAAGCTCACGGGCCAGATCCCGTCGGGCGTGACCGCGACCGACGTCGTCCTCACGATCACGCAGAAGCTGCGCCAGCACGGCGTCGTCGGCAAGTTCGTCGAGTTCTACGGCGACGGCGTCGCCGCGGTCCCGCTCGCGAACCGCGCGACGATCGGCAACATGAGCCCCGAGTTCGGCTCGACCGTCGCGATCTTCCCGATCGACGGCGTCACGATCGACTACCTGCGCCTGACCGGCCGTTCCGAGGAGCAGCTCGCGCTCGTCGAGGCGTACGCCAAGGAGCAGGGCCTCTGGCTCGACCCGACGGCCGAGGGCTACACCGAGCCCGAGTACTCCGAGTACCTCGAGCTCGACCTGTCGACCGTCGTCCCGTCGATCGCCGGACCGAAGCGCCCGCAGGACCGCATCGAGCTGTCCGAGGCCAAGGAGTCGTTCGCCGCGTCGATCCTCGACTACGTCGACCCGCACGAGGCCGCCGCGTTCACCGGTCTCGACGAGTCGGTCGAGGAGACGTTCCCCGCGTCCGACCCGATCGCGGCCAGCGCGCACACGGACTCGTCCGACGCGCCGGCCGGCGCGCTGCACGGCGACTCCGCACGCCGCCCGCACAAGCGCGTGCCGGTGACGCTCGCCGACGGGACGCAGACCGAGCTCGACCACGGGCACGTCGTCATCGCGTCGATCACGTCGTGCACCAACACGTCGAACCCGTCCGTCATGCTCGCCGCCGCGCTGCTCGCGCGGAACGCGGTCGAGAAGGGCCTCACGGCCAAGCCGTGGGTCAAGACGTCGATGGCGCCCGGCTCGCAGGTCGTCACGAACTACTACGAGAAGGCGGGGCTGTGGCCCGCGCTCGAGAAGCTCGGCTTCCACCTGGTCGGCTACGGCTGCGCCACGTGCATCGGCAACTCGGGCCCGCTGCCCGACGAGGTCTCCGCGACGGTCAACGAGCACGACCTGTCGGTCGTCTCGGTGCTGTCCGGCAACCGCAACTTCGAGGGCCGCATCAACCCCGACGTGAAGATGAACTACCTCGCGTCGCCGCCGCTCGTCATCGCCTACGCGCTCGCCGGGACGATGGACTTCGACTTCGAGAACGAGCCGCTCGGCACGACGGAGGCCGGCGAGCCGGTGTTCCTGCGGGACATCTGGCCGTCGCCGGAGGACGTGCAGGCCACGATCGACGCGTCGATCGACCGCCAGATGTTCACCGAGGACTACGCCGACGTGTTCACCGGCGACGAGCGGTGGCGCTCGCTGCCCACGCCCGAGGGCAACACGTTCGAGTGGGACGCCGAGTCGACCTACGTCCGCAAGCCCCCGTACTTCGAGGGCATGGGCGCGACGCCGGAGCCCGTCACCGACATCACCGGCGCGCGCGTGCTCGCCAAGCTCGGCGACTCGGTCACGACCGACCACATCAGCCCCGCGGGCTCGATCAAGGCGGACAGCCCGGCGGGCGTCTACCTCGCGGAGCACGGGGTCGAGCGTCGCGACTTCAACTCCTACGGCTCGCGCCGCGGGAACCACGAGGTCATGATCCGCGGCACGTTCGCGAACATCCGCCTGCGCAACCAGCTCGTCCCCGGCACGGAGGGCGGGTTCACCAAGAACCTGCTCACCGGTGAGGACACGACGATCTACGACGCGTCGGTCGCCTACCAGGAGGCCGGCGTCCCGCTCGTCGTCCTCGGCGGCAAGGAGTACGGCTCGGGCTCGTCGCGCGACTGGGCGGCCAAGGGCACGCGCCTGCTCGGCGTCCGCGCGGTCATCACCGAGTCGTTCGAGCGCATCCACCGCTCGAACCTCATCGGGATGGGCGTCCTGCCGCTGCAGTTCCCGGAGGGCGAGAACGCCGACTCCCTCGGCCTGGACGGCACGGAGACCTTCGACATCGCGGGTGTCACCGAGCTCAACGAGGGGCGCACGCCTCGCACCGTGCACGTGACCGCGACGAAGGCCGACGGCGGCGTCGTCGAGTTCGACGCGGTCGTGCGCATCGACACGCCCGGCGAGGCGGACTACTACCGCAACGGCGGCATCCTCCAGTACGTGCTGCGGTCGCTCGTCAGCTGATCTGGGCGGGCGCCTCGGGCGCCGGCGACCGACGGGCCGTCTCCCTCCGTGGGAGGCGGCCCGTCGTCGCGTCCCGCCCGCGGCGGAGCCCCGCGACCTGCGCCACGGTCAGGCCGCACACCCCGGCGGCCTGCACGAGCACGAGGCCGACGCCCGCGGCGGAGAGCGATCCGACAGCGCCCGCCGCGAGCGCGAGGCCCGCGCCGGTCCACAGGACGTTGACGACGAGCACCACGGAGACGTGCGCGCGCCGTGGCGGGTCGTGACGCAGCACGACGAGGAACCAGCCGAGCCAGAGGACGAGGAACGCACCGGCGCCGCGGACCAGGCCGGCGGGCAGCCGGGTGAGCGCGGCCACCTGCGGCGCGAGCAGGACGAAGGACGGGGCGGACAGCGCCGTCAGGGCGGCGTCGGCGACGAGCGCGCGGCGGAGCAGGGACACGGGGACTCCCGAGAACGTGAGGGCCGCCCGGAGCGGGCGGTCGCGACGAGCGTCGGGCGCCGGCGCCGTCGGGCACCAGGACGTGCGAGGTCCTGGTCAGTCGCGTGCGCGGTCGCTAGGTTCGCGCGCGTGGACTTCGGTGAGCGGCTGCGCGCGTGGCGTCGTCGCCGCGGGCTGAGCCAGGAGGCGCTCGCGCTGGAGGCGGGGACCGCGACCCGGCACGTGTCGCGGCTGGAGACCGGCCGCGCCGTCCCGAGCCGGGCGATGGTGCTCGCGCTCGCCGCGGCGCTGCGAGTCGTGGGCGACGACCTCGACGTCCTCCTCCGCGCGGCGGGCCTCGCGGCCGGGCCTGGCCGGCCCGCGCCTCCCGGGCCGGTGCTCACCGAGGCCGTACGCCGCGTGCTGCGAGCCCACGAGCCGGCGCCCGCCGTCGCGCTCGACCGCGACTGGCGCGTCGTGGCCGAGAACGGTGCAGCGCTGCGGCTTCTGGGCGGGGGCGTCACGCTCGTCGGCCGCGACGCCCTCGAGATCGCGACCGACCCGACGGGTCCCTTCCGCGACGCGCCCGGCCGCGAGCGGTGGTGGGCCGAGCTCGTCGCACGTGCCGCCGACCAGGCCGCGCGCTACCCGGGCTCGGCACTCGCGCGGCGCGTGGCGGACCTCGACCCCGTGCCCCTGCCCAGCCCTGTCGTGGCCGTGCCGCTCGTCCTCGCGTCGCCCGCGGGACACGCGTCGCTCCTGGTGGTGACGACGCGGTTCGCCGTCCCCGGTGACCCCGCCGCGGCTGAGCTCACGGTCGAGACGTTCATGCCGGCGGACGCCGCGACGCACGCGCTGCTCGAGAGCCTCGCCCGGTGCACCGGCGCGGACGCCGTCGCCGTCGGACGGTGATGCGGCGCGGTCACCGCACCGTCAGGCGCGGCACCCCGATCCGGACGTCGACGCCCGGCGACCAGCAGACGTGCGGCGGACCGGCCGGTGCCGGCAGGCCGCACGCGTGCAACAGGTTCGTGCGCACGCCCGTGAGCGTCGCCTCGCGCAGCGGCCACGGCTCGTGCTCGACGGGGACGCGGCTGAGCACCGGGCCACGACGTGCGAAGGCGTTCCACCGACCGGTCACCGCGACGGTCCACGGGTCGGGGTTGGAGATCACGTCGCCGACCTCGAGGCGCACGTCCATGAGCTCGCCGCGGAACGAGGTCGCGCGGTATGTCATGGGGTCGCCGACGCCGCGCTCGTGCGTCGACCCGGTCGCGGCGTGGACGTACGGCAGGCCGAGCTGCCGCAGTCCCGCGACGACGGCCCGACGCGGGCACAGCAGCGTGAAGAACCAGATGCCGTCCGTCCCCGACGCCGGGTGCCGGACGTACGTGCGCAGGTTGACCTCGACGAACCGCGACCACAGCGCGAGCGGTGGCAGACCAGGCGGGCGCACGTCGCACATGACGAAGGGCGTCAGACCCACCCACGCGCGGCCGTCGAGCACGTCGACGACGAGCCCGTCGGGAAGCAGCCGGGCGACCGCGTCCGGCGGGTACGCCCAGTGCACGAACGCGAGCGAGTCCCAGCGCTGCAGGCTCGTCGCGACCGGCACGCGGTGCTCCGCGACGCGCCCGCTCACGGTCGTCCCCGGCCGACCTGCCGCACGCGGACCTACGCCTCGCCGAACCCCGGCGCGGTCGTGACGGACCACGAGCGCCGCAGGATCTCCTCGAGGACCGCGAGGTCGACCCTGTCGAGGTCCTTGAGGTAGAGGCAGCTGACGCTCGTGGTGTGCGGGCCGAGCGCGGCCAGCAGGTCGGCGTACGCGTCGAAGCCGTCGGCCAGGTAGAGCGTCGTCGACGTGCGGCGCGGCGAGAAGCCGGCGGCGGCCGCGTCGCCCTCACGGCCCGACGCGTACCGGTAGTGGTAGCTGCCGTAGCCGATGATCGACGGGCCCCACAGGCGCGGCTCCGCACCCGTCACGCGGCCGTACACCTCCAGCAGGCGGTGCGCGTCCCGACGGCGGACGGGGTGCTCGACGCCCTCGACGAACGCGAGCACGTCCGCGTCGGTCGGGACGGTCTTCGGCTGGTCGCCCATCGGCTCAGTATCGCGGTCCGCGCTCCGTCGGTCACCGCTCCGCGGCGAGTGCGTCGGCGAGCAGACCGACGAGGGTGCGCAGGTGCGTGCCCGCGTCGTCGTCGCGGTCGGGGTTGGCCTCGACCACGACGAGGCCAGCGAAGCCGTCGGCCCGCACGAGCGACCGGAGCAGGCGGCCGAGCACCGGCGGGGTGAGTCCGCGGCCGTAGGTCGGCACGTCGGCGAGCGGTAGGGCGAGGAAGTCGAGCACGTCCACGTCCAGGTGCACCACGAACCCGTCGGGGCCGGCCACGCGGACGGCCCGGTCGGCGACCGCCACCGGGTCGACGACGAGCACCGAGGCCGGGAACCGCGCGGCGGGTACGAGCCCGTGCACGTCCTCCTCCTCGTCCGCGTAACCGACGAACGCGAGCCGGTCGGGCGTCAGGAGCGGCCGCCGTGGGCCGAGCCCGGCGAGCGTGTCGTGCGCTCCGGGCAGGTCGAGCGCGTGCGCGACGCCCATCGAGTCGGCGATCGGCTCGTCGGGGTGGTCGGTCGGCAGGTGCAGGTCCTGGCCGCCGTCGACGTAGACGACGCCCAGGTCGCGGCCGGCGTCCGCCGCCGCCGCGAGGACCGCGAGCGTCACGGTGCACTCGCCGCCCAGGACGAGCGGCACGTGACCCGCCGCGAGCACGCCGAGCACCGCGGCGCGCGCCTCCTGGAGGACGTCGGCGACGCGCACGACGTCGTGCGGGACCGTGCGCGCCGGGGCGTCGTGACGCCACCGCGCGACGGACGTGTCGCCGTGGTCGACGACGTCACGGCCGGCGGCCGCGAGCGCGTCGACGAACCCGGCCGCGCGCAGCGCCGCGGGGGCACGCTCGAGGCCGGGGGCGTGGGCGGCGGCGCTGGACGGCACGCCGAGGAGGCCGAGCGGCACGGTCGTCATGCCCGCCACCGTACGGACCGGGACCGACAGGGCCGTCAGCCGTCGCCGAGCGCCTCGTCGAGCGCGCGGCGGCCGACCTGGGCCAGGTGCGGGTGGTCGACGGGGTGCATGAGCAGGACCACCGCGAGGTGCAGCGCCCACGCCTGCGCGCGTCGCCACGTCGCGTCGTCCCAGCCGCGCGCCGCGTCGACGCGCTCGCGGAACGCGCGACGGCCGTCCGCGTCGAACGTGAGCCAGGCGGTGGCCAGGTCCGACGCGGGATCGCCCGAGGTCACGTCGCCGAAGTCGATCAGCGCGTGCAGCCGCCCGTCGCGGACGAGCAGGTTGGCGGGGTGCGGGTCGCCGTGCAGCCAGAGCGGGGGCCCCTCCCACGCAGGTGCGGCGGCGAGCTCGGCGCGCCTGTCGAGCACCCGGTCGGCCTCGGGGAGCGCGATCCGGTCGAGCCGTTCGCGGAGCGCGGTCGCGTCGGGGGACAGCGGGACGCCCCGGAACGGGTTGACCGGGGCGTCGGGCGGCGCGGGCCGGTGCAGCGCGACGAACACGTCGGCGAGGTCCGCCGCCCACACGGTCCGGTCGGCGACGGGTGTGCGCCACGCGGGGTCGGCGTGGAACCACGGCACGACGCTCCACGCCCACGGGTAGCCGTCGCCCGGCGCGCCGACGCGCACCGGCACCGGTGTCGCGACCGGGAGCGTCGGCGCGAGGACGGGCAGCCAGCGCTGCTCGTGCGCGACGAGAGGTGCGGACACGGACCGGACCGGGAACCGGAGCGCGAGGTCGCCCCCGAGCCGCCACAGGACGTTGTCCCAGCCAGTCCCGGCGGGCGTCAGCGGCAGGTCCGCGAGGTCGGGGTGCTGGCTGCGCAGCAGCGCGCGGACCAGCGCCTCGTCGACCTCGACCTCGGGAACCGGGTGGGTCACGGTGCTCCTCTCCGGGCAACCGTCGACGGGCGTGGCGACGGGGTGGCGCTGTGGTGCCGGTGCGGGGCGGCCGGGTCGACGTGACCCCGTCCCGGTCGGTGGCGGTTCAGTGCGGCGGGCGGACCTCGCGACGCACGTCCCACGGCACTGCCCAGCCGAGCGCGTCGAACATCCGGCTGAGCACGATGCCGGTGAAGCCCCACACGACGAGGTCGTCGACGACGAACGCGGGCGTGCGCACGCGGGCGCCGAACCGCTCGTGCACGACGCTCGCGCGGTTGGCGGGAGCGAGCAGGTCCGCGACCGGGACGCGGAACACGTCGACCGTCTCGCCGTGGTCGACCGCGGCCACCTGGGACGGGCGCGTCCACCACGCCGGCACGGGTGTGACGAGGTGGTTGCTGACCGGGACGGCGAGCGGCGGCAGCACGCCGAGCACCTCGACACCGGCCGGGTCGAGCCCGGTCTCCTCGACGGCCTCCCGGAGCGCGGCCGCGGCGGGGGAGAGGTCCGTCGGCTCCGTGCGCCCGCCGGGGAAGGACACCTGACCGGCGTGGTGGCCGAGCGTCGCGGCGCGCCGCTGGAGCAGCACGTCGAGGTCGCCCGCGACGGCGGGCCGGTCCACGTCTGCGTCCACGGCGTCGAGCACGCCGAACAGCACGAGGACCGCGGCGGGTCGGGCCGCGGACACGTCGGGCAGGACACGCGTGGGGTCGACGCGCCAGTCGAGCCCGCGCGCGCACAGCTCGGCGAGCTCGGTGCGGGCACCGGCGGGCGTCGTGGGGGACGACGTCATCCGCGTGCCCGGACGAGCTCCCCGAACGCGGCGAACGCCTTCTCGGCGGCGGGCACGAGGGTCGGCAAATGCCGGGTCCCGCCCGCGCGGATCGCGTCGACCTCCTCGGGCTCGAGGTCCGCCGTCATGTCGGGCGTCTCCAGCCACAGGTCTAGCATCGACGCCGTGACCTCGGGGTGGAACTGCAGCCCGAGCGCGCTGCCGGCGCGGAACGCCTGCACGGGCGTCGCGGACGTCGAGGCGAGGAGCGTCGCGCCCGCCGGCAGGTCCACGGCGTCGGCGTGCCAGTGCAGCACCGTCGGTCGGTCGCCGAGCGCGCCCAGCACGAGGTCCTCGGCGACGACGTCGACGGGCGCGAACCCGATCTCGGTGCCGTGCCGCAGGTCCAGCCGCGACCCGAGTGCGAGCGCGAGGATCTGCATGCCCAGGCACACGCCGAGCACGGGCACGTCCGCGTCGACCGCGTCGGCGAGCAGGCGCCGCTCGGCCGCGAGGCCGGGGAAGCGCTCGTCGTCGGCGTCCATCGGCCCGCCCATGACCACGACGCCGCCGACCTCGGCGAGCGCGGGCAGCCGCGGCTCGGCGTCGTGCAGGACCGTGCGGATCTGCAGCGGCCCGTCGATGCCGGCCGCGATGAGACCCGGGCCTTCGTGCGGGACGTGCGTGAGGACCAGGACGGGGCGCATGCCGGTCACCAGCCGTCGGGCAGCGGGCGGCCCTCCTCGTAGCCCGCCGCGGACTGGATGCCGACCGTCGCGCGGTCGAACAGCTCCTCGAGGCTCGTGGCCCCGACGTAGGTCGCGGCGGAGCGGACTCCCGCGGTGACGTGGTCGAGGAGGTCCTCGACGCCGGGACGACGCGGGTCGAGGTACATGCGCGAGGAGGAGATGCCCTCCTCGTAGAGCGCCTTGCGGGCTCGCTCGAACGCCGAGCCGCCCCGCGTGCGCGCCGCGACGGCGCGTGCCGACGCCATGCCGAAGCTCTCCTTGTAGAGGCGGCCCTCGCCGTCCTCGTGCAGGTCGCCGGGCGACTCGTGCGTCCCGGCGAACCACGAGCCGATCATCACCTGCGACGCGCCGGCGGCGAGCGCGAGCGCGACGTCGCGCGGGTGCCGCACGCCTCCGTCCGCCCACACGTGCCGGCCGAGGCGACGGGCCTCCGCCGCGCACTCCAGCACCGCCGAGAACTGCGGGCGGCCGACCGCGGTCATCATGCGCGTCGTGCACATCGCGCCCGGGCCGACGCCGACCTTGACGATGTCCGCACCGGCCTCGATCAGGTCTCGCGTGCCCTGCGCGGTGACGACGTTGCCCGCGACGACCGGGACCTGGGGGTCGAGCGAGCGGACGGCGCCGAGCGCCTCGATCATCTTGCGCTGGTGGCCGTGGGCGGTGTCGACGACGAGCACGTCGACTCCCGCCTCGAGCAGCTCGGCCGTCTTCGCCTTGACGTCGCCGTTGATGCCGACCGCCGCGGCGACGCGCAGGCGGCCCTCGGCGTCGGTGGCCGGGGCGTAGATCGACGAGCGCAGCGCGCCGACCTGCGTGAGCACGCCGACCAGGACGCCGTCGCGGACGACGGGGGAGAAGCGGCGGCGCGAGCCGTGCAGCTGCTCGAACGCGGCCTCGAGGCCACGCGTGCCGCCCTGCTCGACCACGGACAGGTCGACGGTCGTCGGGTGCGGCGACATGACGTCCTCGACCTGCGTGAACCGGTCGACGCCCTGGCAGTCGGCCTCGGTGACGACGCCGACGGGGCGGCCGTCCTGCACCACGACCGCGGCGCCGTGCGACCGCTTGCCGATGAGCGTGAGCGCGGTGTGCACGGTGTCGTGCGGCGAGACGACGACCGCGCTCTCGACGACGGTGTGCCGCGCCTTGACGGACGACACGACGTCCGCGACCACGTCGGTCGGGATGTCCTGCGGGATGACCGCGATGCCGCCGCGACGAGCGACCGTCTCGGCCATGCGGCGGCCGGCGACGGCCGTCATGTTGGCGACGACGACGGGGATGGTGGTGCCGGTGCCGTCGACGGGCGTGAGGTCGACGTCGAAGCGGGAGGTGACCTCGGAACGCGACGGGACGAGGAAGACGTCGCCGTAGGTGAGGTCGGAGGCCGGAGTCTGGCCGGGCAGGAAGCGCATGGGAGTTCCCCTTTCCGATCGATGGTACCGGGTGGGGTGCGCGCGACCCCGGGTCGAGCCGGGCCGGACCCGGACCTCCGGCGTCGCCGCGCGGGATCTTCACCGCGCCTCCACCGTACCGACCACCCCCCTGACCTGCCGGGACGGCGAGGAGGGGGCCGCGGGTCCTAGAGTGTGCAGGCGAAGCCTTCGGCGTCCGCAGCGTGCGGCATCGTCGCCGCACCGGGAGGAGAGGCTGCCTCATGGCACTGCTGGAGTCGATCACGTCACCCGCCGACGTGCGCCGCCTGACCCGCACGCAGGTCGCGCGGCTCGCGGACGAGATCCGCACGTTCCTCGTCGAGTCGGTGTCGCGCACGGGCGGCCACCTGGGCCCGAACCTCGGGGTCGTCGAGCTCACGATCGCGCTGCACCGCGTCTTCGACTCGCCGCGCGACACGATGGTCTTCGACACGGGCCACCAGGCGTACGTGCACAAGCTGCTGACGGGCCGCACCGACTTCTCCCAGCTGCGCCGCCGCGGCGGGCTGTCGGGCTACCCGAGCCGCACCGAGTCGGAGCACGACGTCGTCGAGAACTCGCACGCGTCGACCGCGCTGTCGTGGGCCGACGGGATCGCGAAGGCCAACCAGCTCCAGGGTCGCGGGCAGCGGCACGTCGTCGCGGTCATCGGCGACGGCGCGCTCACCGGCGGGATGGCCTGGGAGGCGCTCAACAACATCGCGGCCGGGCAGGACCGCCGCCTCGTGGTCGTCGTCAACGACAACGGCCGGTCCTACGACCCGACCATCGGCGGCCTCGCGCGGCACCTCGACACGCTGCGCACGACGCAGGGCTACGAGAACGTCCTCTCGTGGGGCAAGCAGACGCTGCGGCGCTCGGGCCCGCCCGGGCGGTTCGCCTACGACGCGCTGCACGGCCTCAAGAAGGGCATCAAGGACGTCGTCGCCCCGCAGGGCATGTTCGAGGACCTCGGCCTCAAGTACGTCGGGCCGGTCGACGGGCACGACGAGCAGGCCGTCGAGCACGCGCTGCGCCGCGCGAAGGCGTTCGGCGGGCCCGTGATCGTGCACGTCATCACCGAGAAGGGCCGCGGGTACACGCCGGCCGAGCAGGACGTCGCGGACCGCTTCCACGCGGTCGGCCAGATCCACCCCGAGACGGGCCTGCCGCTCGCGCCGTCGCGGTTCGGCTGGACCAGCGTGTTCGCCGACGAGATCGTGCGCATCGGCCGCCGCCGCACGGACGTCGTCGCCATCACCGCCGCGATGCTCCAGCCGGTGGGCCTCGCGCCGTTCGCCGCCGAGTTCCCGGACCGCGTGTTCGACGTCGGCATCGCCGAGCAGCACGCCGCCACGTCGGCCGCGGGCATGGCCTTCGGCGGCCTGCACCCGGTCGTCGCGGTCTACGCGACCTTCCTCAACCGCGCGTTCGACCAGGTCCTCATGGACGTCGCGCTGCACAAGGCGGGCGTGACGTTCGTGCTCGACCGCGCTGGGCTCACGGGCGACGACGGCGCGAGCCACAACGGCATGTGGGACATGGCGATGCTCGGCATCGTCCCCGGCCTGCGACTCGCGGCACCGCGCGACGAGCCGACGCTGCGCGACGCGCTCCGCACCGCTGTCGACGTCGACGACGCGCCCACGGTCGTGCGCTACCCCAAGGGCGCGATGGGCGACCCGCTCCCGGCGGTCGACGAGATCGACGGCATCGACGTGCTGGCACGCCACGACGGCGCCGACGCCGACGCGCCGTCCGTGCTCGTCGTGGGCGTCGGCGCGATGGCGGTGACCGCGGTCGCGACCGGCGAGGTGCTCGCCGCGCACGGCCTGCGCGTCACGGTCGTCGACCCGCGATGGGTGCTCCCCGTCCCGGCGGCGCTCACCAAGCTCGCGGGCGCGCACGACCACGTCGTGACGATCGAGGACGGGGTCGTGGACGGCGGCATCGGCGCGCTGCTCGGGCAGCGCTGCACGGACGTCGGCGTGCACACGCCCGTGCAGGCGGTCGGGATCCCGCGCCGGTTCCTCGACCACGCGTCACGCGACCAGCTCGTCGGCGAGCTCCGGCTCGGGCCGAACGACGTCGCCCGGGACGTGCTCACCGCGCTCGGCCGCGTGCCGGGTTCGACGCCGTAGCGCAGGTCACAGACCGGCCGAACGGCGGTCGGGGCGAAGGTCCCAAGACATCCCATCACTTGCTCCGTAGGTTCGAGGTATCGACCCGCACGGAGGAGCGAAGATGTCCACCACCGCAGTCCCCGCCACCGCCCACGACGAGGCCACCATCCCGGCCGCGTGGACCGGTTTCGTCGTCGGCCCCTGGGCCGACCACGTCGACGTGCGGGACTTCATCCAGCGCAACTACACGCCCTACGAGGGTGACAGCGCGTTCCTCGCGGGGCCGACCGCCCGCACGACGCGCATCTGGGACCGCCTCAGCGCGATGTTCCCGGCCGAGCGCGAGAAGGGCGTCTACGACGTCGACCCGAAGACCCCGTCGACGATCACGTCGCACGCCCCCGGCTACATCGCCCAGGACGACGAGATCATCGTCGGCCTCCAGACGGACGCCCCGCTCAAGCGCGCGATCATGCCCAACGGTGGCTACCGCATGGTCGAGAAGTCGCTCGAGACCTACGGCTACGAGCCCGACCCGGTCGTCTCCGAGATCTTCAGCAAGTACCGCAAGACGCACAACGACGGCGTCTTCGACGTGTACCCGCCGGCCGTGCGCGCCGCGCGCTCGTCCCACATCATCACGGGGCTGCCCGACGCCTACGGCCGCGGCCGGATCATCGGCGACTACCGCCGCGTCGCCCTGTACGGCGTCGACGCGCTGATCGCCGCGAAGAAGCTCGAGCGCGCCGAGCTCGACATGGAGCGCTCGGTCGAGGACGTCATCCGCGACCGCGAGGAGAACGCGGAGCAGATCCGCGCGCTCGGCGAGCTCAAGCAGATGGCCGCGTCCTACGGCTACGACATCTCCGGCCCTGCGACGTCGGGCCGCGAGGCCGTGCAGTGGCTGTACTTCGGCTACCTGGCCGCGGTGAAGGAGCAGAACGGCGCGGCGATGTCCCTCGGCCGGACGTCGACCTTCCTCGACATCTACCTCGAGCGCGACCTCGCCGCGGGGACGATCACCGAGGAGCAGGCGCAGGAGATCATCGACGACTTCGTCATCAAGCTGCGGATCGTGCGCTTCCTGCGCACCCCGGAGTACGACGCGCTGTTCTCGGGCGACCCGACGTGGGTGACCGAGTCGATCGGCGGCATGGGCGAGGACGGCCGGACGCTCGTCACCAAGACGTCGTTCCGCTACCTGCAGACGCTCTACAACCTGGGCCCGGCGCCCGAGCCGAACATGACCGTGTTCTGGAGCGAGGCGCTCCCCGCGGGGTTCAAGGAGTACTGCGCGCAGGTGTCGATCGACACGAGCGCCGTGCAGTACGAGTCGGACGACCTCATCCGCAGCGACTGGGGCGACGACGCGGCCATCGCGTGCTGCGTGTCCCCGATGCGCGTCGGCAAGCAGATGCAGTTCTTCGGCGCGCGCGTGAACCTCGCCAAGGCCCTGCTGTACGCGATCAACGGCGGCCGCGACGAGGTCACGGGCAAGCAGGTCGCGCCGGTCACCGCGCCCGTCGAGGGGGACGTCCTCGACTACGACGACGTCATGGCCAAGTTCGACACGACCATGGACTGGCTGGCCCAGACCTACGTCGACGCGCTCAACTGCGTGCACTACATGCACGACAAGTACGCGTACGAGCGCATCGAGATGGCGCTGCACGACCGCGAGATCCTGCGGACCCTCGCGTGCGGCATCGCGGGCCTGTCGGTCGTCGCGGACTCGCTCTCGGCGATCAAGCACGCCAAGGTCACCGCGCTGCGCACGACGGACGGCCTGGTCACCGAGTACGCGATCGAGGGCGACTTCCCGACGTACGGCAACGACGACGACCGCGCCGACGACATCGCCGTGTGGATCGTCAACACGTTCATGGAGAAGATCCGGCAGTACCCGACGTACCGGAAGGCGCTGCACACGCAGTCGGTCCTGACGATCACGTCGAACGTCGTCTACGGCAAGGCCACGGGCTCGACCCCCGACGGCCGTCGCGCCGGCGAGCCGTTCGCCCCGGGTGCCAACCCGATGAACGGCCGCGACTCGCACGGCATGCTCGCCTCGGCGCTGTCCGTCGCGAAGCTGCCCTACTCGCAGTCGCAGGACGGCATCTCGCTCACGTCGTCGGTCGTGCCCTCGGGCCTCGGCCGCACGCGTGAGGAGCAGGTGACGAACCTGGTCGGTCTGCTCGACGCGTACACGCTGTCGAACGGCTACCACATGAACGTCAACGTCCTGAACCGCGAGACCCTGCTCGACGCGATGGAGCACCCGGAGAACTACCCGCAGCTCACCATCCGCGTCTCGGGCTACGCCGTGAACTTCGTGCGGCTGACCCGCGAGCAGCAGCTCGACGTCCTGTCCCGGACGTTCCACGGCGCGGTCTGACCGCCGCACCGCACGTACCCGCAGCAGTCCCGGCACCGAGGAGCACGACGATGACGACCCAGACCGAGCAGCGGAGCACCGGCGCCCCCGTGGTGGCGCTCGGGACGCCGCTGGTCGGCGGGTCGCACGAGCGGGCCCACGGTGCCGGGACCGCGGGTCTCACCGAGGTCGAGGCCGAGCGGTCCGCCCGGCTCGCGGCGGTGCGGGCCGGCGACCTCGGGTCCGTGCACTCGTGGGAGCTCGTCACGGCGGTCGACGGCCCCGGGACGCGACTGACCGTCTTCCTGGCCGGGTGCCCGCTGCGGTGCCTGTACTGCCACAACCCCGACACGATGGAGATGCGGCGGGGCACCGACGTCGCGGCGGACGACCTGCTCGCGCGCGTCGCGCGCTACCGCGGCGTCATGAAGGCCACCGGCGGCGGCCTGACGATCTCCGGCGGCGAGCCGCTCATGCAGCCCGCGTACGTGCGGCGGCTGCTGCGCGGCGCCAAGGCGATGGACGTGCACACCGCGGTCGACACGTCGGGCTTCCTCGGCGCTCAGCTCTCCGACGCGATGCTCGACGAGGTCGACCTCGTCCTGCTCGACGTGAAGTCGGGCCTCCCGGAGACCTACAAGCGCGTGACAGGCCAGGACCTGGCACCCACCCTGGCGTTCGGGCGCCGTCTCGCCGCGCGCGGCACGCGCACCTGGATCCGCTTCGTCCTCGTCCCGGGCCTCACCGACGCGGTCGAGAACGTCGACGCCGTCGCCGACTACGTCGCGTCGCTGGGGGAGTGCGTCGAGCGCGTCGAGGTGCTGCCGTTCCACCAGATGGGCCGCGACAAGTGGGACGAGCTCGGCATGCGCTACGAGCTCGGCGACACCGAGCCCCCGTCGCCGGAGCTGGTCGAGCGGGTCCGCGGCCAGTTCCGCGCCCGAGGCCTCACGACCTTCTGACCCGGGCGCACCGGACGGGGCTCTGGCAGGCTGGCGGGACCACTCCCGAGCAGCGAGGAGACCCCCGTGCGCAGCGCGATGTTCGGCAGCAGCCTCGAAGCCACGACCACCGACCGGTTCGCCCTGCAGAACGACAAGATGCTGCGGGTCCACCTCGACGGCGAGGTGTTCGCCCGGCAGGGCTCGATGGTCGCCTACCAGGGCGAGATGACGTTCGCCCACCAGGGGTCCGGCGGGGTGCAGAAGTTCCTGAAGAAGGCGTTCACGGGCGAGGGCGTCCCGCTCATGAAGGTCACCGGCCGCGGGGACGTCTTCCTCGCCGACGACGCGTCCGAGGTGCACGTCGTCACGCTCGAGGGCGACTCGATCACCGTGAGCGGGCGCAACGTGCTCGCGTTCGACACGTCGCTGCAGTGGGACATCCGCCGCGTCGAGGGCGCGTCCATGATGGCCGGCGGCCTGTTCAACACCGTCTTCACGGGCATCGGCCAGCTCGCCATCACGTCGTTCGGCCCGCCCGTGATCCTGAACGTGGACCAACCCACCTACGCCGACGCGCAGTCCGCGATCGCCTGGTCGTCGACGCTCCAGACGGCCGCGAAGTCGTCGATGAGCGCCGGGGCGCTCGTCGGCCGCGGCTCCGGCGAGGCGCTGCAGATCGCGTTCTCGGGCCAGGGGTTCGTCATCGTGCAGGCGAGCGAGGGTCCGCGGATCGTCCAGCAGAACGGCTGACGCCCGCCTCCGCTCGAGCGGCGTCCACGTGCCGCGCGCGGCAGGGGCAGGGTCAGAACGCGGCGACCGTGCGCGGTGCGCGCTGCGGGCGGGACAACGTCCGGACGAGGGCGTCCTGGCCGTGCCGGCGCAGCGCGAGGTCGGACAGCAGGCGCACGACCGGGCCGACCGTGGCGGCGTCGAACTGGGGCGTCGGCAGGCCCACGCTCGACGCGAGGTCGTCGCTGTGCACGACGATCTCCATGAGGCGCGTGACGAGGAAGTCGTCGGTCGCGAGCACGGCGCCCGTCCACGGCAGCAGGACGGTGTCGGGCGCGGCGGCCAGCACCTCGTCGAGGCGCCCGAGGATCTCGCGGGCCTCCGCCGCCACGGCCTCGGGTCCGACCTCCGCCTCCTCCTCGGAGCGGGTGCGCACGCCCACGTTCGCGGGTCCGTCGAGATCCTGCTGGATCCACGCCGCCTGCGCGTAGTGCTGGTCGACCGTGAGGGGCTCGGCGTCTGCCGCGGGTGCCGGACTGGTGAGCACCTCGACGACGCGCAGCGGCTGGACGACGAGGTGCCGCGCGAGGGCGCCGACGCTCATGCCCTCGCACGACGACTCGTCGTGCCAGGCGGCGGCGACCTCGGGCCGCGCGACGAGGTCGACGAGCAGACGGGTCGCGGGGATGAGGGCGGTCCGGTCGAGGTCACCGGCGAACGTCAGGGGCGGCAGCGTGATCGGCACCCGGCCACCCTCGCGCACCGCGGTGACCTGGCGCAACGCGCGTCGGTCGGTGGGGGCGGCAGAGGCCCGCGACCGGCTGTCGGGGACGAGCAGCCGGTCGCGGGCCTCGGGGGACGTCAGCGCGTCGGCACGTTCGCGACGCCGTCGGGCAGGAGCCGGCGGCCGAGGACCTTCTCGCTGTAGCCCGTGCGGTCGAGGTACGGCGTGATGCCGCCCAGGTGGAAGCCCCACCCGGCGCCCAGGATCATGCACAGGTCGATCTGCTGCGGCGTCGCGACGACGCCCTCGTCGAGCATGTGCCCGATCTCGACCGTCAGCGCCGTGAGGACGGCGTCGAGCACGCCCGCCTCGTCGAGCGGGGTGGCGGACACCCCGACTTCGCGGGCCGCGTCGAAGACCGCCTGGATCGCGGGGTCGACCGGCTTCGGCAGTCCCTTGGCAGGCGCGTCGAGCACGACGCGCGTGCCGTCGGCGACGAGCTTCTCCAGGCCCGGCGAGCGCGGGAACCGGTCGCCGAGGTCCTCGCGCAGCGACGTGAGGACGTGCAGCCCGACCGCCGGCCCGACGAGGTCGAACAGCTCGAACGGGGGCATCGGCAGGCCGAGGGGCCGCAGCGCGCGGTCGGCGACCTCGACGGGCGTCCCGTGCTCGACCGCGTCGACGATCACCCCGAGGAGCAGCACGAGCAGCCGGTTGACGACGAACCCCGGACGGTCGGCGACGAGCACCGCGGTCTTGCGGAGCTTCGCGACCACCGCGAACCCGGTCGCGAGCGCCTCGGCGGACGTGTGCTCGGCCTGCACGACCTCGACCAGCGGCATCGCGGCCACGGGGTTGAAGAAGTGCAGCCCGACGACGCGCTCGGGGTGCTGCAGGTCGGCTGCCATCGCGGAGACGGACAGCGCGGACGTGTTCGTCGCGAGCACCGTCGTGGGGGCCACGACGGTCTCGAGCTCGGCGAACACGCGCTTCTTGAGGTCGAGGATCTCGGTGACCGCCTCGATGACCAGGTCGCACGACGCGAGGTCGTGGAGGTCGGTCGTGCCCGTGATCGCGCCCACGACGCGCGCGCCGGCCGACTCGCTCATCCGGCCGGTCGAGACGAGCCGCTCGACCGTGCTCCGGACGGCGCCCAGGCCCTTCTCGACGCGCTCGTCGTCGAGGTCGCGCATGACGACCGGCACGCCGAGCCGCTGCGAGAACAGCAGCGCGATCTGCGCCGCCATGAGCCCGGCGCCGACGATGCCGACGCGCGTCACGGGCTGGGCCAGCGACGCGTCCGGCGCGCCGACGGGCTTCTTGCCGCCCGAGACGAGACCGAACGCGTACACGCTCGCCCGCATCTCGTCGCTCATGATGAGGTCGGCGAGCGCCTCGTCCTCGGCGGCGAACGCCTCCTCCGGCGTCGCCGTGCGCGCGGCGGCGACCAGGTCGAGCGCCCGGTACGGCGCCGGACGCGAGCCGTGCACGACCGCGTCGAGACGCTGGCGCGCGGCGGCGACGACGCCGTCCCACAGCGGCTCGGGGTCGAGCGGGCGACGCTCGACGACGACTTCGCCCGACAGCACGCGCGCCGCCCACCGCACGGACTCCTCGAGGAAGTCCGCGGGGTCGAGCACGACGTCGACGAGCCCGATCTTCGCCGCCTCGGCCGCCGCGAACGGCTTGTTGGCCGCGGGCCGCGTGAGGATGACGTCGAGCGCCTTCTCGACGCCGACCAGGCGGGGCACGAGGTACGCGCCGCCCCAGCCCGGGACGAGCCCGAGCCCCGTCTCCGGCAGCGCGAGCGCGCGCACGTCGGACGCGACCGTCCGGTAGTCGCAGTTGAGCGCGAGCTCCAGGCCGCCGCCCAGCGCGACCCCGTTGACGAACGCGAACGTCGGGACACCCATGTCGTGCAGCAGCCCGTAGGCGGCGTGCCCGCCGCGGCCGAGCTCGAGCGCGGCGTCGCGGTCCGTCACCGTGGTGACCTGCGTGAGGTCGGCGCCCGCTGCGAGGAAGTAAGGCTTGCCGGTCACCGCGACGGCCTGCACCTCACCGGCGCGGACGCGCTCGCGGACCGTCGTCAGCGCGGCGGTCAGCTCGGCGATGCCGAGCGGGCCGAGCGTCGTCGGCTTGGTGTGGTCGAGGCCGTTGTCGATCGTGACGAGCGCGAGCGTCCCGGCACCGCCGGGCAGCACGACGTCACGGACGAGCGCGTGCGAGACGCGCTCGGCGCGGGTCTGCGGGGCGTCGGGCGTCGTGCTCACTGCTGGCCTCCGTCGGTCGCGACGTACTCGGGGTGGTGCGGGTTCTCCCAGATCACGGTGCCGCCCTGGCCGAGGCCGACGCACATCGTCGTCAGGCCGTAGCGGACCTCGGGGTGCTCCTCGAACTGGCGCGCGAGCTGCGTCATGAGGCGCACGCCCGACGACGCGAGCGGGTGGCCGACGGCGATCGCACCGCCGTACGGGTTGACGCGGGGGTCGTCGTCGGCGATGCCGAACGCGTCGAGGAACGCGAGGACCTGCACCGCGAACGCCTCGTTGATCTCGAACAGGCCGATGTCGTCGATCGTCAGCCCGGCGCGGTCGAGCGCCTTGCGCGTGGCCGGCACCGGGCCGACGCCCATGATCTCGGGCTCGACGCCGGCGTACGCGAACGCGACGAGCCGCATGCGCGGGGTCAGGCCCAGCTCGGCGGCGGTGTCCTCGGCGGCGAGCAGGCACGACGCGGCGCCGTCCGTGAGGGGCGCGGACGTCCCGGCGGTGACGCGGCCGCCCGGGCGGAACGGCGTCGGCAGGGCCGCGATCCCCGCGACGGTCGTGCCGGGTCGCGGCGGCTCGTCGGCGGTCGCCAGGCCCCAGCCACGCTCGGGGTCGCGCAGCGCGACCGGCACGAGGTCGGGGTCGATCTGCCCGGCGGCGAGCGCGGCGGCGTACTTCGCCTGGCTGGCGGCGCCGTACGCGTCGGCGCGTTCGCGCGTGAGGGCGGGGAAGCGGTCGTGCAGGTTCTCCGCGGTCACGCCCATGTTGAGGGCGTCGGGCGCGACGAGCTTCTCGGACAGGAACCGCGGGTTCGGGTCGGCGTCGAAGCCCATGGGGTGGTGGCCCATGTGCTCGACGCCGCCCGCGATCGCGACGTCCTGCGCGCCGATGCCGATGGTCGCGGCGACGTTGGTCACCGCGGTCATCGCGCCCGCGCACATGCGGTCGACCGCGTAGCCGGGCACGGTGCGGGGGAGGCCGGCGAGGACGCCGACCGTGCGGCCCAGGGTCAGGCCCTGGTCTCCCTGCTGGGTGGTCGCGGCGATCGCGACCTCGTCGACGCGCTCGGGCGCGAGCTCGGGGTGGCGGCGCAGGAGCTCGCGCACGGTCTTGACGACGAGGTCGTCGGCGCGGGTGTGGGCGTACAGCCCGTCCTTGCGCGCACGGCCGAACGGGGTGCGGACCCCGTCGACGAAGACGACGCGGCGGGCGACGGGCGGTCGGGCGGATGCGGTCGGCATCGGGCCTCCAGGCGTGGACGACGGTGTCCGGTGACGGGTGCGAGTCCCGCCGGGACGGGACCGCTGGGGCCGACGCTACCGGGACCTAGGTCCTACGTCAGCCGAAGTTACCGAAGAGTAACACCGCGCCTGGTGACGGTCCTCAGCCGGTGGGCAGCGCTGCGAACGACGCCGCGAGCCGATCGGCCAGCAGGTCCACCTGCCACGCGCGCGCGCCACCGGCGGCGAGCGCGTCTGCGATCGACGACGCCTCCAGCGACCGCGGGGGCGACCAGCACAGGCGACGCAGCAGGTCGGGCTGCAGCAGGTTCTCGGCCGGCACGGAGTGCGTCGCGGACAGCTCCGCCACGACGTCGCGCGCCGCGGCGAGCCGAGCCGCGGCCGCGGGGTCCTTGTCGGCCCACGCCCGTGGCGGCGGGGGCGCGTCGCTCTTCGGCCCCCGGACCGACGGCAGCTCGGAGTCGGGGAGCGCGAGCCCGCGGTCGATCGCCTGCTGCCACAGCGTCGCGCGGCGGCGGGTGCCCTTGCCCGAGAACGCGGGCAGAGCCGTGAGCTGCGGTACCGAGCGCGGCAGCGCCTGCGCCGCGGCGACGATCGCGGCGTCCGGCAGCACGCGGCCCGGCGAGATGTCGCGCTGACGCGCGTTCTGGTCGCGCGTCTGCCACAGCTCGCGCACGACGGCGAGGCGGCGTGCGTCGCGGATCTGGTGCAGGCCCGACACGCGGCGCCACGGCTCGACGCGCGGGGGCGGCGGCGGAGCGGTGCGGACCGCCTCGAACTCCTGGGCGGCCCACTCGGCCTTGCCGGCGACGGCGAGACGCTCGGCCAGCACGGTGCGCAGCTCGACGAGGACCTCGACGTCGAGCGCCGCGTAGCGGAGCCACTCCGGGGGCAGCGGACGCGTCGACCAGTCGACCGCCGAGTGCTCCTTGGCGAGCCCCAGCCCGAGCGCGTCGGCGACGACCGCGGCCAGACCCACGCGCTCCATGCCGAGCAGGCGCGCGCCGAGCTCGGTGTCGAAGATGCGCGTCGGGCGCATCCCCTGCTCGACGAGTCCCGGCAGGTCCTGCGACGCGGCGTGCAGCACCCACTCGACGCCCACCAGGGCGTCGGACAACGTCGACAGGTCGGGCAGCGCGATCGGGTCGATCAGCGCGGTGCCCGCACCCTCGCGGCGCAGCTGGACGAGGTAGGTGCGCTGGCCGTAGCGGTAGCCCGACGCACGCTCGGCGTCGACCGCGACCGGACCCGTGCCGGCGCCGAACGCCGCGACGACGCGCGCGAGCTCCTCGGGGGTGTCGACCACGTGCGGGACGCCGTCGGCGGGCTCGGTGAGCGGGACGACGGTCGCCTCGGCGGCGACGGGGGCGTCGGTCGTGGAGTCGGCGTCGCCGGTCGCGGCGACGTGCGGGTGGGCGACGTCGCCCCCCGTGGGGAGGTCGTCGGACACCTCGGAGTGCATGAGGTCCACCGTATGCGACGGCACACGCGCGTCCGTGCAGGCGGGACCGTGGTGCGCCGCACGTCACTCGCGCGGCGCCGGCGCCGGGCCGGCGGTCGGGGGAGTCCGCCGTGCCCGGCGCAGGTCAGTCGAGGACGCCGCCCCGGATCGAGATCGCGACGAGCTCGGCGCGGTCGCCCGTCCCGAGCTTGCGCGAGATGCGCGCGAGGTGGCTCTTCACAGTGAGCGCGGACAGGCCGAGCTCCTCGCCGATGAGGCGGTTCGAACGCCCGTCCGCGACGAGGCGCAGCACGCTGATCTCGCGGGCGGTGAGCTCGGGGAGCGTCGGCGGCGCAGGTGCCGGGGCGGGCTGGCGCGGGACGCTCGACGCGGTCTGACCCGCGACCGCGCCGCGGAGGCCGCCCTGCAGCAGCACCGACAGCTCCGGGCGGCTCGCGCGGCGCGTCAGGACGACGACACGCGGCGCGCCCCGGCGGCGCAGGTTCTGGACGAGCGCGACACCGTCCCCGTCGGCGATCTCCGACACGACCACGCACATCTGCTGCGGCGGCACTGCCGGGCGTCGGGTCGTCGGCACGGTCGTCCGCACGGCGACCCGGCGGAGCGGGGCGACGTCGCGGCGGAGGGGCTCGATGCTCACGGTCCTCTCATCGGCAGCACCTCTGGGCCACTTGAGGGACAGGGCGTCACGGATCCACGGGAAGACGTGGTAGTGCAGGCCGCGGGCGCGACGACGTGGGTCGGTGACGAGCGCGACGTGCGTCAGCGACGCGGGCCGAGGGGCACGACGCCCTCCGGCAGCGGGGGCAGGCCGGCCGCGGTGCACAGCAGCGTCGCCCACGCGCGCAGGTGCGGGCCGAGGTCCTCGCCCGCCGCCGTCCACGACGCCCGGATCTCCAGCTCGGTCTGCTCCGCGCGACGCTCGAGCGCACCGAAGCTCTGGGACAGCACGCGCGTGACGGTGCCGCCCGCCGCGTGCGGCTCGAGGCCGGCCGACTCGAGCGCGTCGGTGAACCAGGTCCACGCGACCTCGGCGAGCAGCGGGTCGGTGCCGACCTCGGACTCGAGCGTCGCGCGCACCAGCGTGACGAGGCGGAAGGACCCCTCCCACGCCTCCTGGCCCTCGGGGTCGTAGAGCACGACGAACCGGCCCGACGCGAGCTCGGCGGCGGCGACCGACCGGCGCGCGCTGCGCACCTCGGCCGTGAGCGCGGCGGAGAACGGGGCGATCCGGGCGGGGCCGGGGACCTCGTCGAGCACGACCTCGGACCGGACCGTCACGTTGCGCAGCGAACGCAGCGCACGGACGAACTCGGCCGGGACGTCCTCGGGACCTGCTGGAGTCACGCTGGGGAGCGTACGGGCGCGGTCGCCGTCTTGACGTCCGGCACGCCGCTCCCACGTCATCGCGACGCCGCTAGGCTGACCAGGCACTCCCACCCGGACGTCGCGCACCCGCCCAGCGCCCCTCTGCGCACGGGTCGTCCCGCGCCCCGGGCCGTCGACGACAAGGAGCACCTCACGCATGGCCGCGAACACCACGGCATCCGGCACGGCCGAGATCGGCGTCACCGGTCTGGCGGTCATGGGCCGCAACCTGGCGCGCAACTTCGCCCGGAACGGGTTCACCGTCGCGATCCACAACCGGTCGTACGCGAAGACGCAGTCGCTGGTGGCCGACCACGGTGACGAGGGCACGTTCATCGCCTCGGAGAGCACGGCGGACTTCGTGGCCTCGCTCGCCCGTCCGCGCAAGATCGTGGTGATGGTCAAGGCCGGCGCAGCGACCGATGCGGTGATCGACGAGCTGGTGCCGCTGCTGGACGAGGGCGACATCGTGGTCGACGCCGGCAACGCGCACTTCCCGGACACCATCCGCCGGGAGAAGGCGCTGCGCGCCAAGGGTCTGCACTTCGTGGGCTCGGGTGTCTCCGGTGGCGAGGAGGGCGCGCTGCTGGGCCCGTCGATCATGCCCGGTGGCACGCGGGAGTCGTACGAGTGGCTGGGTCCGATCCTGGAGAAGATCGCGGCGAAGGTCGACGGGGTGCCGTGCTGCACGTACGTGGGTCCCGATGGTGCGGGGCACTTCGTGAAGATGGTGCACAACGGCATCGAGTACGCCGACATGCAGCTGATCGCCGAGGCGTACGACCTGCTCAAGCAGGGGCTGGGGGCGTCGGCGGCGGAGATCGGGCAGATCTTCGCGGACTGGAACACCGGTGACCTGGAGTCGTTCCTGATCGAGATCACTGCCGACGTGCTGCAGCACGTCGACGCCGCCACGGGTAGCGCGTTCGTGGACGTCGTGCTGGACCAGGCCGAGCAGAAGGGCACCGGCCCTTGGACGGTGCAGAACGCCCTGGACCTCGGTGTCCCGATCACCGGGATCGCGGAGGCCACGTTCGCCCGCGCCCTGTCCGGGTCGGTGCCGCAGCGGCAGGCGGCGCGGGGCACGCTGCCCGCGCACACCACCCCCTGGCAGGTCGAGGACCGGGAGGCGTTCATCGAGGACGTGCGCCTGGCCCTGTACGCCTCGAAGGTGGTCGCGTACTCGCAGGGGTTCGACCAGATCGCCGCGGCGTCCGCGGAGTTCGGGTGGGACATCGACCGCGGTGCGATGGCGCGGATCTGGCGCGGTGGGTGCATCATCCGGGCGCGGTTCCTCAACCGGATCACCGAGGCCTACGAGCGTGACGTGAACCTGCCGCTGCTGCTCGCCGACGAGTACTTCACCGGCGCGGTCGCCAACGGTGTCGAGGCTTGGCGTCGCGTGGTGTCCGGTGCCGCGCTGCACGGCGTGCCGACCCCCGCGTTCTCGTCGTCGCTGGCCTACTACGACGGGGTCCGCGCCGAGCGGCTGCCCGCCGCGCTCATCCAGGCCCAGCGCGACTTCTTCGGCGCCCACACCTACCGCCGCACCGACAAGGACGGCACGTTCCACACCGCGTGGTCCCTCGACCGCACCGAGCAGGACGCGTGAGCGAGCCCGTCCCCGCCACCGCCGCCCCGAGCACGACCCGGGGCGGCGGTGGTCCGCTCCAGCCCGTGATCCTCGGCGCCGACATCGGCGTCTACGCGATGGCCCGGTCGTTCCACGAGGCCTACGGCGTCCGGTCGGTCGTCGTCGCGGGCGCCGCGCTCGGTCCCGTCGCGCACTCCCGGATCGTCGACCACGAGATCGTCGCCGACGGCCACGACCCGCGGCAGCTCGTCGACCGGCTGCTCGAGGTCGCGCGCCGCATGCCCGACCGTCGCCTGCTGCTCATGGCGAACTCCGACTGGCTCGTCCGGGTCGTGGTGCAGCACCGCACGGAGCTCGAGCAGTACTACGTCGTGCCGTTCCTCTCGCAGGAGCTGCTCGACCAGATCTCCGACAAGGCGACGTTCGCGGAGATCTGCGAGCGGCTCGACATCTCGGTGCCGCGCACGATCGTCCAGGACTTCACGTCCGCCGACGAGGCTGGCTGGGCGCCCGCGCCGGTCGACCTCGACTACCCGCTCATCGCCAAGGCGGCGAGCAGCGCGGACTACCAGGACGTCGAGTTCGAGGGCAAGAAGAAGGTCTTCGAGATCGCGACGCCCGACGAGCTCGTCTGGCTGTGGGGTGCGCTCCGCGCCGCGGGGTTCCGCGGCCGGTTCGTCGTGCAAGAGCTCGTGCCCGGCGACGACACCCAGATGCGCTCGATCACGGCGTACGTCGACAGCCGCGGGGAGATCACGCTGCTGTGCTGCGCGCACGTGCTGCTCGAGGAGCACACGCCGTCCGGCCTGGGCAACCCGGCCGCGATGATCACGTACCGCGACGACGCGATGCTCGAGCAGGCACGACGGTTCCTCACGTCGACCGGCTACCGCGGCTTCGCCAACTTCGACGTCAAGGTCGACCCGCGCACCGGGCTGTTCCGGTTCTTCGAGGTCAACCCGCGGATCGGGCGGAACAACTACTACGTCACCGCCGCCGGGGCGAACCCCATGCGGTTCGTCGTCGAGGACCACGTCGAGGGGCGGGCCGTCGAGCCCGTCGTCGTCGAGCGCGAGGTCCTCTACTCGATCGTGCCGCACCGCCTGCTGCTGCGGTACGTCCGCGATCCGCGGCTCGCGGCGCGCGTGCGACGGCTCGTGCGGTCGCGTGCCACCGCGCACCCGCTCGCCTACCGCAAGGACCTGTCGCCGCGCCGACGCGCCTACGTCTGGGCGGCCAAGCTCAACCAGGTGCGCAAGTTCCGCCGGTACTACCCGGAGGTCACGGACACCGGCTTCTGACCAGCCCCGCCCGGACGGCGCCGCAGCCCCGCGAGTGTCGACGCGACCACGACGGCCCGCCCGCGAACCTCGCGGACGGGCCGTCGTCGCGTGGGGCCAGGCAGTCGCCGGGACCGCGGCGGGCCGGACGGGTCGACGGGGTCAGCCGAGCTCGCTCGTGCCCGCGTACAGGTGCAGCACGGGGACCTGCAGGTCCTCACGCGCGCGCGACGCCCAGTCGCGGTGGAAGGTGTCCTCGAGCGCGTGCGGGTAGGTGACGACGGCGACCTCGCGGACGCCACCGGCGGCGACCGCCGCGCGCACGGCCGGGATCGGGTCGTCCTCGGTGATCTCGCCGGTCGCGGTGCGCCCCGCGGCGGTGAACGCCGCCACGCTTCCCGCGAGCTGCTCGGCGGCGGTCGCGCGTGCCTCGCGGACGCTCGGCTCCTTGCCGCGCGCGCGGTCGAACGCCTCGCGCAGCTCGCCCAGGCTGAGGTTGTCGATGATCGTCGAGAGCAGCGGGCGGTCGCTGTCGGCCGGGACGAGCACGCGGTACTCGAGCTCCTCGCCGTCGTGCAGCGACAGCAGGTGCTCGACGTCGGACGCGGTCAGGGTGTCCTCGACCAGGACCAGGATCGTGTCGGTCACGCGCCGAGCCTAACGACCTGCCAGCGTCCGAGCAGCACACCGTCGCCGTGCAGCAGGTGCAGCGGTCGCAGGTGGCGCGCGGGGTCGAACCACTCGGTGCGGTGCACGATCCGCGGCGCGGGACCACCGACGAGCAGCGGGCTGGTCGTCACGCACAGCTCGTCCACGAGGTCGGCGTCGAGCAGCTGCCCCAGCAGCGTCGGTCCGCCCTCGGCCAGCACGTGCGAGAGACCCCGGGCGCCGAGCGCGGCGAGCGCGACGCGCAGGTCCACGACCCCCGTGTCCGACTCGGTGACGATCACGCGCTCGGGGCCGATCTGGTCGCGCAGGGCGTCGAGCCGCGGGCTCGCGCTCGTCGTGATGACGATCGGCGGCTGGTCCTCGTCGAGCAGCCCGGGGGGCAGGTCGCCGCTCGCGCTCACGATCGCGAGCTCGACCTCGGGGGAGCGGCCGAACGCGCGGCGGGCCTCGGCCAGGCCCTCGGGCACGTCGAGCGCGGTGTACCGCTCGGCGCGCGCCGTCTGAGCCCCGACGAGGACGACGTCGGCGAGCGCCCGCAGGGTGCGGAACACCCGGAGGTCCGCGGGGTCGTTGATGGTGCCGCTGCGCTGGTCGAACCCCGTCGCGGCGCCGTCGACGGTGCTCACCATGTTGACGCGCACGTGCACGCCGCGGGGTGGGTCGACCGGCAGGCGGTCGGTGAAGAGGGCGAGCAGCTCGCCCTCGTCGGGTCGGGGCTCGAGGCGTTCACCGGCGCGTTCCAGGGGCAGCAGGACGTCGAGCGGGGGCAGGTCGTCGGTCTCCGGCACGCCGTTCACGCTAGGCCAGGTCGGCGGGGCCGGACAGTCGGGGCGGTGTGGGAAACCGCACGTCCAGGAACGTCGGCGCAGGTCGCGACGGTGCCGCGGGCGTCGACCGGATGCTCGGCGTCGTCCGGGGTGCCGGTCGCGGGGCGTGCGTCAGGCAGGCAGGCGGCCGGTCGCGCGGTCGTGCGGGCCGAGGACGTCGGCGAGCGCCGCGACCTCGCCGACGACGACCACGGCGGGGTTGCCGACGCCCCGCTCGTCGGCGCGGTCCGCGATGTCGGCGAGCGTGCCGACGGTCGTGCGCTGGCCGGGCAGCGTCCCGTTCTCGACGACCGCGACGGGCGTCGCGGGGTCCTTGCCGTGCGCGACGAGGGTCGCGGCGTGCTCGGCGAGGCGGCCGACGCCCATGAGCAGCACCAGCGTGCCGTCGAGCGCCGCGATCGACGGCCAGTCGGGCGCGCTGTCGTGCGCCGACAGGATCGTCACCTGGCGGGAGACACCGCGGTGCGTGACCGGGACGCCCGCGACGCCGGGGACGGCGATCGCGCTCGTCACCCCCGGGACGACCTCGACGGGCACGCCCGCCGCGAGGCATGCCTGGACCTCCTCGCCGCCGCGGCCGAGCACGAACGGGTCACCGCCCTTGAGCCGCACGACGCGCAGGCCGCGCAGCGCGCGCTCGACGAGCACCTCGTTGATCTGCTCCTGCGTGAGCGTGTGGGCGTGCGGGGACTTGCCGGCCTCGACGACCTCGACGTCGGGGTCGAGCGTGTCGAGCAGCGCGCGCGGCGCGAGCCGGTCCACGACGACCACGTCGGCCTCGGCGACGGCGCGGCGGCCGCGCGTCGTCACCAGGCCCGGGTCGCCTGGACCGCCACCGACGAGGGTCACCGTGCCGACCGGACCGCGACGGTGCCGGCGCAGCGGCAGCTCGCCGGTCTCGAGGAGGAGCTGGAGCGCTCCGCGGAGGGCCGCGGCGCGGCGCGGGTCGCGGCCCGCGGAGACGGCGACCGTCACGTCGTCGACGCGCGCGACCGCGGGCGTCCAGGCCGAGGAGCGGGCGGCGTCGTCGGCGCGCACGCACCAGGTGCGCGCCGCCTCGGCATCCGCGGCGACGGCGTCGTCGACGGCCGGGTCGCCGGTCGCGGTGTGCACGAGCCACGCGCCCTCGAGGTCGCCGGCCGCGTACTCGCGCTCCGTCCACCGCACGAGCCCGCGCGTGACGAGCTCCGTCAGGTCCTCGCACAACCGCGGCGCGACGACCAGGACGTCCGCGCCGTCGTCGACGAGCCGTGCCACGCGGCGCGCGGCCACGGGACCACCGCCGACCACGACCACGCGCCGCCCGGCGACGTCCAGCAGCAGGGGATGACGAGGCACGTCGTCCAGTCTGCCGGTCGCGGGCGGCGCGTCCGTCATATGCCGGCCCCGGCGAGCCAGTCGTCGTCGGCCGCGCTCGGCGGAGGTGTGGGCGTGAGGCGGTCGAGCAGCGTCGGGCCGATCATCCCGGCGGCGAGCGTCGTGCCGTCGGCGGGGTCCACGACCAGGAAACCGCCCGTGCTGCGGTGCGTCGCGTAGTCGTCGAGGACGACGGGCTCGGCGAGCCGCAGCCGGACGCGGCCGATCGCGTTGAGCGTGAGCGCGCGCGGTGCGGTGTCCGACGACGTGTCGGTCGCGTCGACCGTGTACTGGGTGTCGATGCCGTCCCAGACCTCGACGGTCTGCGTGTCGATGTCGAGCCGCGCATTGACCTCGCGCAGCAACGCCCGGACGGTGCGCGTGCCGACGCGCACGAGCACGCGCGCGCCGAGCACGCTGCGGCGCTCGGCGAGCCAGCAGACGGTGCCCTCGAGGTCGGCACCGTCGGTGACGGTCTCGCCCGTGGGGACGAGGACGTCGCCGCGCGCCACGTCGACGTCGTCGGCCAGGCGCACCGTGACGGACTGCGGTGCGTGCGCCTCGTCGAGCGGTCCGTCGAACGTGTCGATCCCGACGACGGTGCTCGTCTTGCCGGACGGCAGCACGGTGACGTCGTCGCCGACGCGGACCGCGCCCGACGCGATCCGGCCCGCGTACCCGCGGTAGTCCGGGTGGTCCGCCGTGCGCGGCCGGATGACGACCTGCACGGGGAACCGGAAGGCCTCGGCGTGCGCGTCGCGCCCGACCGGGACCGACTCGAGGTGCTCGAGCAGCGTCGGCCCGTCGTACCAGGGCGTGCGGTCCGAGCGGTCGACGACGTTGTCACCCGCGAGCGCCGACAGCGGGACCGCGCGCACGTCGGTCAGGCCGATCGCGCCGGCGTAGCGGGCGAACTCGTCGGCGATCGCGCGGAACGTCGCCTCGTCGAAGTCGACGAGGTCCATCTTGTTCACGGCGAGCACGACGTGCGGCACGCCGAGCAGCGCGGTGATGGTCGCGTGCCGGCGGGTCTGCTCGAGGACCCCCTTGCGGGCGTCGACGAGCACGATCGCGAGCTCCGCGGTCGACGCGCCCGTGACCATGTTGCGTGTGTACTGCACGTGGCCGGGCGTGTCGGCGAGCACGAACGCGCGACGGGCCGTCGAGAAGTACCGGTAGGCGACGTCGATCGTGATGCCCTGCTCGCGCTCGGCACGCAGGCCGTCCGTCAGCAGCGCGAGGTCCACGGCACCGGCCTCCGAGCCGCCGCGCGCGGCGGTCGCGCGCTCGACCGCGCTGAGCTGGTCGGCGAGGACGGACTTCGTGTCGTAGAGCAGACGGCCGATGAGCGTGCTCTTCCCGTCGTCGACGGAGCCCGCGGTGGCGAGGCGCAGCAGGTCGCGCTGCGCGTGGACGGTCGGGTCCGCGGTGGCGAGGTCGGTGGTCGTCGTCATCAGAAGTAGCCCTCGCGCTTGCGGTCCTCCATGGCGGCCTCCGAGGCCCGGTCGTCGGCGCGGGTCGCCCCGCGCTCGGTGAGGCGGCTCACCGCCACCTCCTCGATGACGTCGGCGACGGTCGAGGCCGTCGACTCGACGGCACCGGTGCAGCTCATGTCGCCGACCGTCCGGTAGCGGACCGTGCGGGTCTCGAGCGTCTCGCCCGCGCGCGGGCCGCCCCACTCGCCGGGGGCGAGCCACATGCCGTCGCGGAGGAACACCTCGCGGTCGTGCGCGTAGTAGATCGACGGCAGCTCGATGTGCTCGCGCTCGATGTACCGCCACACGTCGAGCTCGGTCCAGTTCGACAGCGGGAAGACGCGCACGTGCTCGCCGGGCTTGTGCCGGCCGTTGTACAGGTCCCACAGCTCGGGCCGCTGCCGGCGGGGGTCCCACTGCCCGAACTCGTCCCGCAGCGAGAACATCCGCTCCTTGGCGCGCGCCTTCTCCTCGTCGCGGCGGCCGCCGCCGAACACCGCGTCGAACCGGTGCGCGGTGATGCCGTCGAGCAGCGGGACCGTCTGCAGCGGGTTCCGCGAGCCGTCGGGCCGCTCGACCACCCGGCCGTCGTCGATCGCGTCCTGCACGCTCGCGACGACGAGGCGCAGGCCGAACCGCTCGACGGTCGCGTCGCGGTACTCGATGACCTCGGGGAAGTTGTGCCCGGTGTCGACGTGCATGACCGCGAACGGCACGGGCGCAGGCCAGAACGCCTTGCGCGCGAGGTGCAGCATGACGATCGAGTCCTTGCCGCCCGAGAAGAGCAGCACGGGACGCTCGAACTCGCCGGCGACCTCGCGCATCACGTGGATCGCCTCGGACTCGAGAGCGTCGAGCTGCGTGAGCCGCTGGGCGGGGCGCTGGGGGGACTGCTCGGCAGTCGCTGCCGCGGTGGGGGGAGCCGTGGCCTCAGTCGTCATGTGTGCAGACCGCATTCCGTCTTGGAGGTACCGGACCAGCGTCCGGCCCGCGGGTCCTCGCCCGGGGCCGTCGCACGCGTGCAGGGGGCGCAGCCGATCGACGTGTACCCGGCCTGCCGCAGCGGGTTGAGCACGACGTGGTGCTCGGCGACGTACGCGTCCACGTCGGCCTGCGTCCAGGCCGCGATCGGGTTGAGCTTCACCTTCGACCGCTTGGCGTCCCAGCCGACGACCGTGATGTCGGTGCGCGTCGGGGCGTCCTCGCGGCGCATGCCGGTGACCCACGCGGTGTACGGCGCGAGGCCGCGCTCGAGCGGCTCGACCTTGCGCAGCGCGCAGCACAGGTTCGGGTCGCGGTCGTGCAGGCGCGGGCCGTGCTCGGCGTCCTGCTCCGCGACGGTGCGCAGCGGCAGGACGGTGCGGAGCTTGATGTCCGTGAACTCGGCGTAGTAGTCGCGCGTGCCGATGGTCTCGGCGAAGTGGTAGCCGGTGTCCAAGAAGATGACGTTCGCGCCGGGGATCGCCTTCGCGACGAGGTCGACGAGCACCTCGTCGCCCATCGACGACGCGACGACGAGGTCGTCGCCGAACGTGCGGCCCGCCCACGCGAGGATCTCGCTCGGGTGGGCGCCCTCGAGCTCGCGGCCCGCCTGCTCGGCGAACGCGCGCAGCTCGTCGGGCGTGAGGTCGGTGATCGCCGGGCTCGCGGTGCTCATCGGTCGCCTCCCGTCGGTGCCGTGGGGGTCGTGGTGCCGGCGGGCGCCAGGCCGACGAACCGCAGCGCGAACGCGCGGGCGCACGACCGGCACTCCCACTGCCCGTGCGTGTCGCCCGCGGGCCACAGGTCCTCGCTCGCGCAGAACGGGCAGTAGTAGGGGACGGCCCGCTGTCCGGAGTCGCTCATCGCAGGTCCTCCTCCGCCGCGCGCTGCACCCACTCGGCGAACAGCTCGCCCTCGAGGCGCTGCTCGTCGAACTTCCGGGTGACGCGCTCCAGGTAGTCGGGCAGCTCGGACGACGGCACGCGCAGGCCGCGCAGCGTCTTGCCGAGGCCGCTCGTGAGCCCGAGCCCGCCGCCGAGGTGGACCTGGTAGCCCTCCTCGCCGCCGGCGAGCGCGCCCTTGAGGCCGATGTCGGCGGTCTGGATGCGCGCGCACGAGTTGGGGCAGCCGTTGACGTTGATCGTGATCGGCTGGTCGAACGTCGGCAGGCGCTGCTCGAGCTCGTCGACGATGTGGGCGGCGCGCGCCTTGGTCTCGACGATCGCGAGCTTGCAGAACTCGATGCCCGTGCACGCGATCGTGCCGCGGCGGAACGTCGACGCGTTGCGGACCTGCAGCCCGAGCGCCTCCAGGCCCTCGACGAGCGCGTCCACGCGGTCCGCGGCGACGTCGAGCACGACGAGCTTCTGCTCGGTCGTGAGCTGCACGCGGTCCGACCCGGCGGCCTCGACGAGGTCCGCGACGCCGTCCAGCAGCGGGCCGGAAACCCGGCCCACCGTCGGCGCGGCGCCCACGTAGAAGCGGCCGTCCTTCTGCGGGTGCACGCCGACGTGGTCGCGGCGGCCGGTCGGCGGCGGGGGAGGCGCGGGGCCGTCGGCCATCGTCCAGCCGAGGTACTCCTGCTCCAGCACCTGCCGGAACAGCTCGGGGCCCCAGTCGGCGAGCAGGAACTTCAGGCGCGCGCGCGTGCGCAGCCGGCGGTACCCGTAGTCGCGGAAGATGCCGACGACGCCGACCCACACGTCGGGGATCTGCTCGAGCGTGACGAAGGCGCCGAGGCGCTTGCCGAGCATCGGGTTGGTCGACAGCGCACCGCCGACCCACACGTCGAAGCCCGGACCGAGCTCGGGGTGCACGACGCCGACGAACGCGACGTCGTTGATCTCGTGCGCGACGTCCTGGTGCGGCGAGCCGCTGACCGCGGTCTTGAACTTGCGCGGCAGGTTCGAGAACGCCGGGTCGCCGATGTAGCGGCGGTGGATCTCGCGGATCGCGGGGGTGCCGTCGATGATCTCGTCGGCCGCGACACCCGCGACCGGCGAGCCGAGGATGACGCGCGGGACGTCGCCGCACGCCTCCTGCGTGGTGAGCCCGACCGACTCCAGGCGGCGCCAGATCTCCGGCACGTCCTCGATGCGCACCCAGTGCAGCTGGATGTTCTGCCGGTCCGTGATGTCGGCCGTGTCGCGGCCGAACTCGCGCGAGATGCCCGCCACGGTGCGCAGCTGCCGGAGGGACAACGTCCCGCCGTCGCAGCGGACGCGGAGCATGAAGTAGGAGTCCTCGAGCTCGTGCGGCTCGAGCGTCGCGGTCTTGCCGCCGTCGATCCCGGGCTTGCGCTGGGTGTAGAGGCCCCACCAGCGCATGCGTCCGCGCAGGTCGTCGCCGGGGATGGAGTCGAAGCCCTGCTGGGCGTAGATCGTCTCGATGCGGTGGCGGACGTTGAGGCCGTCGTCCTCCTGCTTGAGCTTCTCGTTGCCGTTGAGCGGCTCGCGCTGCTCGTCGAACGCCCACTGGCCCTCATGGCGAGCGGCGGGCGGGGCGATCCTGGTCTGCGCCATCGGGCGCTACCTCCGGGGGATCGTGGACGTGCGTGCTGCACCCACCGCCGGGGGGACGGGGCTC
>NZ_JAPESW010000170.1 GCF_028527925.1 Cellulomonas fimi
TCTCTACTGAGACGCCGAAAAAATCCGACCCTACTCCGACCCTGGCTTCACTAACAGAGCGGGTCCCTCCGGAGAACGACTTCTCATCCCAAATGAGCCGGCTCTCAGAAACACATGAACAGTTTGACGAACGTCAACGCCGCATGAATGAGGCCTATAAACGCTTTGTCGGTGAGCTCACGGCCTTAGAAGCAGACCTGATACTTTCCGACCTGACGTTCGAAGGCATCAAAGCCATCATTGGATCGGATGCTGATCGCGGTACGCGCTGGCTGGATATGTTGCTCGCCACCCCCGACCGCAATCTCCGCCATCTCCATCATGTCGCGCTGCAGGTCGCGATTGCGCTCAGCGACAGCAACATTTCGTCAGTACCTGACTTTGTCACTCGCGTGCTGGCATTGGACCCGACCATACGCCGCGTAACTGGGCCTGCAAAAATCTCTGTAGCGGCCGTTAGTCTCTGGAGCAACGCAATTAGCCCGGCGATGGTCAACATCTGCAAACGGCGCCTTCAAACACCACGAACCGACAGTGACATCGCGAGCGAGGTCATGGCGGCTCATCTCGGTGGCAAAGTGG
>NZ_JAPESW010000171.1 GCF_028527925.1 Cellulomonas fimi
TCTCCATGAACACGATGCGGTCGGAGACCTTGAAGGCGAAGTTCATCTCGTGGGTGACAATCACCATGGTGATGCCCTCCTCGGCCAGGGCTTCGATGACTTGCAGCACTTCGTTGACTTTCTCCGGGTCGAGGGCCGAGGTGGGCTCGTCAAACAGCATGATCTGCGGGCGCATCATCAAGGCGCGGGCGATGGCCACGCGTTGTTGTTGGCCGCCGGACAGCTGGTGCGGGTATTTCCAGGCATGGTCGAGCATGCCGACCTTGTGCAGCAGTGCGTAGGCCTGCTGCTTGAGCCCAGACGTCGTGCCCAGCCGATGGTATTTCGGCGCCATCAGCAGGTTGTCGAGCACGCTCAAATGCGGGAACAGGTTGAAGCTCTGGAACACCATGCCGATGTTCAGGCGATGTTCGGCGTGCTCGATGTACTGGGGTTTCTGCGCGCCGACTTTGTTCAGGTGAATAAAGGGCAGGCCATTGATCCTGATCTCGCCGTTATCCAGTTGTTCAAGGCCGTTGAGCAGGCGGATCAGCGTGGTTTTACCAGAGCCGGACGGGCCGATCACCGACACCACTTCG
>NZ_JAPESW010000172.1 GCF_028527925.1 Cellulomonas fimi
GCCTCTAAGGCTCTTGAATGAAGCCAAATCGAGAGGATTGTACCAAATACAAGCTGTCCAGCAGGAATGATGCTAACCACAACGCACATGGCCCAAATGTCAACATGAATAGTCACAACATCGAAGTAGTACGTAATTTCATTTACTTGGGTTCCGAAGTAACATCAGACAACAATACCAGCGTCGAAGTGAAGCGAGGGATTGTCTTAACTAATAGATGTATATACAGTCTCAATAGACTTCTACGATCTAAGCAACTATCTCGGAAAACAAAGGTCAGACTTTACCACCAGCTTGTACTTCCAGTGCTTCTGTACGGCTCTGAGAGTTGGAGCTTGACTGCCGCTGATGAACAGTTATTAGCTACTTGTTGAGAATCTAGAAAAATCCCAAAAACTCACAGACACTGCATGCTACATGGGCAAAGGTATTTATGATGTGACGGCATCGACTTCAGCCCAGTCCATGACAATCAGAAATAATATGGGAGAAAAGAAATAGAACCGCAAAGAAGACGACAAAAATTCTCCTGAACTTCCTCAGTCAAGCCAGAATTTCGTTGATTCTAAAT
>NZ_JAPESW010000173.1 GCF_028527925.1 Cellulomonas fimi
ACGCGGTGCCGCGCCCGAGCGTCGCCAGGCCGCCGGCGGGCCCGACCCGACGCCCCCTCCCGCGGCGCCCGGCCGCCGTGCGGCGCCCGACCCCGAACAGCCAGGCGCGGAACGCGCACCCGCGGCCGCGCCCGCCCTGCCGCGCGCCCCCCCCCCCCCCCCGCCCCCCTCCCCCCCCCCCCCCCCCCCCCCCCCCCTCCCCCCCCCCTCCCCCCCCCTCCCCCCCCCCCCCCCCCCCCCCGCCCCCCCCCCCCGCCCCCCGCCCCCCCCCCCCCCGCCCCCCGCCCCCCCCCCCCCCCCCCCCCCCCCCCCTCCCCCCCCGCCCCCCCCCCCCCCCCCCCCCCCCCCCCCCCCCGCTCCCCCCCCCCCCCCCCCCCCCCCCCCCCCCCGCCCGCCCCCCCCCCCCCCCCCCCCCCCCCCCCCCCACCCCCCCCCTCCCCCCCCCCCACCCCCCCCCCCCCGCCCCCCTCCCCCCCCCCCCCACCCCCCCCCCCTCCCCCCCCCTCCCGCTCCTGCTCCCCTCGGTCCTCCATCCCACCTCCTCTCCCCTGCCACCTTCTCCTTCTTGCT
>NZ_JAPESW010000174.1 GCF_028527925.1 Cellulomonas fimi
GATCTACGCTTGTCGATTCCCATTGCCGATCCAGATCTTTGGAAGCCTGCCATCCCGCTACTCCAGAGGGCGCTGCATTTTCTGAGTGGGGACACTTGGGATATTACACTGTTGCCAGATGGACCCCGCCAGCTTCCGTCGCAGAAACGCGGTCATATAACGGTTATGGCAGGTCATGACTGTGTAAGCCTTTTCTCTGGCGGCATGGACAGCGGGATCGGCGCGCTAGACCTGTTAGCCAGTGGACGGCGCCCTCTGCTGATCAGTCATTCCTATAGAGGTGACTCAGAAAAGCAGATCGCGATTAGTGGTCAGCTTCCCATCAATGTCTCTAGATTTGCCGCTGTAGCGAATCCGATTTCTTGGCTGGGGACACAGACCGATGTGCAAATGCGTACGCGTAGTTTTAACTTTCTCGCATACGGTACGCTTGTGGCATCGACACTTGCTCAACTCCGCGTCGCAGGCCCCCCTGT
>NZ_JAPESW010000175.1 GCF_028527925.1 Cellulomonas fimi
GGATCCAGGGCCCCGAGCTCATGGACGCCCTGCAGAAGCAGGCCGAGAAGTTCGGTGCCGAGGTGCTCTGGGACGACGCCGTCGCGCTCTCGCTCGAGGGCGAGGTCAAGACGGTCACCGTCTCCGGAGGCGAGACCTACGCCGCGCGCGCCGTGATCCTGTCCACCGGCTCGGCCTACCGTGAGCTCGGTCTCGACGACGAGAAGCGCCTGTCCGGTCGTGGCGTGTCGTGGTGCGCGACCTGTGACGGGTTCTTCTTCCGTGACCAGGAGATCATCGTCGTCGGCGGTGGCGACTCCGCGGTCGAGGAGGCGACCTTCCTGACCCGGTTCGGCAAGCGTGTCACGCTCGTGCACCGCCGCGACCAGCTGCGCGCGTCGAAGATCATGGCCGACCGCGCCGCGGCCGACCCGAAGATCGAGTTCGCGTGGAACTCCGAGGTCGTCGCCATCCACGGCGAGGACAAGGTCACCGGCGTGACCCTGCGCGACACCGTCACCGGGCAGACGCGCGAGCATCCCGCGACCGGCGTGTTCGTCGCGATCGGTCACGTGCCGCGCAC
>NZ_JAPESW010000176.1 GCF_028527925.1 Cellulomonas fimi
CTACAACTTTGCCCAGGGCCGGGTCCCCGACCACCGGGTCAACCTCACGCTTTACTCCCTGGACGAGATTCTCGCCGGTGGCGTAGACGCCGTAATCGAGCCATTGCTCGCCGAATACCAGGCGGATCAACTCGCGGCGATAGGTGAATAAATGACCATCATCGCCAGCCTGCTGCGCGCCGCTGACCTTCCGGATTCGCCCACTGCGCGTCTGGATGCCGAATTGTTGTTGGCGGCGGCTCTGGGCAAGTCGCGCAGCTACTTGCACACTTGGCCCGAGAAAATCGTCACCAGTGAAGACGCGCTGACTTTTGCCAGCTACCTGCAACGTCGTCGTGGCGGTGAGCCGGTGGCGTATATCCTCGGCCAGCAAGGTTTCTGGAAGCTGGACCTAGAGGTCGCGCCCCACACGCTGATTCCGCGTCCGGACACTGAATTGCTGGTGGAAGCTGCCGTGGAATTGTTACCGGCCACCCCCGCCAAGGTCCTCGACCTGGGCACCGGCAGCGGTGCCATCGCCTTGGCCCTGGCCAGCGAGCGCCCTGCCTGGCAAGTCACCGC
>NZ_JAPESW010000177.1 GCF_028527925.1 Cellulomonas fimi
CTTTATCCCGGATAAAGTGCGGAAGCTGGTCACGCACTTAAGTGAGGTGCTGGTGGGGTTGCAGGGAACAGGGCAGAAACTCATCTGATGTGGTGAAGAAAAAATCAGGTCTGATTGAAATGCACCTGACTCAGAGGTAAAGTATGCCCAGGTTGGGGACAGGGAAATACTCAGCACATGGACGCACTATTCATCGAACTTTCCAGCTTCCAGAAATACCGGGCTGATTATCTGAATGATGATCAGTACAGGCTGTTTCAGAACATGTTGCTGGCTGACCCTGAGAAGGGCGATGTGATACCCGATACCGGCGGACTGCGTAAAGTTCGCTTCAGGGATGAGCGCCGACACAAGGGCGCACGTGGCGGGATCAGGGTTATCTATTACTGGACCAACACACAAGGCCAATTCATCCTGTTTACCATCTACGATAAAGATCAACGCGACGATTTGACCAGGCAACAGCGTGATGCCCTGGCGACCGCGCTGAATGTGATCAAAAAAGGACTGAGACATGACTGAACGCGATATCTTCAGTGAACTGATGACGGGTATGCAG
>NZ_JAPESW010000178.1 GCF_028527925.1 Cellulomonas fimi
TTGCAGGGTGTCGGTCATGGCGCTGGATACGATCATGGAAAAGTGCGTGGCGTCCTGGTGCAGGCCCAGCAGGATGTCGGATTCATCGATCACACCGACCAGTTTTGACCGTCCACCAGCACTGGCAACTGCGAGACATCCGCCAGGCGCATGCGCTGGAAGGCGGTGAGCAGCGTGTCGTCGGGGCTTACGCTGATCACGCGGCCGTCTTCGAAGCGCCGCGCGATCAGGTCGCGCAGGTCGCCGTAGTGCTTGTAGTGCAGCAGGCCGGCGTCATTCATCCATTGGTCGTTGTAGACCTTCGACAGGTAACGGGTGCCGGTGTCGCAGACAAAAGTCACCACGCGCTTGGGCTCGGTCTGTTCGCGGCAGTAACGCAGGGCGGCCGCGAGCAGGGTGCCGGTGGAGGAACCGCCGAGAATGCCTTCGGCCTTGAGCAACTGCCGGGCATGGTCGAAACTTTCTTCGTCGCTGATCGAATAGGCGTGACGCACGCTGGACAGGTCGGCAATCGACGGAATGAAGTCTTCGCCAATGACTTCCACCGCCCAGGAGCC
>NZ_JAPESW010000179.1 GCF_028527925.1 Cellulomonas fimi
TCGCACCAGCCGTGGACAAACCGATGCCGGGCAGCTCGGTGAGCTTCTCGACATCCTTGGGAAACTCGCCGCCGTACTCGGCCACGACAATTTTCGCGGTCTTTTGCAGATTGCGCGCCCGGGTGTAGTAACCCAGGCCGGTCCACAAGTGCAGCACTTCATCTTCCGGCGCGGCCGCCAAGGCCTCGACCGTTGGCAGCGAAGCCATGAAACGATCGAAATAGTTGAGCACGGTGCTCACCTGGGTCTGCTGCAGCATGATCTCCGAGACCCACACCCGATAAGGCGTGATGCCCTGTTGCCAGGGCAGGTCGTGGCGACCGTGGCGGTCGTACCAGTCCAACACAGCCGTTGAAAACTGCTCGTTTCTCATCGTTTGAACAGGCCTTTCAAAGCGTCTTTGAGTTGTGGATTAACCTTGTCGAGCTTCTCTTCCAGCTTTTCGTTCAGGCGGTTGCCGGCCGCCTTGATGGCGACCTGGTCCAGGCCGTCTTTGTCCAGGCGGCAGGCCTTGGCGCCCAGCTCCAGTGGGCCACGGCAGCGCAGCGGGAATT
>NZ_JAPESW010000017.1 GCF_028527925.1 Cellulomonas fimi
GCGGTACACCTTGATCTGTCCGCGCCAGTCGGCGGTCGACAGGTAGGTGGAGATGGCGAGCTGCGACGCGTTGGACGGGCAGAGGATCGCCGACTCCGAGGCGAGGACGAGCTTCTCCCGGACCGCGAGCGGCGCGACGCGATGGTGTCCGCACTCGCCGAGCACCTGCCCGAGGCGTCCTGGAACGTGCCCGACGGCGGCTTCTACACCTGGGTCCGCCTTCCCGAGGGCCTCGACGCGAAGGACATGCTGCCCCGCGCCGTGACCGCACGCGTCGCCTACGTCCCCGGGACCGCGTTCTACTTCGACGGATCCGGCGCCGACCACATGCGTCTGTCGTTCTGCTACCCGACGCCCGAGCGCATCCGCGAGGGCGTCCGACGGCTCGCGGGTGTCGTCGCCGGGGAGCGCGAGCTCGTCGAGCTGTTCGGCACCGGTGCGGGCAGTGCGGCCGACGCCGTCCAGGCGCCCGGTCCCGACGTCGCGTGACCCCCGCCTGACCGACGCCTTCGTCCGCGTGCCTCTCCACTGCCCGTCATCGACGGGTCGCTACCGCCGGCGGTCGGCATGGCGCGCGCCGGCACGGCTTGTCGGCGATGCCCACCTCTCCCTTCCCCCACGTCCGCGTCCTCGGAGGAGCCTCCCGTGACCATCCCGTCCGCCCCGCGCGTCGCCGTCCTCGCCGGCGGACTCTCCCACGAGCGCGACGTCTCGCTGCGCTCCGGGCGGCGCGTCGCCGAGGCGTTGCGGTCCGCGGGCATCGAGGTCTCGATCCACGACGTCGACTCCGACCTCGTCCCCGCGCTCACCGACCTGCGACCGGACCTCGTGTGGCCGCTGCTGCACGGTGCGTCGGGCGAGGACGGATCGGTCCGTGACGTCGTCCAGCTGCTGGGGCTGCGACTGCTCGGCACCGGTCCGCGCGCGAGCCGCGTCGCGTGGAGCAAGCCGATCGCGAAGACGATCGTCGCGGGAGCCGGTCTCGCCACCCCCGAGTTCGTCACGCTGCCGCAGTCGCTCTTCCGTGAGCTCGGTGCCGGTCGCGTCCTCGACACCGTGGTCTCGCGTCTCGGGCTGCCGCTCGTCGTGAAGCCGTCGCGCGGCGGGTCCGCACTCGGCGTCAACCTCGTGTCCGCGGGCGACGACCTCCCGCGCGCGATGGTCGACTGCTTCGCGTACAGCGACACGGCCCTGATCGAGCGTGCCGTCCTCGGGACGGAGGTCGCGGTGAGCGTGGTCGACACCGGCAGCGGTCCGGTAGCCCTGCCGCCGGTGGAGATCGTCACCGAGGGTCCGTACGACTACGACGCCCGGTACAACCCCGGGCGTGTCGAGTACTTCACCCCGGCGCGGCTCTCCCCCGACCTCGCCGCCGCGGTCGGCGAGGCCGCCGTGACCGCGCACCGGGCGCTCGGGCTCACGCGCCTGTCGCGGACCGACCTCATCGTCGACGACTCCGGCACCCCGTGGTTCCTCGAGGTCAACGTCGCGCCCGGCATGACCGAGACGTCACTCCTCCCGCAGGCAGCAGAGGGCGCAGGCCACAATCTCGGAGACTTGTACAGGTCGCTCGTGCTTGCTTCTCTGGAATGACGAGACGGGCGTCGACCCGCAGGTCAGCGCCCGTCTCATGGTGGTTCCGGCGGCTTGCGGCCGGCGTTCAGCTCTTGAGCAGCCCGGGGTCCTCCGGTGCGAGGCTCTCCAGGATGCGGTTGAGGTCCTGCACGGACGCGAACTCGACGGTCAGCCGCCCGCGCGTCTTGCCGAGCGACACCTTCACTCGGGTCTCGAACCGGTCCGAGAGCCGCGACGCGAGGTCGTCGAGCGCCGCGTTGCGGTCGCCCGCGCGCGGCGCGGCCCGGCGTGCAGGCTGCGCACCGTCGACGCCCAGCGACACGATCTCCTCCACGGCACGGACCGACAGCCCTTCGGCCACGATCCGCTGCGCAAGCCGCTCGATCGCCGCGCCGTCGCTCAGCCCGAGCAGCGCACGCGCGTGTCCCGCGGACAGGACACCGGCCGCGACACGGCGCTGCACGAGCGGCGGCAGCTTGAGGAGCCGGAGCGTGTTCGAGATCTGTGGCCGCGATCGGTGGATGCGCGTCGCCAGCTCCTCGTGCGTGCAACCGAAGTCGTCGAGCAGCTGCTGGTAGGCGGCCGCCTCCTCGAGCGGGTTCAGCTGGGCCCGGTGGAGGTTCTCGAGCAGTGCGTCACGCAGCAGGTCCGAGTCCTCGGTGTCGCGCACGATCGCCGGGATCGTGTCGAGGCCCGCGGCCTGGGTGGCACGCCAGCGACGTTCGCCCATGATGAGCTCGTAGCCGTCGCCGACCGCGCGGACCACGACCGGCTGCAGCACGCCGATCTCGCGGATCGAGCCGACGAGCTCCTCGAGCGCTTCCTCGTCGAACACGGTGCGCGGCTGTCGCGGGTTGGGTCGGATCGACGCCACCGCCAGCTCGGCGAACCGCGCGCCCGGGACGGGCAGCAGCCCGTCGGGGTCGGTGGACGCCCCCGCACCGGTCGCCTCCGACGACGCGCCGTCGAGCGCCGTGCCCACGGGGCCGTCCGTCGCCGAACCGTCGGTCACGGGCGCCTGCGTTCCCGTGGTCGCCTGCGGCCCGACGCCGTCGACGTGCGGCAGGGTCGTCGCGGCGCTAGGGGCAACGGACGAGCCGTTGGTGCCCGCGACGCCCGCCTCTGTGTCCGGCGTCTGCGTCGCGACGTCGCTCTCAGCGACCTGGGTGGCGACGGCGGACGCAGCGGCGTCGGTCGCAGCCAACTCCGTCGCGGCCGGGGAGGCGGCGGCCCCGTTCGAGGCACCCGACCCGTCAGTCCCGTTGTCGCGCTTGGCGTCCGGGAAGAACACGTCGACGGGACGCTCGCCCGAGGATCGCTGGCCGTCGAGGCCCGTCGGGATCAGGGCACCGAGGCCCCGGCCCAACCCGCGTCGCTTCTCGCTCACTGGTCCTCCTGGTGTGCGGCCATCACCGGCTCGCCGTAGGTCTGCTGGTGCACGGCGGAGTCTGCCTCCGCCGTGCTCTCGTGCTGGTCTGCGTGCGGTCGCGCCTCGGTGGCGTGCGACACCGCGTCCGCGGCCACCGCCGCCGACGCCACACCGTCCGTCCCGTCCGCGGTCCCGTCGGAGGTCGCTGCTCCTCGCTCGGCGATCTCACGCGCCGCCTCGAGATAGGCCAGCGCACCCGACGACCCGGCGTCGTACGTCATGACCGTCTGCCCGTAGCTCGGCGCCTCGGAGATCCGCACCGACCGCGGGACCGTCGTCCGCAACGTGCGGTCGGGGAAGTGCGTGCGCACCTCCTCGGCCACCTGCTGGGCGAGATTCGTCCGCGCGTCGTACATGGTCAGCAGGATCGTCGACACGTGGAGGTCCGGGTTGAGGTGCGCCTGGATCAGCTGGATCGACTTCAACAGCTGGCTCAGACCCTCGAGCGCGTAGTACTCGCACTGGATCGGGATGAGCACCTCGCGCGCGACGACGAACGCGTTGACGGTGAGAAGTCCCAGGCTCGGCGGGCAGTCGACGAACACGTAGTCGATCGGCTCCAAGCCCTGCGCCGCACGCCACTCGAGGTAGCGGTCGAGCGCGTTCCGCAGCCGGGTCTCGCGCGCGACCATCGACACGAGCTCGATCTCCGCGCCCGACAGGTCGATCGTCGCGGGCAGGCACCACAGGTTCGGGACGTCAGGGCTCTCCTGCACCGCCTCCTCGATCGGCGCACCGTCGACGAGGACCTCATAGATCGACGGAGTCCCCGCCCGGTGGTCGATGCCGAGCGCGGTCGAGGCGTTGCCCTGCGGGTCGTTGTCCAGCACGAGCACGTTGAGCCCGGCCTGTGCCAGCGCCGCCGCGAGATTCACGGTCGTCGTCGTCTTGCCGACGCCGCCCTTCTGGTTCGCCACGGTGATGACGCGCGTCGCGGCGGGCCGCGGGAAGCGGCGCCCACGCAGCTCGATCCTCCGGCGTGCGTCGAGCTGCAGCTCCGCCATGAGCGGCGTCTCCTCGTCCGCCTGAGGCAGGCTGTTCACGAGAGCGGCTCGGCGGTGCTCATCGGGGTCCGTGTGGAGAGGTCCGGCGTCGCCGCCGAACGGCTGCGGCGAGTGGTCTGGGTTCACGGGCAGTTCGTCGTCCTCATCGGGCGCCTCGGCGCGGTCGTCGAGACCGCGCGGAGCGCCGGTCTCGGCTGCCCCGTCGGCTCGATCGTCGCTCGCCGGTCCGGGCGCCACAACAGGCGAGGCAGGGGCGAGCCCGACGTCGGACGTCGCTGCGGACTCGGCCGCAGCGGGTTCTTCGGGACTGCTGACAGATTCTCCCTCATCCGTCAGGCCACCCGAGACCGCCGAGAGAGTGCCGTCGTCCGTCCGGGCCGTTGCGTCCGTGGTCGGCAGCTCCGGATCGGTGTCACGGAAGATCCGCACCTCCCCCGTCGCCGTTTCACGTGAAACGGCGACGTCTGCGTCCACGTCTACAGCGGGCCACACATCAGAGGCGTGCTGGGTCCCGCCGTCCTGCGACATCGATCCGCCAGCGTCCGGGCTGACCGGCCACGCACCGGCACCAGCCGGGACGACCTCCGCGTCATCCACGTCGGAGGGGGTGCTCGACGCGGTGGTCGAGCCGTCCGGGCCCTCTGTCGACGGCTTGCTCAGTGCGGCCCCTTCGACCGGACCGTCTCCGTCGGCGTGAACTACTGCCTCCGCCGTCAGCGCATCACCCGGCTCCGTTTCACGTGAAACGCGGCCATCGTCGTTCGCCATCTCCACCATGGGCGTGTGCGGCGCGTCCGTGACGTGCGAGGCCCCGTACGCGTCGTGCGGCGCGTCGTTGCCCTCGGAGTGCACCCCTGCGGCTGGCGAGGACCAGGCGGTGACGTCCTCCGCGCCCGATGCTTCACCCGCCCCAGGTGCGTGCGGCGGCACGAATCGCGAATCCTGAGTGCTGGCGGACGACGACGCAGCCATCTGATCGACGGCGGCGACCGACGTCGGCGCCGCTGGCGATACGACAGCCCCGTCAGGGGCGGCCGGTAGCCACGTGGGCGTGTCCTCCGTCGACGTTGGCGACGCAGCGGAGAGCGGTGCGCTCGGCGGCATCAGGCCTGGCTCTGCTGCGACAGGCTCCGCCTTGCGCTTCTTCCTACCGAACATTCGCCACCTCCCGTACGACGCGGACGACTCGCGTGGGCTCGACTCCGTCGATCGTCGACGCCACCACAACTTCGGCAACGCCGGCCCCCCACTTCTTCCCGACGTGCTTGGCGTCCTGCACTTCCTGCTCTGCCTTCTCTCCCTTGAGGGCGACCAGAACTCCGCCGGCGCGGAGCATCGGGAGCGCCATGCGGTAGAGCTTGTCCAGCGACGCCACCGCACGTGCCGTGACGGCGTCGGCCATCAGGTGGCCGTGCACGTCCTGCGCTCGGTTCCGCTCCACCACGACGTTGTCGAGGTGCAGCCGCTGGGCGACTTCCGCCAGCCAGTCCGTGCGGCGCTCCATCGGCTCGAGCAGGACGACCTCGCACTCCGGTCGCATCGCCGCCACGACGATGCCCGGGAGGCCCGCACCGCTCCCCAGGTCGACGATCCGGCCCGAGGTCGGGAGGAACGGCACGACGGCGGCCGAGTTCAGCAGGTGCCGCGACCACAGCCGCGACACCTCGCGGGGGCCGACAAGACCTCGCAGCACACCTTCGTCGACGAGCATCGAGTGGAAGCCGGCCACGGCGGGCCACGCCTCCCCGAAGAACCTGGCCACAGCGGGGTCACCCGTGAGCGGGTCTTCCACGCTCGTCACCTCGGGGACATCGCCCGTCACTACGTCCCCCGTTTCACGTGAAACCAAGCCTTGGCTCCATCTACAGCCGCCTCGTGCGCCCGCCCGGAAACTGCCTTCGCGTCGTCTAGGGGGCGGGCGACGCCCCACCGTATCGCGCGGCTCGCCGCCTCCCGAGGCCATCCACAGGCGGGTCGTCGGCGGTTCCCCGACATCCCGGCGACACGCCGACAGCCACCGCGACAAGAACGATGGCGCGCCGACCACCACCACCGCGAGCAGCCGCCGCCCAAAGGTCCCAGCCGACGACCTGACCACCTCCACTCTGCGCATCCCTCACGCGCCAGCTCCCCGCAACACGTCGACGCCCACCGCGAACGGCCCCTCACGCGGGACGTCACGCGACGACCCGACCATGTCCACCCGGCACAACCGGACCACCCGCAAGCTCCCCGCCAACACGTCAACGCCCACCACTCCGAGCTGCCGCTCACGCACGGCGTCACGCGACGACCCGACCATGACCACCCGGCACAACCGGACCACCCGCAAGCTCCCCGCCAACACGTCAACGCCCACCACTGCGAGCGGCGGCGTACCCGCGACGTCATGGCCGACGGCCAGACATCCACCGCTACTCACAGCTCGCGCGCGAGGTCCGGAGTCACGTCGACGGCCACCACTCGGGCGCGTGCTCGCACTCACCGAGACACCAGCCTTGGCTGGCACGACGGACCGGCCAGCGCGCTCGCGTCGCGGATAACGGCGCCCACGAGCGTGGAAGCCAGCCGATGTCGCGCCGTCTGTCCCTCGACCGCACCTCGCGGCGCCACCATCCGGAGACCCGCGCTACGGCACGAGCGGCGTCCACCGTTTGATCGGCCCGTGTGCGCGTGCCGCCCTCGCGGTCGGCACGCGATACGCAGCCTGACCGCCGTCCCCTGAGGTGACGTCGGAAGCAGGCCAAGGCACCGCGCTGAGGTGCGGCGGCCACGATCGACCCTTTCTCGTACAGACCGGAGGGCGCGGACGGAGGGCTCGCCCGACCTCTTCGCACCCGCCGGCCAAGCCCGGTCTGTTGTCAGGCTCGTGAACGACTCCCGGTGCCACCCCTTAGAACGCTCGCTCGTTCGCCGGACACCAGACGCGTCGCTCAAGGTCAGTGGCCTGCCTGTCGCTGTCGTCGAGAACAGACGCCGCCCGCGGCGACGCCTGCGGTCCGTCCCGGCAGCTCTACTTGTCCCACGTCGCGGACTCGACCGCCGAAGATCGAGCCGATCGTCGCGTCGCGAAGCGTCGCCCGCACCGGGACACGCGCCGCCCGTGCGCTCGTCCGCTCGGCCAAGATCCATCTCGCTCTACTGGAGAGTGCGACATGGGTCTACAAGCACCCGCACCCGAACCCGGACGGGCGGCAACTAGGTGGCCGCTCGGCACGTGCTCCACCTGGGAGCGAACGGCATCACCCTGGCGACACAGCCGAAGGCGGGCGATCGGTCAACGACTGGCCGAGCGAGCGCAGATTGCGCTGACCACGCGGAGGGCATGCCGTGACATCGCGCCGAACCGACACGCGTCCACGCCTAGCTGGGTCCCGCGCCCCCGGCTCCGGCGGTTTCGAGCATCGCCCGCTGGTTGTCTGGGACGCTACCTGGCGCGTCTCGGTTCGGTCGCTCCTCCTAGTGGCCGGCGAGCCCTGGTGATCCGGCCGGCCGAGGTCGCTGGTTGTTGGCGATCGCGACACCACGCCTACGCGCGTGCGCCATCCTCCACGCGCCTCGTCGTAGTGTCACCGCGAACGATGATTCGCTCGTCTGGCCATGACGGTGGTCGCCGCGTCCGGCGCGTTGACGCACACCCCCATCGCCGTATGGGTCCAGATTCTCGCTCTCCGGCCACAACGGTCCTCGCCGGGTTGTGTTTCACGTGGAACGACAGCATGAGGCACGGTCCACCAACCTCGTTGCGGACTCCGCGCCACGAGTCCGCGTTCGCGACCGGCCGAGCCCCATCTGCGAGGTGGGTCCCCCTCGCTCGCCTACGGCCCGACCCGACCGCCCTCCCTGTCTCACGCGCGAGGCTCATCTTTCCCCCGCCAGTGTGTTTCACGTGAAACAACGGTCCGCCGCACCCGCCGCGTGCGGGTGCGCGGCCGGGAGCGCACAGCGGATTCGCAGTTGCAGCACCATCCCGGAGGCTACGTGCGCGCCGAGGAACTGCCCCTGGTCTCCCCTTGGGGGCGCGGCTGGGCTCTCGCACCCCCGGTTCACGTGACAGTCAGGCGCGCCGCGCACCTTCTGCGACCACAAGTGAACGCCGCAGCGACGACACGCGCATGGGGAGCGGCTGAACTACACGTCTTGCAGGCAAGGTGCCGCTCGCCTTCTCTCGCCTCAGTGAGCCGCAGGCCCCCACGCAGGGCTCCGCTGTCTCGGCCCGCCGTTTCACGTGAAACGGCGCCTGGCGCCAACACTCTCGGCTTGCTGATGGTTCTTTGCGGCGGGGGCTCGCCAGTGCACGGTCGAGACGCCCGCACTCGACTGGTCCCAGCCACCCTCTCCAGTGCCAGCCGATCCACCAGGCTCCATCACGACAGGCCCGGGTACTGAGCCCAAGCCCACTCGGTCACACGAATCGCCTCGCACCGGAATCACTTCAAGACACACGGAGGGGAATGCACAGCAGGGCCGCGCTAGAGACCGCCGGTCCGGGCGGACAGATCCCGCCAGTCGCCGCTTGGCGACTCCCGGCCGCGACCCGCCGACCGGCCTCAGATCAGGCGTCGTGTGCCGGACGACTCCCCCGTGGCGTGACGAGATGGGGCGTGGCAGACAGCTGTCGTCACCCCCGGCTGCGAGAGCGGAGCGAGGCGGCGCCAGCGGCCAGTCAGCCGCACGAGGTCCGGCGGGTCTAGGCACCTTCCTGCCTCCCCGCCTCAGGCCCACCCACCGCCCCGCAACAATCCAAGCCCTTCCCCGGAGAAGGGCGATGACCTCCCGCGTGACGCGCCGCCGTCGCACGCGCACGCTCGTGGCATCGACCGCGCGCGCCCACCCCCGCCGTTTCACGTGAAACCACGGCGTCCGTGCCCTCTGCGTCACCACATCACCGGACCCGAAGCCAGGTCGCCGGCGAACGCCCCGCGAATCCGCCAGCGAGTGCAGGTATCGCCGCGGTCGCCATACGGCCTGCTGGAACGACGTTCGACGACCGCCCTTCCTCGCACCCTCCCGAGGCAGCGTCGAGCGTCGAAGTGTCCCTTCGCTATCGGCGAGAGCAGTGAGCGACCTTGCCAAGTCGCGAGCACAGCCGCGAAGGTCGCTTGATGGACCCTCTAGTGCTCCTGGCACACGGGTACGCGTGTGCACGTGGAGGGCGAGGGCACGGAGGGGGAAGGGCACGCTCCCTCCCACCCGACGCGGGCGCCCGGCCCTGTCGACTGGTAGCTCCTCCAGCTCACCCTCGCGACCTGAGAGGACCACGGTCAGCACATCGCCGCGGCCGCAGCGTGGATCTAGCCGTCCGGGCCGACCCTGCGTCGTCTTCCATCTACTCCGAGTTGCACGCGCGCGCGCCGCCGTGCCGGCAGGGCCCGCAGACGGACGCGTGCTGACGCTCGCACCCGCGCGACGCCTGGGTTGGCGAGACGCGAACTGGCCGACGGGTACGCCCCAGCGTCGTATGACCTAAGGGCGAACCCTCGGTGGCCTGGGACGACATGCCGCGCTGGTCGCGGCCGGCGCCGACGCGTGGGCGCTCGCCCCGACGCGCCCAGTAGGACTTCCGAGGGTCTGGGCGGGAGGCGCGGAGAGGTGCGTCGAAGCGCTGCCTCGACGCGACAGGGGAACCGCTCCTCGTCTGTAGATCACGACGTGTGGTACACCGAACCACATGTTGTTCTGGCCGTGCCGCCGCGGTGCAGGAGCAGTCGAGCAACCGCTGAGCGGATGGCGCGCCTGACGTGCTGGCTACGCCTGGCCGGTCCTCGTCCCGCCGAGTGCCCGACCTCGCACAACTCGCATGGTCGCCTCGCTACCCTCGCTCGCCCCGCATGCCACCTCTGCCCCGCATGCCTCGCCCCCCGCACGCCTGGACGCCTCGCACGCGCGGGCCGTCACAGAGAAGTGATCCGTCGAGATGACAGGAGCTTGGTCCGCGCCGGTCGCAAGTCCCGGAGGGTGAAGTCTCGATAGCGAGGCGACCCCTCCTGGCCGGGAGCCAGCTCGTCGGAGTCTGGACGCGACGCCGCCGCCTCGCGCCGTCGACGGGCGCAGCCGTGACGAGCAGAATCACGCCACCCGGTGGCCTGGTCCACATCACGTTCGATCCAGGGCTCCTCGCGACAGCACGTTCGCGGCGGTGGGGCCCGGCGCTGTGTGCCGAGCCAGTGGGTCTCTGAACCCACCCGCACCCGAACTGCGGGCGCGATTCCGGGCCGCTTCGCACATCGTCGAGCACAACCTTCGCGCCTTGTGCAGGTTCGCCGAGCAGCGATGAGAGCGATCCGCTCGAACGCCGCACGAGGGCGCTCTTCGGCCATCTGAGGCCCCGTATGCCCTGTTTTCACGGCACTGCCCTCGAGCGTCGCCCATCTCCGAGGGTGACGCCACGAGTACGCTCGACTTCGAACTCGACGCGCGGCGTTCCCTTCTGTTCGTCCAGACGACGTCCTCCCGAGGAAAGTGCGTCGATCGGCACGCGGTCTGACAAACCGAGGGCCGCCGACCTCTCCCGCATGGATGCACACTGCCGTCGAGTCCGACCGACCGGGTGCAAGTCCACGGTGGCTCACCCCAGCGCCGTTTCACGTGAAACGCCGCAGGGCCGCTGGAGTCGACCGGCACCACCAGGTCTACCCGCCCTCGTCCTTGACATCGGCTCGACCTCGGCCGTGAGGCGGCGCCGCCCCCCACGCAGGTCACGGGCGCGCCATGCACGGACGGTGCGCTCCAGCGGAACGCCACCACCACCTACGTCCGTATACCGCGCGACGCGGGTCCACCCTGCTGCTGGCGGACCACCGGAGTCCCATCGCGAAGAAGCGCGATGTTTCACGTGAAACTCATCCGACGAATAACAGCACTGGCGATGCACGTCGCTGCGTAGCGGGACTTGGCCGAAGGTGGGCACGTGGGATGCGAATACGCGCCACTGCGCGATCTCGACGGCTGACGCCCATGTTCGACATCGGGCTCTGAGGGTGCTGCGCGGGGGACGTCGGGTCGACGAATTGTGGACGCCGGACCCGTCGGGGGCCCAGACGCCGCGAGGTAGATGGCGCTACTCATCCGGGCAGAGCTCGGGGAGGGAGCCTCACTCGCGTGTACTTCCCGCCGCCCGGTTCGGCGTCTCCCTCCTCCGGACCACGCTGGGGCCTACCCGCTGATCTTCTCCGGTCCACGCCTCTACCGCGCCACTCGTCTGCTCGGGACCGCTTCACGACTCGGCGCCGCTCGCCGCGAGCACACATCGCCACCTCGGCGCCGCTACCCGCCGGCACACACCGTCACCTCGGCGCCGCTCCCGCCGGCACACACCGCGATCTCGGCGCTGCACTGCTCTGGTCAAGGTCGCCCGCGCGCCACTGCGCGGCGTCCATCGCATTCGGCAGGCTCGGCACTGCTGACACGGCTCGCATTCGTCCACGGCGTCGCCGGAACCCCTGCGCGGTTCAGGAAGCGCCGTGGACTCGCGCCTCAGACGACGAGAGGGCGGGACGACCGATGTCGTCCCGCCCTCTCATGGGCATCCGCTGGCTCAGGCCGGGCGGATCACCACGTGGCGATCGGGCTCCACGCCCTCCGAGTCGCTGGACAGACCCGCCGCGGCGACGGCGTCGTGGACGACCTTGCGTTCGAACGGGTTCATCGCCGTGAGCGACACCGGTGCGCCGGACTGCTTCACGCGTCCGATGGCGTCCTCGGCAACGGCGACGAGCTCGGCACGACGGGCCGCTCGGAAGCCGGCGACGTCGAGCATCAGGCGGCTCCGCTCGCCGGTCCGCGTCTGCACAGCCAGCCGCGTGAGCTCCTGCAGGGCGTCGAGCACCTCACCGTCGCGCCCGGCGAGCCGCCGCAGCGACCGGTCCTCGGGGTCCTCGGAGACGATCTCGACGGCCGCGCGGCCGTGGTCGATGTCGATGTCGATGTCGCCGTCGAGGTCGGCGATGTCGAGCAGCTCCTCGAGGTAGTCCGCGGCGATCTCGCCCTCTTCCTCGAGGCGCTTGGTGCTGGTGGACTCGACCGCTTCGTCGGGCGAGCTCGGGCTCATGAGGTCTCTCCGATCGTCGACAGGGATGTCGGCTGGGGTGGGTACGGGGTCTACGACCGCGTCGGGCTGTCGGGACCGGCACCGTCGCCGCCCGCACCGCCCTGCGCGTCGCGAGAGGACTGCGTGCGAGGAGCGCCACTGCCTCCGGCCTTGGCGCCGCCAGCCTTGGCCGGGCCGGTCTTGCCGGCGGCGGGCTTCGACCCACCAGCCTTGGCGGGGCCGGCCTTGGGGGAGCCGCCCTTCGGCGTGCCACCCTTCGGCGTCCCACCCTTCGGCGCCGCACCCTTGGTGCTCGGGCCGGCCGACGGCGCGGACGTGCCGCCACCCGGGGAGGAGGCCGGCGACGACGGAGACGTCGCCGGGTCCTCGGCCGCGGCCGCAGGGCCCTGGGCACCCGTGACGCCCTTGGCGCGGTCCTTGCGCTTGGGCTGCTGGCGCTGCCCGCGGGGTTTCTCCTCGATCACCGCGGTCGCCGACGTCGGCTCCTCGAGCGTGACGCCGCGGGCGGCGGCGCGCCGGGCCTTGCGCTCCTTCATGAGGCGCTCGGCCTCCGAGCCCGGGGCCGGCATGCGGCGGATCGTGTAGAACTGCTGGCCCATCGACCAGAGGTTCGTGGTGGTCCAGTAGATGAGGACACCGATCGGGAAGTTCACGCCGGAGAACGCGAAGATCAGCGGCAGGACGTAGAGGAGCACCTTCTGCTGCTGCGCCATGGGGCCCTGCAGGGCTGCGGGCGGCATGTTCTTCATGGTCAGCTGGCGCTGCGTGAGGAACGTGGTCGCGGACATCGCGATGATGAGGACGACCGTCACGACGCGGATGTGCCAGTTGTCGCCGGCGGTCATGAACGTGCCGGACAGGGGGGCGCCGAAGATGGTCGCGGCCTCGGCCTGGGCGGCGAGCGCGGGCGTCATCGGGCCGATGGGGTCGTAGGTGCCCTCGGCGATGCGCGGCAGCTCGATGAGCACCCGGAACAGGGCGAAGAAGATGGGCGACTGGAGCAGGATCGGCAGGCAGGACGCGAACGGGTTCGTGCCGTGCTTGCGGTAGAGCTCCATCGTCTCGCGGCTCATCGCCTCGCGGGACGCGGGGTCCGTCTTCCCCTTGTACTTCTTCTGGATCGCCTGCATCTCGGGTGCGAGCAGCTGCATGCCGCGCGACGCCTTGATCTGCTTGAAGAACAGCGGGATCAGCAGGATCCGGATCACGATCACGAGACCGACGATCGACAGGCCCCATGCAGCGCCGCTCTCGGGGTCGAGCCCGAGGGTCGTGAACAGGGCGTGGAACTGGACCATGATCCAGGCCACGACGGTCATGATCGGACTGAGCAGTCCGTCGAACCACGACATCCGGGGGCTCCTCGGAGGGGATCAGTGCGTGGACGGAGCCACGTCAGGGTGACGGTGAAGACGGTGGTGGTGGTGCGGAGGGCGCGCCGGTGGAACGTCGTCGACGCCGCCGGGGTTCCACGGGTGGCACCGCAGCAGCCGGCGCACGGCGAGCCACGAGCCGCGGAGCAGCCCGTGCCGCGTGACGGCGATGACGGCGTACTGCGAGCACGACGGGTAGAAGCGGCAGGTGGGCGGCGTCATCGGGGAGATGAACCGCTGGTAGCCGCGCAGCAGGAGCAGCACGAGCTGCGCCGGCAGACGCACGACACCACGCACCACGGATCGCGAGGTCATGGGGCGGTCACGCCTCGTTCGTGCGACGAGCGACCCGCCGCGTCGCGGTCGCGAGAGCGGAGTCGAGGTCCGCTCCCAGGCGCGCGTAGTCGGCGGTCGCCGCGGGAGGCAGGGCCCGGACGACGAGGCCCGCGTCGGCGGGCAACCCGTCGAGGCGTGCTCGGACGAGCTCACGGAGCCGGCGCTTGACGAGGTTGCGCCGCACGGCGGTGCCCACGGCCTTGGACACGACAAGACCGACCACGGGACCGTCGGGTCCTGGGTCGGTCTTGGTCGTCAGGTGCACCACGAGGGTGTCCCGGCCGCTGCGCGCACCACGGCGCACCGCCTGCTCGAAGTCGGCAGCGCGGCGCATCCGGTGCGCGGCGGGCAGCACCGGCGCTGGCGTCAGGCCGAGAGCTCCGCGCGACCCTTGCGGCGACGGGCCGCGAGGATCGCGCGACCCGCGCGGGTGCGCATGCGCAGACGGAAGCCATGCGTCTTGGCGCGGCGCCGGTTGTTCGGCTGGAACGTGCGCTTGCTCACGAGAGTCTCCACTACATCCGGGTTGGGCCCCGCGCGTGAGCGCGTGACCTGGGTCTGTCTGCCGAGCTCGACTGCTCCAAGGACACGCACGCGGCGTGTGGCGTCAGGGCGCGCCAGCAGGAGCCATCAGGAAGGCTGGACAACGGTACGCCGCGTCGTCGCGGCCGGTCAAATGGGCGGGAGCGCCACGTCTGCCTGCCGGAACCCTACCTGGACAGCCGGTGAGGTCACCCACCAGGACGCCTCCCCCGGCGCGTCGTCGGGGGCTAGCATCGTTCGTCGTCGCCGTGCCTGTGGACGCTGTGGACCCTCCCGTGTGGAGACGTCCGCCGCGACGGTCGCGGCCGGCGCACCACGGCCCGGCGTCGTGCCGTCAGGACGGGTGCGAGGCGACCGCGCACAGGTGTGGACAAGTATGTGGACAACGGGGGCCGTGCGAGACTCGACCACTCCACGATCGATCAGCTGAGGTAGGACGTTGTCACAGGACGAAGAGCTCGCCCGGGTCTGGGGCCACGTCGTCGCGACCCTCGAGGCGAGCCCCGACATCACGCCCCGGCAGATCGCGTTCGTCCGGCTCGCCCGGCCTCTGGGCCTGCTGGACGGCACGTTGCTGCTGGCCGTCGGCAACGACCTCACCAAGGACTACCTCGAGACGCGGGTGCGCTCGGAGGTCACCGACGCGCTGTCGGACGCGCTGGACCGCGAGGCCCGGTTCGCGATCACGGTCGACCCGGATCTCGCGAGCGACACGACCCCGGCGCTGCGCGTCGTCCCGCCCGCTCCCCCGGCGCCGCTCGACCGCGCGGACGGGGTCCCGCACCGCGAGGACGGCGACGGGGACGTCACCGACCGCAGCGAGCGTCCGGACCTGTCCGTCGTGCACGGTGCCGGCGACGACGGTGCCGCGCGCGCCGCCATCGACGACCGTCCGCTGCCGTCGGGGCGCAAGCAGGCGTCGGAGCCGGCGCGCCTCAACCCGAAGTACCAGTTCGAGACGTTCGTCATCGGCTCGTCCAACCGGTTCGCGCACGCCGCGGCGGTCGCGGTGGCCGAGGCGCCGGCCAAGGCGTACAACCCGCTGTTCATCTACGGCGACTCGGGTCTGGGCAAGACGCACCTGCTGCACGCGATCGGGCACTACGCGTACAACCTGTACCCGAGCGTCCGCGTGCGGTACGTGAACTCGGAGGAGTTCACGAACGACTTCATCAACTCGATCTCCGAGGGCAAGGCGGGCGCGTTCCAGCGCCGCTACCGCGAGGTCGACGTGCTCCTCATCGACGACATCCAGTTCCTGCAGGGCAAGGAACAGACGATGGAGGAGTTCTTCCACACGTTCAACACGCTGCACAACGCGAACAAGCAGGTCGTGATCACGTCCGACCTGCCGCCGAAGCAGCTGAACGGCTTCGAGGACCGCATGCGGTCGCGGTTCGAGTGGGGCCTCATCACCGACGTCCAGCCGCCGGACCTGGAGACGCGCATCGCGATCCTCCGCAAGAAGGCCGGCAGCGAGCGGCTGCAGGCGCCGCCGGACGTGCTCGAGTACATCGCGAGCAAGATCTCGACGAACATCCGCGAGCTCGAGGGTGCGCTGATCCGCGTGACCGCGTTCGCGAACCTCAACCGGCAGCAGGTCGACCTGTCGCTCGCGGAGATCGTGCTCAAGGACCTCATCACCGACGAGCAGACCGCGGAGATCACCGCGACGCAGGTCATCGGGCAGACGGCCGCGTACTTCGGGCTGTCGATCGACGACCTGTGCGGGTCGAGCCGGTCCCGCGTCCTGGTGACGGCCCGGCAGATCGCGATGTACCTCTGCCGCGAGCTGACCGACCTGTCGCTGCCGAAGATCGGTCAGGCGTTCGGCGGACGCGACCACACGACGGTCATGCACGCGAACCGCAAGATTCGCGAGCTCATGGCCGAGCGTCGGTCGATCTACAACCAGGTGACGGAGCTGACGAACCGCATCAAGCAGCAGAGCCGGGGCTGATCCGTCCCTCCTGCCCGGTTCGTGGGGAATCCGTCCTCACGGTTGTCCACAGTTTCCACAGGGGGCTGGGGATGTTTGTGACGCCGTTCACCCGATCGGCGCATCCACCCGAGTGTCGCGCCCATTCAGCGCGCTGACCTGCACAGACGCCCGCCCCGGCATGCCGTGCGCCCGTCCGATGGAGTCAGCGCGATGAGACAAGTCTCATCGTCGAATCGATGCGACCACCTTGACCGGAACCCTCACGTTCCGGATGAAACATGCATGGGACGAATGTTCACACCTGTGCACACACCTGTGGACGACGGTGGACGACACGCGTGATCGTTGTGGAAGACGAAGGCCCCGTCCGTGGACGCCGCAAGGGCGTCTCGGCGACGTCCACGGGTGTCCACCGACGCCCCGGTGCCGCGCCCACAGCACGTCCACACGGGTCCGACGGGGTGACCTGCGCAGACGCCGGAGATCCACACCATGCACATGACCGATGACGACGACGAGACTTCTCTCTGCTGATGATCCACACACCGCCGGAACGCGACGGCGGTGCCCTGCGGCCCGGCCGCGGCCACGGCCGCTCGGCCGACCACAGCCCAGGACGGCAGTCGGCCGTCCACACGCTCTCGGCACCTGTACCGAGCGTCCGACCTCTCGCGTAGTGTTCGCGTGATGCCACGGACGGGCGGTGTCGTGCGTGCGACCAGCGCGCACACGACGGCCCACCGGCGTCGACGCACGAGCGCCTCACGCCGGCACCCGCGCGCCGTCGCCCTGGGCAGCACTCGAACGACGAAGAGGTGACACATGAGGTTCCGGGTCGACCGTGACGTCCTCGCCGACGCGGTCACGTGGACGGCTCGCAGCCTGCCCACCCGGCCGCCGGTGCCCGTGCTCGCGGGCGTCCGCATCGAGGCCGACACGACGGGCACGATCCAGCTCTCGAGCTTCGACTACGAGGTCTCGGCCCGGTCCCAGATCCCGGCGGACGTCTCCGAGCCGGGCACGGTGCTCGTCTCCGGCCGGCTGCTGGCCGAGATCTCGCGTGCGCTGCCGGACAAGCCCGTGGACGTCGTGCTCGACGGCACGAAGGTCGTCGTCACCTGCGGCGCGAGCCGCTTCACGCTCCTGACGATGCCGGTCGAGGACTACCCCAGCCTGCCGTCGATGCCGGCGACCGCGGGGACCGTCGACGGCGACGAGCTCACGCACGCGGTCGCGCAGGTGTCGGTCGCCGCGAGCCGCGACGACACCCTCCCGCTCCTGACGGGCGTGCGCGTCGAGATCGAGGGCGAGAAGGTCACGCTGCTCGCGACGGACCGCTACCGCCTCGCGCTGCGCGAGCTCACCTGGAAGCCGTCCTCCCCCGACATCTCGACCGTCGCGCTCGTGCGGGCCCGCACGCTGTCCGACGCCGCGAAGTCGCTCGGCAGCGCCGGCTCCGTCACGGTCGCGCTCTCGACCGGTGCCGGCGTGGACCTCATCGGCTTCGAGGCCGGCGGCCGCCAGACGACGAGCCTGCTGGTCGACGGCGACTACCCGGCCGTCCGCCGACTGTTCCCCGACGAGACCCCGATCCACGCGATCGTCTCGACGCACGCGCTCGCCGAGGCCGCCAAGCGCGTGGCCCTGGTGGCCGAGCGCAACACCCCGATCCGGCTCGCGTTCTCGCAGGGTCAGGTCGTGCTCGACGCGGGCCAGGGCGACGACGCGCAGGCGTCCGAGGCCCTCGAGGCCACGCTCGTCGGTGACGACATCACGGTCGCGTTCAACCCGCAGTTCCTGCTCGACGGGCTCGGGGCGCTCGACACCACGTTCGTCCGGCTGTCGTTCACGCACCCGAACAAGCCCGTCGAGTTCACGGGTCAGGAGTCGCTCGACGGCGACGACCAGCAGGAGTACCGCTACCTGCTGGTCCCGATCCGGTTCGCGAGCTGACGCGTCGCGTCATCGTCTCCGGCTCCGCGTGCTCCGGTCGAGCGACGCGCGAGGGACGGCGACGTGAGCGCGCGGCGCGCGGGGTCGGGCAGCCGCCGCTGACTGCGGTGACCGCGGCAGTCTGCGGTGCAGGACAGGCGGGAGGAGCCGCGACCGTCGGCTGAGGAGTCGCGGCGGCCGCGGGAGCGCACGGCGTGGCGGTGCGGCAGAGTGACCGGTGGACGCCGGTCGGCGGGATCCGGGACACCGGGAGAGGCGAAGGTCATGCACATCGGTCTGGTCGGGCTGGGCAAGATGGGCGCGAACATGCGGGAACGCATCCGCGCCGCGGGCATCGAGGTCACGGGGTACGACCGCAACCCCGACGTGAGCGACGTGCCGTCGCTCGAGGCGCTCGCCGAGGCGCTGCCCGCGGGTGAGCGCGTCGTGTGGGTCATGGTCCCGTCGGGCGCCATCACCGACGCGGTGATCCGTGACCTGTCGGGGCTCCTGGGCAGCGGTGACGTCGTCATCGACGGCGGGAACTCGTACTACCAGGACGACCAGCCGCACGCGGACCTGCTCGCCGAGAAGGGCATCGGATTCCTAGACGTCGGCGTCTCGGGCGGCGTCTGGGGCCTGAAGAACGGGTACGGCCTCATGGTCGGCGGTGACGCGGACCTCGTCGCACGGGTGCTCCCGGTGTTCGACGCGCTGCGCCCCGAGGGCCCCCGCGAGGAGGGGTTCGTGCACGCGGGCGCCATCGGTGCGGGGCACTTCGCGAAGATGGTGCACAACGGCATCGAGTACGGGCTCATGCAGGCGTACGCCGAGGGGTACGAGCTGCTCGCCGCGAAGGACCTGGTCACGGACGTGCACGGCACGGTCAAGGCCTGGCGCCGCGGGACGGTCGTGCGGTCCTGGCTGCTCGACCTGCTCGTCGAGGCGCTCGAGGCCGACCCGTCGTTCGGCGAGATCGACGACTGGGTCGAGGACTCGGGCGAGGGCCGCTGGACGGTCGACGAGGCCATCGACCTGGCCGTCCCGGCTCCGGTGATCTCGGCGGCGCTCTTCGCGCGGTTCGCGTCCCGGCAGGAGGAGTCGCCGGCGATGAAGGCCGTCGCCGCGCTCCGGCAGCAGTTCGGCGGCCACGCGGTCAAGCCCGCGGGCACGACGGGTCCGATCAGCGACACGACGCCCGTCCCCGACGCCGCCGTCCCGCCCCAGGCCTGACGACGGTGCGGAGGCCGGGACGCGTCGGCCGACCGGCGCCGCAGCGCCCGACCGACGGATCCTGACCAGCCCCAGCACGAAGAGACCCGATGTACGTCGCCCACCTGTCGCTCACCGACTTCCGCTCCTACGCGCAGGTCGAGCTGCCCCTCGAGCCGGGGATCACCGCGCTCGTGGGGCCGAACGGACAGGGCAAGACGAACCTCGTCGAGGCGATCGGGTACGTCGCGACGCTCGGCAGCCACCGGGTGCCGTCCGACGCGGCTCTGGTCCGGGCGGGCGCGGGCCGCGCGGTGGTGCGCACGCGCGTCGTGCGTGAGCTCGAGCCGGGGCACCCGCGCGCGACGCTCGTCGAGGTCGAGGTCACGCCGGGCAAGGCGAACCGGGCTCGGGTCAACGGCGGGTCGCCGGGCCGGGCGCGCGACATCCTCGGGATCCTCCGCACGGTGCTGTTCGCGCCGGAGGACCTGTCGCTGGTGAAGGGCGACCCGGACGGGCGTCGCCGTTTCCTCGACGACCTGCTCGTGCAGCTCGTCCCCCGGTTCGCCGGCACGGTGCAGGACTACGAGCGGGTGCTGCGGCAGCGGTCGGCACTGCTCAAGACGGCGGGCGCCGCGATGCGGGGCGGCCGCGGCACGGCCGACCTGCGGACGCTCGACGTGTGGGACGCGAAGCTGGCGCAGACGGGTGCGGAGCTCGTGGTCGCTCGGCGCGCGCTCGTCGCGGCTCTCGCCCCGCACGTGGCGGCGTCGTACGCGCAGGTCAGTGCGGGTCAGGGTGAGGCGGTCATCACGTACCGCGCGAGCCTCGACGCGGCGCTCGCCGATGACGGACGGGGCCGGGGTGGCGACGACGGGGCGCCCGCGTCGGGCGGGAGCGCAGCGTCGACCTCGGACGTCCCGGCGACGGCGCGTCTGGTCGAGGCGCAGCTCCTCGAGGCGATGGGCCGGCTCCGCCCGAAGGAGGTCGAGCGGGGGGTGTGCCTGGTCGGGCCGCACCGCGACGACCTCGTCCTGACGCTCGGCGGCCTGCCCGCGAAGGGGTACGCGAGCCACGGGGAGTCGTGGTCGTACGCACTGGCGCTGCGGCTGGCGTCGTACGCGCTGCTCACCGACGGCGTCCCGGCCCCCGCGGCCGCACGCGTGGCGCCGGCGCACGAGGCCGGCAGCGCTGCCGCCCCGACGGGCGGCGCTGCGGCAGCGACCGGCAGCGGCCCGGTCGCGACCGGCAGCGGTTCCGCCGCGACGGGCAGCGGTGACGGCGTCGAGCGTCCGCGGATCGCGCAAGCATCGGAGGCCGACGGGGCGGCGGCGGGCGACACACCGGACGGCGGCGCACCGCCCCGCGCCGTGGCCGAGCCCGCGGCGACGGACTGGCTCGGCCGTGGCGCGGACTGGGGACCGGACGGCGAGCCCGTCCTCATCCTCGACGACGTGTTCGCGGAGCTCGACGCGCGCCGTCGCGACCGGCTCGCGGAGCTGGTCGCGACGGCCCGCCAGGTGCTGGTGACCGCGGCGGTCGCGGAGGACGTCCCCGAACCGCTCGCGGGAGCCCGCGTGGACGTGATGGGCGGGGAGGTCGCCCGTGTCCTCTGACCGCGAGCAGGACCCGGCCGGCGACGCCCTGCTGCCCCCGGTGCGGCGGCCTGCAGCGGACGGCGTCCCGCTGCGCCAGGTGGTGGACCTGGTCCCGGAGCGTCAGGTCGCGGCTGCGGCGCTGAACCGCGCGCGCGAGGCGGCGCGCGCGAAGGGCATCCGGCCGGGCGACGCACCGCGCCGCCGGCCGCTGGTCGACGTCAACCCGGGCACGGCGGGACCGGGCGCGCGGGACCCGCAGGCGGTGGGCGACACGCTCGGTGCGCTCGTGGGGCAGTTCGGCTGGGGATCGGGCCTGGTGTCGGGGACGGTGCAGCACCGGTGGGCGGAGCTCGTCGGCCCGCAGGTCGCGGAGCACTGCGCGTACGTGTCGCTGGAAGCGGGCGTGCTGACGGTGCAGGCGAGCTCGACGAGCTGGGCGACCAACCTGACGTGGGCGGTGCCGACGATGCTGCGGCGGTTCGCCGAGGAGCTCGGCGAGGGTGTGGTCGCGGAGATCACGGTGCTCGGCCCGTCGGGTCCGGGCTTCGGGCGCGGCAAGCGTCGGGTCGCGGGTCGGGGCCCGCGGGACACGTTCGGCTGACGTGGGAGCGGGCAGGCGCGTGGGCGCGAACCGACGGTGCGCGCGAACGGACGGTGGGCGTCACGACGGTCGGGCGCCCGGCCGACGTGCGTGACGGGAGGGCCGGCGCGGGCGTCGTCACGGAACCCGCCACAACTTCCCTCCTCCGCCGACGTCGACACGAGGGGTAACGGGCCGGGGTCCAGGTAGACTGTGAACGTCAATTCTGGCGCGCTTGCGCCGGTACCAGAGCCGAGAACTCCAGTCTCCTGGGGTGATCCGCCCTCCGAGGTCCGTGGCGGGGCGCTCTGTCGCGTGTGAGAGCTTGAGGAGTACACCCGCCCGTGGCCGACGAGAGCACGACCCCGCCGAACAACGCGTCCACCGCCGGCGGGTACGACGCCAGCGCGATCACGGTCCTCGAGGGACTCGAGGCGGTCCGCAAGCGGCCCGGCATGTACATCGGCTCGACGGGCGCGCGCGGCCTGCACCACCTGGTCTACGAGGTGGTCGACAACTCGGTCGACGAGGCGCTCGCGGGGTACTGCGACGCGATCGAGGTGACGCTGCTGGCGGACGGCGGCGTGCGCGTCGACGACAACGGCCGCGGCATCCCGGTCGAGCTGCACCCGACGGAGGGCAAGCCGACGCTCGAGGTCGTCATGACGATCCTGCACGCGGGCGGCAAGTTCGGCGGCAGCGGCTACGCGGTGTCGGGCGGTCTGCACGGCGTCGGCATCTCGGTCGTCAACGCGCTGAGCAGCCGGGTGCACTCGGTCGTGAAGCGCGACGGCTACGCGTGGGAGATGGACTTCGAGGACGGCGGCAGGCCGACGGGTCCGATCCGCCAGGGCGAGCCGACGACGGAGACGGGCACGAGCCAGACGTTCTGGGCCGACTCCACGATCTTCGAGACGGTCGACTACGACTTCGAGACGCTGCGCTCGCGCTTCCAGCAGACGGCATTCCTCAACAAGGGCCTGAAGATCACGCTCACCGACGAGCGGCCGCAGCACACGGGCACCGAGGACGAGGTCACGGACGCGGAGCCGGTGCAGGACGAGGACCAGCCCGTCGACACGCCGCAGCACCGGACCGTCACGTACAAGTACGACGGCGGCCTGGTCGACTACGTGGCGCACCTCAACGCGGCGAAGAAGGTCGAGCTCGTCCACCCGGACGTCATCGAGATCACGTCGGAGGACACCGAGCGGCGCATCTCGGTCGACATCGCGCTGCAGTGGACGAGCGCGTACTCGGAGTCGGTGCACACGTTCGCGAACACGATCTCGACGACCGAGGGCGGCACGCACGAGGAGGGCTTCCGGGCGGCGATGACGTCGCTGATCAACCGGTACGCCCGCGAGAAGAACATCATCAAGGAGAAGGACGAGAACCTCACGGGTGACGACATCCGCGAGGGCCTGACGGCCGTCATCTCCGTCAAGCTCGGCGAGCCGCAGTTCGAGGGCCAGACGAAGACGAAGCTCGGCAACACCGAGGCGAAGACGTTCGTGCAGAAGGTGGTGAACGAGCGGCTGGGCGACTGGTTGGACTCGCACCCGACCGAGGCGCGCGACGTCATCCGCAAGTCGATCCAGGCGGCCGCGGCGCGCATGGCGGCCCGCAAGGCGCGCGAGGCGACGCGACGCAAGGGCCTGCTGGAGTCGGGCGGCATGCCGGGCAAGCTCAAGGACTGCCAGAGCAACCGGCCGGAGGAGTGCGAGGTCTTCATCGTCGAGGGCGACAGCGCCGGCGGCTCGGCCGTGCGCGGTCGCAACCCGCGGACGCAGGCGATCCTCCCGATCCGCGGCAAGATCCTCAACGTCGAGCGCGCGCGCCTCGACCGGGCGCTGGGCAACCAGGAGGTCCAGGCGCTCATCACGGCGTTCGGGACGGGCATCGGCGAGGACTTCGACCTGGCCAAGCTGCGGTACCACAAGATCGTCCTGATGGCCGACGCGGACGTCGACGGGCAGCACATCCGGACCCTGCTGCTGACGCTGCTGTTCCGCTACATGCCGGAGCTCATCACGCAGGGTCACGTGTACCTCGCGCAGCCGCCGCTGTACCGGATCAAGTGGTCGAACGCGGACCACGACTACGTGTACTCGGACCGTGAGCGCGACGCGTTCATCAAGGACGGCCAGGCCGCCGGCAAGCGGCTGCCGAAGGAGAACGCGGTCCAGCGGTACAAGGGTCTGGGTGAGATGGACTACCAGGAGCTCTGGGAGACCACGATGTCGCCCGAGCACCGCACGCTGCTGCAGGTCTCGCTCGACGAGGCCGCGGCGGCGGACGAGATCTTCTCGGTCCTCATGGGTGAGGACGTCGAGTCCCGCCGCTCGTTCATCCAGCGGAACGCGAAGGACGTGCGCTTCCTCGACATCTGACGGAGCCGGGCGCGCCGGCCGCCACCCGGCGTCGCGCGCCCGCCCCCACGTCCTCCCCCGCCGCACGACAGAAGGAACCCCGTGACCGAGACCCCGGACCAGATCGAGCACGGCCGCATCGAGCAGGTCGACCTGCAGCTCGAGATGCAGCGGTCGTACCTCGACTACGCGATGTCCGTCATCGTGGGCCGCGCGCTGCCCGACGTGCGCGACGGCCTCAAGCCGGTCCACCGTCGCGTGCTGTACGCGATGTACGACGGCGGCTACCGCCCGGACCGGCAGTTCTCGAAGTGCAGCCGCGTCGTCGGCGACGTCATGGGCAAGTACCACCCGCACGGCGACTCGGCGATCTACGACGCGCTGGTCCGTCTGGTGCAGGACTGGTCGCTGCGGTACCCGCTGGTCGCGGGCCAGGGAAACTTCGGCTCCCCGGGTGACGACCCGGCCGCGGCCCCGCGGTACACCGAGTGCAAGATGGCCCCCCTCTCGATGGAGATGGTGCGGGACATCGACGAGGACACCGTCGACTTCGGCGACAACTACGACGGCCGCACCCAGGAGCCGCTGGTCCTGCCCAGCCGCTTCCCGAACCTGCTGGTCAACGGCTCGGCGGGCATCGCGGTCGGCATGGCGACGAACATCCCGCCGCACAACCTGCGCGAGGTCGCCGACGGCGTCCAGTGGTACCTCGACCACCCGGACGCGTCGAAGGAGGAGCTGCTCGCGGCGCTCCTGCAGCGGATCAAGGGCCCGGACTTCCCGACGGGCGCGACGATCCTCGGCCACCGCGGCATCGACGAGGCGTACCGGACGGGCCGCGGCTCGATCACGATGCGCGCGGTCGTGAACGTCGAGGAGATCCAGGGCCGCATCTGCCTGGTCGTGACCGAGCTGCCGTACCAGGTGAACCCCGACACGCTCGCGAAGAAGATCGCGGACCTCGTCAAGGAGAACCGGGTCTCGGGGATCGCGGACATCCGCGACGAGACGTCGGGCCGCACCGGCCAACGCCTGGTGATCGTGCTCAAGCGCGACGCGGTCGCCAAGGTCGTGCTCAACAACCTCTACAAGCACACGCAGCTGCAGGACACGTTCGGCGCCAACATGCTCGCGCTCGTCGACGGCGTCCCGCGCACGCTCAGCATCGACGCGTTCGTGCGGCACTGGACGACGCACCAGCTCGAGGTCATCCAGCGGCGCACCCGGTACCGGCTGCGGAAGGCCGAGGAGGCCATCCACCTCTACCGCGGCTACCTCAAGGCGCTCGACGCGCTCGACGAGGTCATCGCGCTCATCCGCCGCTCCCCCGACGCCGACCAGGCACGTGCCGGCCTGATCGAGCTGCTCGACATCGACGAGCAGCAGGCGCAGGCCATCCTCAACCTCCAGCTGCGCCGCCTCGCCGCGCTGCAGCGCCAGGAGATCATGGACGAGCACGCCAAGCTCGAGGCGCAGATCGTCGAGTACAACGCGATCCTCGACTCCGAGCAGCGTCAGCGCGACATCGTGAGCACCGAGCTCCAGGCGATCGTCGACAAGTACGGCGACGAGCGGCGCACGACGATCCTCCCGTTCGACGGCGAGGTGTCCGTCGAGGACCTCATCGCCGAGGAGGAGATGGTCGTCACCATCACCCGCGGCGGCTACGCCAAGCGCACGCGCTCGGACAGCTACCGGGCGCAGCGTCGTGGCGGCAAGGGCGTGCGCGGTGCGCAGCTGCGCGAGGACGACATCGTCGACCACTTCTTCGTCACGACGACGCACCACTGGCTGCTGTTCTTCACGAACCTCGGCCGCGTCTACCGCGCGAAGGCGTACGAGCTGCCCGAGGGCGGCCGCGACGCGAAGGGCCAGCACGTCGCGAACCTGCTGGCGTTCCAGCCGGGCGAGACGATCGCGCAGGTCCTGGACGTGCGGAACTACGAGCAGGCGGAGCACCTCGTGCTCGCGACGCAGCGCGGCCTCGTGAAGAAGACGCGTCTGACGGAGTACGACTCGAACCGCTCGGGCGGTGTCATCGCCATCAACCTGCGCGAGGACGAGGAGGGCCGGCCCGACGAGCTCGTCGCCGCGCGCCTCGTCAACTCCGACCAGGACCTCATCCTCGTGTCCCGCAAGGGGCAGTCGGTGCGCTTCACCGCGTCGGACGAGGCGCTGCGACCGATGGGCCGCGCGACGTCCGGCGTCACCGGCATGAAGTTCCGCGGCGACGACGAGCTGCTCGCGATGGACGTCGTCCGCGAGGACGCGTTCCTGTTCACGGTCACCGAGGGCGGCATCGCGAAGCGCACCGCGCTCACCGTCGAGAACTACCGGCAGCAGGGCCGCGGTGGCCTCGGCATCAAGGTCGCGAACCTGCCCGAGGCGAACGGCGACCTGGTCGGCGCGCTCGTGACCGACACGGACGACGAGGTGCTCGTCATCATGGAGCGCGGCAAGATCGTCCGCTCCGCGACGGCCGAGGTGAACGCGACCGGTCGCACGACCCAGGGCGTCATCTTCGCGAAGCCGGACCCGGGCGACCGGATCATCGCCGTCGCCCGCAACACTGAGCGACACCTCGGTGAGGATGCCGGTACCGTGGGCGGCGAGAACGGCCAGGGATCCGACGAACCGGACGCCTCGGGGGCCCCCGGTGCGGACGACGCGACCGGTGAGCAGGCCGTCGCCGACCAGTCCTCGGAGGACGCATGACCGACTCGACTCCGCCCTCGATCCCGCCGCGCCTGCGGCCGACGACCCCGACCACGGCACGTCCGGGGTCGTCGACGGGTGCGAAGTCGACCGCGAAGTCGCCGACGGCGGCACGCAACGGCAACGGCCGCGCCGAGTCGGCGTCGTCGGCGTCGAAGCCCGCCCGGCCCGCACCGGCCGACGAGAAGCCGAGCAGCGAGCCCGACGGCGTGTCGATCCCCAAGCGTGACGAGCCGCCGTACCGTGCGTCGACAGGGGTCCCTCCCCGCACGTCCGCGTCGACGGCCGCCTCCACGTCCGCGTCCGACGAGGGCGAGCAGCCCTCGCCCCTCATGGTGGCGGTCGACACCGCGACCGTGTGGTTCAAGAAGGCGGCCGGCGCGACCAGCGCCGCGTTCGCCTCGGTCACCCGACCCCGTACCGAGGACCCGACCATGAGCAGCTCGGCACCGGCTCCCGCCGCCGCCACGTCACCGACGGCGGCCCGCACGTCGACCCGCCCCTCCGCGACCGGTGCGACCTCCCAGGTCCGCCCGGCGACCGGGCGCATCCCGACGGTCGGCGGCCCGCGGCGCGTGCGCCTCGCGGTCTCGCGGATCGACCCGTGGTCGGTCATGAAGCTGTCGTTCCTGCTGTCCGTCGCGATCGGCATCATGATCGTCGTCGCGGCGGCCGTGATCTGGCTGACGCTGGACGGTCTGCACGTCTTCACCGAGGCGAACAACCTCGTCAAGCAGATCACCGGCGAGGAGAGCTCGATCAACATCCTCCAGTACGTCGAGTTCCGGCGGGTGGTCTCGGGTGCGACGCTCATCGCCGTCATCGACGTCTTCCTGCTGACCGCGCTCTCGACGATCGGGGCGTTCCTCTACAACATCGTGGCGGCGCTCGTCGGCGGCGTGCACGTGACCATGACCGACGAGTGACCTCGATCGGCCGGCCTGCCGCCCGCGCGGGGGCCGGTTTGGGCGGGACACCTCGGCTGGGGTAGTCTCGTCCGGCGCGCAGCGCACGTGTTCGCACGTGCGGAAGCGACACGGGCCTATAGCTCAGACGGTTAGAGCGCTTCCCTGATAAGGAAGAGGTCACAGGTTCAAGTCCTGTTAGGCCCACTCCCGACCCGTGGGGGATCCGATGAAGAAGCTCCTGCTCGTGGTGGCGGTCGCCGCCGTCGGTTACGTCCTCTGGCAGAAGTACCAGCAGGACCAGGACGAGCGGGACCTCTGGTCCGAGGTCACCGACACCTTCGAGTGACGGCCTCCCCCCACGTGATCGCCGCCCTCCGGGCGGCACCGGGGGCCATGGCGCAATTGGTAGCGCACCTGCTTTGCAAGCAGGGGGTTAGGGGTTCGAGTCCCCTTGGCTCCACCACGAACGAAGGGCCGCTGGCGCGCGTCTGCGGTCTTCGTCTGTCCGACCACAGGCCGGCCGATCGAGCCAGTCTGATGCCCATCCATTCTGCTGAGCCACGCGGAGCAGACCCGGACTGGCTCAGTCGTGCGGCCAGTCGTGACGAGCGACCGAAAGCCCAGCGGCTCGCGCCTTGCGTGCGTTCAGCTCGTACTTCAACTTGCGAGTGGCGCCCCGCGACTGTCGACCTTGGGAGAAGTCCTTGATGAGACCGCTCGCGTATGCAGCGTCCAGCGCCTCGATGTTGGCGAACCAGAACGCCTCGACGTGGAGAGGTTCGAACGCCGCCTTGCGCATGGTCGACCGCCCGGTGTTGCTCGGCGCTGGCTCCCTACCCTTGAACGTGCGGTGCCACTGGTAGAACGCACGGTCCTCGTCCATGACCGCGCGTCCACCCAGCATCAGGAAGCCCAAGCCCTGGTCCTCGATGCATGCTCGCATCGCCAGCTGGTCGTTCAGCGGAGCGCCCGGCAGACCTGGCTTGGACTTGCCGCTGACGGGCAGGATCTGCGACTCAGTGTGGGCCTTCAGGTCCCACACGTATCGGAGCGAGTAGTCGAATGATGTGTTCTCGTAGCGGCTCCGCGGCGGGTTCGTGATCGGGGTGAACGCGGCGTTGAGGATCTCAACACCACGGTGCTCGAAGTAGAAGCCCTGCCACTCGTTCTCGTTGGGGCCCTTGGTGATGCCCTGGCGCTTCATCCATTGGACGCACTGTCTCGCGTCCCACACCACACGACTGGATCCGTCTGCCTGGCGCGTCGGCCGCCAGCCGGTGAGCAGGGCGGCAGCGAGCGCTGCGCCTTCTTGTTCCGGAGTTCCGAACAGCGCCGCGCGGGCGACGCCCAGCTTCCCCAACCGGCGTTCCGCACCGGCGAGCAGCACGTTGAGCCCACTGAGCGTGATCGTGCCCTGCGTCGAGACGCAAGAGTCGGCCCACGGAGCGCCGAACTCGCGCGCGAGCGCCGCCGCCGTACCGTGCTTCGTCGTGATCGGGATGTGGAGTCCCATTCCGTTCACGAGGTTGATGAGCACACGCTTGTGCTCCTTGCCGCCCGGGCCGAGGTACTCGGGGCCGGAATCCGTCAGCAGAGAGATCCGGTTGACGGCCTCGATCTTCGAGCGCGCTGGATTGAACGCTGCCCACTCAGGACCACTGAGCAGGTCTGGGCGCATGGCCTCTAGCTGCCGCAGGGAGCCGTCGTGGTAGGCGTCCGTGGCACCCTCGAGGAGCGCATTGAGTCCGCCGAGCGTGAGCTTGTGCTTCTCGAGATAGAGGGCGGGTACCCACGGCACCCCCAGCACCTCAGCGATGGCAGCGCCCATGACGTCGCTCGTGGCACCGGTGTCGACGTCGACACCCAGCGCGTCCCTCAGCGCCACCACCGCTCGCTTCTCACCGCGCGTGCCCGCGTCGGCGGCACCGGTCAGCGAGTAGATCCGTGTGATCGCCTCACCCGCCGTCTCAGCCGGAAGGAAGAAGGGCCGGTCGACGGGCCCTCGTGACGGACGCTCTGCCATGGGCAGGCACCCTAGCGACCCGACGTACCGGCCAGCCGTCGACCCACCGACGGCTCGCCTCCTGACCTGCGGAACGACGGTGTGCTCGCCGGTTGACGACAGACGAGAGCCGTGGCTGGTGGGGCGGTCCTCGGCCTGGCGGCGCACTGGCCGCGCGATGTCAGACGGGCAAGCTAAGCTGTCCGAGTTTGGGCCGCGCGCCGGGTTGCGCGCCGGGTGCCTGAGCTGTCAAGCTTCGAGGATGGAGATCGGATGAGCACGGCGAGCGCGGCGTTCAGGTACATCGACCTGTTCGCCGGCATCGGGGGCTTCGCTGCGGCGCTGGAGGCCTTCGGGGGCGAGTGCGTCTACTCCGTCGAGATCGACGCCGCCGCCTCTAGGGTCTACCAGCGCAACTGGGGCCACTCTCCGCTCGGAGACATCACGAAAGACGCGAATGACGTCACGATGAACGTCCCTCCGCACGACGTCCTGGCCGCAGGCTTCCCCTGCCAGCCGTTCTCGAAGTCGGGTGCGCAGCGTGGCATGGAGGAGACGCGGGGCACGCTCTACTGGAACATCCTCAAGATCGTCCAGGCGCACCACCCGACGATCGTCATGCTGGAGAACGTCCGGAACCTGGCCGGCCCACGGCACAAGCACGAGTGGGACGTGATCATCGAGACGCTCCGTGCTGAGGGCTATCGCGTGTCGGAGACGCCCGCAGTCTTCTCGCCGCACCTTCTGCCGTTGGAGCGGGGCGGACGTCCTCAGGTTCGTGAGCGCGTGTTCATCACGGCGACCTACGACCCGGACGGCCTACTCGACGGCGTGGTCGCGAGGCCGCCGCTGGAGCATGTCTCTCTGCGCGGAGGCGAGGAGTGGGATCTGGCTGCGGACCTGCCGCTCGACGGCGGCGTCGTGCCGGGCACAGCCCTCACGCCCGACGAGGTGGAGTGGATCGACGCCTGGGACGACTTCGTGACGACCATGTGGCCCGTCGTCCGTGCCGCGCACACCGACACGCAACGGGAGGCGGCCCTGCCCGGGTTCCCGATCTGGGTCGACCGCTGGGTGAAGTCCGAGGACCTCGAGGCGTGGGCGGCGGGTGCAGCACGCGTGCCCTACCGACACCAGGGCGACCTCCCCGACCGGTGGGAGGACGTCCCGGCCTGGAAGCAGGCCTTCCTGGTCAAGAACGCCTGGTTCTACACGCGCTACAAGGCGCAGCTCGACCGGTGGCTCGAGCGCCACGACGTCGCATCGTTCCCCGCGTCACGGCGGAAGCTCGAGTGGCAGGCTCAGCAGACAGAGACGCTGTGGGACTGCGTGCTGCAGCTCCGACCGTCTGGCATCCGCGCGAAGCGCCCGACGCATCTTCCGGCTCTCGTGGCGATCACCCAGACCTCGATCATCGGCCGTCTCCGACGCCGACTGTCGACGAAGGAGGCCGCGCGGCTCCAGGGGTTCCCGGACAACTTCGACTTCGGGGCCCAGACGGACGCGGCGACCTACAAGCAGTTGGGCAACGGCGTGAACATCGGGGCGGTGTGGAACATGCTGCGGGCGCACGTCGAGCGCGACCGCGCGATTCTTCAGACGACCCGGCAGGGCCGCGAGCTGCTCAGGGCCATCGCCGAGGAGGCCCCGTCGAGCCCCGACGAGCGTCTCGAGCGCGTCGTCGCGGCGGGTCAGCGACGCTACGCCGACTCGATGCTCGAGGCAGTCGCCGTCTGACGGCAGCCCAGGTGGAGCGCTCGCCCGCGGTTCCGCAGCATGTGCCCGCACACCCGGGCGCATCGTCGCCTGACGTGTCACGGCGGATGAGCACCGCCAAGCGGCGTGACACCGCGGCTGAGCTCGCGTTGAGGCGCGAGCTGCACCGGCGCGGGCTGCGGTACCGGGTCGCGTACCCGGTACCGGGCCAGCGACGGCGGACGATCGACGTGGCGTTCACACGGGCGAGGGTCGCGGTCCTGGTCGACGGCTGCTTCTGGCACGGTTGCCCGGAGCATGGGACGAAGCCGCGGGCGAACAGCCAGTGGTGGACCGCCAAGCTCGCCGCCAACTATGCCCGCGACAGGGACACCGATCGCCTTCTGGAGGAGCACGGCTGGACGGTCGTGCGGGTCTGGGAGCACGAGGTTTCCTGCTCCGCGGCCGATCGTGTCGAGGCAGCGGTTCGACGGGCCGCCTCTTCCTCGTCTCTGGTGAACGAGGACTGACGGCGCCGATCGCATCCGGCTTTCAGGGTGTGGCCGGCTACCGACCCTCGAGGAGGGACTTGAGGAGGGCGAGGTCGGTGCGGACCAGGGACTCGTCGCGGTCGAGCTCGGCGTCGGTCATGCCGGGGGTCGGACGGAGGGTGAAGACCACGTCGCACGCGTCGTCGCCGTCGGGGATGGCGCGCAGCGGGACGTGGACGGTGTCGCCCGACGGTGTCAGGACCTCGTGGTCGAGCACCCCGAACGGGTTCGCCGGCGCGAACCGCACCCGGACGCGGCCCTCGGCGGTCTCGACGTACCACTCGCCGTCCTCGTGCACGACGTCGGAGCCGAGGCCCGGCGCCCAGCGCGGCAGGTTGGCGGGGTCGGAGGCGAACGCGTAGACCGCGGGCATCGGGCGGTCGATGTGCACGCTGAGGTGGCGCGTCCTCGTCGTCATGCGGCGATGGTGCCACGAGGCGGTGACACCGGCCGGTGGGCGGAATGGCGAGCCGTGAGAGGACGGGCACAGCCGCGCTCGGGGAGCGGACCGGCGCCGTGACGCAGGCGCGGGTCAGGTGCTGAACGGCTCGGCGTAGCGGGCGACCTCCTGGTGCCAGGCGTCGCCGTCGGGGCCGTCGAACGTCCGGTCGACGACGCGCGCGACCTGCACACGGACGCGGACGGCCACGTCGTCGCCGTAGCGGCCGCGATGGGCGTCGAACCAGCCGAGGTAGGCGACGAGCGCCTCGGGGTCGTGCGTGTCGGCGAGGGCGCCGAGCAGGCGGGTCGCGACGTCGACGGTCTCCGCGTCGGTGAGCGGGCGCGCGTGCAGGAGCGCGACGATGCCCCGGACGGCGCCGCCTGGGAGACCCGGCAGTCGGAGGAATCGCTCGATGAGGCCCGCGACGTCGTCGGTCGTGCGCAGGAGCAGCTCGAAGCCCGCGACGACGGCGACGGGCGAGGTCGCCGTGACGAGGTCGCGGAGCACGGTGGCCTCGTCGGCGCGCGCGTCGACCCACCCGCGGATCGTGGCGATCGCGGCAGGCAGGTCGTCGTCGGGGAGCAGCAGCCCGCGCACCACGACCGGGTCGGTGGCGACGACGAGCACCGCGTCGTCGGCGCCGGGGAGCGCCTGGTCGGCGTAGGGGATCTCACGCAGCGAGTCGGGGGGGAACCGCGGGGCGCCGGGCGGCTCGCGGCGGTCGGGCGGTCGGGCGGTGACGAGCCCGACGGTGAGCGGGCCGTCGGGGGCCGTGCCGAACACCGGCTGGTCGGGGACGACCTCGACGTCCAGCGCGAAGCCGTCGCCGCGGAAGGGCGTCGCGCCGGCGGGCACGGGTCGCTCGTCGGTCAGACGGGCCGTGCCGGTGAAGGCCGCGGACGCCGACTCGACGGCGTCGAGCCAGGAACGCGCGGCCGGGGTGCGTCGTGGTCCCGCGGACCGCCTGCTCATGCGTCCACCTCCCGGTCGCGCGACCTCACCAGTTCGACTGGACGTTGGTCGCGACGTCGTTGGCGACGGGGTCGTTGTGCAGCGGCCACTGCCCGCCGGTGCTGTCGCCCGTCCCGGTCACCCTCGCACCGGACGTGGCGGACGGCGTGACGACACTCGCGGCGGGCGACGCGGAGTTGAACGCGACGGTCGTGCCGTAGTCCACGAGCCAGTCGGCGTAGTTGAGCATGATCGCGGTCGTCGACGACGTGTCCTTGACGGCGAGCCAGCTGCGGAACCGGTCGCGACCGTCGGTCCGCACCAGGTGCTGCGTGGCCGTGCCGGACCCGACGGTCCACGGCTGGTTGGTGGAGGGAGTGTCCTGCATCGACGTGTTCTGGGTGCTGGGGTCGGTCGCGCTGAAGGAGAACACCGTCTCCGGTCCGTACCAGGGACGGAAGCCCGCGTCGCCGTCGCGCACGGGCAGCGTGCTGCACGTGTCGGACACCTTGGTGCGCTCGCCGAAGATCGTCGGGGCGATGCGCGCGAGCAGACCCGGGGTGTGGCCGGTGGGCTCGTAGTAGAAGTTCCGCGACGACTCGTACACCGTCTGCAGGAAGCCGATCTCGTACCGCCCGACGCGCGCGGCCGGGCCGGACGCCCGTACCGTGCCGCTCGCCGTGTAGGTCGCGGAGGAGAGGTCGAGGTCGGTGCCGGTCTTGGTGACCGCCAGGGGCCGGGCGACGGCGGCGCTGAACGCGCTCGAGTCGAACGTCACGGCGCCCATCACGGACGCGGCGCCGCCGCGCGCGGTGGCGCCGAACACCGACGCGACGTTCGCGACGGCGCTGTCGGTCGTGCTGAACCGCTGCGGTGCGGCCGCACGAGCGCCGCCGCGTCGGTCGGTCCGGCGCTCGTCCTGACCGCGGCCGGCACGGTGGTCGTCGTCGCGCTGCGGGTCGCCGGTGCGCTCGAGCGGCGGCCGGGACCGGTCGAGCAGCCCGGCAACCGCGCGGTTGCCTGCGGTGCGCTGCAGGACCGTCACGGTGCGACGCGTGGGGCGGTGCCCCGCTGTGACGACCGCGGCGGTCGTGGTGTCGGGGACCGCCGCGGGCCGGGGCGGGGTGCGGGCGGCGAGGCCGTGGGCGGGCGCGTCGCCGCGGTCGTGGTCGAGCGGGCCGCCTTGCGGGCGGTGGGCGCGGCTCTGCGTCATGACCGGCCTCCCCTGGTCGCTCCGCGCGTCGACGCCCGGAGGATGCGTCCAGCGTGCCGACGGCGCCGCTGCCCTCGCAACGGGGTGTCGGCCGCCGATTCGGGCACCCGTCGCTGCCCGAAAGGGCAGGGTCAGTCGTCAGCGGCGGTCGCGGGAAGGAGCTCGGCGCGCAGGGCCTCGACGCCGGTGAGCGTGACGGGCGGCCGCATCGCCTCGGGTCGGGCCTCCCACTGCTCACGCGTCATGACGAACCGACGGTTCAGCGCGGCCTCGCCGTCGCGCACCATCGGGTCCGCACCGTTGTCGGCGTAGCCGAGGCGACGGGTCACACCGAGCGACCGGACGTTGTCGGCGAACGCGCCGGTCGTCGCCCGCTCGGCGCCGAGCCCGTCGAACAGCAGGTGCAGGATCATGAGCCGCATGCGGGTGCCGACGCCGGCGCCCTGGTGTCGCAGGCCCAGCCACGAGCCCGTCTCGGCCGTGCGGAGCAGCGGGAAGTGCTTGGCGTACGCGCCCTGGATGCCGAGGACCTCGCCGTCGCGGACGACGCCGAGCTCGACGCGCCAGTCGTCGACCGAGAACGAGGCGCGGTTGCCCCACTGGTACGTGAGGACGCTGCGGGCGACCTCCGCGGGGGTGCCGCGTGTCCATGGCACGGAGAACGGCATGAGGTCGGGACCGTGGACGCCGTCGGCCGCGAGGCGCGCCAGGTCGGCGAGCAGGTCGTCGTCGAGGTAGCGGAGCTCGAGGTCACCGCTCGTGACGCGGACGCCGGCGAGGGGCCACAGGTCGACGAAGGGGGTCGTCATGCCGGTCAGCGTGTCGACCGGCGAGCCGCCGGGCAACCCGATTGCCGTCGTCACCAGGCGTCGCCGCCACGTGCCCGGTCGGTGATGGCGGTCAGCACGTCGCCGTCGTAGACGGCCTCGGGCTCGGGCGTGACGGCGCCGTCCTCGAGGGTCGTCCACTGCCAGTGCGGTGCGACGCGGGCCGTGGTGCCCTGCTCGGCGAGCCTCAGGTCGAGCAGCACGCCGTACCGGTAGCCGAAGCGCCGCTGGAGCGCCTGCGCGGTCGCGAGGTCGAGCGAGCCGGGGGCGTCCGCGGCGTCGGCGCTCAGCTCGACGAGCAGCAGGTTGTGCTCGGGGCCGAGGCGACCGCGGCGGTGGACGATCAGGTGCGGGGCGCGTGCCGTCCCCTCGTCGAGCCGCACGGACGACTCGAGGACCATGCCCGACCGGTCGTACTCCGCGTCGACGTCCCACGTGCGCTCGACCGTGCCGCGCAACGCCCACCCGAGGTGGAACGAGATGGTGCGCGGGCTGGGCCGGCTGGTGCCCGACGACGGCGCGAAGAGCGTCCACTGGTCGACGAGCGTGTTCGTCAACGCGATCCGGAGACGGGCCTGCAGGTCGGCGAGCAGCATGCGCGGACCGTACTCCCCCGACGTGCCCGCGCTGCGGGACCACCGGCCCGCGACAGCGCGGCCCCGCCTGCGACAGGCATCTGTCGCGCACCTCGCGCGACCCGGTTACCGACCGGTCGGGTTTGCCGTCGACTGTGTGGGTCCCGGCGTCTAGGTTGGTCCGCTGTGACACCTGTCATCACCGCCCGTGGCCTCACCAAGTCCTTCGGCGACCTCGTCGCCGTCGCCGGCGTCGACTTCGAGGTCGCGTCGGGCGAGTCCTTCGGCCTGCTCGGGCCGAACGGTGCGGGCAAGTCGACGACGATGCGCATGGTCGGCGCCGTCTCGACGCGGTCCGGTGGCGACCTGCGCGTGCTCGACCTCGACCCGGACACGCACGGCCCGGAGATCCGCTCGCAGCTCGGCGTCGTGCCGCAGGAGGACAACCTCGACACCGAGCTCACCGTCCGGGACAACCTGCTCGTCTACGGCCGCTACTTCGGCCTCCCCCGCCGCGTCTGCGCCGAGCGCGCCGACGAGCTGCTCGAGTTCGCGCAGCTGACCGAGAAGGCGAAGGTCAAGACCGACAACCTGTCGGGCGGCATGAAGCGTCGCCTCACGATCGCGCGGGCGCTCATCAACGAGCCCCGCATCCTCATGCTCGACGAGCCGACGACAGGCCTCGACCCGCAGGCGCGGCACGTGCTGTGGGACCGGCTGTTCCGGCTCAAGGAGCGCGGCACGACGCTCGTCGTCACGACGCACTACATGGACGAGGCCGAGCAGCTGTGCGACCGGCTGGTCGTCGTCGACCACGGCCGGATCATGGCCGAGGGCAGCCCGGCGGAGCTGATCCGGCAGTACTCGACGCGCGAGGTCGTCGAGCTGCGGTTCGGGTCGAGCCGCAACGCCGAGGCCGCCGAGCGCATGGACGGCGTCACCGAGCGCATCGAGGTGCTGCCCGACCGTGTGCTGCTCTACGCCGACGACGGCGAGGCGGTCGTCGAGAAGGTGCTCGCGCTGGGCCTCGAGCCGACGACCAGCCTGGTCCGCCGGTCCAGCCTGGAGGACGTGTTCCTCCGCCTCACGGGGCGGAGCCTCATCGAATGACGACGACGAGCACCCCGACGCCGACGCCGGCCGCGCAGCGCGCGCTCGACGCCGGCGTCCTGCCCCGCCGCTTCGGCTGGTGGTACGTCGCCGAGGCGCAGCTGCGCAGCATGAAGGCGTACGGCTGGACGATCGTCGCGAGCGGCGTCGGGCAGCCGCTGCTGTACCTGCTGGGCATCGGGCTCGGCCTGGCCGCGTTCCTCGACGTGTCCGTCGCGGAGGGTCCCGACGGCCCGGTCGACTACGTGACGTTCGTGGCGCCCGCGCTGCTGGTCACCGCCGCGGTCGGTGTCGCGATGGACGAGTTCACGTACGCGGTGATGTCGGGGTTCAAGTGGCGGCGGCTGTACTACGCGCCCAACGCGTCGCCGGTGTCGCCGCCGCAGATCGCGACGGGCGTCGTGGTGGCGTGCGTCGGACGGATGCTGTTCACGGTGGTCGTCTACTACGCGCTCATGGTCGCGTTCGGCGCCGTCGGCGACCCGGTGTCCGGCCTGCTGATCCCGCTGGTCGGGATCCTCGGCGGCCTCGCGTTCGGCCTGCCCGTCATGGCGTACTCGGCGTCGATCGAGGACGACCGCGGCCAGTTCGCGCTGATCCAGCGATTCGTGTTCACGCCGATGTTCCTGTTCTCCGGCACGTTCTACCCGCTCGACTCGGTGCCGCTCGCGTTCCAGTGGATCGGCTGGATCTCGCCCGTGTGGCACGCCTCGGAGATCGGGCGGTCGCTCAGCTACGGCTCCGCGCCGGGCGCGTGGCCCATCGGCGTCCACCTCGCGATCCTGCTGCTCATGGCGGGTGTCGGCGGTCTCGTCGCGGGCCGGATCTTCACGCGGAGGCTGCGCGGATGACGACGACGACCGCCACCACCCGCCCTGCACCGCGCAGACGGGCCCGCGGCGGCGTGCGCGCGCTCTACGCGGGCAACGCGGGCGCCGTCGTCGAGCGCGGGCTGCGCGCGACCCGGTCCGGCAACTGGGTCATCGTGCTGTCCGGCTTCTTCGAGCCCGTGTTCTACCTGCTCGCGATGGGCTACGGCCTCGGCACGTTCGTCGGCGACGTCACGATGGCGTCGGGCGAGACGATCTCGTACGCCGCGTTCGTCGCACCCGCGCTGCTCGCGGTGTCGGCGATGAACGGCGCCGTGTACGACTCGACGTGGAACGTCTTCTTCAAGATGCACTTCGGCAAGATCTACGACGCGATGCTCGCGACGTCGATCGGTCCGCTCGACGTGGCGCTCGGCGAGATCTCGTACGCGCTGCTCCGGGGCGGGGTCTACGCGCTCGGGTTCCTCACGGTCATGCAGGTCATGGGGCTCAACCTGGCCTGGACGGCGTTCCTGTCGCTGCCCGCGCTGCTGCTCATCGCCTTCGGGTTCGCGTCCGTCGGGATGGCCGTCACGAGCTACATGAAGACCTTCCAGCAGATGGACTGGATCAACTTCGTCATGCTCCCGATGTTCCTGTTCTCGGCCACGTTCTACCCGCTGACCGTCTACCCCGAGGCCGTGCAGTGGTTCATCAAGGCGCTGCCCCTGTGGCACGGCGTCGAGCTGGTCCGCGGCCTGACGACCGGCGAGCTGTCCCCCGTCATGTGGGGGCACGTCGCGTACTTCATCGGCATGGTCGTCCTGGGCGTCGCGTTCACCACGACGCGCCTGCGCGCCCTCTTCCTCGACTGACCCCCCCGCGCGGACGACGAGATCGCGACGTCGGCGGGGAGCGAGACATCCGCGCGAGAGGGACACATCGATGTCGCACTCTCGCGTCGACGTCGCACCCGCTCGACGGCGGCAGCCCGTCCGGCATGACGAACGGGCCCGGCACACCCCGAGGTGCGCCGGGCCCGTCGACCGTGGCGGTCGCCCTGAGGTCAGCGGGTCAGCCGCAGACCTCACCGTTCACGGTGAACGACGTCGGGTTGGTGTTGGTCCCGGGGTGGGAGCCGTTGAACCCGATGTCGGTGCTCTGGCCCGGCTGGATCGTGGCGTTCCACGACGCGCCGGTCGCGGTGACCGTCGTCCCGGTCTGCGACCAGGTGGCGCTCCAGCCCTGCGTGACCTGCTGGCCAGAGGAGAAGGTGAACCCGAGGGTCCAGGTGAGCGGCCTCGTGCCGGTGTTGGTGATCTTCACCGCGCCGGTGAAGCCGGTGTTCCACGAGTTCGCCGTGTAGGTGACCTTGCACGACGCCGTGGTGGTCGTCGGCAGCGTCGTGAACGTGACCGCAGCCGAGGCCGCCGAGGTGTTGCCCGCGGCGTCCTTGGCCCGGACTACGTACGTGTACGCCGTGTCGGGCGTCAGGCCGGTGAGGACCGCCGACGCGGTCGTCGGCGACGCGACGAGCGTCTGCGTCGTCCCGTTGACCCGCAGCACCTCGTAGCCGGACAGGCCGCTGCCGCCCGTGTCGGTCGACGCGGTCCACGTGAGGGTGGCACCGCTCGTGCTGACGTTCGACGCGACGGGCGTGCCCGGGACGGTCGGCGCGGTGGTGTCGACCGGCGGTGCGGTCGTGGTGAACGTCACCGAGGCGGAGACCGCGGAGACGTCACCGGCCGTGTTCTTCGCCCGCACGCCGTACGTGTACGCGGTGCTTGGCGTGAGGCCGGTCAGCGTGTACGTCGTGCCGGTCGTCGTGGCGACGACGGTCGTCGTCGTGCCCTGCACCCGCAGCACGTCGTAGCCGCTGACGGCCGGGGTGCCCGTCGACGCGGCCCACGTGAGGGTCGCACCGGTCGACGTGACCGCGGACGCGACAGGCGTGCCCGGCGTCGTCGGCGGCTCGGTCGTGCCCTGCGTCTCGGTCGTGAACGTGACCGCGGCGGACGCGGCGGACACGTTGCCGGCGACGTCCTTGGCCTTCACCACGTACGAGTACGACGTGCCGGGCGTCAGGTCGCGCAGGATGTAGGCCGCCGCGGTCGTGGTGCCGACGAGCGTCTGCGTCGACCCCTGGACCCGGTACAGCTCGTACCCGGCGACACCCGAGCCGGCGTCGGTGGACGCCGCCCAGGTCAGCGACGCGCCGACGGTCGTGATGCCCGACGCGACGGGCGTGCCCGGGACGGTCGGGGCGGTCGTGTCGGTCGTGGTGCCGGTCGGCTCCTTGCCCCAGATCAGCGTGCTGCCGTCGTAGAGCGTGATCGCCGCCGTCTTGGCCAGCGCGGTCGAGCCGAGGCCCGCGAAGGACGGGTCGTTCGCGGCGTTCCACCCGGTCGGGCCGGTGAGCCGGAACTGGATCTCCCGCCGGTGCTGCGACTGGCCGCCCGGGTGGATGTTCTGGCCGACGCACGAGAGCTCGACGTAGCCGAGGTTGCCGCCCGCGCTGACGCCCTTGCCGGACTGCGCGCCGCACTCCGAGTAGTTCGACGACAGCGTGACGTCGGACGCCGAGAAGCCGTCCGTGGTGAACCAGTAGCGCAGCTTGCCGTTCTTCAGCGCACGCGCCGGGAACGCCGACTGGTTGCGGATCATCCCCTTGATCTCGGTGTACGTGGTCCCCGGCGGCTGGTTGAGCATGGCCTCGACGAAGATCTCGTCGCCGTCGGGCGCCTCGCGCGTCGGGAACGACGCCAGCGCCGTGCCGCCGTACTCGTCGACGAGCCGCGCGAGCGCGCTCGTGAACCCGGCGTTGTAGTCGGTCGCGACCTCGTTGGCGACGTAGTCCTGGCGGCTGTCGGTGTAGGCGTCGTTGGGCGAGCCGGGGCCGCCGACGAGCGCGCCGTACAGCACGTGCCGCGACGCGGCGGGCGTGGTGATCGAGTCGAGCCACGACCCGTGCGCGGTGCGGTGGTGCGGCATGGTCGGCGGGTTGGTGCCGAAGCCGACGACGTACGACGACTTGCGGGGGTTGTCGCCGAGCGCGTAGTTGATCTGGCGCACGCCGAAGTCGTGGTACCGGGCCTTGCGGGTCGCGTCGGTGAGCCAGTCGGAGTAGACGAGCGCCACGAACGACGTGTTCGCGGCGTAGCGCAGCGCGCCCCACGAGTCGAGGACGGCCATGCCACCCGGCGAGTACGGCACCTTCTGGCCGTTGACGCCGACCGTCCAGTAGTCGAGCCAGCGGTTCGCGTCGTCGACGTACTTCTGCTTGCCCGTCTCCATCGCGAGCAGCGCGTACGCGCCGAACGTCTTGTCGTCCCACGCGACGGTCCACTTGTACTTCTTGGTGGTCGTCTGGTTCTCGGTGCCGAGCTTGTCGTACTCGGTCTCCGCCTTGCTCAGGTACGACGCGTCACCCGTCGCCTTGTAGAGCCAGTACGCGCCCCAGACGAGCTCGTCCTGGTAGCCGGACCACGACTTGTAGTACGCGGAGGCGGCGGTGACGCAGTCGGAGTAGTTGCCGCGGTACTGGTCGGCGAACGCGTAGAGCTGCTTCGCGTGCGTGACGAGCGACGCGGCGTACGTCGGGTCGTCGCCCTTGAACAGGATCGACGCGGACGCGAGCGACGCCGCGGTCTCGGCGGCGACGTCGGACCCGGGGCAGGAGGCGGTGATCTTGTGCGACGGCCGCGCCATCGTCATGACCTCCGCGGGACCCCACCACTTGTGGTCCGCCTCGCCGTCGCCGACCTGCACGTACAGCTCGTTGGGTGCGGTGTGCGCCTTGACGAAGTAGTCGTTGACGAAGCGCAGGTTGTCCTTGAGCTCGTCGAGCTGGCCGGCCTTCGTGTACCCGCCGGGGCTGTCGATCGCGCCCCACGCGAGCATCGTCGCGCTGAACGCCATCGGCAGGCCGAACTTCACGTGGTCGCCCGCGTCGTACCAGCCGCCCGTGAGGTCCTTGCCCACGTCGGCGCCGTCGGTCAGGCCGGAGTCGCCGCGCCACGAGACGGGGAAGTTGTCGGGCAGGTCGCCGGAGCGCTGCGCCTGGTAGAAGAACATCGACTTCTGGAGCGCCTCGGCGTAGTTGTACGCGGGGGCGGCGCTCGCGGACGTCGCGAGCGGGGCGACGAGCAGCCCGGCGGCGACGGCGAGGGCGGAGGCTCCCGCCGTCGCGGTGCGTCCGCGGGATCGGGGCGCGCGTGGCGCCGTGGCATGGCCGAGCATGAGGGTCCTCTTCCGGGCACGGGAGTGGTGGACGGCGTCCCGTGCTGACCGCTGTCGCTCCGGCACGACGCGCCTGGCGCATCGTCCGCAGGCCACGCTGTACCGGTCAACGGCCTAAACGATTCAGGGCCGCCCACCTGCCATGACGCCCGGATCCGGACAGCACCACGCCCCCCGGGCTCGAGGCCGGCGGAGGGCGTGGGAACCTGCAGCCCGGCACGTGGCCGGGGATTCGGGTCAGGCCGAGGGCGTGCCCTTCTCGTCGTCCGTCGTCGGGTTGACGACCGGGTCCGGAGTCGGCTCGGCGGAACCGGCGTCGACCGTCTTCGGCGCGGTGCGGCGCACGCGCTTCGCGGCCTCCGAGGCGCCGTCCTTGGCCTCGGCGACCTTCTCCGTGAGGTCCTCGCGGGCCTCCGCGACCTTCTCCGCCGCCTTGCGGGTCGCGTCCCGACCCTTGGCGACGGCGGCTCCTGCGGCCTCCCCCACGGCGTCCGCCGCGTCCCCGACCTTGTCCGTCAGGTCGTGGCGGGCCTCCTGCGCGCGCGACTTGAAGTCGTGCGTCGAGGACCCGAGCGAGTCGGACGGCTCCCACGGCTCGGCCCACGGGTCGACCTGCGACCGCGACCGGCTCCACGCGACGGCCGCGGCACCGACCGCCGCGACGCCCGCGACGACCCAGAACACCTTCGCGCCCGTGTGCTTGCGCTCGCGCTCGGCAGCCGCAGCCGCGGCAGCAGCAGCGGCCGCGGCCTTGGCGGCGCGCTTCGCGGCCTTCTTGCTCGTGTCGGACGAGACGTCCGCGGCCTTCTCGACAGCGGCCCCGGCCTTGACGGCGGCCTCGTTCATCGCGGCCACCAGGCGCGGCAGCAGGTCGTCCACGAGCTTGTCGTGCGCGGTGTCGATCGCGGGCGACGCCTTCGCGGCGGCCTGCTCGACCTTGGGCGCCGCGGCGATGACGCTCTCCTTGTACGCGTGCTCGACGCGCGGGAGCAGCCACTCGACGAACGCCTCGACGCGTGGCGTCGTCCACTCCTTCGCGTGCACGGCGGCGTCGGACGCCTTCGAGGCGGCTTCCTTCGCGCCGATCGCGGCCGCGACCTTGGCCTGCGCCGCCTTGTCGGCGAGCGTGGCGGCCAGCTCGGCGGCCTGCTCCTTCACCTGCTCGGTGTCCACGTCGATCGTCGTGCGGCTCTTGCTGAAGCCCATCGTCTCTCCCGGCTGCTGTGCGGGCGGGTGGGGCATGACCCATCCGCGCTGGTCGGCGGCACTGGTGTCCCACTCTGCCACCGGACCTGCTGGGATGCAGTCCGGCGGCGCGACGGAGCACCCGTCCGCCTCTCGCACCGTCGGCGCTGCGTGCGAGACTGTCGGCATGTTCGCGACCCTGCACACGTCCGCCGGTGACATCCGGATCGAGCTGTTCCCGAACCACGCGCCGCGCACCGTCGAGAACTTCGTCGGCCTGGCGACCGGCTCCAAGCCGTGGACCGACCCCGCGACCGGTGAGCAGCGCACCGACGCGCTCTACTCGAACCTCGTCTTCCACCGCGTGATCGACGGCTTCATGATCCAGGGTGGTGACCCGCTCGGCACGGGCCGCGGCGGCCCGGGCTACACCTTCGACGACGAGATCCACCCCGAGCTCGCGTTCTCCGAGCCCTACCTGCTCGCGATGGCGAACGCCGGCAAGCGCATGGACCCGACGACGGGCAAGGTCGGCGGCACCAACGGCTCGCAGTTCTTCATCTCCGTCGCGCCGACGACGTGGCTCAACGGCAAGCACACGATCTTCGGCAAGGTCGCCGACGACGAGAGCCGCGCCGTGGTCGACGCGATCGCCACCGCGCCGACGCGTCCCGGTGACCGTCCCGTCCAGGACATCGTCCTGCAGTCGGTCTCGATCGAGGACTGAGCGGGTCCCCATCACCGAGAACCCCACGCCCGACGCGGCCGCACCGCCGGTCTGCCCGCGGCACCCCGACCGGGTGTCGTACGTGCGCTGCCAGCGGTGCGGCCGTCCCGTGTGCCCGGACTGCCAGCGCCAGGCCGCGGTCGGCGTGCAGTGCGTGGACTGCGTGGCGGAGGCGTCGCGCGGCGCGCGTCCCGTGCGGACGGTGCTCGGCGGGCGCCGGCGCGAGGGCCGGCCCGTCGTCACGCTGACGATCATCGGCCTGTGCGTCGTGAGCTTCGTGCTGCAGCAGGTCGTGCCCGGCTGGACGATCCGTTGGCTGTTCAGCCCGCTCGCCGGGCTGGTCGAGCCCTGGCGGTTCGTCACCGCGGCGTTCCTGCACTCCCCCGGCGGCGTCGTGCACCTCGCCGTCAACATGCTCGCGCTGTGGATGATCGGCCCGTACCTCGAGCAGGCGCTCGGTCGGGCCCGGTTCGTCACGCTCTACCTGATGAGCGCCCTGGGCGGGTCCGTCGCCGTCGTCCTGCTCGCCGACGCGCTCGACGCCTGGAACGTCGGCGTGCTCGGGGCGTCGGGGGCGATCTTCGGCCTGTTCGGCGCGGTCCTCGTCGTGATGCGCCGGCTCGGCGGCGACGTGCGCGGGATCCTCGTCGTCATCGGGCTCAACGTCGTCGTCGGGTTCGTCGTCTCCGGCATCTCCTGGCCCGCGCACCTGGGCGGGCTGTTCACGGGCCTGGCGCTGGGTGCGGCGTACGCCTACGCACCTGCGGAGCGGCGCCGGCAGGTCGCCGTCGTCGCGCCGCTCGTGGTGGCGGGGGTGCTGGTCACGGCCGCATGGCTCGCGTACTCGGCGGTCGGACTCGCCTGACTCCCGTCGGGCTCGTCTGACTCGTCCCCAGGTGGCGCGCGTCACGCGTGGACGACGCACGGTCTGTCCACAGCCTGTTGACCTGCACGAACGCACTCTCTGTCCCCAGCGGTGCACAACCATGTGGATAACTACACGGCTGTAGTTCCACAGCTGTGAGCAACCTTGGGGACGGGGAGACGACGCCGAATTCCTTCGTCAGTACGGCCTGTGAGGACCCTACGAGCAGGGTCTGACATCGGCGGGAACGACGACGGCGGGGCCGGTCGTCGTCGACCAGCCCCGCCGTCCCGTCCTGCGCGCGGCGTCAGCGCCAGCGTGTCGTCATGCCGAAGCCCGCGATGATGAGCGTGAAGCCCACCGCGAGGTTCCACTGGCCGATGCCCGGGATCGGGTAGTCCGAGCCCGTGAGGTACGTGACCACGATCCACACGAGGCCGACGAGCATCAGCCCCAGCATCACGGGGACGAACCACGGCGGGTTCGGCTTGGGGCCGGCCGACTTCTCGGGCGGCGGGATGTACGCGGCCTTCTTGCGCGACCTCGACTCAGGCACGTCCGGGCTCCTGTCCAGCGGCGGTGCGCGACGCGTGGACGTCGCGCGAACGGACGGTGACGGGGTGTCACCGTGCGACAACGATGTGACGTGGACGCCGCGCACCGTCACGGGCGCCACGCAACGTGACCTAGCGTAGTGGGCAGCAGCCCTCCGCCCGACCCCCTCGAGAGGACGACAGTGACCGAGCACTCCCACCGTGCGCGGCGTCTCCTCGCGCGCGGGACGCTCTCGGTCGCCGTCGTGCTCGCCCTCTCGGGTGCGCTGTTCGCCGCCAACGCACGGTTCGCGCAGGCCAACGAGGGGGAGCGGCACCCGCAGGACCTCGCCGGCCTCGCCAGCGTCCAGAACGACCGCGTCGCGCGCCTGTCGACCGAGGTCGACGCCCTGCGGACCGAGGTGGACGCGCTCGCCGAGGACGGCAGCGCCGACGCGAGCACCCAGCCCGGGCAGCCCGGCGCGGGCTACCTCGTGGAAGGCGGCGCGACGCCCGTCACGGGTCCCGGGCTCACGGTCCAGCTCGAGGACGCGCCCGCCCGCGAGGGCGTCGACCAGGACGTGCTGCTCGTGCACCAGCAGGACATCCAGAACGTCATGAACGCGCTCTGGGCGGGCGGCGCCGAGGCGATGACGCTCCAGGGGCAGCGGGTGATCTCGACGAGCGCCTTCTGGTGCGTCGGCAACGTCCTGAAGCTGCACGGGCGCGTCTACTCGCCGCCCTACGTCATCGAGGCCATCGGCGACCCGTCCGACCTGCGCGACGGGCTCGCCGCGTCGCCCGCCGTCGGGCTCTACCTGCGCGACGTCAAGGCCGTCGGCCTCGGCTGGTCCGTCGACCAGTCCGACGCGATGCAGATGCCGGCCTACTCCGGAGCCACCGAGCTCGAGTACGCGCGCGTCCCGGACGGTGTCGAGATCCTGCCCGGCCTCGAGGCCGCCGAGGAGGCCGCGAAGGACGAGGCACGCGCGACCGCGCAGACGCGCAGCACCGGCCCGGCCGGCCCAGGGAGCGACGATGACTGACCCGGCCGCCACGGCGACCGCCACGCCCGACGGTCCGCCTCCCGCCGACCAGCCCGTCCGCACCCGACGCGGCACCCGGCCCCGGCGCGGGGCGAGCCCGGCGCGGCAGCGCGCCTACACCGCCGTCGGTGTCGTCGGCGAGGTCCTCATCACCCTGGGCGTCCTGCTGTTCGCGTTCCTCGCCTGGCAGCTGTGGTGGACCGACGTCGAGGGCAACCGCGCGCAGGCCGAGATCGTCCGCGACCTCGACTGGGAGGTCGCACCGACGCCCGAGCCGACCGCGACGCAGACCGGCCCGCTCGTCGCCGAGCCGCGGCGCGAGGACCCGCCCGTGCTGGAGGAGCCGCCGCACGCGACGACCTTCGCGACGATCCAGGTGCCGCGGTGGGCGGGCGAGCCCGAACGACCCGTGAGCCAGGGCACCGACCGCGCGACGGTGCTCGACGTGCTGGGCGTCGGCCACTACGAGGGCACCGCGATGCCGGGCGGCGTCGGCAACTTCGCGCTCGCCGGCCACCGCACGACGTACGCCAAGCCGTTCAACCGGGTCGCGGAGCTGCAGGTGGGGGACCCGATCGTGGTCCGTACGTCCGACACCTGGTACGTCTACCGGGTGTCGTCGACCGAGATCGTCATGCCCACCGACGTCGACGTCATCGCACCCGTGCCCGGCGACCCGGGCGCGACCCCCACCGAGCGGTTCATCACCCTCACGACGTGCCACCCGATGTTCTCCGCACGGGAACGGTTCATCGTGCACGGCACGTTCGACTACTGGGCGCCCGTGACGGACGGGACTCCCGCCGAGCTGCTGCCGGGCGCATGATGTGCGCCCGTCGAATCCACGTGACAGGAGACCGATGATGTACGGGTGGCTGTGGCGTCACCTGCCGGGACCGTCCGTGGTCCGGGCGCTGATCCTGGCGGTCGCCGCGTTCCTCGTGCTCGCCGCGTGCTTCCTGTGGGTGTTCCCGGCGGTCGCGCCGTTCATGCCGTTCAACGAGACCACCGTGGGGGAGTGACGTGACCCGGATCCTGGTGATCGACAACTACGACTCGTTCGTCTACACGATCGTCGGCTACCTCAACCAGCTGGGTGCCGAGACGGTCGTCGTCCGCAACGACGCCGTCCCGCCGCTGTCCGAGCGCGGCGACTTCGACGGGGTGCTCGTGTCCCCCGGCCCGGGCACGCCCGCCGAGGCCGGTCAGAGCATGCAGGTGATCCGCGACTGCGCCGAGAGCGCGACGCCCATGCTCGGCGTGTGCCTCGGCCACCAGGCGCTCGGCGAGGTCTACGGCGGGACCGTGACCCACGCGCCCGAGCTCATGCACGGCAAGACGAGCGAGGTCGAGCACGACGGCGAGGGCGTCCTCGCGGGCCTGCCGACGCCGTTCACCGCGACCCGCTACCACTCGCTCGCCGTCGTCGACGGGACCGTGTCCGACGAGCTCGAGGTCACCGCGACCACGCACGGCATCATCATGGGCCTGCAGCACCGGACCCTCCCGCTGCACGGCGTGCAGTTCCACCCCGAGTCGGTGCTCACCGAGGGCGGCCACCGGCTGCTCGCGAACTGGCTGACCGTGTGCGGCGACGAGGAGGCCGTCGCGCGGTCGGAGGGCCTGCACCCGCTCGTCCGCCTCTGACGGCGGCACACGCACCACAGCGAAGGCCCCGCCCGTCCGGAGACGAGCGGGGCCTTCCGCATGCCGTGGCGCGCTACGGCTTGGGGGTCTGGGTCGGCTGGCCGTTGTTGTTGCCGCCGCCACCCGGGCCCTTCGAGACGTGCAGGTCGATCTGCTGACCCGGCTCGACCTCGGACCCGCCGTCGGGCTCGACGCGGATCACCTGGTTGACGGGCGACTCGGACTGCTCGTCGACGCGCCGCACGTTGGTCAGGCCCGCCTGGGCCAGCGCCTGCACGGCCTGGTCGTACGACATCCCGACCAGGTTCTCCGGCACGACCGGGTTCTCGGGTGCGATGGCGATCTCGATGTTGATCGTCGTGTCCTGCGGCACGAGCGAGCCTGCGGGCTTGTCCTGCGAGATGACCGTGTCCGGCGGCTGCTCGTTGGTCTCCCGCTCGCGCGAGTTGGCGTTGAGCGACGCGTCGTTGAGCAGCTGCTCGGCCTCGGCCCGCGTCTTGCCGGCCAGGTCGGGCACCTGCACGTTGCCGGACGACACGAACAGCTTCACCGGGCTGCCGGACGACGCCGACTCGCCCTCGGCGGGCTCGGTGCGCGTGACGCGGCCCTTGGGCTGCTTGGGGTCGTCCTCGGAGGTCCGGTTCGGGTCGACCGTGAGACCGGCGGCCTCGATCGCCGCGACGGCCTCCTGCTCGGTCATCCCGGCCAGGCCCGTCGGGACGGTCGTGGTCGCGGGGCCGGTCGAGAACGTGACGGTGACGTTGTCGAGCTTCTCGACGGGCGTGCCGGCGGCGGGGTCGGACTTGATCGCCTCGCCCTCGGGGACCGTGTCGGACGGTTCCTCCGCGGGCGTGAACTGCAGCTCCGCGTCCTCGATCTTCTTCTCGGCCTCCTCGCGCGTGAGCCCCACGACGTCGGGGACGGTGAGCTCCTCGGGGGCGTTGCTGCGCGAGTTCGCGACCAGCAGCGCGATGATGCCCGCGACCGCGAGGACCGCGATGCCGATGAGGACCCACATGAGCCACGGCTTGCGACCCTCGTCCTCGGGCTCCTCGGGGAGGCCCGCAGGCGTCGTCGGCTGCAGACCCGTCTGGGCCCACGGCGACGTCGGCGCCATGGCCTGCGTCGCCGCGACGGCCGGGGGCGCCATGACCTGCGTGGCCTCCGCCGCGGCGAGCGCGGCACCGGCCGCGACGGCACCGACGGCGGGCGCGCTGACCACGCCGCCGCGCAGGACGGCCTCGAGGTCGGCGCGGAACTCCGCGGCCGTCGAGTACCGCGCGTCGCGCTCCTTGGCGAGCGCCTTGGCCGTGATCCGGTCGAGCGCCTCGGGCACGTCGGACGCGAACTGCGACGGCGTGGGCGCGGTCTCGCGGACGTGCTGGTAGGCGACGGCGACGGGGGAGTCGCCGGTGAACGGCGGACGGCCCGTGAGCAGCTCGAACAGCAGGCAGCCCGTCGAGTAGAGGTCGGAGCGCGCGTCGACCTGCTCGCCGCGGGCCTGCTCGGGCGACAGGTACTGCGCGGTGCCGATGACGGCCTGCGTCTGCGTCATGGTCGCGGCGGAGTCGGCGACCGCGCGGGCGATGCCGAAGTCCATGACCTTGACCGCACCCGTCGGCGTGAGCATGACGTTCGCGGGCTTGATGTCCCGGTGCACGATGCCCGCGTGGTGCGAGTACTCGAGCGCGGACAGCACGCCCGCGGTGATCTCGACCGCCTCCTCGATGGGCACCGCGTGCCCGTCGCGCAGGATGCCGCGGACCGTGTGACCCTCGACGTACTCCATGACGATGAACGGCACGTGCGCGACGACGCCCGTCGGCTCGGTGAAGACGTCCTCGCCCGTGTCGTAGACCGCGACGATCGCCGGGTGGTTCAGGGCCGCGGCGGCCTGCGCCTCGCGCCGGAACCGGTTCTGGAAGGAGGGGTCGCGCGCGAGGTCCGAGCGCAGGATCTTGATCGCGACCGTGCGGCCGAGCCGGGTGTCGTGGCCGATGTGCACCTCGGCCATGCCACCGCGCCCGATGAGCTCGCCGACCTCGTACCGTCCGGCGAGGATCCGGGATCCGTCGTCCACCACTAGGCGTCCTTCACTTCCGTCGTCAGCGGGCGCGCGGGACCGTCACCGCGCCCGTCCACCGAGATCATCCCATCGGGACTGCCGCGACGAGGGTACTGACTGCCGTCGTCGCGTGGGGGCGTGCTGAGCGCGACGACGGCCCCGGGCGGTCCGTCGAGGGGTGCGGCCCTGGTCAGGCCGTTGGCGAGGGCCGCGCCGAGCAGCGCGACCAGGAGCAGCACGAGCGCGAGCAGCGGCCAGCGGAACCGCGAGAAGCGGCCGAGCCGCGGTCCGCTGGTCCGCAGCGAGGCGACGTTCACGTGCCGCGGCGTGCTCGACGCACGCGCGCGCGGCTCGTCGCGGCGGGTGCGACGCGGCGGGTACGTCGGCGGCGGCTCGTCCGACGCGGCACGTGCGGTGGTCACCGCCGTCGCGAACGTGTCGACCGGGCGCGAGATCTTCGAGACCAGGACCGGGACGCCGCTGGGCGGGGTGCGCGGCACGAGCTTGTCGAACAGCCCGGCGAGCTCCTCGCCCGACTGCGGACGCTGCGCGGGGTCCTTCGACAGCAGGCGCATGACGAGCGCGGCGAGGTGCTTGTCGACGCTCGACGGCAGCGGCGGCACCGCGTTGTTGACGTGCGCGACCGCGATGTCGACCGCCGTCGGCCCCGTGAAGGGGCGGTGCCCGACGAGCGCCTCGTACGCGACCACGCCGAGCGAGTACAGGTCGGACAGCGGCGTCGCGGCCTTGCCGACGGCCTGCTCGGGCGACAGGTACTGCGCGGTGCCCATGACCATGCCGGTCGCGGTCATGGTGATCTGGTTCTGCGCGAGCGAGACGCCGAAGTCGGTGATCTTCACGCGGCCGCCGCGGCCGAGCAGGATGTTGCCGGGCTTGACGTCGCGGTGCACGACGCCCGCCAGGTGCGCCGCGTGCAGGGCGCGTGCCGTCTGCGCGAGGATCGGCAGCAGCCGGCGCGGCGTGAGGACCGGCTCGCGCTCGAGCAGGTCGGACAGGGGCTCGCCGACGACGAGCTCCATCACGAGGAACGCGGACCCGTCCTGCTCGCCGTAGTCGAACAGCTGCGCGATCGACGGGTGGTGCAGCGACGCCGAGTTGCGCGCCTCGGTGCGGAAGCGCTCGAGGAAGCCGGGGTCGCCCGCGAACTCCTCCTTGAGCACCTTGACCGCGACGGGACGCGCGAGCGCGTCGTCGTGCGCCGCCCACACCTCGCCCATGCCGCCGGTCGCGATCGGCTTGATGAGCCGGTACCGGCCGTCGAGGGCCACGCCTGCCGCCGTCCTCACGATCCCAGCACCGCCTGGATGACGGCCTTCGCGATGGGCGCGGCCACGCGACCGCCCGTCGCCTCGTTGCCGGCGCTGCCGCCGTGCTCGACGATCACCGCGACCGCGACCCGAGGTGCGTCGGCGGGGGCGAACGCGGTGAACCACGCGTGGGGCGCCTGGTCGTCGCCGGTCTGGGCCGTGCCCGTCTTCCCGGCGACCTGCACCCCCGGGATCTGCGCGGCGGTGCCCGACCCGTCGGCGACCACGCCGACCATCATGTCGCGCAGCGCGGCGGCGGTCCCGGGCGACACGGCGGTCGACAGCAGCTCCGGCTCGGTCTCGTCGACGGTGTGCAGGTCGGCGGAGCGGACCGTCTGGACCAGGTACGGCGTCATGAGCCGGCCCTCGTTCGCGATCGCGGCCGACACCATCGCCATCTGGATGGGCGTCGCCCGGACGTCGCGCTGGCCGATCGCCGAGCCGGCCGTCTCGGGGGCGTCGAGGTCGTCGGGGAAGACCGAGGGCACGACGACGGTGGGGATGGTGAGCCCTTCGTTGAAGCCGAACCGCTCGGCCTGCGTGCGCAGCGCGTCGTCCCCGAGGTCGAGGCCGAGCTGCGCGAACGACGTGTTGCACGAGACGCGCAGCGCGTCCGCGAGCGTGATCGGGTCGGCGCCGCACCCGCCGCCGCCGAAGTTGCCGACCGTGGCCGTGGTCTGCGGCAGGTCGAGCACGACCGGCGCGGGCAGCGGCGACTGCGGCGTGTACGAGCCGCTCTCGAGGGCCGCCGCGGCCGTGACCAGCTTGAACGTCGACCCGGGCGGGTAGACCTCCTTGGTCGCGTTCGAGCGCAGCGGGTTGCCGTCGGCCGTCGACAGCGCCGAGAACGCCTCGCCGGCCGCCTTCGTGTCGTGCGTCGCCAGCAGGTTCGGGTCGAAGCCCGGCGTCGAGACGAGCGCGAGGATCTTGCCGGTCGCCGGCTCGATCGCGACGACGGCGCCCTGCTGGTCGCCGAGCCCGTCGCGCGCGGCCTGCTGCGCCGCCGGGAGCAGGGTCGTCTCGACCGCGGCGCCCTCGGGGCGGCGGCCCGTGAGCATGTCGCGCACGCGCGTGAAGAACAGCTGGTCACCGCGGCCCGTGAGCGCGTCGTTCGCGGCGAGCTCGAGCTCGGTGCGCCCGTTGACCACCGAGTAGAACCCGGTGACCGACGACCACAGGTCGCCGCCCGTGTACGAGCGCTGGTAGCCGAACGCGTCGTCCACGGGCGCCGACGACGCGACCGCCTCGCCCGCGACGACGATCGGGCCGCGCGCGTTGCCGAACTCGCGGTACAGCGTGCGGACGTTGCGCGGGTCGTTGTTGAGGGTGTCCGCCTGGACGTACTGGACCCACGTCGTGCCGCCCATGAGCACGACGAACATCACGAGGACCACCGTCGCGAGGCGGCGCAGGGGAGTGTTCACGACAGCCCCTCGATCCGCTCGGTGGGCTGGTCGCCGCCGGTCGGGCCGGCGCTGCCGCTGCCGTTCGCGCGGGCCCCCGACGCGACCGGCGTGCCGACCTCGGGCGTGAGGACCGCGCGCACGACGGGCGCGGGACGACGGGCCTCGTCGGAGATGCGCAGCAGCAGCGCCACGATCACCCAGTTCGCGACGAGCGACGAGCCGCCGTACGCGAGGAGCGGCGTCGTGAGGCCCGTCAGGGGGATCAGGCGGGTCACGCCGCCGACGACGACGAACGTCTGGAAGGCGACGACGAACGCGAGGCCGCCCGCGAGGAGCTTGCCGAACCCGTCGCGCACGCCGATCGCGGTCCGCAGGCCGCGCTCGGTGAGGATCGTGTAGCAGAGCAGCAGCGCGAGCAGGCCCGTGAGGCCGAGCTCCTCGCCGAGCGACGCGATGACGAAGTCCGACTCCGCGTACGGCACGAGGTCGGGCCGGCCCGCACCCCAGCCGGTCCCGAACAGGCCGCCGCTCGCGAGGCCGAACAGGCCGCGCACGAGCTGCCCCGAGCCGCCCGGGAAGCGGTCGAAGACCTCCTGGTCGAACGGGTGCAGCCACGCGTCGAAACGGGCCCCGACGTGCGGGAACGCGGTCGCGGCGACGACCGCGCCACCGACGAACAGCAGCAGGCCGATGACGACCCAGCTGAGCCGCTCGGTCGCGATGTAGAGCATCGCGACGAACAGGCCGAACAGCAGCAGGGACGTGCCGAGGTCGCGCTCGAGGACGAGCACCGCGAGCGAGGCGCCCCACACGATGAGGATCGGGCCGAGGTCGCGCGGACGCGGCAGCTGCAGGCCCAGCACCTTCGGGCCCGCCAGCGCGAGCGTGTCGCGGTGGGTCACCAGGTACCCCGCGAAGAAGACCGCCAGCGCGATCTTGGCGAACTCCGCGGGCTGCATGCCGACGCCGCCGAGCCGCACCCAGATCTGCGCGCCGTTGATCGACTGGCCGATGCCGGGTACCAGCGGGAGGACCACGAGCCCGAGCGCGACGATCATCGCGGTGTACGTGTAGCGGCGCAGCGTCCGGTGGTCGCGCAGCAGCACCAGCACGAGCGCCGCGAGGACCACCGAGATCGCCGTCCAGCCGAGCTGCCGCTCCGCGAACCCGGCCGCCTTGTCCCGCGCCTCGTACGCGATGTCGATGCGGTAGATCATCGCCAGGCCCACACCGTTGAGCGCGACCGCGACGGGCAGGATCACCGGGTCCGCGTACGGCGCACGCCAGCGCAGGACCAGGTGCAGCGCGACCGCGAGACCCGTCAGGCCCGCCGCGTAGCCGATGACGTCCGCCGGCACGCTGCCGTCGATGCCCAGGCCCACGAGGGCGTAGCCCGCCACCGCGATCGCGAGCGCCAGCACGAGCAGGCCGAGCTCGACGCCGCGCCCCGCCCGCACCTGGTGCGGCTGCACGGTCGCCATCACGTCCACCTCACGGGCTGGTCACCCCGGCAGCCGGGTCGACCGCGGGCGGCGTCGTCGGCTCGACGGCCGGCAGGAGGGGCGTCGCCGTGGCCGACGGGGTCGGCGTCGCCTTGTCGGCGTCGTCCTCCGCGTCCGCCTCGAGCATCCGCACGAGGTCGCGGGCGTCCTCGAGCGACGTCGCGTGGATCGTCTGCTCGACGCGTTCGCGCAGGTAGGCGGAGCCGAGGTCCTCCATCGACGTCCCCGACCGCTCGACCACGGTCGACAGCGCGACCGGGCCGAGCGTCTGCGGCAGGCCGCGCAGGATCACGACCTCCCCGTCGGAGTCCGCCACGTAGTACTGCGTCTGCGTCCACAGGTAGCCGAGCGCGAGCACCGCGACCGTCAGCACGCCCGCGATGGTCCAGACGACGCCCGCGCGCACCCGGCGGCCCCGCGCCGGTGCGTCGTCCTCGTCCTCGTCGTCGTCACCGACCGCGCCGACGGTCACGGGCAGCGACGGCGTGTCCGCCGGGTCGTCGTCCGTGTCGTCGGCGGGCTCCTGCGCCTTCTGCTTCCGTGCCGCCGACTGCGCGAGCGACGCCGCGCGCGCCGCCGGACCGTCCGCCGCCGACGTCGGCTCGTTGCGCGTCGTCGCCGCCGCACCCACGACCGTCGCGGCCGTCGTCGGACCCGCGCCGTCCGCCACGTCGTCGAGCTCGATGACGTCCGCCAGCACCACGGTCACGTTGTCGCCGCCGCCCGCTCGCAGGGCCAGCTGCACGAGCCGGTCCGCGCACGCGTCGACGTCCGCGATCGTGCGCAGCGTCTCCTCGATCGTGTCCGCGCTGACGAAGCCCGACAGGCCGTCGGAGCACAGCAGCCACCGGTCGCCCGGACGCGCCTCCCGGACCGACAGGTCCGGCGTGACCTCGGCGTCGAAGTCGCCCAGCACGCGCATGACGACCGAGCGCTGCGGGTGGTGCTCGGCCTCCTCGGGCGTGATCCGGCCGATGTCCACGAGGTGCTGCACGAACGTGTGGTCCGTCGTCACCTGCGTCAGCACGCCGTCGCGGAACAGGTACCCGCGCGAGTCGCCCAGGTGCACCATCGCGAGCTTGTTCCCCGCGCGGAGGATCGCGATGACCGTCGTCCCCATGCCCGCGAGGTCCGGGTCCGCGTCGACGCGCGCCAGCAGGTCGTCGCGCGCCGACTCCAGCGCCGCCTCGAGCTGGTCCAGCGCGTCGTCCGGGCCGTGCGACTCCCCGTCGAGCGGGGCGAACGCCGCGACCGCGACCGACGACGCCACGTCGCCCCCCGCGTGCCCGCCCATGCCGTCCGCGACCATGAGCAGGTGCGGACCCGCGTAGGCGGAGTCCTGGTTGTTCGTGCGCACGAGCCCGACGTCCGAGCGCGCCGCATACCTGAGGGCGACGGTCACCGGGTTACCTCTGCAGCTCGAGCACGCTCTGTCCCACGCGGACCGGTGTACCGGTCGGCAGGGGGATCGGTCCGTCGACGCGCTGGTCGGCCAGGAACGTCCCGTTCGTCGAGCCGAGGTCCTCCACGAACCACTGCCCGTCCTGCGGGAAGACGCGCGCGTGCCGGGAGGAGGAGTAGTCGTCGTCGAGGACCAGCGTGCACGACGGCGCGCGGCCGATGAGCACGGGCGCCGTGCCGAGCGGGACGATCGTGCCGCGCAGCGGGCCCTCCGTCACGACCAGCTTGCGCGGGCCCGAGCCGCTGCGCGCCGAGCGCGGGGTGCGCACGGGTGCCGGGGCCGGTGCGGCCGGTGCGGGAGCAGCCACGGCCTCGGCCGGCTGCGGGCGCGCGGGCGGAGCGGCCGCCGCACGGTTCGCCCGACGGCGGTCCGTGATGCGCGTGCCGTACAGGTCGCGGCGCAGCACGCTGATCGCCGACAGCACCAGCACCCACAGCAACGCGAGGTACCCCAGCCGCAGCAGGGTGATCGTCAGCTCACTCATGCGCCGGCGTCACTCGTCCAGGTCCGGCTCGCCGCCCGTCCAGAACAGGATCCGGGTGCGGCCGATCATGAGGGTGTTGCCGTCCACCAGCGTCGCCGCCGGGACGTGGTGCCCCTCCACGTACAGACCGTTCGTCGAGCCCATGTCGGACGCGATCACGCCGTCCGGCGTCACCCGGATCTCCAGGTGGCGGCGCGAGACGCCCGGGTCGTCCACGATGATGTCGGCCTCCGAGCCGCGGCCGATCACCGTCACCGGGCCCGTGAGGATGTAGCGCTGGTCGTCCACGATCAGCAGCGGGTGGCGCGACGTCGGCGCCGTCGCCGCAGCCGGCGCGACCGCGCCGCGCACCGTCGCGCTGTGCACCCGGAACCGACCCGTCTCGAGGTCCGCGTCCTCGCCGAACGACACCGTCACCGGCCCGACGAACGCGTACCGCTGGCTCGCGGCGTGCTCGGTGACGGTCGCGGCGAACTCGTCCGCCATCGCCTCCGCGCCCCACTCCTCCACGTGGTCGTAGTCGGCAGACGCGAGCTCGATCGTGAACTCGTTCGGCACCACCGTGCGGTCGCGTCCCACGACCGCCGCACGGTCGTCGAGCTCCCGGCGCAGCGCGCTCGCGAGCTCCACCGGCTTCAGCTCGCTGCGGAAGGCCTTGGCGAAAGCGTTGTTCACGACGCGCTCGACGCCGTTCTCGAACTTGTCGAGGAAGCCCACGCCCACCTCCCTTACCCGTGCTGTGCCGTGGCCGCGCCGATCGTCGGCGGCCGTCCTGGACGTTGATGGTATCCGTGCCGCGGCTGTCACGACCGGGTGAGGCGGGTGTTGTCGTGGGAGGACTCGGGGGAGGTCCCGTGCGGTGGTGCGTCGCGGGGTGCGTCGGCGGTGTTCCGCGGGGGTCGTACGGCCGTCGTCGCAGGTCATCCGGCCGAGTCGGGAACCAGGTCGACGCCGTGCTAATGTTCTCCGGCGCGCGCGAGTGGCGGAACGGCAGACGCGCTGGCTTCAGGTGCCAGTGTCCGAAAGGGCGTGGGGGTTCAAATCCCCCCTCGCGCACAGAGGGGTGGTTCCCGAAGGAGCCGCCCGAGCAGTACCGAAGCTCCCGGTCAGGGTTCCCTGGCCGGGAGCTTCGTCGTTCATCGGGTGCCTGCGGCGGGCCGGGGCTCGGTCTGCGGGCAGCGAGGAGCCCCGCCGAGCGGCTCGACGGGGCTCCTCGGCGGGTTTCCCGCTGCCCTCAGGGGTCGTCCGTGTGCGGCGTGGTGACGCCGGTCGGGCGGCTCGTCGCAGGGCTCCTTGCCGAGATCGACCTGCCAGGGGCCGGGTAGACGGTGGACGAGGTGCCGGCTGCCGCGGCGCGGAGCACCGGGATGACCCTCACGCGTCGTCCTGCTCAGGGAGAGATGCCCCTCGGCGGCGCAGCACGACGAGCGCCCCACCGACCAGGATCAGGGCGAGCGCGGTCGGGACGATCCAGGGGTCCGAGAAGCCCGTCGCGGGCAGCCTCCCGCCCCAGGCTGCGCCCGCGCGGGGCGTGCCGGTGCGCTGGGCGACCGTGGTCGTGCCGGAGCCTCCCGACGGACCGGCGGGGTCGGCGGGAGCCGGCGCTCCGGCGCCGGGGCCCGGCGGGTCGACCGGGCCGGGGTCCGGCGGGTCGGTCGGCTCGGGTGCGATCTGGACGATCGGGCCACCGCCCAGCCACGCCATGCTCTCCGCGCCCTCGGCGAAGGTGCCGACGGCGTCGCCGGCCCGGGCGGCCGGGGCGGCCAGCGGCACGCTCACCGCGTCGTAGAGGGAGGACTGCACGGTCGCCGGCAGGGTCGGGTGCTCCTGCTGGAACTGCTCCGCGGGCATCGCCTCACGCGGCGTGTCCGGGAGCGTCACGCCGCCGACGATGTCCATCCAGTACTCCATCTCCCCGAACGTCCACTCGTACCGGAAGAGGGGCGTGCTCAGCTGCTCGATGTACTCGTCGAAGACGTCCTGCGGGTCCCACGCCGTGCGCGCCGGCCACGCCGAGACGTCACCGGAGCCGATCACGTCGTGGAACGCGCCCGGACGCTCGGCGTCGCGCTCCTTCAGCCACTGCGCGGCCACCCGGGACGTGTACACGCGACGCAGGTCCGCGTACTCCGGGGCGGTGTTCACCCGCTGCTCGAGCAGCGGCGCGAACGTGTCGGCGATCCGCTGCGTGTTGCGGTCCACGATGTCCTGAGGCGCGTCCTCGCAGAGGTCCTCCTCCTGGCCCGGCGGGCGCCAGTCGATGTCCATCGGCTCGTACCGGGCCGCCAGGGGCGCGTCGAGGATGTACAGCTGGTCGCCGTCCTCGCGGACGGTCGCCGGCTTGGGCTCGACCCACATCCGGTACGACCCGTGGCAGATCAGGCCGTCGGAGGTGCGCTCCATCGAGTCCCAGAACGCCTTGCCGTGCTCCGTGGCCGGGTCCATGTACGTGTTCTGCGTCTCCTTGAACCGCAGGTCCGCCTGCAGCAGCACGCGCCCCGCGTCGGTGGTCGCGAACTGCGGGTCGATGATCGACTCCGGCGTGTCCGGGTTGAGGTTGACCCAGAACTGGCTCTGGTCGAGGGACAGCCAGGTGAACAGCGCGTCGGAGGACAGGTCGAGCGCGGCCTCGCCCCCGTACCCCGGCTCGGCCTCGCCGTCGTCCGGCAGCTCGGCTGCGGAGAAGGCGTACCCGAAGTCCTTGGTCTGCGGGTTGTCGGACACGTAGTGCAGCTCGAGCGACGTCCAGTCGATGCCGCCCGGTCGCCGCGGACCGAAGCCCTGGCGGCGCTGGTCGTTCGCGAAGTCGTCCGCGAGGCGCCGGGCCTCGCGCGCATCGGCGGCCGTCCGGCCCGAGCGCTGGGCGAGGTCCTTGGCGGCGCCGCCGGTCGGCCTGTTCGGGTCGGGGCTCATGGAGCTGTTGCCGGGGTTCGACGCCGGGTTCTGCAGGCGCGCGGTGGACTCCAGCACGACGTACCGCACGCCGTACTGGTTCATCAGCCGGACCTGCCCGGGCAGCGGCTCCTGGCTGAAGACGTAGTACACCCTCCAGCCCGACCCGCGCATCAGCGCCTGGTCGGCCCGCAGCTGGTCGAGCTTGAGCGGTGAGCCACCGGACTTGAGCTCGTAGGCGACCTGCCGGTTGCGGTTCACGGAGTCGTACCGGCGGTCGTACCCGAGGTTCTTCTCCTTCGCGAGCTGCGTGTCCTCGCACATCCAGTCCGGGCCGCCGAGCTTCAGGCGCCGCCCGACGTTGCGGTGGAAGCCGTCGCCCCGCGAGTCGTTGGCCATGTTCGGGATGTACGTGTTGCGCCAGCGCTCCCACTCCCACTCGCCGCCGCTGGTCGTGTACTCCTTCCAGCGCCGGAGCATGTGGTCCTCGGACCCGGCGGGGAAGTTCCTGTACTCGCCCTGCAGCGCGTCGAGCTCCGCACTGGTCGGCGCCGCACGGTTCCGGTACGCCTCGGCGGGGTTCTCGTACGTGTAGTCCGGGATCTTCTCCTTGTGCCCCGCCGGCACGTTCTTCCCGCCGGGCAGGTCGTCGTCACCCGCGATGCCGTCGATGCCGTCGATCAGCTCGTCGCACTGGATGTCGAAGCGGGGTGCGGCCTCCACCTCGCCGACCGGGACGAGCACGACCGTGACGGCGAGCGCGAGCCCGGCGGCGATGCCGAGCAGGTCCCGGAACCGGTCGCGGCGCCGTTCTGGGCGCAGCAAGTTGCGGCGTGACACGTCCATCTGGGGCCCCCTGAGACCAGCGCGACGCAAACCCCGTCAGGCTGTCGCAAACCGTGCAGAACGGTCAAGGTGTTACTGGGACCGCTTCCTCACGACCGGTGAGAGAGCGGTCCGGCGCCCGGCTCCCGCGGCCAGCAGCGGGCGCGCGCGGACCAGGGCGCTCAGCGACTTGCTGTCGGCGCGACACGGCCCGCGTCACGAGGTGCCCGTCGTCGCGGACCACCGGCCTTACGTTCGGCCACGCCCACGTCGTACGTCGCGCGCAAAGGACTACTGCCCGACGGCGTCGACCGGCACCATGTCCCTCGAGGCCTACAGCCAGGCATCCTTCGCCTACCTCTCTGGATGAAACCCGCCTGGTGGATCTCCTCACGTGGACCGGCGCCCGACGGGCGCCGGTCCCTCGTTCTCCGGCCGCGATCGTCGGCCCACCGTCGGAAGGAACACCGTGCACGCGCTCGACCGGATCGCGCTCGACCGCCTCGGGGTTCTCGCGGTGGCGGTCGGGCCGGTGTCACCCGCCTGCGTGAGCGTCGCGCTCATCGAGCTCGCCCGGGCCGGGGTGCGCATCACCAACCCCGGCGCCGCACGAGACCCGTTGGCCGACGTCGTCGCCGACGTCGTCACGCACGTGCGCGCCGCCCGCGGACAGCGTGGGACGTTCGCACCGCTCTTCAGCGGCTTCCCGGACAGGCTCCCCAGCTTCGACGACGTGCGCCTGCGCTCCGCCTTCGGCCTCTCGCGCCTCGCGGACGTCGCAGCGCCGACCGAGCAGCAGATCCGCGCGGCGTTCGACTTCAGCGACATCGGCTGGTGGCCCGCGTCGTCGATGCCTCAGGACGTCCCCGCGGCGCTGAGCGCTCGCCGGCGCCAGAAGCTCCTCAAGCCCGACTCCCGCGTCCAGTGGTTCGACGTGCGACTCGTCGACGCCGAGGAGCGCGACGACCTGCTGCGGGACTGGATGGTCACGACGCTCGCGTCGGCCGCGTCGCTGCGCGTCGACGTCCTGGACGACCTCCGCGTCCTCGTCGCCGCGCTGGGGACGGCGCACGTCGACATCGCCACCGTCCGGTTCCGCGAGCTGCGCACGCTGCTGGTGCGCGCCGTCTGGGACGCCGACCTGTCCGCCGTCCCGACGCTCGGCCTGACGCCCGACGACCTGCTGCGCCTGTTCGCCGACCTGACAGGGGGCGACGTGTCGCTGACAGCGACCATCCGCTACCCGCGCCTGACCCGCGCGCAGCGGCGCACGGTCGTGGCGGTGCTCGAAGCCAGCGACCGCCTGTCGGACGTCTTCCGTCGCCGCTCGATGTGGCTGGCGGTCGCCCGCGGCCTGCACCTGGCCGAGCACGACGCACCGCGGACGCAGGAGGTCTTCGGACGACTTCGTGTCACGAAGCACGACACGACGAGCCTCGGCTCACGTGTCGAGCGGCTCCTCGGCCCGGACTACGCAGCGGCGGTGCAGGTCCTCGGCGCCGAGGCGCCCGGCGTGCTCGTGCGCTCGCTGCGGCGCCTGGCAGCGCTCGCCGACGGTGACGGCGATCGCGTCGAGGCACTTGCCGCTGCCCTGAAGCTCGCCGTGCCGCGGGTGCCGGTGCGAGTCCTGCTCGGAGCGCAGGCCCAGGTCCGGGACAACGGTGCGACCTACCCCCGCGTCGCCTTCGCCAAGTCCGGCGCGGTCCTGACGATCGACGGACCCCAGGGGCACCTGCGGGTCGCGGACGACCTCTCCGCGCGTCTGGTCGTCGTGCTCGGCGACGGCATCCACACCCAGCTCGCAGCGAAGGACTCGTGGGCCGGGCGCACCGTGCACGTGGACCGGACGACCCGCGACATCCTCGTCCCGGACGGGCTGCGGAGCGGGGCCGGCGGCCTCATCCAGGTCGAGCGCGGCTCGGCGCTGTCCGTGGGCGACGCACAGGCCCTGCGGTTGTTCGTCCACTGGAAGCACGCGGACAGCGACCTCGACCTGTCCGCGATCGCCCTCGACGCCGACCTTGGGGTCGTCGACCAGGTCTCCTGGACCCACCTGCGCGGAGGCGCCATGGTGCACTCCGGCGACGTCACGTCGGCACCGGCGGGGGCGCAGGAGTTCATCGACATCGACCTGAGGGCCGTGCAGACCTTCGTGCGCGACCGCGGGTGGCGGTTCGTCGCGCCTGTCGTCTTCCGCTACAGCGGGGTCACGTTCGACCAGCTCGAGGAGGTCGCCGCCGGGTGGATGCTGCGTGACGAGGTCTCCTCCGAGCACGTGACGTTCGACCCCGCGTCGGTCGCGAACGCCTTCCCGCTCACCGGGGGGAAGCGCAGCGCCGTGCCGTTCGTCCTGGACCTCACCACTGGGCGCCTCGTGTACGTCGACGCGTACCTGCGCGGCGCCCCGCGCGCACGCGTCGAGCAGGACGCCGGCAACATCTCCTTCCTGGCGCGTGCCGTCATCGCCCGACGCGCGATCAAGGCGACGATGGCCGACCTGGCGTACCTCAACGTCGCCGCACGCGGGGGAGTGCTCGTCGACGACGCCGCCTCCGCCGACCTCAGCATCGGGCCGGGGCCTGACTTCACCTACGACGTGCTGCGGCCGCAGGCCGTGCTGGCCGACCTGCTGTAGACCGAGACCGCGCAGCCGCCCGGGCCCGATCAGTGCGGTGGGGCGGCTCCTTCCCGCGCCGCGACCCGGTCCGGTGGGGCGGTCGAGGGCCGGTCGACGTGCAGCCCGGCCGCGAAGGCGAGGACGGCGTCGTGCAGGTCGTCCGCGTACTGCGGTGCCGACGTCGTGCCGGTGACCACGGCGAGCCAGATGCTCCCGGGCACCGGTGCGGCGACCTGTGAGGTCGAGCTCAGAGCGCCCGTGACGGTCCGCTCGACCCGGCGCGCGACCAGGCCGGGCCCGATGCCCGTGTCGACGGTCGCGTCGCCCTGCACGACGACCCGCGCGAGAGTGAGGTCCGCCCGGAGAGGGGCCGTGCGGAGCCACGTCAGGGAGATCGTGCTGACCTCGGGCTCGGAGCGCGCGTCCCCCGCCGAACCCAGACGCAGCAGCGTCACCAGCGCACCGCTGCCCGCGCTGGCCCGGGCCACCGACACCAGCACCGCGGCCGCGCCGCGGCGACGACGCTCGTCGAGCGCCGCCCACAGCGGAGTGCGCGCGACGAGGCCGACGAGGTCGTCGCGCATCGACGGCGCGTCTCCTCGAAGGGCGTGCCAGCCCTCGGGCGCGGTCACGCCGAAGCCGAACGGGGGCCGTGAGGGGATGCCCGGCAGACCGGGTCCCGGGGAGGTGCGCTCGACGCTAGGGTGCACACCCGGACGATCCCATACGAATCGACCCGCGACGCGCAGGGGGGTGACGACGTGACCGACGAGCTGACCCGGGCGCAGGGCCGCGTCGACGACCTGCGCCTGCTGCTGCGACAGGTGCGCGAGGCGCGCGAGGGCGTCCCGTCCCTGCACCGCGCCGCCGAGGCCGTCGGGTCCGCCGGCACCTGGACGGGGACGGCGGCCGACCGGCTGCACCGCGACGAGCTCGCGCCGGCCGCCGCCGCGCTCCCGCGGACGCTGGTCCGGATCGAGGAGGCCGTGGCGGACGAGCTCGCGCACGCCGAGCGCGCGCTGGGGCGGGCACGCGAGGACGCGGAGGGCGTCGCGTGACGCGTCTGGTCGAGGTCTGCCCGGAGGCGCTGTCGGAGGTCCGCTCGGACGTGGCCGCGACCCGTGACGCGGTGCGCGACACGCTCGGCCCGTTGCGGCACCGGATGGTCGCCCTGGGTGTGCCGACCGGGGCGATGGACGAGGCGCAGACCATGGCGGACCGTCTCGGCACGCACGTGCTGGGCACGCTCGACCCGTACGTCGCGCGCGCACGGGACCTGGCGGCGATGCGCTACGACGGTGCCTTCGGTGCGACCCTGCCGCTGGTCGACGACCCGGACCCGTTCGTCCCCGCCAGCCCGTTCACCCAGACCGCGCTCGCCGGCAGGGGATCGGCCCTGACGTGGAGCGCGGCACCGGTCGAGGAGCAGGAGGCCGACGAGCGCGACACCGAGAGGTCCCGCGGGATCGACGACTGGTTCGGCGACCGCTGGGACGACCTGTCCGGGGCGGTGTCGGACGGTGTGGACCGTGTCGCGGACGCCGCCACCGAGGCCTGGGACGGCATCCTCGAGGCCGGTGGGCAGGTTGCCGACTGGTGGGACCGGACCAGCGGCGACCTCGGCGGCTGGATCGACGAGAACCTGGACGGGCTGCGCGACTTCATCGGCGAGCACGTCGCGGTGTTCCGTGTCCTCGCGTCGGTGTGCCGGGTCGTCGGGTGGGTCGTGGTGGCCGTCGGGGCGGTGCTCACGATCGCGCTCGCGATCATCGGCGGCATGGGCGGGGCCGCGATCGGCGGCGTGTTCGGCTTCGGGGTCGGTGCCGTCCCGGCGGGCGGCGCGGGTGTCGTCGCGGGATTGTCCTTCGGGCTCAAGGTCGTCGGCGTCGGCTTCACCCTCGTGTCCGTCGGTGACTTCCTCGACGTGGCGGCCGACTGGGGCGAGGGCACGATCGACGGGCAGGAGCTCGTGCAGCGCGGCACGCTCGAGCTCGGCCTCGCCGTCACGTCGCTGCTCGGCGCCGGCGCGCTCGGCAAGATCGTCCAGAAGACGTGGAAGCACCTGCCGGCGTCGTGGACCCGCAAGCTCGAGGAGTGGCTCGCGGGCGCCGGTCGCCGCACCGACGACGCCCCGAGCACGGGTGCGGAGCCCAGCACCGGGACCGGGACCGCCCCCGACGGTCTCGGCGAGGACCTCGACGACCTTCGCGACCCGGACGGCAGGGGCCCCGTCGCGCCTCTGGACCCGACCGGGACCCGCCGGGCGGTCGACGGGTCGGGCGTCGAGCACGACATCCGGTTCGGGGCCGCCGAGGTCGCCGACCAGGCGAACTGGGAGCACGTCCTCGACCAGGAGCTGCGGGACCGCGGGTGGACGCGGGCGCAGTTCGACTCGCTGGTCGCGCGCCCGATCCACACCCTGTCGCCCACGACGCTGCGAGAGCTCGTCGCGATCCGCGACGCGATGCCGCCGGTCCTGCCCACGGACGCGGTCCAGAAGATCATCCAGCCGCAGGACGCGCTGCGGGCTCTCGGGTCGAAGGCGTTCGAGGACGCGGCCGACGACATCACGGTCATGCGCGTGGACGAGCTGGTCGCCGCCGGGAAGGGCGCGAGGTACGACCTGAACTCGGTGTCGAGCTTCGTCTCCCGGGTCGCGGACGTGTCCGGCATGGACACGTCGCGGCTCTACCGGTACCTGGGCCTGAACTACGACGACACGCCGTTCGCCCCCGACGAGTCGATGTTCTCCGTGCGGTTCCCGGCGCGGGACCTCGAGATCGACGACACCATGGTGACGCCCGTGAACCCGCGGGCACCGCTCGACATCGTCCGCCGGTCGCAGTACCTGCCCTCCACCGACGGGTTGTCGGCGTCCCGGTTCGACCAGATCGCGGCGATCACCGACCTCGACAAGCGCGCCCAGGCGTGGAAGAACCTGGCCGGCGAGCTCGGCGTCGAGCCCGACGTCCTCACCGACATGGATCGCGCCGTGAGCTGGGAGAACCCGTACCGCGGCAACGGGTGGTCGGGTGACGGCTCGGAGTACACGCCGGAGTGGAAGTACGAGCAGCGACCTCAGCTGAAGGACGGGACGGAGATGTGGGTGACACGTCCGGACGGGACCGAGCAGATCGTCGCCATCTACCGGAACCGCCGGTGGGAGTCCGTGACGGAGGTGCGATGAGGCTCGGTGAGTACGCGGTCGTCGACGGACGGACCTACCGCGCACGGTTCGGCACGCAAGGGTTGGACCTCGTCGTCGACGAGCCGGCGACGGCGACCCCCGAGGTCCGCTACGACGAGCGGTACGGCTGGTGGCGGGAGGTCGGCTGGTCGGTCGTCGAGGAGGCCTACCGGATCGAGGTGTGGGCCCGCGCCCCGGGCCGGTGGGTCGTCGAGGTCGACGCGCTGGACGACGACGGTGAGCACGCCTCGGTCACCCACTTCGACCACTGGCAGGACAGGGCCCCGTTCGACCGCGGCGACGAGCCCCCGGGGCGGCCGCCCTATCTCGACTACCAGTACTACAACGGCTATGCGCAGGGCACGGTCCCCATCGGCGATCTCACGGACGTCCGCGAGGTTCGTCGTGACGTCGCGCTCCCGGACCGTTCGGCTGAGCGGTGAAGGGTGCGCTCGTGCTCAGCGAGGACGCGGACCTGTTCGAGGTGGCGCGCGACGTGATCGTCGGTGTGGGCGGGACCGCGGTCGAGGACACGGCCCAGCTCCGGGGGCCGGACGGCTTCCTGCTGACGCTCTTCCGCGACGAGTACCCGGCCGACGACTTCCGCGAGCAGCCCTTCACCGCGGCCGACGGGGTCGACGACGTCCCGTCGATGGCGCGGGTGCACGGTCTGCCGGTCGAGTGCCGGTCCGAGGTGCTGTTCGTCGAGACCGTCGGTGCGATCGCCGCCGCGGCCGCGGGGCCCGTGTGGGTCCTGGACAACGAGTCGGTCCTCTGGGCCGCGGAGCGGCTGGACCCGGCGACCATCTCGCTGTGAGCGCCGCCGGGCCGCTGGACGGTGCCCGGGCGGCGGTGACGGGCGTTCGTCGGAGGTCCGTCGTCCGCCGTGAGGCGTGTCAGCCGCTGGTGGCCATCGCGCCGGCGAGGGCCTCGACCTTGTCGAGGCACGCCTCGAGACCGGCGGCCGAGAGGTCGCGTGACGCCTCGGTCGTGTAGCCGCGCTCGATCACGGTGATCCGCGTCCCGTCGTCGGCGGTCTCGAACGTCACGACGTGCGGCACGGGGTCGGGGACGCCGTCCAGGCCGGACGCCGCCGGGCCGAGGTGGTGGCCGTCAGCGTCGACGAACCGCAGGTCGTAGCGCAGCTCGTGGGGCGCGTCGACGCGGGTGTACGTCCACGACGTGTACGTCGTCGCCCCGCCCATCTCGGCCGGTGCGCGCATCCCCAGGAGCGACGTGCCGCCCTCGCGGACGTCGAGCACGGCGACGGGGCAGGTGAACGGGCCCGGGCACCACCACTGGCGGACCAGGCCGGGCTCGGTCCACACCCGCCACGCGTCGCGCGGGTTCACCGGGACCGTCCGCGCGGCGACGACGTCGTGGGTCTGCGGGGTCTCGGGCATGGCGTCCTCCTCCTGGGTCCGACGGTCGTGGAGTACGGACCCGCAGCGCCGCGAGGACTCACCGGCCGGCGACTGGGCGTCTCGCTCGCCGCACCGTCGTCGGCCGCCGGGCGCGGGGACCCGGCGGGCGGGGCGTCGCGTCGGCGCGCATGCTGGGGGCACCGGGCTGGAGAAGCAGCGGCCCCGTCGTGAGTGCTCGACGTGAGGAAAGTCGATGACCACGAAAGTCGAGAAGTCGGTCCTGGTGAACGTGCCGGTGGCCGTGGCGTACAACCAGTGGACCCAGTTCGAGGACTTCCCGCAGTTCATGGGCGGTGTGAAGTCCGTGACCCAGCTGAGCGACGACCGGCTGCAGTGGGTGGCCGAGATCGCCGGCGTGAAGCGCCAGTGGGAGGCGCGCGTCCTCGAGCAGGTGCCCGACCGCAAGGTCGCGTGGGCCGCCACCGAGGGCGCGACCAACGCGGGCGCGGTGACGTTCGAGGACGTCGGTGGCGGGCAGACCTCGGTCCACCTGTCGCTCGAGTACGAGCCCGAAGGCCTGGTCGAGAAGGTCGGCGACAAGCTGAACGTCGTCGAGAACCAGGCGGAGAAGGACCTCGAGCGGTTCAAGGCGTTCATCGAGGCCGAGGGGTACGCGACGGGCGCCTGGCGCGGGTCCGTCGGGGCCGGCACGGGCGGCGGCACACCCGGCGTCGAGGATGCCGCGGCGTCGCGGGGCGACTCGGGCAAGGCCGGGGTCTCGGCGAAGGCCGTCGCTGCCGGGGTGGGTCTCGCCGCCGCCGGCGTCGCTGCGGCCGCTGCGACGCGGACGAGCGGCTCGACCGACGACGTCGTCGTCGCCGAGTACGACGACGTGACGCCCGTCTTGACCGAGGACGTCGCGGTCACGCCCGTCGTCGAGGAGGACGTGGAGGTCGTCGTCACGGACGTGCCGTCCACCGGGACCGTGCCTGCGACCGAGGACGAGACCGACCCCGGCACCCGGATCTGACCGCCAGCCGCGGGATCAGCGCGACGGCCGCCGGTCACGTGGACCGGCGGCCGTCGTGGCACAGTCGCCCGTCAGACGCACGACGGCCGGCGACCGCAGCCCGTCAGCGTCGGAGCAGAGTGTGCTTGATCTGGACGCCGCTGGACGTGACGGACACCGTGAGTGCGCCGCCCAGCTGCTCGCTCGAGCAGGCGATCGCCACGAGATAGCCGTCGTGGTGCGACGACACGGACACGGTGTCGACCGATTCCCGGGTGATCTCGGCGATCCCGGTGCCCGCGGCGTCTCTCCAGACGACGTACACGGATCCGGCGATCTCGTCCCACGTCAGCTCGACGGACGCGACGCCCGCGGCGTCGAAGGTCACCGTGCGCACCCACGGCTCGTCACCGACCTGAGCGTCCAGCCCGAGCTCGGCGAGCTCGAGCGCGGTCGGTGCGGTCAGGGGCGACGCCATCATCTTCCTCCCATGGGGATGATCGGGTCAGACGATAGGCGTCGTCGGTGACCTACCGGGCGGTCTCCAGCGTGAGCGACCCTCCCGGTCCGACCAGGGGGGCTGGACGTGCGGACGGCCGCCGGTCACGTGGACCGGCGGCCGTCGTCGCACCGCGGGACGTCGCGCCGTTCACGGCGCGCGACCCGTACGCGTCAGGCGCAGGGCGTCCCGTTGACGGTGAACGCCGTCGGGGCGGTGTTCGTCCCGCTGTACGAGCCGTTGAAGCCGATGCTCGTCGAGCCCCCGGCCGGCACGGTGCCGTTCCACGGCGCGTTGGTCACGGTCACGGCCGACCCCGTCTGGCTGTAGGTGGCGCTCCAGCCCTGCGTGACCTTCTGGTCGCCCGGGAAGGTGAACCCGAGCCGCCAGGACGTCCACGCCGACGACGAGGTGTTCGTGACGGTGATCGAGGCGGTGAAGCCGTTGCCCCACGAGTTCGCCGCGTAGGTGACCTTGCAGCCGCCGGGCGGCTGCGTGACCTCGGGGAGCGTCCGGAAGGTGACGCTCGGCGACAGCGCGGAGAGCTGCCCGGCGGTGTCCTTGGCCCGGACGGTCAGCACGTGATCCGTCGACGGCGTGAGGCCGGTGAGCGTCACCGACGGGGTGTTCGACGTCGCGACGACGGTGCCGTCCTGCGCGCGGAGGACGTCGTACCCGGTCACGCCCTTGTCGTCGGTCGAGGCCGTCCACGTGAGCGTCGCACCCGTCTGCGTGATCGCCGACGCGACCGGGAGGCCCGGCGTGCTGGGCGGCAGGTCGGCCGTGGTGCCGGTGGTCCGCACGGTGACGGACGCCGAGTCGGACGACAGCCGGGCGTTGTTGCGGGCCCGGACGACGAACGTGTACGAGGTGCTGGGCGTCAGGCCTGTCACCGTCGCCGAGGCGGTCGTCGTCGACGCCACGATCTGCAGCGCGTCGCCCGCGACGCGGATCACGTCGTACCCGGCGATCCCGCTCTCGGGGTCGCTCGACGCGGTCCAGGTCAGGGTGACCGACGTGTCCGTGACGGCGCTCGCGGTCGGCGTGCCCGGGACGGCCGGCGGTGTCGTGTCGACGGCCGGCGCGGTCCCCGCGTGCTCGGCCGCCCAGCTCGCGAGCCAGGCCAGCGCCGAGTTCCAGTTGATCGCGACCTCGTTCACCGAGTACGCCTCGATGTGGTCGACGAAGCACTTCTGCGCCGCGCAGCCACCGAGGTGGGCGGCGGCGATCGGGTCCTGCAGCTCGCTGTTCGGGCCGCCCGAGAACGACCCCGGAGGTGCGATGGGCAGCGACGCGTCGGCCTGGTGCGCCCAGAACCTGTGGTGCACGTTCTGCACGGCCCGCTCGCCGTAACCCGCGATGTACGACTGGTTCAGCGGGTTGCGGCCCTGGAAGTAGTCGAGCGTCGCGAAGACGCCCGTGCGGTACTTCGCCTGGCCGGTGAAGTCGTACGCGAGCGCGAGGGCGTTCGCGTTGTTCGCCACCTGGCCGTTCGAGCCCCAGTAGTAGACCGACCCGGCGTTGTTCGGCGCGGGGTAGGCCTGGGCGTTCTGGCGGGTGAGGGCGGCGTCGGCGAACGCGACGATCGCGGAGCGGGTCGCGGCGACGTCGGTGGCCGGCAGACCGTTGGGGACGAGCGCGAGCGTCGTGTCGCCGAGCCCGCCGGTCCAGCCCCAGTCGTACCCGCGCTGCGCGAAGCTGCGGCCCTTGTACAGCGACGAGCCGGTGACGTCGGCGCGGTACTGGTCGGAGCCGGTCGTCGCGTACAGCTCGGCGGCGGCCCAGTAGAACTCGTCGGTCACCGAGTCGTCGCTGTAGGCACCACCGCCCGTCCCGTCGGAGCTCGAGGCGAGCCGGTTCGGGTTCGCCTTCGCCGCCGCGTACGCGGTCTGCGCGGCCGAGAGGGCCTTCGCGGAGAACGTCGGGTCGAGCGTCTTCCACAGGCGCGACGCCTGCGCGGCGACGGCCGCCATGTTGAGCGTCGCCGCGGTGCTCACCGGCGACAGGAGCCGACGCTGGCTGTCCCGTGCCGGGATCGTCGGGAGCGCGGTCCAGTTCTCGTCGTGGATCTTGTGGTGCACCATCCCGGCGTCGGTGCGCCCGACCGGCACCTGCATGCGGAGCAGGAACTCGACCTCCCACCGTGCCTCGTCGAGCACGTCCGGGGCGCCGTTGGCGCGCTCGGGGATCGCCATCGTCCCGTCGGCCAGCGCCGTGGCGTCGGCGCCCGCGACGTGCAGCGTCCGCTCGTAGGCGTTCTGCAGCTGCCACGTCGCGATGCCGCCGTTGACGACGTACTTGCCCTGGTCACCGGCGTCGTACCAGCCGCCGCGCACGTCGAGGCTGTACCCGCACGACTGCCGGCACGGCACGCTCGTGTCGCCCTGGTTCGGCGCGACGCCGAGGTGCCCGGCGGCCCGCGCGTAGGTGCCGCCGACGTACTGCGACTCGATCGCGATGCCGCTGCGCTGGTGGTAGAAGAACGCGAGCGCGTCGTAGCGGAGCTTCTTGACGGGATCCGCGGAGATGTCGAAGGGGAGACTGCTCGCGCCGGCGGCCGACAGGACGTAGCCGGAGCCCGGGGTGTCGAACGTCGAGAAGTCGATCAGGTGGGTCGAGTCGCCGGAGAGCGCGTCGGCGCCCCGCACGGTCGACTGGCCGGACGCGACCGTCGTGCCGGCCGCGTTCCGCAGCGTCCACGCGACGGGCGATGTCGACGTGCTGACCAGCGTCGCGACCTTGGCGACGCCCGGCACGTAGGCGACCTGGTTGACCTTGACCTGCGAGCCCGGGTCGGGGGCCGCGAACGCCGCCTGCGGGGCGACGACGCCGCACACGGCCAGGGCGGCGGCGACCGCGACGGCGGCGACGCGGGCCCGGCGTGGCCCTCGGTGGTGGGTGTTCCGTGACATGGCGGTCCTTCGTTGGACGGACGACGGGTGAGGGTGCCGTCACCACGAGGCCCGGCCGGCACGGTCGTCGGGGGAAGGCTCCGTCCACGCTAGGGCGCCCGCGCAGCAGGTCAGGGGCGCTCCGGGAGCGGAATCGATTAGGCCGTCACGGTCCCCGGTCCCCGGGGCACGGTCCCCGTGCGGGGGCGCGTCACGGATCCTCGTGGTGCCCACCACGATGTGCGGCACCGCCGCGGGGCGAAGGCTCGTGCCGACGGAGGCGACCAGCGCCTCGGCAGGCACACCGGGAGACGGATCATGCCCAGCATCACCAACCCCAACCTGACCCTGAGCGAGTCCGAGGGCCAGGTCACGCTGCGCGTCGAGTACGACGCCACCTTCACGCCCATCGACCGGCACCTGGCGGCCATGGGGCTCAACTTCCACGCGCACACGACCGCGCACGGCTCCGACGGCGGGATCAAGGGACCGACGCTCACCGAGTTCCCCCGGCACCGGTTCGAGGTCACCGACGGAGAGAGGGACCAGGTCTTCGAAGGCGTGGTCGAGCGCCACACCGTCGCCCGCTCGGTCCTCGGCGAGGACCCCGTCGGCGACGCCGACGAGATCATGGTCAACGTCCGCGTGCACAGCCCGCTGCCGCCGATCTTCACGGACGACGAGCTGTCCGACATCGAGGTCCTCACCTCGGCGGGATGAGGAGTCGACATGTGCTGGCACAGAGAAGACAACGCACCACCGAGCTTCACCTGGACGCTGACCGCGACCAGCGTCAACGGGGCGACGGTGCGGCACCACGTCCCGGCGGGCGCGATCGGTCTGGTCGTGCTGTTCGACGGCGGAGGTGGCGGGAGCGTCTGGTTCCGGCTGATGGAGAACCGGCTCCAGGTCGAGGCGCTCGTCGACGCCGGCTACGCGGTCGCGGCGTTGGACAGCGCCGGCCCGAGCGGTGACTACGACATGACGGCGGACCCCGTGACGAACCAGGACCTCGTCAACGTGGACGCGCTGATCTCCCTCCTCGGGTTCGCCGGGTCGGACGTCTACTACCTCGGCTTCTCGTCGGGCGGCGCGTTCGCGAGCCTCGCGACCGTGTTCACGCCGGCCCGGGCGCTTGCGCTGTTCAACGTCCGGGGCGTCGCGAGCACGTTCTCGAGCACGGTCGTCCTGCCGCCCCCGACGCTGTGGGTCGTGGGCCGCAACGACCAGCGCATCCCGCCGACCGACGCGGGGCTCGTCGCGAACTGGGCCGCGATCGCGGCGAGCGGCGTCGACTGGGCGTTCTACGTCAACGAGCCGGCCGGCCTGCTGCCCGAGGCCTTCGAGCGCATCAGCGACCCGACCTCGAGCGTGAGCCCCGCCGACTCCGCCGACGCGGTCGCGGACCTCCAGGCGGGCGCGCAGCTCGACGCGTGCTCGGTCCCGGTCGGGCCTGCGAGTGCGATCAACTGGGCCGTCGTGTCGCCCGGGCCGTCCTTCACGACGGACTTCCAGGCCGAGGCGCAGCGCCAGGTCAACGAGCTGTACGGGTCGCACGTCCTCACGAGCGACTTCCGGCAGCAGGTCGTCGACTTCTTCCTGGCCCACCCCTGACGTCAGCGCGCGGCCGCACCGGCCGGTCCCGGCCGCGCCAGGTGCGGCTCGCCGAGGGCGTCGGGGAGCTCAGCGCGGCTGCGGACGCCGAGCTTCTGGAAGGCGTGCGTCAGGTGCGTCTCCACCGTGCGCCGGGTGACGTAGAGCTGGCCGGCGATGTCGCGGTTGCCGACCCCCTGGCTCGCGAGGGTCGCGACGCGGTGCTCCGCCGGGGTGAGCGAGCCTGGTCCGGTCGTCGCGGGTCGTCGCGGACGGGCGCCGCTGGCGTGCAGCTCGTCGCGGGCACGTCCGGCCAGCAGCGTCATCCCGTGCTGGTCGGCGAGGTCCCGAGCCGCGCGCAGCGGTGTCCGCGCGTCGGCCCGCCGGTTCGACCGCCGGAGCGCCGCCCCGAGGTCCACGAGGCAGCGGACGCGCTCGAGCCGCGCGGGCGACGACGCGGCGAGGTCGGTCGCCTGCTCGAGCAGCGGCACGCGCGACGGGCCGTCGATCGTCGCGGCGAGGGTCCGCCTGCCGGTGGCGCGGGCGCCGGGTGTGCCGAGCAGGTCGGCCAGCCGGAGCTGCTCGCGGGCGATGACCTCGGCCCGACGCCGCTCACCGAGCGCGACGAGGGCCTCGACCTGCGTCACCCGCCACGCCGCGAGGACCGGGTGCTGCACCGTCAGCTCCTCGCACCGGACCCGGGCCTCCTCCGTGTCGGCGTAGGCCTCGTCGAAGCGCCCCTGCGCGAGCCGCAGGCGCGCGCGGCTCTGCAGCAGCAACGGCGAGCCCATGGCTCCCGGCGGTGGCGCCCCGCCGTGGCCCGTCTCCAGCAGCACGGTCTCGGCCTCGTCCAGGTGGCCGGCCTCGGTGAGGACGTCGACGAGCGTGTGCAGCGCCCACGTGAACGCCGCAGGCGGGGTGTTGCCGTGGATGACCTCGAACAGCAGACGGGCGTCGGGCTCGGCGTCGCGGATCCGCCCGGCGCGCACCAGGGCCATCGACCGCCGGAGACACCCCTGCGTGAGCGCGAGGAGCCAACCCCGCGGACGCGCCACGTCGATCAGGGCCGTCGACCAGGCGATGGAGGCGTCGAGCTCGTCGATGCCGACGAGGACGACGGCCGCGGCGGTGGGGAGCAGGGAGTCCATCTCGGTGCTGAACACGTCGCGGACCAGCGCGGGCGCGAGCAGCCGGCTCACCGTCGTCGCGGGGAGCCCGGCCCAGGTGGCGCCCATCGCCGCGTTCACCGCGGCCAGGCCCGGCAGCAACGGGTCCGACGGCGCGGCGCGGAGCCGTCGGACGGCCTCGGCGTGGGTGCCGGCCTGCATCGCGGCGTCCATGACCAGCTCGTGCTCCAGGCGCTCCCGCTCCTCGGCGGCGCCCGGGACGGCCCGGTCGGATGCGCTGCCCGCACCTGCGAGCCCTCGCCGCGCCAGGTCCATGGCCTCCTCGAACATCCCCGCGATCCCCAGCGCGCGAGCTCCGCGCAGGGCCACCGCGACCCGCAGGTGCGACGGGTCGGCGAGCGTGACCGCCGTGCGCAGCAGGGCCGGCGCGTCGGGCTGCCACCGCGCCGCCTGGGCGAGGCCGAGCTCGAGGTGCACCGCGGCGGAGGTCTCCCGACCCGCCGGGGGCTCGACGAGCGCGCGGCGCAGGTACGCCGCCGCGCTCTCCGGTGCGCCACGGGCGCCCGCACCCGCAGCCGCGGCCCGCAGCGTGCGCACCACCACGGCGTCGGCACCCGGGTCGGTGCGGAGCAGGTGCAGCGCCACCCCCTCGGGCTCGGCCCCCTCACCGGCCAGCAGGTCGGCGGCCTGCCGGTGCAGCCGTGCGCGCTCCCCGTGTCCCAGGTGTGCGGCGAGCGACGACGCGATCAGCGGGTGCGCCAGGGTGAGCTCGTGCTCGCCGTGCACGAGTCCGGCGGCGCGCATCGCGTCGGCCAGCGCGGCAGCCTGGGGCAGCGAGCACCCCGCGAGCACGGCGGCGTGCCGCACCGGCGCGTCCCGACCCAGCACCGCCAGCGCCCCGGCCAGCCGGTCGGCGCCGGCCGGCAGACGCGCGAGCTGCCGGACGACGCTCCGCGCCGCCTGGTCGGCCCCGACCTGGTCGAGCCGCGCCGCCGACGCCCGCGTCGGCGCGATGCCCTCGGACTGCACCTGCGCGACCAGCACATGCAGCAGGAACGGGTTGCCGGCGCTCGCGGTGTGGCAGGCCTCGACGAACGCCTGCTCGGCCCCCGGCAGCGCGCCGGCGACGATGTCCTCCACGGCGGCGAGGCCCAGGGGACCGAGCCGCACGGTGGGATCGGGTGCCGCGGCCAGGAGCTCGGCCAGCAGGTCGGCCGACGGGGCGGGCTCCCCGGAGCGGACCGCGCACAGCACCCCGACCGGCACGTCGACGAGCCGGCGCGACAGCGTGGCGAGCCAGCGCAGGGACGACGCGTCCGCCCAGTGCGCGTCGTCGACCACGAGGAGCACCGGCTGGCGCTCGGCGAGGTTGCTGACGAGCCAGACCAGCCCGTGCACCGCGGCGTGCATCGCGTCGCCGCCGGGCGCCGGCTCGGGTGCGGCCAGCGCCAGCGCCGGACCGGCCAGTGCCGCCGCGCCGGTCGTCAGGTCCGCCCAGTCCCCGCGCCTGCGGACCGGCTCGAAGAGCTGGCGGGCGATGCCCCAGACGGCGTCGCACTCGAGCGGTCCGCCGCGCGCCGAGCACGTCACGAAGCCGTCCGCGGCAGCGGCCCGGGCGGCGGCCGCCAGCAGGCTCGACTTGCCGATCCCGGCCGGACCCTCGACGACGACCACCCGGCCCGCACCGGCCCGGATCGAGGTGAGGTGCCGGGTCAGCGTGGCCAGCTCGCGGTCGCGGTCGAGCAGCCCGGTGCTCACGAACGTCACCGTACTCCGGCGTCGGACGCGGTCGACGATGCGGTTCGACGGGGACGGACGGCTCTGCGTGCACGCCGTCGCCGCGACGGCGGCGCTCCGCGCAGAGCCTTCACTACACCTCGACACCGACCCGGTCCGGGCGCCGTCGGCCGCTGGGTACGGTCGGCCCGGCACCGGATCCGGTGGCCGCCGGACGACCGACAGGAGACGGGATGCCCGACGGGGCGCGCGTCGAGACCGTGCGGCGTGCCGGTGCAGGCGTCGCCGCGGTCGCGGGGGTCTGGACCGCCGCGACGCTGGTCGGCGGCGGGACGTGGGCGACGGTCGGGAACGGGTTCCGCGCGCTGCTCGGGGAGGGCGCACCGTCGGACGCCGTCGAGGCGCTGTGGGCTCTGCGTGGGGACGCGCTGCCGCTGCTGGTCCTCGTGCTCGGGCTCGTCCCCGCGGTCGCGCTCCTGCTGGACGGGGTGGCGCGACGGTCGCCCGCCGCTGGGCCGGACACCGCGAGCGTCGCGTCGCGGGTGGACGGGTCGTGGTCGGTCGCGCCCGGGGCGCGCCGCCCGACGTCGCGCGGCGCCGGTGTCGTCGTGGGTGTCGTGGCGGCCGGCGCGGTGGCGGTCGTCGCCGGGCTGCTCGTCGTCTCGGCCGACCCCGCCTCCGTGCGCCTGCCGTCCCGGCCGTGGATCTGGCTGCTCGTGTCGTCACCCCGCACGCTCGCGGGCGTGTGGCTCACGTGCGTGGGGGCCGGGCTGGGCGCGGCCGGTATCGGCGTCCTGCTGCGGCGCCGGGGTCCCGTCGTCGGCGGTGCGCTGGCCGTGGCGGTCGGTGCGTCGGCGACCGCTCTCTCCGCCGCCGCGTGGACCGCGCGGACGGTCGTCTCGGTCGCGCGGTACCGCGGCGGGCCGTCGTCCCTCGCGGTGGTGCTGCAGGACGGGGTGGTCGCGGCTGGCCTGGTCGCCACCACGGCGGCGGTCGTCGCCGGATCGTGCGCCGTGGTCGCGTGGCGTCGCCTCGAGGGCGGGGAGCCGTCCGTCCGGACGGCGGCACCTGAGGAGCGCAGGGCGATCGAGCGGCGGCGACGCCTGATCGCCCTCGGCGTGTCGGCCGTCGTGGTGGTCGTCGTCGGGACCGCGTCGAGCGTGCGGGTCGCGGAGCAGCGCGTCGTCGACGAGGTCGTGGCCGATCCCGTGCTCGCGGCGTGCCTCGAGCGGGCCCTCGGCGCGGGCCGGGGTGACGGGCTCGCGCCGCGCGGGTTCGACGACGTGTTCGCCGTCGACTGCCCGCGTCGCAGCGGAGGTGCGCAGATCCGGTCGCTGGACGGCGTCGAGCGGCTCACGTCGGTGCGGGAGGTCGACCTGACGGGCCAGGACGTGGCCGACCTGCGGCCGCTCGCGGCGCTGACCCGGCTCACGTCGTTGCGCCTGACGAACAACCCGCGCGTCGCGGACCTGACGCCGCTGGCGGGGCTGCCGCTCGACAACCTCGGCCTGTCGGGGACGGGGGTGCGCGACCTGGGTCCGCTCGCGGGGACGACCTCGTTGCGATTCGTCGGCTTGGGCGGCACGGGCGTGTCGGACCTGTCGCCGCTCGCCGGGTCCAGCGGCCTGATCGAGCTCGACGTCTCGGACGCGGCCGTCGTCGACCTGTCCCCCCTGGCGGGCGCGGCACAGCTGACCAAGATCGACGCGCGCGACAACCAGGTCGTGAACCTCGCGCCGCTCGCCGGGATGCCGGCCCTCGACGAGCTGTGGATCGGCGGCAACCCGGTGGCCGATCTGCGGCCGCTCGTGGACGCGCCGGCCCTGCTCGGTGTCGACGTCGAGGGCCTGCCGGGGACGACGCCCGGGATCGAGGAGCTCCGGGCACGCGGGGTCTACGTCGGCGGGCTGGCCTGAGCCGACCGCGGGACGGGTCGTCGCGTCGGTCGGCCGGCGACGGACGGGTGCACGCTGCGGCGCGGTGGCCCGACCGCACGGCACGCCGCGTCCGGCAGGGGAACGGTGGTGAGGGCACGGCGTCGTGGTCAGCGCACGGCGTCCTCAGCGCACGGCGTCCTCAGCGCACGGCGTCCTCAGCGCGCACGGCGTCGACCGGTTCCTGCGCGTCGTCGGTCCGCGGGCTGTGTCGTCGCGCGAGGACGAGCGCGACCGCGGCGAGTACGGCACCCAGCGCGGCGCCGATCGCGTTGGAGAGCCAGTCGTTCGTGTCGCACGAACGTCCGAGCACCGGCAGCAGCGCTTGCACCGCCTCGATGCACGCCGACGCGAGGACACCGCCCAGCAGCGCGAGCAGCGGCCGACGGGTCGCCACGGCCGCGAGCAGCACGGGCGGGACGAACAGCAGGACGTTGGCGAGGAGCTCGACCCGGCCGAACGTCGGGAGCGCCCAGCCGACCGCGCAGCGCTCGAACAGCTCGCGTTGGACGGGGACGAGCGTGAGCAGCACGACGGGGACGAGCGAGACGCCGAACAGCGCCCACGACACGCGCGGCGGGCGGCCGAGGAGCCACCACCCGAGCAGCGGGCCGGTCACGACCAGGACGGCGAGGACCGTCGGGCCGAACCACGGGTGGGCGACGAGCAGGGTGGAGATCACGGGGACGGGCTCCGGGCTAGGGCGGGGAGTGGCGACGCAGCCGGTGGCGGCGGGTGTGGTCGGAGGTGCGGGCCGACGGCTACGAGGCGAGACGCGTGCCGCTCTCAGGCTCGACGCGGTCGAGCGCGTCCGGGCCCTTGATCGCGTCCCACACCGCGTCTAGCGAGAGGCCGAGGACCTCGGCGATCGCGGCGACCGTCGGGAAGGCGGGGGTCGCGACACGGCCCGACTCGATCTTGCGCAGCGTCTCGGGCGAGATGCCGGCGTCGAGCGCCACCGTGAGGATCGACCGGTCGGCACGCGCGCGCCGCAGCAGCGCGCCGAGGCGCTGTCCCCGGGCGACGTCGTCGGGCGTGAGCGGCAACCGGACCATGCCACCGATACTAATACCGGGATAGTATGGCCGGGATAGTTATTCGCACCGCGGAAGGTCTGGCCCGATGATCGAGATCCTGTCGCCCACCGAGGTGCGACGAGCCCGCGACACCGGCGCGCTCGTCGCCGACATCCTCCAGACCCTCCGCGGATGCGCGACCGTCGGCACCAACCTGCTCGACATCGACCGCTGGGCGCAGCGCATGATCACCGACGCCGGCGCCGAGTCCTGCTACGTCGACTACGCGCCGTCCTTCGGCCGCGGGCCGTTCGGGCACTACATCTGCACGTCCGTCAACGACGCCGTCCTGCACGGGCTCCCGCATGACTACGCGCTCGCGGACGGCGACCTGCTCACGCTCGACCTGGCCGTGTCGCTCGGGGGAGTGGTCGCGGACTCGGCGATCAGCTTCGTCGTCGGTTCCGCGGTGCCGGCCGGGGACGTCGCGCTCATCGACGCGACCGAGCGCGCGCTCGCCGCCGCGATCGCGACCGTCGGTCCTGGCGTCCGGCTCGGCGACGTCTCGCACGCGATCGGCACGGTCCTCACCGGTGCCGGCTACCCCGTGAACACCGAGTTCGGCGGGCACGGCGTCGGGACGACCATGCACCAGGACCCGCACGTGCCCAACACCGGCCGGCCCGGGCGCGGGTACACGCTGCGCCCCGGCCTGCTGCTCGCGCTCGAGCCGTGGGTCATGGCCGACACCGACGAGCTCGTGACCGACCCCGACGGCTGGACGCTGCGCAGCGCGACCGGCTGCCGCACCGCGCACTCCGAGCACACGGTCGCGATCACCGACGACGGCGCGCAGATCCTCACGCTCCCCCGCTGAGACGGCGCCGGGCCGCCGGTCGCGCGCTCGTCGCACGGGACGCGGTGCGCCACCGCGGCCCCGGTTCCTCGCGCTCGGAGGACGCCGGAACGACGGAGGCGTGCGGCCCCGAGCGGGACCGCACGCCTCCGATGTCCTGCGGAGGGGTCAGGGCATCCGACGACGCGCCAGCGTCGCCACGCCGATCCCCGCGGCGAACAGGGCGATCGCTGCGGCCAGCCGGCCGAGGTTCGTCGCACCCGCGCCGTCGACCCCCGCGATTTCGAGCGAGTACGCCGTGGCGCCGACCGCACCCTCGGGTGCGCCGTAGGCCATGCCCTCCACCTGAGCCCGCTCCGCACCGGCCGCGAGGACCGCGTACTTGACGCCGAAGTCCTCCGCCGTGGCCTGGCCGCTCGCGACGACCTGCGACGTGCCCTCGTCGGAGAGCTGCTGCGTCCCGTCGACCAGCTTCGGCGCACCCTCGGCCGCGCTGTCCAGACCGTCGGCCAGGAGCGTCGAGCCGTCGGCCGCGTCGACGAGCCCGTCGGCCAGACGCTGCGACCCGTCCGCGGCGTCGTCGATCCCGTCGGACAGCCGGTGCGCGCCAGCCGCCGCGTCGACAAGACCGCTCGACAGGCGCGTCGAGCCGGCTGCCGACTCCACGAGACCGGCCGCGAGGCGCTTGGCACCGTCCGAGGACTCGACGAGGCCCGCGGCCAGCCGCTTCGAGCCGGAGGCGGACTCGACGAGGCCCGCAGCGAGGCGCTTCGAGCCGGAGGCCGACTCGGCCAGGCCTGTCGACAGGGCGGCTGACCCCGTCGCCGCGTCCCGGAGGCCGGCCGCGAGGGCGGCGGATCCTGAAGCGGCCGTCGCCAGACCGGTCGAGAGCGCGCCGGCACCGGCGTTCAGCTGTGTGGCACCTGTCCCGAGGGCGTCGAGCCCTGACGCGAGGGTGCCGCCACCGGCGCTGATCGCGTCCGTGCCGACCTGGAGCGAATGGACGCCACCGCGCAGGGTGCCGTCGACCGACGTGTCGTCGTCGTCGCCGACGCCCGCCTGCACCTTCGAGACGACCCCGGACACGAGCGCACTCACGCCCGCGTCGACCGCGGCAAGACCCTGGACGACGCCCGGCTTCGCGGCGTCGCACGTCCCGGGAAGCGACCCGCTGTCGAGCCCGCACTCGATCTGCGCGAGCGTCCCGGCTGCGCCGGTGAGGCCCTGGGCGAGTGCCGTCGCCCCGCCCGCGATGGTCGCGGGGTCCGTCCGGTCGGTGAGCACGGGGACGCCTGCCGTCAGCTGCCCGACGACCGCGTCGTACTGCGCGAGGTAGGCCGGGTCCATGCCGGCGCGGAGCGACCCCAGGGCGTCCACGGCAGCATCGAGCTGACCACCGAGCGTGACCGCGCCGTCCGACAGCGCTGTCGCCTTGGTCGAGGCCCCCGCGATGCCGGTGCGGACCTGGTCGACCGCACCCGTGAGCGTCGCGGACGCGGCCCTGAGCGTCGCGATACCCGCCTGGAGCTGCTGGACGCCCGGGTCCTGCGGAAGTGCACCGATGTCGCCGTACAGCTTGGCGAGGCCGGCGTCGACGAGGTCCAGACCGCCGCTGACCTGAGCGAGCCCGCCGAGCAGCTGGGGCGCTCCTGCTCGTACCTGGGCGAGGCCCGTGTCGAGCTGCTGGGCACCCGCGGCGACCTGAGCGGCACCGGGTACGGCCTTCGTCCCCAGCTCGGCGGCCAGCTGCTGCGCACCAGGAGCGAGCTGACCGTTCAGCCCGGTCGCGAGGCGCTGGGCGCCCGGTGCGAGCTGGTCGTCCAGGGCGGATGCGAGGCGACCGGCGCCCGGTGCGAGCTCGGCGTCCAGGGCGGATGCGAGGCGACCCGCGCCTGGTGCCACCTCGCCGGCGAGCACTGCAGAGAGTCGCGACGCCCCGGGGGAGAGCAGGTCGTTGAGCGCGGAGGCCAAGCGCTGTCCGCCTGGCGCGAGCTGTCCGAGGCCTGCGTCCAGCGTCGCGGCACCCGGTGCAGCCTGGCCGTTCAGGCCGCCCGCGAGCTCCGCGGCGCCGGGGGCGGCCTCGTCGTTCAGGCCCGCGGAGAGCTCGGCGGCGCCGTCGCGGAGCTGGAGGAGGCCCGCGAGGAGCTGGGCGGCGCCGTCGTGGAGCTGCAGGACGGAGTCGTCGATCTGCGTCGCACCCGCGGTGAGGTCGACGCCCTTCTGCGCGCCGGACCGGTAGCTCTCCGCGCCGCCCTTGAACGACGGGTAGTCGAGCGGGGAGACGGGCATCGACGTGAGGGTCGCGGGCGGGACGACGGCGCCGCGGACCGTCGCGGTGTACTCGAACTCGGCGGTCGCGGAGCCGATGGGCGGGAAGAGCGTCATCTGGAACTGCAGCCGTGTGCCGCCGCGGCCGTCGCCCGCGAGACCGGCCTCGTCGGACCGCACGTCGGTGAAGCTGGACGGCAGGACGGTGACGAGCTGGCCGATCATCGGCACGACGGTCTCGGCGGAGGCGGTGGCCTGGGTGCCGGTCCCGTCGTCGTAGGTGACGTCCTGCGTCTTCCCGGTCGTGTTGGTGACGGTGTAGTGGACGCCGAGGGTTCCGGAGCGGCCGACGACGGCCCCCGGCTGCACGGGCTTGCCGTCGAGCGTGTACTCGACCTCGACCGTGAGGGGCAGGTCGCGGTCGTAGGTGCTGACCGTGCGCGCGCGGCGCTCGCCGTCGACGTCGACGGTCGCGACGAGCCGACCGTCGACGACGCGGTACCCGCCGAAGCCGTCGAGGTTCCGCAGGCCCTTCGTGGACACCGGGTTCTCGACGGTCGCGCTGCCGTGGCCGGTGAACGCGAGCTGGTCGTAGACGCGCGCCTCCTGCAGGGCGCCCGTCGCGGAGAGCCGGGCCTGGATGGTCTCGGTGTTGGTCACGGTGACGTCGCCGTCGCCGGAGCCGGAGACTGCGCCCGCGGCGAGCGCCGGGGAGCAGGCGAGGGCGACGAGCAGCGGCGTGAGCAGGGCGGCCGCGGCCGCGGTGGTGGTGGAGCGGCGCACGTCAGGCCTCCGGCTGGGGGTCGTACGGACGAGCGTCGAGTTCATCGGCCACGGCGCCATCCGGTCCGCGGTGCGCGGCGCGATTCCGGGCCAGGGCCTGTTCACCCCGCCCATCGCCGGGCACGGGTCCGTCGCGGGGCTCTCCCCCGGCCGCCTGTTCCCGCCGCAGCCCCCCCGCGACCGCTGCCGCGGCGACCCACAGGCGGTCCTCGGCCACCCCGGCGCGCTGC
>NZ_JAPESW010000180.1 GCF_028527925.1 Cellulomonas fimi
GACTGGCATTTCCGCCAGGTGATCGCCGATCCTGACGAAGAAGAGGGCGAAGAAAGCGAGTTGGTGGTGGGCGGTGAGTGGTTGCCGCTGTGGGAAGAATCCCAAGATGAAGAGGCCGCCTGCCGGCAATTGGCCGAAGGCGGCTTCACCGACGCGACCAAGGCGCTCAAGGCGTTGGCCGGCCTGCGCAACAGCCCGCAACTGCGAGCCATGCAGCGTTTGGGGCGTGAGCGGTTGGATGCATTTATTCCGCGCCTGCTTGCCCAAGCGGTGGAACACGCCAACCAGGACCTGGTGTTGGAGCGCGTGCTGCCATTGGTCGAAGACGTCGCGAGGCGTTCCGCTTATCTGGTGCTGCTCACGGAAAACCCCGACGCCCTGCGTCGCCTGTTGACCCTATGCGCCGCCAGCCCGTGGATTGCCGAACAGATCACACGCTTTCCGCTGTTGCTCGACGAATTGCTCAACGAAGGCCGTCTGTTCAAGCCTCCGTTGGCGCCTGAATTGGCCGCCGAGTTGCGCGAGCGCCTTACGCGCATCCCCGAAGA
>NZ_JAPESW010000181.1 GCF_028527925.1 Cellulomonas fimi
GCACGTTCACCGGCCATTTGCGCGGCGTCCGCGCCCATGATCCCGGCCCCATCGCCCGCCAGGTACACGCCGTTGACGCTGCTGCGTCCGGCGCTGTCCCGTTGTGGCAGCCACGCGCGGTTAAGGGCATTCCAGGTGAACTCACAGCCAAGCAAGTCCGCCAGTTGCGTCTCGCTGCGCAGGGCATGGGCAAAAGCCACGGCGTCGCACGGCAGAGTCTGGTCACCCCATTGAATGCCGCAGCCCCGTTGCGTTCCGTCGGTCTGTTTAAGCGTGGCGCCCTGATGCACGGGAATCCCATGGGGCGTCAGCCGGGAGCGGTAATACAAGCCTTTGGCCAAGGTCGTCGGTTGTCCGAGCAACGCTGGTAAGGCACGGCATTGGGCACTGAACGGCGCGCTGTCGAGCACCGCCACCACCTTGGCCCCAGCCTTGGCGTATTGATAGGCGACCAGATAGAGCAACGGCCCGCTGCCACAAAACGCCACGCGCTCACCGATGGCGCAGCCCTGGTACTTCAAAGCGATTTGCGCCGCGCCAAGGC
>NZ_JAPESW010000182.1 GCF_028527925.1 Cellulomonas fimi
AATCAAGGCACGGGCGCTGGAGGTGCAGGCGGTGGAGATCACATAGGCCGGGCCACTCAGTTGCAGCCAGTCGGCGAGGAAATTCGCCGGAGCGCTGAGTTCCTGCTGCTGGTAGTCGTAGTCGCCGGGGAACTGGTGTTCCCGCAAAAAGTGCGCGATGCCCCGACTGGCTTCGTCGATGCCCGAGGTGCTGGTGCCGAGCACAACGCCGACCCGTGACGCGCCGTAGGTGTGGATCGCCTGTCGGATATCGCCTTCGATCTGCAACGCCGCTTCCAGCAGCAACTGGTTATTGCGGCTGCTTTGCTGGCCCAACTCGGGCGGGATGATTGCCAAGTCGCCTTTCACGGCGCCCACCGGCAATACGCGCTCCGGCACCCAGCCGCTTTCAGGGCGCATGCCGGAGCAGTCCCCGGCAAACAGGCTGCGGCTGACCTCGTCCTGGCCGCGGCCAAGGGCGCAGATCACGCCCAGGGCGTTGAGGTAAGCGCTCATCGAGCGGCTCCAAGCGGTGTGATGCGGTAACTCAAGGGC
>NZ_JAPESW010000183.1 GCF_028527925.1 Cellulomonas fimi
TTTCTCCCGCGCATCACGGAAAAAGTCGGTAGCGGTGGGTTTAGCGAAGTTGTAATAATCTGACTGCTTTTTCAGTTTTGCGAGAATGTCTGAGGCTTTTTCATCAGACCAGTCGGTCAGCAGCACTACCTGCTCGCTGTCCCACTGAAACGGCTCAGGTTCAGCGGCATCGATAATAATCGGACCGTATACTCCTTCCTGCTCCTGCAGACCGGAATGGCTGTGATACCAGTAAGTTCCGTTCTGCTTTATTTTAAAGGAGTAAACATACGTGTCGTCCGGTTCGATACCGTGAAAACTGAGACCCGGTACGCCATCCATATTTGCCGGCAGGATAATGCCATGCCAGTGAACAGAGGTCGGCTCTGACAGGCGGTTTTTTACCCTTAGCGTGACAGTGTCGCCTTCTTTCCAGCGCAGCAGCGGCCCCGGAAGACCCGCATTTATGGTTTTTGCATAACGGGTCTTACCGGCGATATTTAGTGGCGTTTCGCCGATAAACAGATCAAAGGTGGTCCCGGTCAGCGTGCGG
>NZ_JAPESW010000184.1 GCF_028527925.1 Cellulomonas fimi
GGTTTCGTGACCCATCGGGTGCGAGCCGCGCAGCACGTGCCAGTTAGTGGTGCCGGAGTCGAACCACACGTCCAGGGTGTCGCTGATCTTGTCGTACTGCTGCGCTTCGTCGCCCATCAGTTCGGCGGCGTCCAGCTTGAACCAGGCCTCGATGCCTTCCTGTTCAACGCGTTGGGCCTCCTGCTCCATCAGTTCGACGGTACGTTGGTGCAGCTCGCCGCTTTCCTTGTTCAGGAAGAACGGGATCGGCACGCCCCAGTTACGCTGGCGGGAGATGCACCAGTCCGGACGGTTGGCGATCATCGAGTGCAGGCGCGCCTGGCCCCAGGCCGGGACGAACTGGGTGTCTTCGATGGCTTTGAGCGAGCGGACACGCAGCGTGTCGCCGCTGGTTGGCTCTTTGTCCATGCCGATGAACCACTGCGCGGTGGCGCGGTAGATCAGCGGGGTCTTGTGGCGCCAGCAGTGCATGTAGCTGTGCTGGATGGTGGCGGTTTGCATCAGCGCACCGACTTCGCGCAGTTTTTCGATG
>NZ_JAPESW010000185.1 GCF_028527925.1 Cellulomonas fimi
GCTGGGGTCGAAGTAGTCCTGATAGGCATACATCGGCAAGCTCCACGGTGAGGTGGAGCGAACTTACCAAGCGCTTGCTTGGCTTTCAAGCCTGGCGCTGTGTAGGAGCCGGCTTGCCGGCGATATCATCACCACGGCCTATGCGGAAAAATGCGTCGCCCGCATCGCCGGCAAGCCGGCTCCTACAGGAGCATCGTTATAGGGCGATGGGTTTGCGGCCAGCGAAGGAATGCGCCAACGTTCCACCGTCCACCAACTCCAGCTCGCCACCCAACGGTACGCCATGGGCAATACGCGAGGTGATCAAGCCTTTGTTGGTCAGCAATTGCGCAATGTAGTGCGCGGTCGCCTCACCTTCCACCGTCGGGTTGGTGGCGAGGATCACTTCATTGAAAGTGCCCTGTTCTTCAATGCGCGCCACCAGTTGCGGAATGCCGATGGTTTCCGGGCCCAGACCGTCCAGCGGCGACAGGTGGCCCTTGAGTACGAAGTAACGGCCGCGATAGCCGGTCTGCTCCACCGCGTACACAT
>NZ_JAPESW010000186.1 GCF_028527925.1 Cellulomonas fimi
GGCCGGGTCCGCCATGTCGCTAAGTTGCGCGCTGCTGATCGGATCTGCCCCGCGCCGCTCGGCGTAGCTGTCCACCAGCAGCTGTTTTTCATGGCCGCGAGACAACTGCCAGAACCCCAGGCCGACCATCAACGGCAGCAGCACCAACACCACCAATGTCGGTGCGATTCCTGGCCGAAAGCATTTTATGGCGCTGGCTATACTTGTTTTCATTGCCCGCCCATCCCGTTGGAGCCAGACCATGCTCAAAGCCGCTATTGCCCTGATGCTGATCGCGACCGTTGTGAGCCTGTTCAGTGGCTTGTTCTTTCTGGTCAAGGACGAGGGCAACTCCAATCGCCTCGTCACTGCCTTGACCGTGCGTGTCGTACTGGCCGTGATCACCGTGGCGCTGATCGCCTGGGGCTTTTTCAGCGGCCAGCTGGTGTCTCACGCACCGTGGTAAGGCTTCTCACAGCACATAGACGAAGAAAAACAGCCCGATCCACACCACATCCACAAAGTGCCAATACCAACTGCCCGCCTCGA
>NZ_JAPESW010000187.1 GCF_028527925.1 Cellulomonas fimi
GGGCGAGGAGGGGTGGGGGTCAGGGGGGGGGTGGAGGGGGTGGGGAGGCGGGGGGAGCGGGGGGGCGGGGCGGGGGGCGGGGGGGGGGGGGAGGGGGGGGGGGGCGGGGGGGGGGGGGGGTGGGGGGGGGGGGGGGGGCGGCGGGGGGGGCGGGGGGGGGGCGGGGGGGGGGGGGGGGCGGGGGGGGCGGGGGGGGGGGGGGGGGGGGGCGGGGGGGGGGGGGGAGGGGGAGGGGGGGGGGGGGGGGGGGGGGGGGGGGGGGGGCGGGGGCGGGCGGGGGGGGGGGGGGGGGGGGGGGAGGGGGGCGGGGGGGGGGGGGGGGGGCGGCGGGGGGGCGGGGGGCGGCGGCGGGGGGGGGGGGGGGGAGGGGAGGGGGGGGGGGGGGAGGGCCGCGGGGGGGCCCTGAGGGGGGGCGGCGCGCCCAGGCGCAGGCGAGGGGAACGGGCGGGCGGGGCGGGTGGTCGGACGGCACGGCGGAGACGCGTGGGACGGGGGGGGAGGAGGCGGGGGGTGGCGGAGCGCAG
>NZ_JAPESW010000188.1 GCF_028527925.1 Cellulomonas fimi
GATATATATAATATTTTATAGTATTTGATGTAGTTGTTGAAAATCCTTTCCGCTGCCGGTTTACGTTCTCGTAGAACTTTCTCCTTATTCCGATCTTCCATAAATTCAACCATTTCAAACTGGGCTTTCTCGAATCTCCTTTTGTCTAGCCAATTTCACAACCTCCCTCCTTTTGTTTTGAAACGCTTCCTTCGTAGCTCTCGTGTTTCTTTGGACGTTTTTCTGATAAAGAAGGTTTTTCTCGGCAACAGCTTTATCATACTCCTCGTCTCTCCAACCCAAAATTCTTTGAAGCTTCTGCATCCCAAGAATCTCTGTGGCTGTTGTTTTGACCACTTCCATACACTGTTTCCAGCTGGTTTCGATATCTGGGCTCTCCGAAATCGCTTCCAGTCCTGAAGTAACTAGCTCCTCATAACGTGTTTTGGTGGTTTCTGTTCAAAGCTGCTGTATTGAACTTACGTTGAGGGTTGTTAGTAGGTGGTCTTGCTGAGATTCTGCAGCGTAAACGTGCTCTCACTAG
>NZ_JAPESW010000189.1 GCF_028527925.1 Cellulomonas fimi
CGGCACGCTGGTGTTCGATTGGGAAACCCATATGCCATTCTGGGCGTGGACCATCGTGCCCTACTGGTCCATCGACCTGCTCTACGGGTTTTCCCTGTTGCTGCCCAACACCCGGCATGAGTTGAAGCAACATGCGCTGCGTTTGCTGAGCGCCCAGGTGATCGCCGTGAGCTGCTTCCTGATCTGGCCGCTGCGCTTCACCTTCGAACGGCCGGAACTGGACGGCGTGTTTGGCTGGCTGTTTGCAGTGCTGGCGGGGTTCGACAAGCCGTTCAACCAGGCGCCATCCCTGCACATCGCGTTGCTGGTGATCCTGTGGGTCATGTACCAACGCCATACCCAGGGAATCTGGCGTTGGCTCGTGCATGGCTGGTTCGCGTTGATCGGCATTTCGGTGCTGACCACTTATCAACATCACTTTATCGACTTACCCACAGGCGCCCTCGCCGGTTGGCTGTGTGTGTGGTTGTGGCCGGTGGAACAT
>NZ_JAPESW010000018.1 GCF_028527925.1 Cellulomonas fimi
CGCCGGGCCCGCGCGACTGGCTGTTCGGGACCGGGGCGACGCGCGCCGAACGGGGCGTCGTGTGGGCGACCACGGCCCTCGCGGTCGGCGTCCTGCTGCTCACCGCACCCGACGACTGGTCCTGGCTGACGTGGGCGGTGGTGCTCCTCGTCGCGCTCGACGTCACGGGCGGTGTCGCCGCGAACGCGCTCGGCTCGGCCAAGAGGCTCTACCACGCCCCGCTCGCGCCACCCGTCACCCGGGTCGACCGGGTGCTGCACGACCACGTCGCGTTCACCGCGCTGCACGTCCACCCGTTCGTCCTCGCGGCGGTCGTGCCGGACACGACCTGGGTGTGGGCGCTGTGGTGGTACCTCGTGCCGCTCGCGGGCGTGATCGTGGTGCGGTCCGTCCCCGCCTACCTCGAGCGGCCCGTCGCGCTCGGATTCGCGACCGTCGCGCTCGTCGCCGCACCCATCGCGGGAACGCCCGACGGGCTCGCGTGGTTCGGACCTGTGATGGTGCTCAAGCTCGTCGTCGCGCACGCCGTCCGGGAGGAGCCGTACCGGCCGGCACCGCGCACCGTCGACGTCGGCCCGGGGTCCGCCCCCGGGGGCCGACCCGACGCCGCTCAGGGTCCGACCAGGGCCTGACCAGGGACGTCACCCATGTCCCCCGCCGCCGCGCGCGAGGACCATCGTCCGTGGCGGGCATGCCTGGCGTGCCGTGAGGTGAGCACGGACGTCGGACGACGTGCCGGTGGGAGAGGTGGAGGACATGGCGAGGGACACGACCCCGATCGCGAGCGCGCGCGGGCTGGTCAAGACGTACGGCAAGGGCGACACCGCGGTGCACGCGCTCGCGGGCGTCGACGTCGACTTCGGCCGCGGCGAGCTCACGGCGATCATGGGCCCCTCCGGCTCGGGCAAGTCGACGCTCATGCACTGCATGGCGGGGCTCGACCGCACCGACGCGGGCACGGTCGTCGTCGACGGCCTCGAGGTGTCCGGCATGAACGAGCGCAGGCTGACCAAGCTGCGCCGCGACCGGCTCGGGTTCGTCTTCCAGGCGTTCAACCTCGTGCCGACCCTGACCGCGCTCGAGAACATGACGCTGCCCCTCGACATCGCGCGGCGTCCCGTCGACCGCGCGCACCTCGACACCGTCGTGCGGGCCGTCGGCCTCGAGGACCGCCTCGACCACAAGCCGTCCGAGCTCTCGGGCGGCCAGCAGCAGCGCGTCGCGTGCGCGCGGGCGCTCGTCACGCGGCCCGCCGTGGTGTTCGCCGACGAGCCCACCGGCAACCTCGACTCCACGTCGTCGGCCGAGGTGCTGGGCTTCCTGCGCCGGTCCGTCGACGAGCTCGGGCAGTCCGTCGTCATGGTCACGCACGACCCGACGGCCGCCTCCTACGCGCACCGCGTCCTGTTCCTGGCCGACGGGCGCCTGGTCGGGGAGGTCGTCGACCCCACGACCGAGTCGGTGCTCGCCGCGCTCGCGGCGCTCCGGCCGGCGCGGTCGACCGACCCCGCGGCTGCTCCCGCCGCGTCCGCCGCTCCCGTGGCGTCGTCGTCCCCCGCGGCTCTCTGATGGGCCGCGTCGCGCTCCGCGGGATCCGCGCGCACCTCGTGCGGTTCCTGCTCTCGCTGCTGGCCGTCGCGCTCGGCGTCGCGTTCGTCGCGGGCACGTTCGCGCTGCGCACCATGCTGTCCGGCACGTTCGACGGGATCGTCGACGCCGCCGCCCCCGCCGACGCGTACGTGCGCGTCGACCAGCCCGACGACGCGTCCGTCGTCATGGGCACCACGACCGCGCAGAGCGTCCCGCTCGAGCTCGTCGACGAGGTCGCCGCGGTCGACGGCGTCGCGCACGCGATCGGCGGCCTGTCCGGCACGATCGTCCTGGTCGGCGCCGACGGGACCGCGGTTCAGTCGACGCAGGCGCCCAGCCTCGCCCTCAACTACGTGCCCGACGACCCGTCGCTCGACGTGGTCGAGGGCCGCGGGCCGGAGCGCACGGGCGAGGTCGCGCTCGAGACGGCGACGCTCGAGTCGTCGGGCCTGTCCGTCGGCGACACGACGACGGCCGTGCTCGGCGGCCAGGTGACCGAGGTCGAGATCGTCGGCCGTGTCGACCTCGGCGGGCCGATGGCGGGCGCGACGATCGTGCTCGTCGACCAGCAGACGGCCCTCGACGTGCTCGCGCCCGACGGCGGCGGCGTCAACGAGATCGCCGTCTACGCGGCCGACGGGACGACGCCGCAGCAGCTCGTCGAGCACCTCGAACCGCTGGCCGGCGACGGCCTCGAGGTCGTCACGGGCGACGCGCTGCGCGCCGACAACAAGGCCGACATCGCGTCGCAGCTCGGCTTCATCACGACGTTCCTGCTGGTCTTCGCGGGTATCGCGCTGTTCGTCGGCGCGTTCATCATCTCCAACACGTTCGCCATGTCCGTCCGGCAGCGCATGCGCGAGCTCGCGCTGCTGCGCGCGGTCGGGGCGTCGCCGCTCCAGGTGTTCTCCTCCGTGCTCGTGCAGGCGGCGGTCGTCGGCCTGCTCGGGTCGGCGCTCGGCATCGCGGGCGGTCTGGCGCTGGTCTCCGGGCTGCGGGTCGTGCTCGGGTCGATCGGCATGGACCTGGTCGGGGACATCCCCGTCGACGGGGCGACGATCGTCGTGTCCCTCGTCGTCGGGACCGCGGTGAGCGTGCTCGCGGCCGCGCTGCCCGCCCGACGGGCCGCGCTCGTGCCGCCCGTCGAGGCCATGCGCGACGACGTCGCGGTGCCCGAGCGCTCGCTGCGCTGGCGCGCCGCGGGCGGCCTCGCGCTCGGGGCGGTCGGGGTCGCGGCGCTCGTCCTCGCGCTCGTGCGGCCCGAGGCGGACGCGGCCGAGGCGCTGCTCGGCGTCGGTGCGGGCGCGGTGCTCGTCGGGGTGCTCATGCTGTCGCCCGTCGTCGCGCGCGCCGCCGTCGGCGTCCTCGCGTGGCCGTTCGTGCGGCTGCTGCGGCCCGTCGGGCGGCTCGCGCGCGGCAACGTCGTGCGCAACCCGCGCCGTACCGCGAACACGGCCGGCGCGCTCATGATCGGCATGGCGCTCGTGGGTGCGGTGTCCGTCATCGCGGTGTCGGCGCAGCAGTCCGTGACGGGTGTCGTCGAGGCGCAGACCAACGCCGACGTCGTGGTCCGCTCGGCCACCATGGTCATCCCGTCCGGGGCCGTCGACGACGTCGCCGCGCTGCCCGAGGCCGGCACGTCCGACGCGGTCGCGTTCGCGCCGCTCGCGGTCGCCGGCCCGGGCGAGGAGCCCGCGGTCGACTACGTCATCGGGCTGGCCGACGGCACCCTCGGCCGGTCCGTCGAGGTCGAGCTCGTCGACGGGTCGCTCGACGCGCTCGAGTCGCTGAGCGCCGGGGAGGTCGCCGTCACGGAGGCCGCGGCCGACGAGCACGGATGGCAGGTCGGCGACGACCTCACCGTGACCGGCGCCGCCGGGCCGCAGGACCTGTCCGTCGTCGCGGTCTTCACGACGAACGTGCTCGGCGCGCCGCTCGTGGTGGACCAGGACGTGCTCGACACGCTCGTCCCCCGGGAGCAGCAGCAGGTCGACACCATCCTCGTGACCGCTGCCGCCGGGGTCAGCGCGACCGAGCTGCAGGACGCCGTCGCCGACGTCGTCGCGCCCTACGTCGTCGTGTCCGTGCTGACCCGCGACGAGTTCGTGTCGAACCTCGCCGACCAGGTCAACCAGCTGCTCGTCATCCTCTACGCGCTGCTCGGCCTGTCCGTCGTCATCGCGGTCCTCGGCATCGTCAACACGCTCGCGCTGTCGGTGATCGAGCGGACGCGTGAGATCGGGCTGCTGCGGGCCGTCGGGCTCGGGCGGCTCCAGCTCGCCGGGACGGTCACGATCGAGTCGGTCCTGACTGCCGTGTTCGGCACCGTGCTCGGGCTCGCGGTCGGCGTCGCCCTCGCCGCGACGATGCCGACCGTGTACGCCGACGACGGCCTGTCCGAGCTCGCCGTCCCGTGGGCGAACCTCGGCGCGATGGTCGCGCTGGCGGTCGTCGTCGGGGTGCTGGCCGCGCTGTGGCCGGGGATCCGCGCTGCCCGGCTCAAGGTGCTGGACGCCGTCGCGTACGAGTGACGGCCCCGCGACGCGGACCGTGCGGTGTCCTGCACGGTCCGCGCCGCGCCGCCCGGGCCGGCGGTGCGAGCCCCACGCCTCCCGGGTCGTGCGGACCGTCCGTCCGTGTGACAGTCGGAGGGACGTGTCCGGCAAGGGGCACGGGCGGGTCCGGCGCCGGCAAGGGCCCGCGGGGGAGGAACCGTGCGCCGTCCTGCCGTTCCCGTCGCGTCCGCCGTGCTGCTCGCGGTGCTCGCCGTCCTGGGGGCCGTCGCCCCGGCCGCCGCCGCCGTCGACCCCGCCGTCACCGGCCGCCTGTCGCTGTTCAAGCGCATCGAGAACCTCGACACCGGCGCGAGCGAGGGCCGTCGCGAGCTCTGGACGATGACCGCGGTGAACACCGAGGACCCCGCGTACACGTTCACCGGGAACGGGCTGAACGGCGTCCAGTCGCTCGTCGTGCCGGCGGGCGACTACACGATCAGCGAGTCCGGCGGCGTGCCCGGGTACGCGTTCGTGAGCTGGGACTGCGGCGCGGCGGGCACGTTCACGGACCCCGCGCCGACGATCACCGTCCCTGCCGACGGCACCGTCACGTGCACGGTCCGCAACGACGCGATCCAGCCGAGGCTCACGCTGCGGAAGGTCGTGACGGGAGGCCCCGCCTCGCCCAACGCGTGGAACCTCACCGCGCAGGGACCCACGACCGTCACCGGCCCGGGCACCGCGAGCGGGCCGGTGCGCATCGGCGAGTACCAGCTGTCGGAGACCGCCGGGCCGTCCGGGTACACCGCGAGCGCCTGGACCTGCACGGGCGGCACGCAGACCGGGCCCTCGAGCGTCGTCGTCTCGCTCGGGCAGGACGTGGAGTGCGTCATCACGAACTCCCGCAGCCAGCCGACGCCGCACCTCGTGACGCTGCGCAAGGAGGTCGTGGGCGGCCCCGCGACGACCGCCGACTTCCTGCTGTCCGGGACCGGACCGCCCGGCACCGTCCAGGGTGTCTCCGGGTCGCCGACGGTCACCGAGGTGCCCGTCCCGTCCGGGACGTACACGCTCGCCGAGACACCGACCACGCCCGCCGCGCAGGCGGGCTACACGGCGTCGGCGTGGACCTGCACGGCGGGGACCGTCAGCGGCAGCACCCTCACGCTCGCCGACGGCGACGGGGACGCGGTGTGCACCGTCACGAACACGTGGACCGGCGGGACGCTCACGCTCGTCAAGCAGGTCGCGGGCGGCTCGCTGATCCCGCAGGCGTGGACCCTGTCCGCCACGGGGCCGGTGACCGTCAGCGGCCTCTCCGGCGGTCCCGGCGTCACGGGCGTGCAGGTGCCCGCGGGGACCTACGCGCTGGCCGAGTCGGGACCGACGAACTACACCACCTCCGGCTGGGTGTGCGACGGGGGAGCCGGCGGGCCCGGCACGGTCGAGGTCACCGCGGGCGCCGATGTCACCTGCACGATCACCAACACCATCGAGCGGGGGAGCCTCACGCTCGTCAAGGTCGTCGACAACCGGACCGGCGGCACCGCCGACCCGGGTGACTTCACGCTCACGGGCGTGAACGCGCCCGACGGGCTCGTCCTGAGCGGCCCGGCCGGGTCGGCCGCGGTCACGCGGCAGGCCGTCGACGTCGGCTCGTCGTGGGCGCTGTCCGAGGACGGCCCGCCCGGCTACAGCGCGGGACCGTGGACGTGCGACGGCGCCCCGGTCGTCGGCGACGTCGTGACGGTCGACCAGCCCGCCGACGTCGTCTGCACCGTGGTGAACACCTGGGCCGGGGCGTTCCTCACGCTCGTCAAGGACGTCGAGGGCAGCAGCGCGCCGCCCGCCGCCTGGACGCTCACGGCCACCGGCGCCGACACGACCGTGACCGGCCCCAGCGGGTCGGCGGCCGTCACGCGCGTGCCCGTGCCGGCCGGCGACTACACGCTCGGTGAGTCCGCGATCGCCGGCTTCACCGCCGCCGGCTGGACCTGCGGCACGGCGCCGGTCACCGGCGACGTCGTCACGCTCGCCGCGGGCGACGACGTCACGTGCACCGTCACGAACGTCGCGACCCAGCCGCACCTGACCCTGTCCAAGCTCGTCGCCAACGACGCCGGCGGCACCGCGACCGCGACGCAGTGGACCCTGTCCGCGACCGGGCCGACCTCGTTCAGCGGCACCACCGGTAGCCCCGCCGTCACGCGCGTCGCGATCACACCCGGGACCTACCAGCTCGCCGAGTCGCCCGAGACCACCCCCGGGTACGAGGCGTCGGACTGGCTGTGCGAGGCCGGCGGCACGTTCGTCGACGCGCCCGACGGCGTCCTCGTCGTCCCCGCGACCGCCGCCGACGGGTCGCCGTTCACCGACGACGTCCGCTGCTCGATCGTGAACTCCGACGTGGCGCCCCTGCTCACGCTCGTGAAGAGGCTCGACAACCGCGGCGGCGGCCCCGCGGTGCCGTCCGCGTTCGTCCTGCTCGGCATCGGCGACGGCGGGCTGCTCGTCGGTGCGACGGGCAGCGCGACCGTCACGGACGTCCCGGTCGGCGCGGGCAGCTACCGGCTCACCGAGATCGGTGCGCCGCGCTACGTCACCGAGGGCTGGACGTGCGTCGACGCCGACGGCGGCACCGTGCCGGTGGCGGGGGACGGCACGATCACGCTCGACCTCGCCGACGACGTGACGTGCGCGGTCACGAACCGCTGGACGGGCGCGCAGCTCACGCTCGCCAAGTCCGTCGACGGCGGACCGGCCGCCGCGCAGGACTGGACCCTCGTCGCGTCGTCGCCCGGCGGCTCGTCCTTCAGCGGCACGTCCGGCACCCCGGAGGCGACCGGCGTCGTCGTGCCCGGGACGTACACGCTCACCGAGCTCCCGCGGACGTCCGTCGCCGACCTCGGCTACGAGCCCGACGGGTGGGACTGCGGACCCGACCACCCCGTGCTCGACGGGACCGTCGCGCTCGCCGAGAACGACGAGGTGACGTGCACCGCGACGAACGCCTGGGTCGGCGGAACCCTCACGCTCCAGAAGGTCGTGTTCGGCGGGGACGCGCAGCCGTCCGACTTCACGCTCGTCGCGACCGGCCCCACCGGGTCGTGGGAGGGACCCGGCGGGAGCGCGGCGGTGCGCTCGATCCCCGTCGTGCCGGGCGTGTACCGGTTGGCCGAAGGACTCGGCGGACCCGTCGGGTACCGGTTCGAGCGGTGGACGTGCGACGGCGCGACCGTCCTGGGCGACGCTGTCGTCGTCCCGCAGGACGCAGACGTGACGTGCGCCGCGCTCAACGTCTACGTCCCGGCCGTCGACCCGCCGGACCCGCCGGGGCCGCCTCAGCCGCCGCTGCCTCCCGGCCCGCCCGGACCCCCGCCCCCGGCAGGGACCGACACCGGAGGCGGCGCCGCGCTCGCCACCACCGGCTCGACGACGGCCGCGCTCCTCGCGGTCGCGCTCGGGCTCCTCGTCGCGGGGGCGGGCGCGCGCGTCGTCGTCCGCCGCCGGACCGTCTGACGCTGCGCGCGCCGCGGGACGACCTCGGTGGGCCGCGCGTCGCGGGAACGTCCCCGGCGCGACGCACGCCGCACGACCGTGCGGGCGCCCGCCGAGCCCGAGCAGGCGCGTCGCGCGCGGCCCGGTCGCGTCCGTGCTTGGCTGACCACGGGTGCGACATCCGACGCTGGGGGGCGCCGATGACCGACCGCCGAGCAGAGCCCGCGCGCAGCGACGGGCCCGACGACGACGCGTCCCCGGGCGCGCCTGACGTGCCGGCGCCGACGACCGCCGACGACGCCACCGCCGGCCACGAGGCGCGCGCCGACGGAGACGCGACCGCCGCTCCGCCCGACACCGCGCGGCCGGCCACCGGTCCGTCGTCCGACCGTCCGCTCCCGAGCGAGGCGACCGCACCCGCCGGCCCGACCGCACCCGTCCCCGTCGTCGGCACCGCGCCGACCCCGCCCGTCCGCACGCCGCCGCCGGCAGCACCCACCGCCCCGCTCCCGCGCGCCGTCCCGCCCGCACCCATGCCGCCCGCGGCGATCGGCGCGGCCGTCGGCACGGTGCTGGTGCCCGACGCGTCGACGCCCGTCCTGGAGGCGGCGGGCGTCGGCGTGCGCGACCGCTCGCGCTGGCTCGTCCGGGGTCTCGACCTCAGCCTCGCCGCCCGCACGGTCACGTGGCTCGTCACGCTCGACCCGTTCGCGCGCGACGCGACGGCCCTCGCGCTCGCGGGCCGCCTGGCGGTCGACGAGGGGCACGTCCACGTCGTCGACCCGCGGGACGCGACACGCCGGTCGGGCCGGGCCGTGCGCCGCGTCGTCGGGATCGGCTGGGTGCCGCGGCTGCGGCTGCTGGAGGACCGCGCGCGCGTCGGCGAGGTCGTCCGGCAGGCGCACCGGCGGGCGGGGACGCGGCTCGACGACGAGACGCTCGACGCGCTGCTCACGGACGCGGGCCTGGCCGGCGCGGCCGGGCAGGCCGCCGACGACCTCCCGGCGTCGCAGAAGGCGCTGCTGGGTCTCGTCGCCGCCGTCGCGGGCGACCCGCCGGTGGTCGTCGCACCGTTCCCGTCCGGGTCGACGCAGGACCGCGACGCGATGACGTCGTTCACCGAACGGCTCGCGCGCGAGGGGTCGACGGTCCTCGTCGTGACCGCGGGCGACTTCCGCCCGCCCGACGCCGGTGCGCTCACGCGCATCGTGGGGCGCGTCGCATGAGGGCCGCGGGGCTGACGCTCGCGCGGTTCGTGCGCGACCGGTTCGCGGCGCTCGTGCTGGTCGGGGTGCTCGCCGTGCCGGCGATCTACGGCGGCGTGCTCGTCTGGGGCTACTGGGACCCGTACGCGCGCTCGGGCCACATCCCGGCCGCGCTGGTGAACCTCGACGAGCCCGTGCAGACGAGCGACGGCAGCGACCTCGCGGCGGGCGACGACCTCGAACGCGTGGTCCTCACCTCCGACACCCTCGACTGGACCGCGACCGACGCCGACAGCGCCGCGCAGGGCCTCGAGGACAAGACGTACTACGTCGTCGTCACGATCCCGCCGGAGTTCTCCGCGCAGGTCGCGTCGCTGTCGAGCGCCGACCCGCAGCAGGCGCGCGTCGAGGTCCGCACCAACGACGCGGGCAACTACCTCGTCGGGGTGCTCGCCAAGGACGCGTCGCAAGCCGTCGAGGGGACCGCCGGGAGCCAGGTGCAGGCCGACTACCTCGACGTCGTGTACGGCCTGCTCGGGCAGGCGAAGGACGCCGGGGGCGAGGTCGGCGGGTCCGCGCAGGAGCTCGCGGACGGCACGCAGGAGGCCGCCGACGCCGCGCGGCAGGTCGCCGACGGCGCCGCGCAGGTCGCGGACGGCGTCGCGCAGGTCGCCGACGCGCTCGCCGACGTCGACGACGCCGTGCAGGACGCCCCCGCGCTCGCGGACTCGGTCGCCAACGTGGCGTCGTCGGTCGCGGCCCGGACGTCCGGGGCCGCCGACGCCGCGCAGGACGTCTCGGCCCGCCTCACGGCCCTCGAGCAGCAGCTCGCGGCCGGGGGACAGGCCGACGCGGCGGCGCGCGTCGCGGAGATCCGCGACTCGTTCGAGGCGACGGTCCTGCCTGCCGTCGAGGACGCCGCCGACGACGCGTCCGACATCGCCGACGACGCCAGCGCGCTCTCGGACCTCGCGACCGAGGCCGTCACGGCCGCGGACCAGGCGAACCAGCAGGGCCAGGCCCTCGCCGACGGCGCACAGGCGGTCGCGGACGGGTCGGAGGACCTCGCGACGGTGCTCGCCGACCAGCTCGCACCCGGCGCGCAGCAGCTCGCCGACGGGCTCGCGCAGGCCGCGGAGCGGCTCGACGTGCCGATCACCGACGTGGACCGCGAGACGTTCGGGGAGGTGCTGTCCCGGCCGGTCACCGTCGAGCAGGTCCGCGACAACCCGATCGCGCACTTCGGCGACGGCTTCACGAGCTACTTCGCGGGCCTCGGGCTGTTCGTCGGCGCGGTGTTCGTCTTCCTCGTGCTGTCGCCGCTGGACCGGCGCGGGCAGCTCTGGGGTGCGGGCCCGCTCGCCGTCGCCGGGGCGCCCCTGCTGGCCGGTGGCGCCGTCGTGCTGCTGCAGGCGGCGCTGTTGTTCGGCGCGCTGCTGCTGGTCGGGGTCGCGCCCGACGCGCCGTGGGTCCTGCTCGGGGTGCTCGCCGCGTCGGCCGTGTGCTTCGTCGCCCTCATGCAGCTGCTCAAGGCCGCGTTCGGGCTGGTCGGCGAGTTCGTCGGGGTGATCCTGCTGGTCCTGCAGGTCGCCGCCGGCGAGGGCGCGTACCCGATCCAGACGTTCGGCACGTTCTTCCAGACCGTGCACCCCTACCTGCCGATGAGCTGGACCAACGACGCGGTGCGCCGCGCGGTCGCTGGCGGCCCGCTGACGCCCTACGTGTGGGTCGACCTCGCGCTGCTGCTCGGCACCGCCGCCGTCGCGTTCGGGCTGACGTGCCTGGCCGCCCGGCGTCGCGAGCGGTGGACCCCGGCGCGCCTGCGCCCGTCGGTCGAGCTCGTCTGACCTCGCCCCTCGGCACCGGAGGTGTGGCCCGATCCGGTGAAGCCGCAGGTCCGCAGTGACCTAAGTCCCGCGCCACGGCGTCGCGGGGGGAGTGAGATTGCGGGCATGGCCCCGGGCAACCGGCAGGTGCGGCCGGCCGGGGCAGCAGGGGGCACGACGCCGGGGCGTGGGGACGCGCTCCGGCGAGGAGGAGGGCGCGTCCGACCCCCGGTCCCCGCGCGCCCTCCTCCGTGCGCCTGCCCGAAAAGGGCGGATGACCTGCGACGACACCGTGGAAAAACGTGGGACTTGGGTCCCGTACGTGAAGCAGATGTGAACGCAACGATCGTCATGTGAGCCCGATCGGCTCACCGGATCTGGGGAGATCCGCACTCCGGGGGTACCGAAAGGTCACGAACCATGAGCACCAGCACCGTCACCACCAAGTCGCCGGCCCGCCTGATCGGCCTGATCGTCATGATCCTCGGCGGCATCTTCCTCGTCTCGGGCGCCGTCACGTGGGGTGCCGTCTCGAGCAACCTGCGCGCCGAGAACATCACGGTCTCGGAGGACGCGGACATGTTCGCGAACCAGATCGTCGACACGCCCTGGGAGGCGTACTCGCAGGCCGCGATCATCAACCACCACGCGCTCGAGGCGTCGGGCGGCAAGACCTACGCCGAGCTGGACCGTGAGGACCCGGTCCGCGCCACGGTGATGAACGGCTCGTTCCTGCGGGCGTCGCTGTTCACCTCGGTCGTCGCCTTCGGTGTCGCGCTCCTCGTCATGGGCGTCGGCGTCACCTTCGGGCTCGTGGGCTGGGCCATCCGTTCGCTCGGCACCGTCGTCGCCGGAACCTCGACGGTCGAGCGGCCCGCGGTGGCCGCGGTCTGACACCGCACGGCGAACCCGCCAGCACGGCGGTGACCCCGCCGCGGTGAGGACCACCGGGAGGCCGGCACCCGACCAGGGGGTGCCGGCCTTCCGCACGCCTGCCCCGCACCTGTCCGCAGCACCCCGGCCCGACCCGGACGACCGTCCGGCGGGCCCGGCAGGGTGCCATGACCTGCACCGTCACCGCAACGGTGACCTTCTGGGAGGAGCGCCGCTACCGTGAGTGAGGTGACAGCGAACACCGAACCCGTCGCGACGCGTGAGCGCACTGTCGAGGGCTTCGTGCGGGAGTACCTGCGCGAGCTCAACTTCGGGCAGGGAGTCGACCTCTCCCGGGCGTCCGTCAACGACCAGTACCTCGCGCTGGCCCGCACCGTCCGCCACTACCTCATGGTCCGCTGGCTCGAGACCCTGCGCCGGCAGTCCGAGCTCCAGGCCAAGTCCGTCGCCTACCTGTCCGCCGAGTTCCTGCTGGGGCGCCAGCTCGACAACGCCCTGCTCGCCGCCGACCTCACCGACATCGTCGAGGAGGGCCTCGCGGGCCTCGGGATCAGCCTCGACACGCTGCGCCAGGCCGAGGTCGAGCCCGGTCTCGGCAACGGCGGCCTCGGCCGGCTGGCCGCGTGCTTCATCGACTCGCTCGCCACCATGAACGTCCCGTCGATCGGCTACGGGATCCGCTACGAGTACGGCATCTTCCGCCAGACCTTCGTCGACGGCTGGCAGGTCGAGAAGCCCGACTCGTGGCTCACGCTCGGCTCGCCGTGGGAGTTCCCGCACCCCGAGATGGCCGTCAATGTGAGCTTCGGCGGGACCGTCGAGGACTACGAGGACGACGACGGCACCACCCGCAAGCGCTGGGTCCCGGGCTGGAGCGTGCTCGGCGTCCCGTACAACTACATGGTCCCCGGGTACGGCAACAACCGCGTCAACACCCTGCGCCTGTGGTCCGCCCGCGCGACGCGCGCGTTCGACCTGCAGATCTTCAACTCCGGCGACTACGCCCAGGCGGTCCGCGCGCAGACCTTCGCCGAGAACATCTCGAAGGTCCTCTACCCCGAGGACTCGACGCCGCAGGGCAAGGAGCTGCGGCTCCAGCAGCAGTACTTCTTCGTCGCGTGCTCGCTCAAGGACTTCGTCGACCAGGTGCTGCCGAAGGACTTCGACCTCACGCGCCTGCCCGACCGCATCCACTTCCAGCTCAACGACACGCACCCCGTCATCGCGATCCCGGAGCTCATGCGGATCCTCGTCGACGAGAAGAAGTGGGCCTGGGACGACGCGTGGAGCGTCGTGCGGCAGGTCTTCTCCTACACGTGCCACACGCTGCTGCCCGAGGCGCTCGAGGTGTGGTCCGTCGAGCTGCTCGGCCGGCTCCTGCCGCGCCACCTCGAGATCATCTACCGCATCAACGAGGAGTTCCTCGAGGGGCTGCGCGCCGCGTACCCCGACGACGAGCTGCGGGCGCGACGCATGTCGATCATCGCGGAGTTCCCCGAGCGGGGGATCCGCATGGCGCACCTCGCGACCGTCGCGGCCGTCAAGGTCAACGGCGTCGCGGAGCTGCACTCGCAGCTGCTGCGCGACAAGGTGCTGCACGACTTCGCCGAGTACTACCCCGGCAAGTTCACCAACGTGACCAACGGCATCACGCCGCGCCGGTTCCTGCGGCTGTCCAACCCCGGCCTGTCCGGGCTGGTCACCGAGGTCCTCGGCTCCGAGAGGTGGGTCACGGACCTCGACGAGCTGCGTGCGCTCGAGCCGCTGGCCGAGGACGCCGAGTTCCGGCGGCGGTTCCGTGAGGTCAAGGCCGCGAACAAGCGCCGGCTCGTCGACGTGCTCGCCGAGCGCGACGGCATCGTGCTCGACCCCGAGACGATGTTCGACGTCATGGTCAAGCGCCTGCACGAGTACAAGCGGCAGACCCTCAAGCTGCTGCACATCGTGTCGCTCTACGACCAGATCTCGTCGGGTGCGCTCGACCCCGCCGACGTGACGCCCCGGACGTTCGCGTTCGGCGCGAAGGCCGCGCCCGGCTACCGGATGGCCAAGCAGATCATCGGCCTCATCAACGCGGTCGGGCGGACCGTCAACGCCGACCCCGCGGTCAAGGGGCGGCTCACCGTCGCGTTCCCGGCGAACTACAACGTGACGCTCGCCGAGACCCTCATCCCCGCCGCCGACCTGTCCGAGCAGATCTCGCTCGCCGGCAAGGAGGCGTCCGGCACCGGGAACATGAAGTTCATGCTCAACGGCGCCCTGACGATCGGGACGGACGACGGCGCGAACGTCGAGATCCGCCAGCTCGTCGGCGACGAGAACTTCTTCCTGTTCGGCCTGACGGAGCCGGAGGTCGCGGACGTCGTCGAGCGCGGCTACCACCCGACGTCGTACTACGAGACGAACCCGAAGCTGCGCCGCGCGCTCGACCTCATCGCGTCGGGCGCCTTCTCCGGGGGCGACCGCAGCGTGTTCGAGCCCGTCGTGTCGAACCTGCTGAACGAGGACCGGTTCCTGGTGCTCGCGGACTTCCAGGCGTACGTCGACGCGCAGGCCCGCGTCGACGCCGCGTACGCCGACCCGGAGGCGTGGACACGGTCGGCGATCATCAACGTCGCGCGTGCCGGGTTCTTCTCGTCCGACCGGTCGATGCGCGACTACCTCGAGCGCGTCTGGCACGCGACCCCCGTCCCCCCGGGCGCCTGACCCCGGCCGACCCGCCTCGACCCGTGGGGCCCCGTCGCGACGTGCGGCGGGGCCCCACGGGCGTCCGGGGCGCGGTCGTCGGCGCGGACGGTCGTTAGGGTGGGCGCGTGAGCCCCAAGAAGCCGCAGGAGATGAAGCCGTCGACCGCGGCCGCCAAGCTCGACGTCTACCTCCCCGCGACGCCGCCCGAGTTCCAGGCCGGCCCCGTGACGCGAGACGAGCTCGCCGACCTCCAGCGCAACCCCCCGCAGTGGCTCGTCGACCTGCGCCGCGACGGGCCGCACCCGCGCACCGTCGTCGCGGGCCGCCTGCGCGTCTCGATCAGCGGCCTCGCGCGCGGCGGCATCACGGATCCGCTCACGACCGAGCAGATCGACGCGCTCATCGCCGACCCGCCCGAGTGGCTGGTCCGCGAGCGTGCGACGTTCGAGGAGGTCCGCCGCGAGGAGCGCCGCCTGCGCGCCCGCGCGACGGACCGCCGCGCCGAGGCGGCCAAGCGCGCGCAGGACTGACCCCACGGCACCCCCGCGTTGCCGCCGAGGTCGTGAGGTCGCGGCGAGATCGTGCGATCCCGCGCGTGACGTCGCCAGGACGTCACGACGTCGAGACCGCCGAACGGGCCCGTGGTGTCGGGGCGCTCCGCTACGGTGCAGCCGGACGTCGCCCGTCCCCGGGAAGGACCGGGGGTCCCGCGGGCACGCCGCACGACGCGGAGGTCGTAGATGCGCAGGTCGGTCCAGTGGTCCACCCCCGGTCGGAGCGGGCGCGCGCGTGGCGCGGTCGTGGCCGCGCTCGTCGCGGCAGCCTCGCTGCTCGCACCGAGCGCCGCGACGGCGGCGCCACCGACGGCCGGCCACCCGCACCGTCTGGTGAATCGTGCGCCGCTCGCGCCCACCGACCTCGCGGTCGACCCGGGTGGTGCGTGCGCGGCCGGCGTGGCGGCGCCCGTCCGAAGCACGACGCCCACCCTGCGGGTCACGCTCACCGACCCGGACGGCGACCACGTCGCGCCGACCACCACGGTGCGCGACCGCGGCACCGGCAAAGTGGTGTGGCGTACGGGTATGGGCACCTCGCAGGCGTCCGGCTCGTCGCACGCGGTGCAGGTGCCGGCGGGCGTGCTCCGGGACGGCCGCACCTACGAGTGGGCGGTCGAGCCGCGCGACGCGCACGGTCGCAAGGGTCCCGTGGCTCGCTGCCTCCTGACCGTCGACGTCACCGCCCCTGGTGCCGTCGACGTCGCGCCCGCGCCGGGCTCGGCACCGGCGGCGTACGCGGAGGACACCACCGCGGGAGCCGTCGGCCTCGCGGGGCAGTTCCGGTTCTCCGCGTCGGCGGCTGACGGCGTCGTGGCGTTCGAGTACGCGGTGGCCGGTGTGCGCGACCGTGTCGGCGTCGCCGCCGGCGAGGCTTCGGCGACGGTCTCGTGGACGCCGGCGCTCGACGGTCCGACGGTGCTGACCGTGCAGGCGGTCGACGCGGCGGGCAATGTCGGTCCGGAGCGGTTCTACCGCTTCACCGTCGGCAGCCCGGTGGTCGAGCTCCCGTCGGACGCGCGGTGGAGGCTCGACGAGGGCGCCGGTGCGACCGCGGGGAGCGCGACCCCGACCGGCGCCGGTCCGACGCTGACGCTGTCGCCGTCGACCACCTGGACGGGCGGCCTCATGGCCGACCTCTTCGGCGAGGACGACGACCGCGCGCTGCTGCTCGACGAGGCCGGTGACGGAGCCGCGAGTGCCGGGCCGTTGCTCGACACCGCCTCGAGCTACTCGGTGATCGCTGTCGTCCGTGCCGACGGCACCGGGGCGGGCACCGTCGTGAGCCAGGACGGCGCAGGTGGTCCGGCATTCACGCTCGGGCAGCGGACCGACGGCTGCCCCGACGGCGTGATCTCGTGCTGGGCGTTCGACGTGGCCGGGGACGGCGCGTCGGAGGCGGTCGCGACGTCGACGGTCCCGGTCGTCCCGAGCGCGTGGGTGGCGCTCGTCGGCATCCGCGACGCCGCGACGGGAACGGTGCGGCTCGACGCCTGCTCGTTCGGCACCGCCGACCAGCCTGGCGACTTCCGCATCGTCACCGGTGCCGCGCAGCCCGTCGGTGCCACGCCGGCATCCTCCGGCCCGTTCCGGATCGGGACGGCGTCCGGTGGTGACGCGTGGTCAGGTGCGGTCGGCGGGCTCCGGACGTACGCGAAGGCCGTGGGCGCGCCCGAAGAGCGGATCGTCTGCAGTTCGGGCGTCTGACGCCGTCGGGGCAGGGCCGTGCGCGCCGCGTCGCGAGACGCCGCTGCGCTCGGCCCCGCCCGGGCCACGAGGCACTTCCCCCTCAGCGGCCGCGTCGGGGGCGTCGCGCCGCGGACCGGCCGGACCGGCCGCCGCTCTGCCCGCTGCCGGAGCTGCCGCGTGAACGCCCCGACGCGGGGTCGCGTCGCGAGGATCCGCCCGCGCCGCGCGCCGCGCTCGCGCCCTGCCCGCCGGCGCGCCCTGTCGTGCCAGGGCCCTTCTCAGCGGTCGACGACGCCTCCCGCTGCGGCGTGCCGCGGCCGCGCGACGAGCCGGCCGTGCGGCCGCGGACGATGCCGATGAACTCCTCGGTGAGGTCGTCATGGGCGTCGGTGAGCCAGGTGAGCGCGACGACCGAGCCGGGGGCGTCGGTGACCGGGCGGGAGACGAGGCCGCGGCGGTGGTGCAGGCGCGCGACCGACTGGGGGAGCAGGACGACGCCGATCCCCGCGGCGACGAGGTCGACGGCGTCGGCGGTGGTCGCGACCGCGCCGCCCGCGAACGGCTCACCGGGAGCGTCCGTCCAGCGGACGAGGTCGTCGTCGGGGCGGACCACGGTCTCGTCGGCGAGGTCCGCGGGCGTGACCTGCTCGGCGACGGAGAAGACGTGGTCGCGGGCGGCGACCACCACGGTCTCCTCGGTGTAGAGCGGGATCGCCGAGAGCGCGTCGCGGTCGACGGGCAGGCGCAGGATCGCCACGTCGGCGTCGCCCGCGCGCAGGGCGGGCTCGGCGTCCGGCGGCTCGACGACGACGAGCTCGAGCGGCACGTCGGCGAGGCGCTCGCGCCACACCCGCAGCCAGCGGTCGGGGTTCACGCCGGGCACGACGAGGACGCGGAACACGCGGGCCCCGCCGCCGGAGTCGTCGGCCGCGGGCGTGACGTGCTCGTCGGGGGTCATCGGGCTCTCCTCATGACGACGTCGCGGACTTCGTGGCCCAGGTCGATCCCGCGCTGCTCGAACTTGGTGACCGGCCGGTGCGCGGGACGTGCGACGAACCCGTCGGCGGTGTTCTCGAGGCCGGGGTCGGCCGCGAGGACGTCGAGCATCTGGTCGGCGTAGTCGGCCCAGTCGGTCGCGCAGTGCAGGGTGCCGCCGACGCGCAGCCGCGACCGCAGCAGCGCGACGTGCGCGGGCTGCACGAGCCGCCGCTTGTGGTGCCGGGCCTTGGGCCACGGGTCGGGGAAGAAGACGTGCACGGCGTCGAGCGTGCCCTCGGGGACGTGCCGGCGCACCAGGTCGAGCGCGTCGCCGTGCGCCACCCGCACGTTCGTCAGGCCCGCACGCTCGACGAGGACCAGCAGGTTCGCGACGCCCGGCAGGTGCGCCTCGACGGCCAGGTAGTCGCGCGACGGGTCGGCGGCGGCCATCGCGACGGTCGTCTCGCCCATGCCGGAGCCGATCTCCAGGACGAGCGGCGCCTCGCGGCCGAAGAGCGCCGCGACGTCGAGCGACCCGTCGGCGCGCAGCGGTGCCCGGCCCAGGGCGTCATCGTGCACCGAGAACCCGAACCGCGGCCACAGGTGCGCGAGCGCGCGCTCCCGCTCACGGCCGAGCGTCGCGCGGCGCGGGTGGAACGTCCGCAGCGGCTCGTGGGGTCGCGACGCGACGTGCCGGAACGCGTCGGAGGGCAGGCTCACCCCGCGAGCCTACGGAACCCGTGCCGGTGCTCGTCCTCGTCGCTCCCTGCGAGGGCTGACGGCCGCGCCGCCCGGCGTGCCGGCCCGCGGACCGGCACGCCGAGGGCCCGGCTGGTCGTCAGGCCGGAGCGTCGTCGGGCCGGCCCTCGTCAGGCCCGTCGTCGCTCTCCGCGATGAGCGCGAACACCTCGCCGAACGGGCCGGAGACGATCGACATACGGCCGTAGGGCGTGTCGGACGGCGGGCTCAGGACGGTGCCGCCGAGGTCGACCGCGCGCTGCGTCGCGAGGTCGGTGTCGGGCGTGCCGAAGTACAGCGTCCACGCGGCGGGCGTCTCGGGGTCGACCTTGTCGCTGTAGCCGCCGATGCCGCACACGAGCTGGCCGTCGAGCCGCACCGACGCGTACGTGAAGCCGGGGCCGCTCATGTCGTCGGCGGTGAACCCGAACACGTGCTGGTAGAACGCGAGCGACGCGGGCTGGTCGTGCGACATGACCTCGGTCCAGACGATCGCGCCGGGCTCGTCGGTGACGTCCCACCCGGTGTGCCCGTGCGGCTCCCAGCCGCCGAAGACGGCGCCCGTCGGGTCGACGAAGATCGCCATGGACCCGAAGTCGACGATCTCCATGCCCGGCAGCAGCACCTGCCCGCCCGCCTCGGTGACGGCGTCGGTCGTCGCGGCGAGGTCGTCGGTCGCGAGGTACAGGCACCAGGCCGACGGCGGTGCGGGGTCCTCCCCGGTCGGCTCGCCCATCCCGACGACGCGTCGACCGCCCACGAACGCCTGCGTGTACCCGCCGACCTCCGGGCCGCCGCGCTCGAACCGCCACCCCAGCAGGGCGCCGTAGAAGTCGATCGCGCGGTCCAGGTCCGGCACGGTGATGTCGGCCCAGGCGGGCGTGCCCGTGGGCCAGCTGCCCCGGTGCGTCGTCATCGGTCCTCCTCGTCGTCGGTGCGTGCCCATCCCACACCGATCCTCCGGGTCGCACCACGCGAGCGATGGTGCTAGTCACGGACGCATGACGCAGCCGGGTCCCGACGAGCCCGCCGTCGACGTGCTCGGCGTGTCCCCGGAGGCCGACGACGACGGCCACGGCGAGTCCGCGCTGACGGTGGCGATCGCGCTCGGGGCGAACGTGCTGATCGCGGTCGCGAAGACGGCGGCGGCCATCCTCACGGGCGCCGCGTCGATGCTCGCCGAGGCCGCGCACTCCTGGGCCGACGCGGGCAACGAGGTCTTTCTCCTCATCGCCCAGCGCCGCGCGGCCAAGCCGGCCGACGACTCCCACCCGCTCGGGTACGGGCGCGAGGTCTACGTGTGGTCCCTGTTCGCCGCGATCGGGCTGTTCGCCGTCGGCGCCGGGGTGTCGATCACGCACGGCATCCAGGAGCTGTCGCACCCCGAGCCGGCATCGGACTTCGGCATCGCGTACGCGGTGCTCGGCGTGTCCCTCGTGCTGGAGGGCGTCTCGTTCGTGCAGGCGTCGCGGCAGGCCAAGCGCGCCGCGGCCCGACGGGACCGCGACCTCGTCGACCACGTGCTCGCGACGTCCGACCCCACCGTGCGCGCGGTGTTCTTCGAGGACGCCGCGGCGATCGTCGGCATCCTCATCGCGACCGGCGGGATCGCGGCGCACCAGATCACCGGCTCGGCGGTGCCCGACGCGATCGGGTCGATCCTCGTCGGGATCCTGCTGGGCGTCGTCGCCGTCGTGCTGATCGACCGCAACCGCCGCTTCCTCGTGGGCGAGGCCGTCGACCCCGCCCTGCACGCCGCCGCGGTGCACGCGCTGCTCGCGCTGCCCGAGGTCGCGCGCGTGACGCAGCTGCGCCTCGAGTTCGTCGGCGCCCGCCAGGTGTACCTCACGGGGGCCGTCGACCTCGAGGGCGACCCGAACGAGACCGTCGCGTCCCACGTGCTCGCGTCGCTCGAGCGTCGGATCTCCGCGACGGACGGCGTCGTCGGGGCCGTCCTGTCGCTGTCGGAGCCGCAGGAGCCGTCGATCCACGACTGACCGCCGGTCATCCGCAAGGGGTGACGCGCACGACGAGCCGCTCCGGGGACGCTGGGCGGAGACGGGGGTGGCGATGACCGAGCCGAACACCGAGTTCCACGTGCCCGTGCGGCAGCTGCTCAGGCTGGCCGTCCCGGCTGCCCTGGTCGGCATCCTGTGCGGGCTCCTGCTGATCGGGCTCAGCGCGCTCGCGGACGTCGTCGAGGGCTGGCTGTGGGACGACCTGTCGGGCGTCTTCGGCCTCGACCGCGACTCTCCCGTGTGGATCGTCGTGATCCTCACGCTCACCGGCCTGCTGGTGGGGCTCGTCATCCGGTTCGCGCCGGGGCACGCCGGCCCGGACCCCGCGTCGGCCGGGCTCGTCGAGCCGCCGCTGCCGCCGCGGGTGCTGCCCGGGCTCGCGCTCGCGATGGTCCTCATGCTCGCCGGCGGCGTCAGCCTCGGGCCCGAGAACCCGATCATGGCGATCAACGCCGCGCTCGTGGTGTGGCTCGGCGCACGCGTCGCCGGACAGGTCGGTGCCCCGCAGTGGATGGCGCTGTCGACCGCCGGGACGCTCGGCGCGATGTTCGGCACACCGCTCGCGGCGGCGCTCATGTTCAGCGAGCTCGACCCCGGCGACCGTCGCATCCCGCTGTGGGACCGGCTGTTCGCGCCGCTCGTCTCGGCCTCGACCGGCGCGCTGACGATGCTGATGCTGTCCGACCTCGACTTCGCGATGGACGTACCCGCCTACCCCGGGCTCCAGGTCACGGACCTCGCGATCGCCGTCGCGGTGTCGCTCGGTGCCGCCGCGCTCGGGCTGCTCGCGTCGTACGTCTTCACGCCGCTGCACCGGTTCGTGCACCGCGTCCGCCAGCCCGTCCTGCTCCTGACGCTCGGCGGCCTCGTCCTCGGGCTCCTCGGTGCCCTCGGCGGGCCCATCACGCTGTTCAAGGGCCTCGAGCAGATGAAGCAGCTGCCCGGTCTGGTCGGCGAGACGACGGCGCTCGGGTTCCTCGCGTTCGCCCTGATCAAGCTCGTCGCGCTGCTCGTCGCGTCGAGCGTCGGGTTCCGCGGCGGTCGGATCTTCCCCGCGACGTTCGTCGGCGTCGCGCTCGGTTACGCGGTGGCCGTCGCGTTCCCGTCGGTCCCGACCGCGCTCGCCGTGGGCTCCGCCACCGTCGGCATCATCGTCGCCGCGACCCGCAGCGGGTGGCTGAGCATCTTCCTCGTCGTCGCGATCATCCCGCAGGCCACGCTCATCCCGCCGCTGCTGTTCGCGACGCTCGCCGCCTGGCTGCTCGTCACCAACCGCCCGGAGCTGCGCGCCGCGCCGCTCGACGAACCGGCGACCGCCGAGGCCGGCGCGGGTGCGCCGCTCGCTCCGCCGGACACGACCGGGGAGCGAGGGTCGGTCGACAGGACCTGAGCGCACCACCGGCCGGGGCGCAGGGGCGCGACCGGGCCGACCGACGACCACGCGCACCCCCCGCCCTGGACCGTGAGGCGCAGCGTGGCCCGCTCACGTCGCGGGCGCCGACCCGCCGGCGTCGCCCGCACGCCACGCGACGACGGCCGCCGTCACGTCGGCCCCGTGCACGCGGGTGAGGTCGCGGGCGCGGTACGGCGACGTCGACCCCGCCGCGAGCGGCGCCGAGGCCTGCACGCGCGCGGCGAGCCGCGTCAGAGCCGCCCGCCCCTCGTGCTCGTAGGCGTCGTGCTCGCCGTCCGTGAGCGCGATGAGCAGCGAGCCGCTGACCGGCCCCTGGCTCACGTGCACGTCGAGCAGGAGCGACCCGTCGGACTCGAGCAGGAACCAGGACGAGCGCTCGTGGTCGAGGACCTTCACGACGCGTCCGGGCGACCGCCCGTCACGCGGTCGAGGAAGTCGACGACCTCCTTGAGGTAGCGCTCGCGGGCCGGCGCCGGCGACAGCGCGAGGTCGTGCGCACCGCCCGGCACCTCCACGAACGTCACGTCCGGGCCGAGCCGTGGGGCGAGCGTGCGGATGTGCGCGACGTCGAGCACCGAGTCCGTCGTGAGCAGCGCGTCGTGCTCACGGTCGTCCGGCCCGGACGCGTCGGACGCCAGCACCAGCACCGGCACCTGGATGTCGAGCCCGTGCGCGACCCGCCGGTGCCCCGCGCGGACCGCGCGGACGAACCCCGCCCGCGCCGGGAAGCCGTCGTGGGGCTTCCACGTGAGGTCGAAGTCCCACTCGCCGCCGGTCCCGCTGTGCAGCGCGCGCCCGTAGTGCGGCGCGATGTGCCCGACGACGACGTCGGGTGCGACCCGCCCGACGACGCGCAGCGCCTGCGTGAGCGCGTGCCGCTCGAACCACGACCCGCGCAGGTCGAGCCAGGGGCTGTTGAGCACGACCGCGTCGACCGCGCCCGCCCGCCCGTTCGTCCACAGCGCCGCGATCAGCCCGCCCGTCGAGTGCCCCAGCAGCGACACCGACGCGTACCGCTCGCGCAGCAGCCGCACGGCGGCGTCGATCTCCTCGGCGTAGACCGACAGCTCGCGCGTGTCGTTCGGGACGCGGCCGTCGCGGATCGACCGCCCGTAGTCCCGCAGGTCGAGGCCGTGCAGGTCGTACCCGTGGTCCGCGAGCGCGCCGGCGACGTGCGGGTGGAAGAAGTAGTCGACGAACCCGTGCAGGTAGAGCACGGCCCGGCCGCGGCGCGGTCCGTCGGCGCCTAGCGAGCCCGCCGGGCTGACCAGGGTCGCGACCGGGTCGACGCCGCCCGTCGACCGGCCGTCGGGCGCCAGCGGGATCGTCCGGGCGGTCCACCCGTCGCCGAGCACGTCGGGCACGTCGATGACGTCGTTGTCCATGCGGCGATCCTGCCACCCCCGGTCGTCGGCCGGTGGCACACGCCGACCCCGTCATGAGGCCCGCTCGACGAGTCGACGCGGGCCCCAGGACGGGGTCGTGGCGTGGCGCGGGGCGTCAGGCGACCGACGGGACCGCCGTTGCGGTGCGCATCGGGCGGGCGGCGACGTGGCCCTGGTGCGCGACGTCGACGGCGAGGCTCGTGATGCGGGCGGTGCCGTCAGGGTCGACCTCGACCGTCGAGACGGACGCGTTGGGCAGCGGGACCAGTCCGACCTCGTCGACCGTGGCCAGGTACGCGCCCAGGGTGAGGCCGTGGCCGACGACGAGGACGTGCCCGTCCTCGTGCTGCGCGGCGATGCGGGCGAAGACGTCGCGCGTGCGGTCCATGAAGTCGCGCGCGTGCTCACCGCCGGGCAGGCCCGGGTGGCGGCCGGCGAGGACCTCGGTGACCAGGTCCGGCCACGCGACGACCTCGTCGAGCACGCTCTCGGGCTTCTGCTCGTAGATGCCGAACGCGTACTCCAGCAGCCCACGGTCCGTGCGCAGCGGCACGCCCTCGTGGTGCCGGAGCAGCTCGACGGCCGTGGCGACGGCCCGGCCGGACGGCGAGGACCACGCGGCGGTGAACGGGACGTCGGCGAGGTGGCGCGCGGTGGTCCGCACGCCCGCGCGGCCGTCGCGCGTGAGGGGGGAGTCGCAGCGTCCCTGCAGGACGCGGCGCGCGTTGAAGTGGGTGCGCCCGTGCCGGACGAGCGTCATCGTGAGGGTCATCGGTGCCCTGCTCTCTCTTCGGTGTCGCCCGCGACGCTAGGCGGGTGACGTGTCCTCGGGCCGACGGGGAGGTGACGTGTCGGCGACGTCTCGCCGCCGATGGCCTCGCGGACGGCCCGGGATCGTGGTCGAGCACAACATCAGGCGCCGTCACGGGGTACGGCGGGCGCGTGATGTTGTGGTCGGCGGACGGGTGGCGGGTGCGGCACCGTCAGATGGCTCGGCGAAGTTGAGTGGAATAGACTCAACTTTGGTCGATGTTGAGTCGGGCAGACCCCGATCCCGTCCTGACAGGAGATTCCGTGGACGCCAAGTTCACCACCCGCTCGCAGGAGGCCCTCGGCGACGCCATCCAGCAGGCGTCGGCCGCCGGCAACCCCCAGCTCGAGCCCGCGCACGTCCTCAACGCCCTGCTCCAGCAGGAGGGCGGCGTCGCGAACGCGCTGCTCGACGCCGTCGGCGCCGACCGCGCCGCGCTCGGCCGGTCCGTGCGCTCGACCCTCGTCGGCCTGCCGTCGTCGGCCGGCCAGACGGTCGCGCAGCCGTCGGCGTCGCGCGCCACCGCCGCCGCGCTCGAGGCCGCGTCGGCCGAGGCGCGCGCGCTCGGCGACGACTACGTCTCGACCGAGCACCTGCTGCTCGGCCTCGCTGCGGGGCAGTCCGGCGTCGCCGACGCCCTGCGCTCCGCCGGTGCCAGCCGCGACGCGCTCGCGGCCGCGCTGCCGAACGTCCGCGGCAACAGCCGCGTGACCAGCCCGAACCCGGAGGGCACGTTCAAGGCGCTCGAGCAGTACGGCATCGACCTCACGCAGCGTGCGCGGGACGGCAAGCTCGACCCCGTCATCGGTCGCGACTCGGAGATCCGACGCGTGGTCCAGGTCCTGAGCCGTCGCACCAAGAACAACCCCGTGCTCATCGGCGAGCCGGGCGTCGGCAAGACCGCCGTCGTCGAGGGCCTCGCGCAGCGCATCGTCGCCGGCGACGTACCGGAGTCCCTGCGCGGCAAGCGGCTCGTCAGCCTCGACCTCGCGGCGATGGTCGCGGGCGCCAAGTACCGGGGTGAGTTCGAGGAGCGGCTGAAGGCCGTCCTCGCGGAGATCACGGGCGCCGAGGGGCAGGTCGTCACGTTCATCGACGAGCTGCACACCGTCGTCGGCGCGGGCGCCGGGTCCGAGGGCGCGATGGACGCGGGCAACATGCTCAAGCCCATGCTGGCCCGCGGCGAGCTGCGCCTGGTCGGCGCGACGACGCTCGACGAGTACCGCGAGCGCATCGAGAAGGACCCCGCCCTGGAGCGCCGGTTCCAGCAGGTCTTCGTCGGCGAGCCGTCCGTCGAGGACACCGTCGCGATCCTGCGCGGCCTCAAGGAGCGGTACGAGGCGCACCACAAGGTGACGATCTCCGACGCCGCGCTCGTCGCCGCCGCGACGCTGTCCGACCGGTACATCACCGGCCGCCAGCTGCCCGACAAGGCGATCGACCTGGTCGACGAGGCCGCGTCGCGCCTGCGCATGGAGCTCGACTCCTCGCCCGTCGAGATCGACGAGCTGCAGCGCGCCGTCACGCGCTTGGAGATGGAGGAGGTCGTCCTCCAGGAGTCCGACGACCCCGCGTCGCTCGAGCGCCTGGAGCGGCTGCGCAAGGACCTCGCCGACCGCCGCGAGGACCTCGCGTCGCTCACCGCGCGGTGGGAGAAGGAGAAGGCCGGCCACAACCTGGTCGGTGACCTCAAGGCGAAGCTCGACGCGCTGCGCACCGACGCCGAGCGGCTGCTGCGCGAGGGCGACCTCGAGGCGGCGGCGCGCATCCAGTACGGCGAGATCCCGTCGCTCGAGCGCGAGATCGCGGCGGCCGAGGCGTCCGAGGAGGCCGCCGACGACGCGCTCGCGCCCGAGGGGACGCCGATGATCGCCGACAAGGTCGGGCCCGACGAGGTCGCCGAGGTCGTCGCCGCGTGGACGGGCATCCCCGCCGGCCGGCTGCTGGAGGGCGAGACCGCGAAGCTGCTGCGCATGGAGGACGTGCTCGGCGAGCGGCTCATCGGTCAGCGCACCGCCGTCGCCGCGGTGTCCGACGCGGTCCGCCGCGCGCGGGCCGGCATCTCCGACCCCGACCGCCCGACCGGCTCGTTCCTGTTCCTCGGGCCGACGGGTGTCGGCAAGACCGAGCTCGCCAAGGCGCTCGCGGACTTCCTCTTCGACGACGAGCGGGCCATGGTCCGCATCGACATGTCGGAGTACTCCGAGAAGCACTCGGTCGCGCGGCTCGTCGGTGCCCCTCCCGGGTACGTCGGGTACGAGGAGGGCGGCCAGCTCACCGAGGCCGTGCGGCGCCGGCCGTACTCGGTCGTGCTGCTCGACGAGGTCGAGAAGGCGCACCCCGAGGTCTTCGACGTCCTGCTCCAGGTGCTCGACGACGGCCGCCTCACCGACGGCCAGGGCCGCACGGTCGACTTCCGCAACGTCATCCTCGTGCTCACGTCGAACCTGGGGTCGCAGTTCCTCGTCGACCCGCTGCTGTCGGCCGACGCGAAGAAGGACGCCGTGATGAGCGCCGTGCGTACCGCGTTCAAGCCGGAGTTCCTGAACCGGCTCGACGACGTCGTCCTGTTCGACCCGCTGTCGCTCGACGAGATCGGGCACATCGTCGAGCTGCAGGTCGCCTCGCTGGCACGCCGGCTCGCCGACCGTCGGCTCACGCTCGACGTCACGCCCGCCGCGCGCGAGTGGCTCGCGCTCGAGGGGTACGACCCCGCGTACGGTGCGCGGCCGCTGCGGCGGCTCGTCCAGCGGGAGATCGGCGACCGGCTCGCGCGCTCGCTGCTCGCGGGCGACGTGCACGACGGGCAGACCGTCCGCGTCGACCGCGACGGCGACACGCTGACGGTGACGTCCGCGGCCTGACGCTCGCGACCGCGGCGACCGCGGCGACCCGACGCCCGGTGCTCGCGTCCTCGTGACGCGGCGCCGGGCGTCGTCGTGCACGCGCGGCGGCACGGCGGGACGCTGGACCGGTGTGAGGAGGCCGCACGGACGCCCGACGACGGAGGCCGACGTGGCCCGACCCGATCCCGACCGCCCCGGAGCCCAGCAGTGGGTGCCCGACGGCGCCGACGTCGACACCCTGGCCGCCGCGGCCCCCGCGTGCCGGGGGTGCGAGCTGTGGGCACCCGCGACGCAGGTCGTGTTCTCGACGGGCTCGCCGACCGCGCGGCTCGCGCTCGTCGGCGAGCAGCCCGGCGACCGCGAGGACCGCGAGGGTGAGCCGTTCGTCGGCCCCGCCGGGCGCATGCTCGATCGCGCGCTCGACGAGGCCGGCATCGCGCGCGACGACGTCTACCTGACGAACGCCGTCAAGCACTTCCGGTTCGACGAGCGCGGCCAGCGCCGGATCCACAAGACCCCGGCCGTCGCGCACATCCGCGCGTGCCTGCCGTGGCTCACCGCCGAGCTCGCCGCCGTCCGCCCGCGCGTCGTCGTCGCGCTCGGGGCCACCGCCGCGCGCGCGGTCCTCGGGCACGACGTCACGGTCGGGGACGTCCGCGGGCGTGTGCTCGACGAGGCCGGCGCCCGCGTCGTCGTCACCGCGCACCCGTCGTCGATCCTGCGCCTCCGCGACGACGTCGACCGCACCGCCGCGCTCGCCGCCCTGGTCGCCGACCTGCGCACGGCGTCCGGGGCCGCCGCGTCCTGACGACGCCGGTGTGACGACGTCCGAGCCCTCGGGGTGCGCGTCCCTGGGCTCCGACTGCTCGTCCGCCGTGCGTCTGGCACGCTGGCCCGATGTCCGCCGACCTGCACCTCCCCGACCCGCGCACGCCCGACCCCGCCGACGCCCCGCCGCTGCGTTGGGGGATCCTCGCGCCCGGCTACATCGCCGGGCGCTGGGCGACGGCCGTCCGTGAGCACACCCGCCAGCGGCTCGTCGCCGCCGGGTCGCGGTCCGTCGAGCGGGCGCAGGCGTTCGCCGACGAGCACGGCGTCGAGCGCGCGCACGGGTCCTACGAGGCGCTCGTCGGCGACCCGGAGATCGACGCCGTCTACGTCGCGAGCCCGCACAGCCACCACCACGAGCAGGCCCTGCTCGCGCTGCGCGCCGGCAAGCACGTCCTCGTCGAGAAGGCCTTCACACGCAACGCCGCCGAGGCGCGCGACCTCGTCGACGCCGCGCGCGAGGCGGGCGTGCTGCTCATGGAGGCGATGTGGACGCGGTACCTGCCGCACACGGACGTCCTGCGGCAGCTGCTGGACGACGGCGTGCTCGGCGACGTCCACCGCGTCACCGGAGACTTCGCGGTCCGCGCCGAGGTCGACCCCACGCACCGGCTGGTCGACCCGGCGCTCGCGGGCGGCGTGCTGCTCGACCTCGGGGTGTACCCGGTCGCGTTCGCGTCGTTCGTCGCCCGCCACGCGGGTCTCGGCGTCGCGCCGTCGGCCGTGCAGGCCACGGGCTCGCTCACGTCGACCGGGGTCGACGCGCAGGCCAGCCTCCAGGTCGCGTACGGCGCGGCGCAGGCGCAGCTGTTCACGTCGATGCTCACCGCGACCGGCCAGACGACCGCGGTGCACGGGTCGCTCGGCCACGTCGCCGTCGACGAGTCCGCGTACGTGCCGTCCGCGCTCACCGTGACGGTCGGCGACCGCACCGCCCGCTGGGACGCGAACCGCGTCACCGGGTACGGCGGGCTCGCGTTCCAGGCCGCGGCGTTCGCGACCTACGTCGCCGAGGGGCGCACCGACTCGCCGCTGCTTCCCCTGGCCGAGACGGTCCGCATCCTCGAGACGACCGACGAGGCCCGCCGCCAGCTGGGCGTCGTCTACCCCGGCGAGTGACCCGCCGCCCGCCGGGCGCCCGCGCCGACCGGATGACAGCATCGGACCGATGAGGTCCCCCCTGCACCTGGCCGCCGGTCTCGGACCCCACGCGAGCCTCGGTACCGCCACCTCGGAGGCCGAGCTCACCGGCCTCGTCGGGTGGGTCGTCTCGGTGATCGCCGCGCTCGGACCCGTGGGCGTCGGCCTGCTCGTCGCGCTCGAGAACGTCTTCCCGCCGCTGCCGTCCGAGGTCGTGCTGCCCGTCGCCGGGTACGTCGCGAGCCAGGGGCAGATGTCGCTGGTCTGGGCGGTCGTCGCGTCGACGCTCGGCTCGCTGATCGGAGCGTGGGTCCTGTACGGGATCGGCGTGAGCGTCGGGCGGGTCCGGCTGCGGCGCTGGCTCGGCAAGGTGCCGCTCGTCGAGGTCGAGGACCTCGACCGGTCCGAGGGCTGGTTCGAGCGGCACGGCGGCGCCGCCGTGCTGGTCGGGCGGTGCGTGCCCGTCGTGCGCAGCCTCGTCTCGATCCCCGCGGGCGTCGAACGGATGCCCCTGCTGCGGTTCAGCGTCTTCACGGTGATCGGCTCGGGCGTCTGGAACGCCGGCCTGATCCTCGCCGGGTACGCCCTCGGCGACCGTTGGGAGGACATCGGGCGGTACAGCGACTGGCTCAACTGGCTGGTCTACGCGATCCTCGCGTGGCTCGTCGGCCGGTTCGTCTGGACGCGCACCCGCCGTCGCCGGACCGTGCCCGACCGCGGCTGACGCCGCGGCGCGCCGCCGCGTGCCCGCTCAGGGCAGCGTCGCCGACCCGTCCAGGAACGACCCGGTCACGCCCCCGCCGTCGACCACGGCGAGGCACAGCCCGCGCCGGTCACCCCGCGCCCAGCCCTGCTCGGTGGGCGCCCACGTCACCGGACGCACGCCTGCCGCCGTCTCGTCGTCGTCCAGCACGCAGGCTCGCGCGACACGCGCGTCGGCGGCCTGCTGCCCCGGCCACACCGCGTTCCCCGCGAAGTCGTACTCCGTGACGACCTGCGCCTCGTGCGGCTGCGCGCACGGCACGACGCGCACCACGTCGACGGACCCGTCGGCCGGCAGCTCCTCGACGCACGTGCCCGTCACGAGCTGCACCGCGTGCGCGTCGCGCGCCGACCCCACGTCGCCCGGCAGGGGACGCGTGGCCTGCGCGGTCACGAACCCCACGACGACGGCCACGACGACGCCGAGCGTCGCCAGCGCGCCGAGCACGATCGCGGCGACCGCCATGCCGCGGCCCCGCGTGCCGTGCGCGGACGTCCGCCGCAGCGCGAGGATCCCGAGGACCAGCGCGAGCGGGCCGATCAGCAGCACGCCCCCGGCGAGCGCCCACCCCGCGAGCGGCTCACGTCGCGCGGGGGCGTCCTCCCAGCCCGGGGCGTAGTACGGCTCGGGGTAGTCGTCCCCCTGCGCGAGCGGCTCGTTCAGGAGCCGACCCCCTGCCCGGCGACCTGCACGTCCCCCACGACGATCGAGCCGGTGAGGTTCGACTCGTCCGCGGTGTACGTGCACAGGGCGGTCGAGCCGCCCGCCTGGTCGAAGTCGTCGGGGTGCGGGTAGTACACGTCGGGGAACCCGCCGACGTCGAAGAGGCCGGGGGCGCGCGAGTCGATCGCGGTGAAGCACACGTCGACCGCGGCGTCGTAGGCCGGGTCGTCCACGTCGTCGACGATCGGACCGTCGAGCTGGACCTGCGTGACGATCTCGGTGCTGTGCGGCTCGGAGCACGGCACGACCTCGGCGTCGCTCATGTCGTACTGGTTGGGGTACTCGGCGAGGCACGTGCCGACCGGCAGGTCCGTCCGGAGCTCCCAGTAGCCGAGGTCGCCCGACGTGTCAGGTCCCGGCTGGCCCTCGTCGACGGTCTCCCCGAGGTCGTCGAGCGCCGACTGGACGGTGTCGTCCGTCGCGACGCGCGCGAACAGGATGAGGCCGACGATCACGCCGAGGACGAGGAGCACCGTCCCGATCGCGCCGACCACGACGCCCGCGATCGCCAGACCGCGCCCCTCCTGACCGGTCCGCCTGATGCGGCGCAGCGACGCGATGCCGAGCCCGAGGCCGACGGGGGACAGCAGGCCCGCCGTGAGCAGGAGCCCGCCCGCGCTGGTGGCGATCGACGCGACCGCGAGGCCGTCGGTGGAGCGGGTCGCGGGCGCGTAGCCGGGCTGTCCGTAGCCGCCGTACGCCGTCGGCGCGCCGTATCCGGCCTGCTGGCCGTACCCGGGCTGTCCGTACGCCTGCGGCTGTCCGTACGCCTGCGGCTGCCCGTACGCCTGCGGCTGTCCGTACGCCTGCGGCTGCCCGTACGGCTGGTCCGCCCGGCTGGGCGGCTGTCCCGTCGCGCCGTACCCGTGCGGCTGCTGGCCGTAGGGCTGCCCGTACGGCTGCTCAGGCGGCTGCGCGCCGGACGGCGGCTGGCCCGGACCCTGCCCCGGCGGAGGGCCGGCCGGTGACGGACCGGTCACAGGCCCGGCGGATGTCGGCACGGCCTCGTACCCGCTCGGCGGGGGAGGCAGGGGCCGGGTCGGCGCGTCCGACGGCGTCCGGTCGTCCGGGGCGGCGAAGGGGTTGTGCTCGGGCGTGGGCCCGCCCGGCTCGTTGCTCATGGCCGCAACCTAGCCGACCGCGCCGACGCGCGGATCCCCCTGCTCAGGTGGTCGCCCGGTCCGCGATCTCGAGCACCACGGGGACGTGGTCGGACGGCGCCTTGCCCTTGCGCTCGTCGCGCACGATCGTCGCCCCGGTGACCCGGGCGGCGAGCGCGGGAGACGCGTACGTGAGGTCGATGCGCATGCCCTGGTTCCGCGGGAAGCGCAGCTGCTGGTAGTCCCAGTAGGTGTACGTGTGCTCGGCCGGGAGGTGCTCGCGGGACACCTCGGTGAGCCCGGCCTCGGCGAGCGCCGTGAACGCGGCGCGCTCGGCGGGCGTGACGTGCGTGCGACCCGCGAACCAGGCGGGGTCCCAGACGTCGGTGTCGAGCGGCGCGATGTTCCAGTCCCCGACGAGCGCGAACGGTGCGTGCGGGTCCGCGGCGAGCCACCCGGCGGCGGCGTCCCGGAGCCGCGCGAGCCAGTCGAGCTTGTAGGCGTAGTGCGGGTCGTCGATCTCCCGCCCGTTCGGCACGTACAGGCTCCAGACGCGCACCCCGCCGCACGTCGCGCCGAGCGCCCGTGCCTCGGCGACGGCCGGGTCGCCCCACGTCGGCATGCCGGGAAAGCCGGTCTCGACGTCCTCGATGCCGACGCGCGACACGATCGCGACGCCGTTCCACTGGCTGAACCCGGCGGTCGCGACCTCGTAGCCGAGCGCCTCGAACGGCTCGCGCGGGAACTGCTCGTCCTTGCACTTCGTCTCCTGCAGCGCGAGGACGTCGACGCCGCTGCGCTCGAGGAAGGACACGGCGCGCTCGGTGCGCGCGCGGATCGAGTTGATGTTCCAGGTGGCCAGACGCATGGACGGCGACGTTACCGGCCCCGGCCGACACCGCCGGACGCTCGGGTGGGCCGGTCGGCGGGGACGCGGGACACGCCGGGCGTGGCCTCGCGGCGCGCGCAGCAGCACGGCGAGCGGGGCCGGCGCGACGGACGTTGGACCGGGTGGGTGTCGACCGGACGGACGAAAAGGACGTCCGGGCTGTTCCTGGGGCGAAGCGCCTCGATACCGTTCCGCCAGCGACACCGGGGCAGAACCGGGCTCCCCGGCCGGCGGGCACCCGTCACGAGCGGGTCGAGGAGGACGACGGTGGACGAAGGGCTCAAGGGGCGGCGCGCGCTCGTGACGGGCGGCGCGAGCGGGATCGGCCGCGCGGTGGCCGTCGCGCTGGCCCGCGCAGGGGCGGACGTCGCGGTCACGCACCTGTCCCACGACCCGGCGCACGTCGTCGCGGAGATCCAGGAGGAGGGGCGCTCGGCGACCGCCGTGCAGGTCGACGCCCGGCACTCGTGGGACGTCGACAAGGCGGTCAGCACGGCGGCCGACGCGCTCGGCGGCGGGATCGACGTGCTGGTCAACAACGTCGGCGGCATCGTCGAGCGGCGCACGCTGGCGGCGATGGACGACGCCCACTGGCACCACGTGCTGGACCTCAACCTGTCGTCGGTGTTCTACGCGACGCGCGCGGCGCTCGCGGTCATGCCCGACGGCGGCCGCGTCGTGAGCATCGGCGCGCAGGCGGCGCGCAGCGGCGGCGGCACGGGCATGGTCGCGTACACGACCGCGAAAGCCGCGCTCGAGGGGTTCACGCGCGCCCTCGCGCGCGAGCTCGGCCCGCGGCGGATCACCGTCAACGCGGTCGCGCCGGGGTTCGTCGCGCACACCCCGTTCCACGCGACGCACACGCCCGAGCCGGCGCAGCGCGCCGCGGTGGCGGCGGCGGCCGTCGGCCGCGCGGGTGTCCCGGACGACGTCGCGGAGGCCGTGCTCTACCTCGTGTCCGACGGTGCCGCGTTCGTCACCGGTGCCGTGCTCGACGTCAACGGCGGCGCGTACTTCAGCTGACGCGCCGCGGGCGGCGGTCGGAAGAAAATCACCTGACTCGCCGCCGGGCGTCTCTCAGGCGAGCGCGCGGCGCGCCCGGCGGCCCGTGGACTCGACGAGGCGCAGGCCGCGCGAGACGAGCGTGGGACCGCCCTGCGCCCGCTCGACACGGGTGGCGATCTTGCCGGCCACGCCGGAGACGACGGGCACGACGACGGCGGCGATCAGGACGGTGCGCACGCGGCGCATCAGGAAGGCCCACATGATGGCTCCTCGGGGTCAGTCGGGCGGCTCCCCGGCCGACGTCGTCGGACCGAGGTCCCCGCGGTCCGGCACGCCGGGCGCGTCCGGTGCGGGCGGCGCGTCGCTCGGCAACGGGTCCTCCTCGCGACGGGGGTCGTCGGGCGGGAGGTCGTCGAACGCGGGCGAGTCGGGCACGCGGCCGGGGTCGGGGATCGGGCTGCTCATGGGTGCTCCCTCTTCCTGGGAGCGGCCGTGCGGTCGCTCCGCCGTTCGACGGGCGTCCGCCCACCCCGACGGTATGTCGGCGACGCGGTTCGCGCGCGTCAGGTGAGGTCGTCGAAGTCGCCGCGGGTCCAGGCGGCGTGCCGTTCGGCGGACCGCTGCACGACGGCCGACGCGTCGGCGGGGATGACGCCGTCGAAGTTGTTGTAGAGCCGGTCGAACGGCCGCCGCGCGACGTGCGCCGCGACGCGCAGCGCGACCGCGCCGGACAGCGGGATGCGGTTCGGGTAGGACCGCATGAACGACGCGGTGCGGTCGGGGTTCGCGAAGATCGTGTCGCCCGACAGCAGCACGCCGCGGCCCTCGGCACCTGCGGCCCAGTGCACGACCGCGCTGCCGGCGAAGTGCCCGCCGGGCTGGGACAGCACGACGCCGGGCAGCGCCTCGCGCTCGCCCTCCCACGTCTCGATGCACGGGTCCGGCCGCTGCACCCAGCCCGCGTCCGCCGCGGACACGAGCACCGGCACCCCGCCGAGCGCACGGCTCCACTCGACCTGCACGCCGAACATGTGCGGGTGCGACGCCGCGACCGCGACCACGTCGCCGAGCGCGCGGACCGCCGCGACCGCGGCGTCGTCGACGTAGCCGAGCGGGTCCCACAGCAGCATCCCGGTGGGTGTGCGCAGCAGCTTCGACTCCTGCGCGATCCCCACGCCGGGCGCGACCGTCAGGCCGAAGAGGTCGGGCTCGAGCTCGCGGACCGCGACGCCGTGCCCCTCGGACCGCAGGTCGTCGAGCGTCGTCCACTCCTGGCCCGTCACGGGCACCCACTGCCGCTCGTCGGCGCAGATGGGGCACACGTCGGACCGCTCGGCGCTCTCGACCGCGCACGTCCGGCAGATCCACCACGTCATCGTCGTCTCCTCCGCGGCCCCCGGCGCACACGGCCGCGGGTCCGCCGCCCATGCTGCCGTCGACCACCCACGACGAGCGAGGGCGGGGTCCGTCGTCGGAAACGCGATCCATGCCCGGGCCCTCGTCGTCCCGGGCACGCCGAGGGCCGGGTGGCCTGCGGTCCACCCGGCCCTCGTGACGGTCGCGGCTGCCCCGGTGCCGCGTCCGTCCTCCCGTGACGTCCTACTGCACGTCGTCGTCGACCCAGTCGAAGGTCTTGGTGACGGCCTTCTTCCACAGGCGGTACTGGCGGTCGCGCTCGGCCTCGTCGGCGTTCGGCTCCCAGCGCTTGTCCTCGGCCCAGTTGTCGATGACGTCCTGCTCGCCGGACCAGTACCCGACGGCGATGCCCGCGGCGTACGCGGCGCCGAGGGCGGTGGTCTCGGCGACCTTCGGCCGGATGACGGGCACGCCGAGGATGTCGGCCTGGAACTGCATGAGCGCGTCGTTGGCGACCATGCCGCCGTCGACCTTGAGCTCGGTGAGGTCCACGCCCGAGTCGGCGTTCATCGCGTCGAGCACCTCGCGCGTCTGGAAGGCGGTGGCCTCCAGCGCGGCGCGGGCGATGTGGCCCTTGTTGACGTACCGCGTGAGCCCGACGAGCGCACCGCGCGCGTCCGCCCGCCAGTACGGCGCGAACAGGCCCGAGAAGGCGGGCACGAAGTACGCGCCGCCGTTGTCCTCGACGGTCGCCGCGAGCTGCTCGATCTCGGGCGCCGACGAGATGATCCCGAGGTTGTCGCGCAGCCACTGCACGAGCGACCCGGTGACCGCGATCGAGCCCTCGAGGGCGTAGACCGGGTCGGCGTCGCCGATCTTGTAGCAGAGCGTGGTGAGCAGGCCGTTCTTCGACGGGATGGGCTTCGTGCCGGTGTTGAGCAGCATGAAGTTGCCGGTGCCGTACGTGTTCTTGGCCGTGCCGACCTCGAAGCACGCCTGCCCGAACGTCGCCGCCTGCTGGTCGCCGAGGATGCCGGCGATCGGGACACCGGGCACCATGCCGCCCTCACGGCCGTTGCCGTAGACCTCGGACGACGACCGGATCTCGGGGAGCATCGACAGCGGGATGCCCATCTCGCCCGCGATCTCCTCGTTCCACGACAGCGTGTCGAGGTTCATGAGCATCGTGCGGGACGCGTTGGTGACGTCGGTGACGTGCACGCCGCCGTCGACGCCGCCCGTCATGTTCCACAGCACCCACGCGTCGGTGTTGCCGAACGCGAGGTCGCCGCGCTCGGCCTTCTCGCGCGCACCGTCGACGTTGTCGAGGATCCACTTGATCTTCGGGCCGGAGAAGTACGTCGCGAGCGGCAGGCCGACGCGGTCCTTGTAGCGGTCCGCACCACCGCCGAGCGCCCCCAGCTCGTCGGCGATCTTCTGCGTGCGCGTGTCCTGCCAGACGATCGCGTTGTAGACCGGCTTGCCGGTGGTGCGGTCCCAGACGACGGCCGTCTCGCGCTGGTTGGTGATGCCGACGGCCGCGATGTCGCGGTGCGTCAGGTTCGCACGGGTCAGGGCGAGGCCGACGACCTCACGGACGTTGACCCAGATCTCCTCGGGGTCGTGCTCGACCCACCCCGCTCTGGGGAAGATCTGCTCGTGCTCCTTCTGGCCGACGGCGACGATCTGGCCGCCGTGGTCGAAGACGATCGCGCGGGAGCTGGTGGTGCCCTGGTCGATCGCCAGGACGTACTGCGTGTCGGGCATGGGGGTCTGCCTTTCGGTCGAGGCCGCGGTCAGTAGAGGTAGGCGGCGCCGACGAGTCCCGCGAGGACACCGCCGACGAGGGGCCCGAGCACCGGGACCCACGAGTACGACCAGTCGCCCCCGCCCTTGCCGGGGATCGGGAGGACGGCGTGCGCGATGCGCGGGCCGAGGTCACGCGCCGGGTTGATGGCGTAGCCGGTGGGTCCGCCGAGGCTCGCGCCGATGCCCACGACGAGCAGCGCGACCGCGAGCGGGCCGAGGCCGGACGGCGTCGGTCCGAACGCGAGGACGACGAAGACCAGCACGAAGGTCGCGATGACCTCGGTGACGAAGTTCCACGCGTACGACCGCAGGGCCGGACCGGTGGAGAAGACCGCGAGCTTGATGCCCGGCTCGGCCTCCTGGTCGAAGTGCTTCTTGTAGGCCAGCCAGGCGAGGACGGCACCGACGAACGCGCCGATCATCTGCGCGAGCCAGTACCAGAGCATGTTGCCGACGGTCGGGGCGATCGAGGCGGTGACGATGTCTTCTGGCCCCGTCTTGCTGTAGAACGGCTGGTCGGCCGTGAACAGACCGATCGTGACGGCGGGGTTGAGGTGGGCGCCCGACTTGAAGGCGGTGTAGACACCGGCGAAGACGGCGAGACCCCATCCGAAGTTGATGAGGAGCCAGCCGCCGCCGAAGCCCTTCGTGCCGGGCAGGATCACGTTCGCCACCACACCGGCGCCGAGCAGGATCAGCATCGCGGTACCGAAGATCTCGGAGACGAACGCCTGGGACATGAGTGTGCCCACGGCCTATCCCTTCTGTTGACGAGACGTCGTTGTCACGTGCACCCCGCGCACGGGCCGCGGGGAGTCTGGGGTGGTGCTCAGGTGCCGGCCGGACCGGCCGATCCGCGGCCGCGCGGCGAGCCGGGCTTGGTCCCGGCCTCGACCACGTCGTCCAGGCGGCGCATCGGCGCCAGGTCGGCGGCGCGCAGGCGCACCTGCTCGGCCGCCGCGTCGTCGTGCTCCTGCGCGGCGGCGTCCTCGGCCTCGGCGCGCGCGGTGTACGCGGCGATCTCCTTGCTGCGCGTGCGCTCGTCCCAGCCCAGGACGGGGGCGATGAGGTCGACGATCTCGTCGAGCGCGCCCACGCCCTTGTCGGCCTGCTCGTAGTTGAGCCGGGTGCGGTGCATCATCACGTCGTCGAGGTGCAGGGCACCCTCGTGGCTGACGGCGTAGACGATCTCGGCACCGATGTACGCGGGTGCGTTCTTCAGCGGCTCGGCGAGCGCCGGCTCGGCGTCGACGAGGTCGATGAGCTCCCCGAGCAGCGAGCCGTACCGGTGCAGCAGGTGGTCCATGCGCGGCCGGTCCCAGCCGTACTTCGCGCCGATGGCCTTCGCCTGGCGCTGGAACACGCGCAGGCCCTCGGCGCCGACGAGCGGCAGGTCGTGCGTGAGCGACGGCAGGCTCGTGGCGCGCGAGCCGATCGCGAAGTCGACGGCGTCCTTCGCCATGACGCGGTACGTCGTGAGCTTGCCACCGGCGATGACGGTCAGGCCGGGCGTCGGGGACGCGACGGTGTGCTCGCGCGACACCTTGGCCGACGACGTGCCCTCCTTGACGTGCGGCTGCAGGAGCGGCCGCAGGCCCGCCCAGGTGCCGATGACGTCGTCGCGGCTGATCGGCCGGGACAGCACGGCGTTCGCGTGCTCGATGACGTAGTCGATGTCCGCGCTCGTCGCGACGGGGTGCACGAGGTCCTGCTCCCACGGGGTGTCGGTCGTGCCGATCACCCAGTAGCGGGACCACGGGATGATGAACAGCACCGACTTCTCGGTCTGGAGGATCAGGCCGGTGTTGCCCGCGATGCGGCTGCGCGGCACGACGATGTGGATGCCCTTGGAGGCGAGCACGCGCAGGCCGCCCTCGGTACCGGCGAGGCTCTCCGTCTCCTCGGTCCAGACGCCTGTCGCGTTGATGACCGCGCGGGCCCGGACGTCGAGGTGCTCGCCCGTCTCGAGGTCGACGAGCTCGGCGCCGGTCACCGCGCCGCCCGTCGTGGTGTGCAGGTCGAGCACCTGGGTGCGGCTCGCGGCGTGCGCGCCGTACGACACGGCCGTGCGGATCAGGGTCTCGACGAGGCGCGCGTCGTCGACGCTCGCGTCCCAGTACCGGACTGCGCCGACCGCCGCGTCGTGCCGCAGGTCGGGGAACAGCCGCTCCATGCCCTTGCGGGACAGGTGCTGGTGCATCGGCATCGCGCGCTTGGAGCCGTTGACCGTGGCGAGCGTGTCGTAGAGCAGGACGCCCGCGCCGACGTACGCGCGCTCCCAGACGCGGTTCTCGAGCGGGTACAGGAACGAGACGGGCTTCACGAGGTGCGGCGCGAGCGTGTTGATGAGCAGGTCGCGCTCGGTGAGCGCCTCGCGCACCAGGTGGAAGTCGAGCATCTGCAGGTACCGCAGCCCGCCGTGCACGAGCTTGCTGGACCGGCTCGACGTGCCGCTCGCCCAGTCCTGCGCCTCGACGACGGCCGTCGACAGGCCGCGGGTCACGGCGTCGAGCGCGATGCCCGCGCCGGTCACACCGCCCCCGATGACCAGCACGTCGAGCTCGTTGCCGCGCTCGCCGCTCGCGCGCATGACGTCGAGCGCGTCCTGGCGTGCCTGGACCGTCAGTGGTGCTGTCCGCATGTGGTTCTCGTCCCCCGGGTGATTCGTCTGCCTCGGATCGCTGCGCCCGTGGCCGCTCGCTATCGTCATCACGGGGCGAACGGACGCGCAACCGGGGTGCACAAACGTGCATGCACAGGCGTCCGGGAGAGGAGGGGTCCATGTACGTCGAGCGGGAGCAGGACGTCCTGCGTGCGGCGTCCATGTACTACCTGCAGGACCTCAAGATGGAGGTCATCGCGCGGCACCTCGGGACGTCCCGGTCGACCGTCTCGCGACTCATCAAACGTGCACGGCAGGCCGGCCTCGTGGAGATCACGCTGCGCCCCGCGAGCACACGTGCACCCGGGCTGGGGCGGTCGGTGGCCGCCACGTTCGGCGTCGACGCCTACGTCGTGCCGGTGCCGGACTCCGCGTCGCACATCGAGCGGCTCGACCAGGTGTCGATGACCGCGGCACGCCTGCTCTCGTCGTGGTTCGACTCGGACATGGTCATGGGCGTGGCCTGGGGGACGACGCTCGCGTCGGTGTCCCGCTACCTCACGCCCAAGCCGACGCGCGGGTCGCACGTCGTGCAGCTCAACGGCGCCGCGAACATGCGCACGTCCGGGATCGAGTACGCGTCCGACCTCATCTCCTCGTTCGGCACCGCGTTCGGCGCGGCCGTGCACCACTTCTCGGTGCCCGCGTTCTTCGACTACCCCGACACCAAGCGCGCGATGTGGCGCGAGCGCTCGGTCATGCGCGTCCTCGACATGCAGCGGCGCGCGGACATCGCCGTCTTCTCGGTGGGGGCCGTGGCGGGCGCGGTCCCGTCGCACGTGTACTCCGCCGGCTACCTCGACGACGCCGACGTGCGCCTGCTGCACGACGAGGGCGTCGTCGGTGACGTCTGCACGGTCTTCCTGCGCGCCGACGGGTCGTGGCAGGACGTGCACCTGAACGAACGTGCGACGGGCCCGACGCCCGAGGAGCTGCAGCGCGTGCCGCGTCGGGTGTGCGTCGTCGCGGGGGACAACAAGGTCGCGCCGCTGCTCGCCGCGCTGCGCGCGGGGGTCGTGACGGACCTCGTCGTCGACGAGCTCACCGCGACCGGGCTGCTCGACGCGGCCGAGCCGCCGCCACCACGTCGCAGCCGCGCGACGCACGCCTGACCGGGCTGCTCGACGCGGCCGAGCCGTCGACACCGACCGGCCGCAGCGCCGCGGCGCCCGTCCGGCCGGACGCCGTGCCGCCCCGCCGCGGCCGCGGGCCGGTCCGCTCGCCGTGCGGACCGGCCACCCGGTGCTGATACTCGCCCGATGACCGACACCGCCACCGCACCCGACGACGTCGACGCCACGCGTCTGCGGCGCAGCGTCTCCGGCCGCCTGCTGTTCCTGTTCATCCTGGGCGACGTGCTCGGCGCGGGCGTGTACGCCCTGGTCGGCGAGCTCGCGGGCGAGGCGGGCGGCATGGTGTGGGTGCCGCTGCTCGTCGCGCTCGGCATGGCGCTGCTCACGGCCGCGTCGTACGCGGAGCTCGTGACGAAGTACCCGCGGGCCGGCGGGTCGGCGGTCTACGCGCAGCGCGCCTTCGGGCGGCCGGTCGTGTCCTTCCTCGTCGGCTACTGCATGCTCGCGGCGGGCGTGACCTCGGCGGCGGGGCTGTCGCTCGCGTTCACCGGGGACTACCTCGGCGTCTTCGTCGACGTGCCCGCCGTCCCCGCGGCCCTCGTCTTCCTGGCGCTCGTCGCCGCGCTCAACGCGCGCGGGATCCAGGAGTCGCTGCGCGCGAACGTCGTCATGACCGCGATCGAGCTCAGCGGGCTGGTGCTGGTCGTCGTGCTGGGGGCGATCGTGCTCGGCCGCGGCGACGGCGACGTGTCGCGCCTGACCGAGCTCCCCGAGGGCACGGGCGTCGCGGCCGCGACCCTCGGCGGTGCGCTCATCGCGTTCTACTCGTTCGTCGGCTTCGAGACGTCCGCGAACCTCGCCGAGGAGGTCCGCGACGTGCGTCGCACGTACCCGCGCGCGCTGTTCGGCGCGCTGCTCACGGCCGGGGTCGTCTACGTGCTCGTGGGGATCGTCGCGCCCGCGGTCGTCGCGCCCGCCGACCTGCAGGCGTCGAGCGGGCCGCTGCTCGAGGTCGTGCGCGTGGCCGGCGGGGTGCCGCTCGAGGTGTTCTCCGTCGTGGCCCTCGTCGCCGTCGCGAACGGCGCGCTGCTCACGATGATCATGGCCAGCCGGCTCGCGTACGGCATGGCCGAGGAGGGGCTGCTCCCGTCCGTCTTCGGGAGGGTGCTGCCGGGCCGGCGGACGCCCGTCGTCGCGATCGTCGTCACGACGGCCGTCGCGATGGTGCTCACCACGACCGGCTCGCTCGTCGACCTCGCGTCGACCGTCGTGCTGCTCCTGCTGCTCGTCTTCCTCAGCACCAACGTCGCGGTGCTCGTGCTGCGGCGCGACCGCGTCGAGCAGCCGCACTTCCGGGCGTGGACGCCCCTGCCCGTGCTGGCGGCCGCGACCTGCGTCGGGCTGCTCACGCAGCAGGAGGCGCGGCACTGGCTGCTCGCCGGGGTGCTGCTCGGCGTCGGGCTCGTGCTCTACGCCGTCGCGCGGTTCGCGTCGCGCCGGTCGGGGGACGCGTCGCGGCAGGCGTGACGCGACTTCGTCACTCGTCCGGGTGGTTCTGGACGGCTGGCTCACGTTGTCACAGCGTCCGGGCGCGGACGGGCGTGGCGCGGTGTCGGTGGTGCAGGGCACCATCGTGTCATGGCCGATGACGACGCAGTCTCACAGCGCTATGACGGCGCCGCACGACGCGGTCACGACCGTGTCGCCACGCGACCCGGTCCGCTCGCCGGCGTCCTCGCCGGTGTCGTCGGCGTGAGCCTCGCGCTCTCGCCCGAGCTCGTCCTCGTCCCCGGTGGCGCCTACCTCACGCACCCCCCGCTCCAGTCGCCGCTGCTTCTCGCCGCGATCGCCGCCGTCGTCGTCGGTGTGCTCGTCGCCCGGCGCCACCCCGGGTGGGCGACCGTCCTCGTCCTCATGCCCTTCGCGACCACCGTCTGGACGGGCTGGTTCGTCCTCGGCTGGTGGGCCGGGCTCGTCGCCGTCGCGGCCGTCGCCGCCCACCGCGGTCCGCGTCGCGCGCTGCTGCCCGCCGCCGCGGCCGTCGCCGTCACGGCCTGGTTCACCGTGTCCGACATCATCGCGTCCGTACCGCTCGGGTCGAGCGCGGTCGGGGACGGCCGCGACGAGCTCGTGTCGATCGCCGCGATGCTCGGCCTGCTCCTCGTCGCCATCACCATCGCGACGGTCGGCGGGATGGTCGACCGGCCGCGCGAGCCCGACGCGGCCCCCGACGACGACGCCGCCGCGGAACGGGCGCGGCTCGCCCGCGAGCTCACCGACGCCGCCGCCCGGCGCATCTCGCTCGTCGCCGCCCGTGCCGAGACCGCCCCGCCCTACCGCTACCGCGACGGCGGCGCCGACCGGCGCGCGGCCCTCGCGGCGCTCGCGGTCGACGCCCGGCGCGCCCTCGGCGAGCTGCGGCACGCGCTCGTCGTCCTCGACGACGCCGACGCCCGGGCCGACCGCCCCGGTCCGGCGGGCCGCGCGGAACCGGGGCTCCGCGCGGGGGCGCTGCGCTGACGGCCGCACCGGTCGCCGCGGTCCCGACGCGCGTGACCCTGCCGGACCGGCGACCGGGGGTGCCGGTTACCGTGTCCGCGTGACGACCGACCAGCTCACGATCCGGTCCGCCCGCCCGGCCGACGTGCGCGCGATCCGTGCCCTCGTCCAGCCCTACGCCGACCAGCGCATCCTGCTGGCCAAGGAGTGGGTGGGCTACTACGAGGCCGTGCAGGAGTTCGTCGTCGCCGAGGCGCCCGACGGGACCGTCGTGGGCTGCGGGGCCCTGCACGTCATGTGGCAGGACCTCGCCGAGATCCGCACGCTCGCCGTCGACCCGACGTACCGCGGTCAGGGCGTCGGGCACCTGCTGCTCGACGCGCTCGTCGACCGCGCGCGCGACCTCGGGCTGCGGCGGCTGTTCTGCCTCACGTTCGAGGTCGACTTCTTCACCGCGCACGGGTTCCACGCGATCGAGGGCACGCCCGTCACGCCCGACGTGTACGCCGAGCTGCTGCGCTCGCACGACGACGGCGTCGCCGAGTTCCTCGACCTCGCACGCGTGAAGCCGAACACCCTCGGCAACACCCGCATGCTGATCGAGCTCGACGACCCGACGCACTGACCGGCGCCGTGACGGCCGTGGGTCACGCGGCGGTCGTCACCGCCACGGGGTCGAGGACGACGAGGACCTGACCGGGGCCGACCTGGTCGCCGGGCGTGACGGTGATCTCGACGACCGTGCCGCCGCTCGTCGCGACGACGGGCGCCTCCATCTTCATCGCCTCGAGCGCGAGCAGCTGCTGGCCGGGCTCGACGACGTCGCCGGGGCGGACGTCGACGCGGAACACGGTCGCGACGAACGGCGCCTCGACGCCGTCGCACCCGTCGGGCACCGCGACGCCGGTCGCCGAGGGGGCGGCGGGCTCGGGATCGCGACGGTCGAACTCGCCCGCCGCCTCCCACGCGGACCGCTCGGCGCCGAACGCGTCGGCCTGCCGCGCCTGGAACTCGGCGATCGAGGGCGCGTTCGCGGCGAGGAACCGCTCGTGCTCGGCGAGCGAGAACGTGCCCTCCTCGATGCGGACGTCGTGCCGGCCCGCGGCCATGTCGGCGCGCAGGTCGAGCAGCTCGTCGGCGCCGACGGGGTACCAGCGGATCGTGTCGAAGAACCGCAGCAGCCACGGCGTGCCCGGCTCGAACGGCCGGTGCCGCGCGTACGTGTCCCAGACCTGGATGGTCCGGCCGACGAACTGGTAGCCGCCCGGGCCCTCCATGCCGTAGATGCACAGGTACGCGCCGCCGATGCCGACCGCGTTCTGCGGCGTCCACGTGCGGGCCGGGTTGTACTTCGTCGTGACGAGGCGGTGCCGCGGGTCGAGCGGGGTCGCGACGGGCGCGCCGAGGTAGACGTCGCCGAGCCCGAGCACCTGGTACGACGCGTCGAACACGGTGCGGTACACGTCGTCGACCGAGTCGAGGCCGTTGATGCGGCGGATGAACTCGATGTTCCACGGGCACCACGGGGCGTCGTCGCGCACGCCGGCCATGTACCGCTGGATGGCCTCGCGCGTCGACGGGTCGTCCCACGAGAGCGGCAGGTGCACGGTGCGGCTCGGCACGACGAGGTCGCGCGTCGCGGGCAGCGTCTCCTCGACCTCCTCGACGATCTCGAGCGCGCGGCGCAGCGGCAGCACGTCCGGGTCGACGTGGAGCTGGAGCGAGCGGATGCCGGGCGTGAGGTCGACGACCCCGCGCAGGCCGTCGTGGTCGACGCGCTGCTGCACGGCCTCCATGAGCGCGTGGACGCGCATGCGCGACGCGAGGTCGAGCTTCATCGGCCCGTACTCGACGAGCAGGTTGTCGTCGCCGGAGCGGCGGTAGGTGACCTCGGGGTCGGTGGTCGTGCCGCCCGCCGGGACGCCCGTCGTCGCCGTGCGCGCCGGGCGGGCCGGCGTGCGGCCCAGGACGCCGCCGTCGACGTGCGGTGCGCGGCGGGGCACCGGGTCGGCCTGCGGGCGCCGGCGCAGGTCGTCGGCCTGCGCCTCGTCGACGGGCACGAACCGGACCTCGTCGCCGGGGCGCAGCTGCCCGAGCTTCCAGAGCTGGCCGAGCGCGACCGTCGCGGGGCACGTGAACCCGCCGAGGCTCGGGCCGTCGGGGCCGAGCAGGATCGGCAGGTCGCCCGTGTAGTCCACCGCGCCGACCGCGTAGGGCGTGTCGTGGATGTTCGACGGGTGCAGCCCCGCCTCGCCACCGTCGGGGCGCGCCCACGTCGGCTTGGGCCCGACGAGCCGCACGCCCGTCCGGGCCGAGTTGAAGTGCACCGACCACGTGGCGGCGTAGAACTCCTCGACGTCGTCCGTGGTGAAGAACTCCGGCGCCGCGTGCGGGCCCTCCAGTGCACCGATGCGCCACGACGACGGGATGACGGGCCTGTCGTCGACGGGCACGGCGTGCGCGGCGGGCGCGTCGGCCGGCGCGGTGCCCAGGGAGATCAGGTCGCCGGGGCGCAGGGGCAGGCCGGTCGCGCCGCCGATGCGGCCGAGGTCGAACGTCGCCGCCGAGCCGAGCACGTCGGGCACGTCGAGGCCGCCGCGCACGAGCACGTACGAGCGCATGCCCGCGGTCGGGGTGCCGATCGTCAGCAGGCCGCCCGCGGGGACGTCGACCGGCTCCCACTGCGGCACGGGCGTCCCGTCGACCGCGACGGGGGTCGGGGCGCCCGCGACCAGCACGGTCGCGCCGGTCACGAAGCGCAGCTCCGGGCCGGCCATCGTGCACTCGAGGCCCGGCGCACCCTCGGGGTTGCCGAGCGCGCGGTTGCCGAGGCGGAACGACAGGTCGTCCATCGGGCCCGACGGCGGGATGCCGACGTGCCACAGGTGCGTGCGGCCCGGCCAGTCCTGGATCGTCGTGAGCATTCCCGCGCGGACCACCTCGACGCGGGGCGTGGCGTCGCGGACGTGCGCGAGCGTGCCCGTGTGGTGCAGGGCCTCGGCGACCTCGGGCGTGCGGACGATGCTGCGCAGCAGGCCGAGGTTGGTCGCGATCCCGTCGAGGCGGCTCGCGGCGAGCGCGCCGTCGAGCGCGGCCCACGCCGCGGCGCGGTCGTCGCCCGCCGCCACGACCTTCGCGAGCAGCGGGTCGTAGTGCGTCGACACCTCCAGGCCGGGCTCGACCCAGGTGTCGACGCGCACGTCCGCCGGCACCGCGAAGGACGTCACCGTGCCCGCCGACGGCAGGTGGTCGCGGTCGGGGTTCTCCGCGTAGACGCGCGCCTCGACGGCCGCACCGCGCGGGTGCAGCGGCGTGTCGAGCGGGCTCGTGTCGCCCTGGGCCAGCCGGATCATCCAGGCCACGAGGTCGACGCCGTAGACGGCCTCCGTGACCGGGTGCTCGACCTGCAGGCGCGTGTTGACCTCGAGGAACGCCGCCTCCTCGCGCTCGGCGTCGTAGACGTACTCGACGGTGCCCGCGCTGCGGTACCGCACCGACGCCGCGAGGTCGCGCGCCGCGTCGGCGATCCGCTGCCGCACCACGTCGGGCAGCGCGGGCGCCGGGGCCTCCTCGACGACCTTCTGGTGCCGCCGCTGCAGCGAGCAGTCGCGGTCGCCCAGCGTGACGACGCGGCCGAGCCCGTCCCCGAACACCTGCACCTCGACGTGCCGCGCCGCGGTGATGAGCCGCTCCAGGTACACGCCGGCCGACCCGAACGCCGCACCCGCGGTCCTGCGGACCGCCTCCCAGGCCGCCGCCAGCTCGTCGGGCGTCGCGCACGCGCGCATGCCGATCCCGCCGCCGCCCGCCGTCGCCTTGAGCATGACCGGGAAGCCGATCCGCGCGGCCTCCGCCTGCGCCTCGTCGAGGTCCTCCAGCAGACCCGTCCCGACGAGCATCGGCATGTCGACCGCCGCCGCGGCCGCGCGGGCCGTGTGCTTCGCGCCGAACAGCTCGAGCTGGTCGGGCGTCGGCCCGACGAACGCGACGCCCGCCGCCTCGGCGGCCCGGGCGAACCCCGCGTTCTCCGACAGGAAGCCGTAGCCCGGGTGGATCGCCCCCGCACCGGTCGCGAGCGCCGCCTCGACGATCGCGTCGGCTCGCAGGTACGACTGCGCCGCCGGCGCCGGGCCCAGACGGACCGCGGTGTCGGCCAGGTGCACGTGCGGGGCGCCCGCGTCGGCGTCGGAGTAGACGGCCACCGTGCGCAGGCCCAGGTTGCGCGCGGTGCGCAGGATGCGGACCGCGATCTCGCCGCGGTTCGCGACGAGGAGGGTGTCGAAGCTCATCGTGCGGCCTCCGTCGTCGGCGTGGTCGGGGTGCCCGTCCGGTCGGGGTGGGTCACGACCATGCGGACCGGGGTCGGGTCGAAGCCGTTGCACGGGTTGTTGACCTGCGGGCAGTTCGAGACGACGACGAGGACGTCGCGCTCCGCCCGCAGCGACACCGCCAGCCCCGGTGCGGAGATGCCGTCGACGATGCCGAGCGCACCGTCCGGGTCGACCGGCACGTTCATGTACCAGTTGATGTTCGACACCAGGTCGCGCTTGCCGAGCCCGTGCCGCCCGCCCTCCGCGAGGAAGTTCTCGACGCATGCGTGCTGCGCGCGGGTGTGGTGGCCGTAGCGCAGGGTGTTCGACTCCTGCGAGCACGCGCCCCCCAGGGTGTCGTGCCGGCCGCAGGTGTCGGCGACGACCGTCATGAGCTCGCCGTGCTCGCAGTCGCGCAGCACCGATCCGGTCGTGAGGAACACCGAGTCCTGCGCCTGGATCGTGTCGGGCGCGCTGTACCGCAGCGACGTGTCGTGCGCGTCGTAGACGAGGAAGTCGACCGCCTGGTTGCCGCCGAGGTCGACGATCGTCAGCACGTCGCCGGCCGCGACCACCGCCGACCAGGGCGCGCGGGCCGGGACGACGTCGTCACGCAGCACCTCGCCGGCCGGGACGGGGTCGGCGTCGGGTGCCGGCCCGGTCGTCGGAGCAGAGGTGACGGGGGTCGCCGGGCTGGCTGCGGTCGCGGGGAACGCGTCGGCGACCGCCGTGTCGGGCGTGCCGGTCGCGGGCGTGGTCGTGGTCATGCGATCCCCCGGGCGGTGAGGTCGGCGACGGTGTTGGTGAAGGCGCGACGGCCCTCGGGAGTGGCGGTCCACAGCGGGTCCTCGGGCGTGGTGGCCGAGCCGTGCCAGGCGAGGACCTCGAGCGGCGACGACGTGAACTCCGGCCGCGGGTCGAGCGGGTGCGCGGTGTTGGCGACGAGCAGCAGCAGCGGCACCTCGGCGCGCAGCGTGACCGCCGCACCGGCGCCGGCCGAGCCCTCGAAGTGCGGACGGCCGTCGTCGTCGACCCGGACGCCCTGGAAGAACGACACGCTCGGCGGCAGGTCCCGACGTGTCAGCCCGTGCTTCGCGGCCGCCAGGGCGAACAGCTCACGGCCCGCGGGCGACGGGCCGTGCGCGTCGCCGTCGCCGTAGCGCTGCGCGTTGCGCGCGCGGGTCGTCGTGCCGAACAGCGCGTCCTGCCGGCCCGACGAGTCCTGCACGACCGAGGCGAGCACGCGGCCCGCGTCGGACAGCAGCAGGTGCCCCGCCGTCAGGTAGACCTGCCACTGCACCTTGACGGTGTCCGCGACGTTGAGCCGCTCCCACGGCCGGTCCAGCCGGTACGCGAGCACGTGCGCGCACGCGTCGCCGGTCAGGTCCGTGAGCCGGACGTGCGTGCCGCGCGCGACCGCGAGATGCGTGTACCCGCCGCCCGTGACGACCTCCGCGTGCACCAGGTCCGCCGGGTCGACGTCGGCCGGCGGGCTGGGCCAGGCGCTCGCGGGGAGCGTCGGCATCGCGTGGACCTGGCCGGCGGCTGCGGCCTCCTGGGCCCGGGCGTGTGCGCGGGCACCGGCGGTGGTGCCGGTCCCCGGGTCGCTCGTCGGGGGAGCGCTGGCGGTCGTCATGTCGGGCTCCTGGGTTTTCTGTCGTCTGACAGAAACAGCCTCCCGACCGCCTGTTCCCCGCCGGTCACCACCCCGTAAACGTTGCGTTACGCCGCCCCGCCGGCCGGGCGCCCGCTCGATACCGACATGGGTGCCGCTCACGGCCCGCGAACGGCACCCATGTCGGTATCGCCGCAGGAAGGGGCTCGCCCGGCGTCGACGCAGGCCCGGTGCCGGACATGTGCGTGGCAGTCGCCCGGGCCCGGGGGCGAGGTCTCCGGGCACCGCACGGACCGGTGGTACGTTCCCCAGGCCATGGGACGCAGACCTGGACGACCACGCGCGACCGGCGACCCGCACGAGCAGCGGGACACCCGGCAGGACGTGCTCGACGCCGCCGCGGCCCTGTTCTGCACCGTCGGCTACGCCGCGACCAGCACCCGCGCGGTCGCCGACCGGGCGGGCGTCCGGCAGGCGTCGATCTACCACCACTTCGCGAGCAAGGACGCGATCCTGCTCGACCTGCTGCTCGGGTCCGTCCGCCCGTCGCTCGAGCTCGCCGACCGCCTCGCGACCACCGACGACGCCCCGGCCGCCGCCCGCCTCTGGGCCCTCGCGCACGCCGACGTGCTGCTGCTGACGACGAGCCCCGTCAACGTCGGCGCGCTGTACCTGCTGCCCGAGGTCGACGGCGAGCAGTTCGCCGAGTTCCACGCGCTCCGCGACCGCCTGCGCACCCGCTACGACGACCTCGCCGCCCAGGTGCTCGCCGCGCTCGCGGCCGCCGGGGAAGCGCCCGCCACCGACGACGTGGTCGCGGTCGAGGCCGCCGGCCCGCTCGTCCTCGGGCTCGTCGAGTCGGTCATCCTCCGGCGGCGCGCGGGCGAGCGCCTCGACGACGACGCCGTCGCTCGGTCGGTGGCGGACGGCGTGCTCCGGCTCCTCGGCGGTGACGCCACGACCGTGGAGGCGGCACGCACCGCGTCCGCGGACCTCGCGTCGGCGGCCACGGGTGCGACCGCGCGCGCGTCGGGGGTCCGGGAGGTCACTGAGCGTGTCCCCGTCACCATGTCCGGCCGTGCGCCGCTCCCGGCGTCGGACCGTGCGCCGCTCGCCGCACCTGGCCGTGCACCGGTCTCCGCGCCGGACGACGGTCGCGGTGCGCCGTCCGTCGACGTAGCACCCGCGTGACCGTGCGCGTCCTCCGTCGCGAGGGGGAGGTGGTGGTCCCGCGCGCGGCCCTGGCGCGGGCACGACCACGGCCGCGAGCATCGACGTCATGAGCACGCTGCCCGTTGCCGGCCCAGTCGCCGCTGCCGTGCCGGCGGCCGGCGCCGCGCTGCGCAGGTCCTTGCCGTCGATCGTCCTCGCGACGCTCGTCGGGGCGTTCCTGCTGGCGAGCCCCGCCCTCGACGGCGTCGTGTACCGCGACGGCTCCTGGGTGTCGTACGGCACGGCGCCGGGGGCGTCGTCGGGGTACGTGCTGGCCGCGCTCGTCGTCGTGGTCGTCGGCGTGCTCCTCGGGCGCGCGCACCCCGTGTGGGCGACCGTCCTCGTGCTGCTGCCCTTCCTCGGGTACGCCTGGCTCGGGTGGTGGGCCTACGGGTGGTGGCTCGCGCTGGTCGCGGTCGCGGTGCTCGCCGCGCTCGACGGCCCGGTGCGGGCGGTCGTGCCGGTGGTGGCGGCGGTCGGGGTCGCACTGTGGTTCTGCGCGGCTCCGGTCGTCGCGAGCGTGCCTGTCGGCCTGACCGACTCCGGTTCGGGGTCCGGGTTCTCGGCGTACGTCTTCGTCGCGCACGTCGTCGCGGTGGGCGCCGCGGTGAGCCTCGCGGCGGCGGCCGGCTCGTCGTCGCGGAGCCGGGCCCGGACGCGCGCGGCGGAGTCGCAGGAGCGGCGGGCGCTCGAGGTCGAGTCCGCCGCGGCCGAGCGCGCGCGGCTCGCGCGCGACCTGCACGACGTCGTCGCGCACCACGTGTCGCTCGTCGTCGTGCGCGCCGAGAGCGCGCCGTTCCAGTACCCCGACCTCGACGACGACGCGCGCGAGGTGCTCGCGGCGGTCGCGTCGGACGGGCGCCAGGCGCTCGGCGAGCTGCGGCAGGTCCTCACGGTGCTGCGGCGGTCCGAGGCGACGGAGGGTGCGGAGCGGGCGCCGCAGCCCGGTGCGCAGGACGTCGACGTGCTCGTCGCCGCCGCCCGGGACGCCGGGCAGGAGGTCCGGGTGTCGGGCGCCTGGCGCGACATCGACGAGCCGACCGGCTACGTCCTCTACCGCGTGGTCCAGGAGTGCCTGACGAACGCGCGACGGCACGCCTTCGGGGAGCCCGTCGACGTCGAGCTCCGCAGCGACGCCCGTGGCGTCGGCCTGGTCGTCCGCAACGCGTCCCCCCAGCCGGACCGACCGGTCGTGCCCGGGCGCGGGCTCGTCGGGATGCGGGAGCGCGTCGAGGCGCTCGGCGGTCTGCTCGACGTGCGCACGGCGGGCGGGCAGTTCGTCGTCGAGGCGCTGCTGCCCGACGGGCCTCCCGGCACGCCCGAGGCCGGCGCGGGGGCACGCGCATGACGCGCGTCGTCGTCGCGGACGACCAGCCGGTCGTCCTGCAGGGGTTCGCGGCGATCCTCGGCTCGGCGCCGGACCTGGAGGTCGTCGGCACGGCCGCCGACGGGCGTGCGCTGGTCGAGCTCGTCGCGCGCACCGAGCCCGACGTCGCCGTCGTCGACGTGCGGATGCCCGTGCTCGACGGGATCGCCGCGACGCAGCAGGTCGTCGCGCGGCACCCGTCGACGCGCGTCCTGGTCCTCACGACGTTCGACCTCGACGAGTACGTGCTGGACGCGCTGCGCGCCGGTGCCAGCGGGTTCCTCCTCAAGGACGTCACCGCGGAGCGGCTGGTCGAGGCGGTCCGCCTCGTCGCCGAGGGTTCGATGCTGCTCGGCCCGAACGTGACGCGGCGGCTCGTCGAGGACTTCTCGCGACGCGTCCGCCGGCCGTCGCCGGAGTTCGACGCACTGACCCCGCGCGAGCGTGAGGTGGCGCTCGCGGCGGCGCGCGGGCTGTCGAACGGCGAGATCGCGGCCGAGCTCTACATCGGCGAGTCGACGGTCAAGACCCACCTGTCGGAGGTGCTGCGCAAGCTGCGGTGCCGGGACCGGGTGCAGCTCGTCGTGCGCGTGCACGAGGCGGGCCTCGTCGAGGGCTGACACCCGCCGCGCGCACCCCGGAGCCGGACGGCCGACGCGGCGCCTCGCGCGCGTGCGCGTGTGCCCGCGTCCGCGCGGTCGCTGCGGAGCGGGATTTAACACAGCCGTTTCGTGCGTGCAGCGACGGCGACACAGCCCGGGTGGTCAATGAACCTGTCGAGCGACAGAAACTCTCGACACGCGTCGTGACCTGGCCACCGCGCCGACCCGGGAGAGCAGCCCGGCGCCGCCGCCGTCCCTCCCGGAGCCACCATGATCATCGCCGGAGTCGGGCTCTCCGTCCTCGCCGTCGTCCTCGTCGGCATCCTCGTCGCCCGCAAGGTCGACGGGGACAGCGCCAACTACCTCGTCGCCGGGCGTCGCCTCGGCGTCCCGCTCGTCGCCGCCTCCCTCATGGCGGCCGCGGTCGACTCGAACGCGACCGTCGGCAACACCGACCTCACCTCGTCGTTCGGCTTCTGGGCGGGCACGTCGCTCGCGCTCGGCCTCGCGATCTGCCTCACGCTGACCGGCCTCTTCCTCGCCAAGCCCATGCACCGCCTGAAGCTCTTCACGCTCGGCGACTTCTACCGGATCCGGTACGGGCGTGGCGTCGAGGTCTCGGCGTCCGTCCTCATGATCTTCGCGTTCGCGATCCTCATGGCGGGCAACCTGGTCGCGTGCGGGTTCCTGCTCGAGCGGTTCCTCGGGCTCGACTACACGGTCGGCGTCGTCATCGCCGTCGTCCTCGTGCTCGTCTACACGATCGGCGGCGGCATGTTCTCCGACGCCTACACCGCGGCGATCCAGATCACCATCACCGCCGCCGCGACCGTCGCGATGCTGTGGTGGGTCGGCTCGACGATCGGCTTCCAGATCGACCCCGGCATGGGCCCGTTCGACCTCGAGCAGCTCACGTCCACCGACGCGGGCGCCCCCATCAACTGGGCGACGCTCATCTCGCTCGGCATCGGCGACATCGTCGCGATCGACTTCATGCAGCGCGTGTTCTCCGCGAAGTCGCCCGAGATCGCCCGCCGCTCGTGCTTCACCGCCGCCGCGGGCACCGCGCTCGTCGGCGTCGCCTACGGCCTCGTCGCGCTCACCGCGGTCTCCGTGCTCGGCATCACGACCGCCGACGGACCGGTCCTGTTCACGCTGCTCGACGACTACGCGCCGCCCGGGCTCGCGATCCTCGTCCTCTCGGGCATCGTCGCCGCGTCGTTCTCGACCGCGTCGGGGGCCATCCTCGCGACGTCCGCCGTCGCGGTGCGCAACATCTTCGGCGTCCGCCGCGTCGTCGACACCCCCGGTGTCAAGGACCCGCTGCTGCGCTGGACCCGCCTCGCGATGGTGCCGATCGTCGTCCTGGGCGTGACCGTCGCGCTCGAGGTCGCCCAGACGGGGATCCTGCTGACCCTCGCGTTCGACCTCATGCTCGCCGCACTCGTCGTGCCATTCCTGCTCGGCCTGTTCTGGAAGCGCGGCGGTCGCGACGCCGCGGTCGCCGCGATGGCGGTCGGCCTCACCGTGCGGCTCGGGCTCTTCGTCCTCACGCCCACGATCTACGGCGTCCCGAACGACGTCCTCTACGTCCCGAACGACCTCGTGCCCGCGACCTTCGACGGCTGGCCGACGTTCTACGGCGCGATCACGTCGCTGCTCGCCTACCTCGTCGTCGCGTTCCTCCGCCCGCGCTCCGTCGCCGAGGAGGCCTGGGCCCTCACCGACACCGCCCCGGCCGCGACCGAGGCAGCGCCCGCGGCGGTCCCGGAGGCCGCGCTCGCGGAGCCGCACGACGGGGCCGCGGGCGTGGGGTCCGGCATCCCGACCGAGCCCGGTCCTCGCAACGACGGGCTCCCGGCACCGGCCTGAACGACCGGGACCGAGGCGGCCGGTCGACTGAGGTCAGGCCGTCCGCTCGACGAACGGGTCCGCGACGTCGAGATCGCCGGACGTCTCGACGATCACCAGGACGGCTTCCGTCACGGCCCACGTCTGGTGCAGCTCGCCGGGCTCCCAGACGACGAGCGTGCCCGGGCCGGCGGTGACGCGCGGCTCGTCGTCGGTCCGGACCTCGACATCCCCCGACACGACGCCGAGCACCTGTCGCCGCACCGCCCGGTGCCGGCCGATCGTGCCGCCCGCGTCGAGCCGCGCGACGTGCACGCTCGTCGCACCGGTCGTCGGCGGGACGGCGTCGAGCAGCACCCCCGCGCTGTCGAACCGGTCGAGGGGGTAGCGGACGACGTCGAAGAGGCGCATGCCCGCACCGTCTCCGCTCGCCCGACGACCGTCAAGCGCAGGTCGCCCGAGCGGCCGTCGGACGACCTGCACGGACGAGGACGCGCGGACGGCGAGCCGGCGTCAGGCGGGCAGGCGGTAGGTCGGCGGCGCGTCGTCGTCGTGGCCCGGGACGCGCACGACGAGACCGTCCGCGACGAGCGCGTCCACGCACCGCTCCCGCTGCACGCGGTCCGGCCAGACGGCGTCGACAGCGTCCTGCGGCACCGGCTCGATCGCGAGGCGGAGCAGCGCCATCACCCGCCCGCGCACCTGCCGGTCGGTCCCCGCCCACGCCTGCGTGCGGCGTCGCGCGGCGTGCTCGTCGGCGGGTCGGCCCGCCGCGCGCCACGCGCAGCGGTCGGCGACCGGGCACGCGTCGCAGCGTGGCGACCGCGCCGTGCAGACGAGCGCGCCGAGCTCCATGGACGCCGCCGCCCACCGCGCCGCCGTCGCGTCGTCGTCGGGCACGAACGTCCCCGCGAGGCGCAGCTCGGTCACCGTCTGGGCCGGCGCCGGGAGTGCGGCTCCCGCGGCGACCCGCGCGATCACCCGTCGGACGTTGGTGTCGAGCACCACCGACCGCCGTCCGAACGCGAACGCCCGGACGGCTGCCGCGGTGTACGAGCCGATCCCGGGGAGCGCGAGCAGCGCGGCCTCGTCGTCGGGGACCTCGCCCCCGTGCCGCTCGACGACGGCCCGCGCGCACTCCTGCAGCCGCAGCGCCCGTCGCGGGTAGCCGAGGCGGTCCCACGCGCGCAGCACGTCGGCGGTGCTCGCGGCGGCCAGGTCGGCCGGCGTCGGCCAGCGCGTCATCCACGCGCGCCACGCGGGCTCGACGCGCACGACCGGCGTCTGCTGGAGCATGACCTCGCTGACCAGGACGCCCCACGGCGTGCGGTCCGGTGCGCGCCACGGCAGGTCGCGCGCGTGCTCGTCGAACCACGCGACCACGTCGTCGCGCACGCCGGCGGCGTCGAAGGTCGGGGACACCCGGACATCCTCCCCGACGCCGCCCACGCCCGTGTGGGTGCGACGCCGGCCGGCGCCGGCGCCGGCGTCCGCCCGTGCGTCTCGGCCCGCGAGTCGGGTCCGGTCACCGTGCGCCGCCGCCGTACTGTGGTCGCGCGTCAGGCCGCTGCACCGCGCGCGAGCGCCGGTCGACGCGACGACCGACCGACCGAGAAGCCGACCGAGGGGGTGCGATGGGCGTCGTCCGGCCCGCAGGCCCGCTGCCCGCCCGGGTGTACTGGGTGCGGCGGGGCGTCGTCCTCGGGATCCCGCTGCTCCTCGTCGCGCTGGTCGTCTGGCTGGTCGCCGGCCGCGGCTCGGCGACCCCGCCGACCGACGCCTCGCCGGCGGACACGCCGTCGTCCGAGCCGAAGGACCCGGCGCAGACGCCCGCAGCCGACGGCGACGAGGACACCGAGGACACCTCGGGCGTCCCGCAGACCTGCGCGCCCGAGGCCCTCGCGCTCGCGATCGCCGCGACCGCCGAGTCCTTCCCCGAGGGCACGAGCCCGACGTTCACGGTGAGCATCACGAACACCGGCACGCAGCCGTGCGTCGTCGACGCGGGCGACGCGCAGCGCGAGATCGTCATCACGTCCGGCGTCGACCGCGTCTGGTCGTCCAAGGACTGCCCGGTCGCGGGCAGCGAGTCCCGCACGCTCCTGCTCGCCGGTGGCACGGCCGACGAGTCGACGCTCGCGTGGAACCGGGTGCGCTCCGCCCAGGGCTGCCCGGCCGACCAGCCGACCCCGGGCGCGGGGACCTACTCGGCGGCGTTCACGCTCGCCGGTGCGACGGCGACGCCGGTGGTCTTCGGCCTCGGCTGACCTGCAGCGGACGGCGCCGGAGCGTTCGACGCTCGCCCGCCGACCGGACGTCCGGCTCGCGCGTCAGACGTACCGCTCGAGGATCGACGACTCCGCGAGCCGGGAGAGACCCTCGCGCACCGCACGCGCCCGCTGCTCGCCGACGCCGTCGACGGCCATGAGGTCGTCGATGCTGGCCGCGAGGAGCTTCTGCAGACCGCCGAAGTGCGCGACGAGCCGGTCGACGATCGTGCCGGGCAGCCGCGGGACCTTCGAGAGCAGCCGGTAGCCGCGGGGGCCGGCGGCCGCGTCCAGGGCGTCGCCGCCGCCGGGCAGCCCCAGCACGCGGGCGATGTGCGCGATGTCGAGGAGCTCCGTCGAGGTGAGCTCGCCGAGCGCGGCGAGGACCGTGTCGACGTCGCGGCGGTGGGTGTCGACGTAGTCGCGGATGACGAGCGCGCGGTCGGACCCGAGGCCGCCGACGAGCTCGTCGAGCTGGAGCGTGAGGAGGCGCCCGTCGGTGCCGAGCTCGACGACGTAGCCCTCGATCTCCTCGGAGATGCGGCGGACCATCTCGAGCCGCTGGACCACGGTGGACACGTCGCGGACGGTGACGAGGTCCTCGATCTCGAGCGCCGACAGCGTGCCGCTGACCTCGTCGAGGCGGGCCTTGTAGCGCTCGAGCGTCGCGAGGGCCTGGTTGGCGCGCGACAGGATCGTCGTGGAGTCCTCGAGGACGTGCCGCTGGCCGCCGACGTAGAGCGCGATGATCCGCATGGACGCGGACACCGAGATCACGGGGAAGCCGGTCTGCTTGGCGACGCGCTCGGCGGTGCGGTGCCGCGTGCCGGACTCGGACGTCTCGATGGTCTGGTCGGGCAGCAGCTGCACGGCGGCGCGGACGATGCGGTCCCCGTCGACGACGACCGCGCCGTCCATCTTGGCGAGCTCGCGCAGGCGGGTCGCGGAGAACTCGACGTCGAGCTCGAACCCGCCGGAGCAGATGCTCGAGACGAGGTCGTCGAAGCCGAGCACGATGAGGGCGCCCGTGCGGCCGCGCAGGATCCGCTCGAGGCCGTCGCGAAGTTCACCGCCGGGGGCGACGGCGGCGAGGGTGGACCTGAGCAGGTCGTCGGGGGCGTGCGAGGTCGGCACCTGAGCATGGTAACGAGCCGTGTCGAGCGAGTTCCGGACGACCCGCCTACCGGGCACGACGAGTGCGGACGTCCGCGCGTTCGCCCCGCTCACAGGGCCGGCAGCCTGCGGTGGTCGATGAGCGCCGTCTCGACGCCGCACGCGGTGCACCGCAGCCGGTGGACGGTGCTCTCCACGTCGGTCCACAGCACGACGGGGGACGGCTCCCAGGCGACGTCCCGGTGCTCGCAGACGGCGTCGTCCCCGCGGACGCGGTCGTGCTCCGCCGCCGCCTCTCGCCGCACCGCGTCGTCGCGCTCAGCCGCGCCCTCGCGCTCAGCCGCGCCCTCGCGCTCAGCCGCGCCCTCGCGCTCTGCCGCCTCCTCGCGCTCTGCCGCCCGCTCGCGTTCCGCCGCCCCTTCGCGTTCCGCCGCGTCTCCGCGCTCGGCCGCCACCTCGCGCTCCGCCGCCGCGCCGCGCTCGTGCTCCCCGCTCACGCGCCGATCCCGGCTGCGCTGACGGCCTGCGCGAGGTCGCCGACCTGCAGCACGCGGATCCCGTCGGGCGGGGCGACGCCGTCGAGCGACCCGGCCGGCACGACGGCACGTGTGAACCCGAGCCGCGCGGCCTCCGACAGCCGGCGCCCGACGCCGGACACGCTGCGGATCTCCCCGGCGAGCCCGACCTCGCCGACGGCGACGAGCCCCTGCGGCAGCGCGGTGTTCTCGCGCGAGCTGACGGCGGCCAGCGCGAGCGCGAGGTCGGCGGCGGGCTCGACGACGCGCGCGCCGCCGACGGTCGACACGTAGACGTCCTGGTCGGCGAGCCGCGCGCCGAGGCGTCGCTGCAGCACGGCGAGCACCATCGCGAGCCGGGAGGAGTCGACGCCGGAGGTCGTCCGGCGCGGGTTCGGCACCGCGGACGGCGCGACGAGCGCCTGGACCTCGGTCGCGAGCGGCCGGCGCCCCTCGAGCGTGACGGTCAGGCAGGTGCCCGGGACGGCGGCGTGCGACCGCGACACGAACAACCCGGAGGGGTCGGCGAGGCCGACGATGCCGTTCTCGGACAGGTCGAAGCAGCCGACCTCGTCGGTCGGTCCGAAGCGGTTCTTGGTCGCGCGCAGCAGCCGCAGGCGCGAGTGCCGCTCGCCCTCGAACTGGCAGACGACGTCGACGAGGTGCTCGAGCGTGCGCGGCCCGGCGACGGACCCGTCCTTGGTGACGTGCCCGACGAGCACGACGGGCAGGTCGCGGGACTTCGCCGCGGCGATGACGGCGGCGGTGACCTCGCGGACCTGCGCGACGCCTCCCGCGGTGCCCTCGACGGCCGCGGACGCGATCGTCTGGACGGAGTCGAGGACGAGCAGGTCGGGGTCGACGACCTCGATGTGGCCGAGCACGGTCGCGAGGTCGGTCTCGTCCGCGAGCAGCAGCTGCTCGTGCAGCGCGCCGACGCGCCCGGCCCGTAGGCGCACCTGCCCGGCGGACTCCTCGCCCGTCACGTAGAGCACGCGGCGTCCGCCCCGGGCCGCGCGGGCTGCGACGTCGAGCAGCAGCGTCGACTTGCCCACGCCCGGCTCGCCCGCGAGCAGCACGACCGCGCCGGGCACGATGCCGCCGCCGAGCACGCGGTCGAGCTCGTCGACGCCGGTCGGGCGGGCTCGTGCGGCCTCGACGTCGATCTCGCTGATCGGGCGCGCGGGGGAGCGGGTGGGCGCGGTCGCGACGGTGCGCGGAGCGCCGCCGCCGGGCCCGAGGTCCTCGCTGACCGTGCCCCACGCCTGGCACTCGCCGCACCGTCCGACCCACTTCGTGGCCGTCCAGCCGCACTCGGCGCAGCGGAAGCCGGGGCGGGCGCTGCGGTCGGCGCGCTTGGTGGTCGTCGTGCTCACGCCCGGCACCGTACCGACGCCCACCGACAGCGCCGCACGCGACACCCCCGCCGCGGCGACCGGACCCTTGCGCGCACACTGAACGAGTGTTTAGTGTGGTGAACGTGCGTTCAGCCTCCGACGACCTGACCGCCCGCGCCCGCATCCGCGACGCGGCCATCGCGCGCTGGGGCCGCGAGGGCTTCCGGGTGGGCATGCGGGCGATCGCCGCCGACGCGGGCGTCAGCGCGGCGCTCGTCGTCCACCACTTCGGCTCGAAGGACGCGCTGCGCGCCGCGTGCGACGAGCACGTCCTGCACCGCATCTTCGAGGAGAAGTCCGCCGCGGTCGCCGGTGCCCCGCCCACCGACGTCGTCGCCAAGCTCGCGATGCTCGAGGAGTACGCGCCGCTGTTCGCGTACGTCGTGCGGAGCCTGCTCGACGGCGGCTCGCTCGCGGCGCGGTTCGTCGACGGCATGGTCGAGGACGCGGAGAAGTACCTGGAGGACGGCGTCGCTGCCGGCACGATCCGGCCGAGCCGCGACCCGCACGGGCGCGCGCGGGCGCTCATCGCGACGACCGTCGGCACGATCGTCATGGCGCAGACCGACGCTGCAGCGGGCCGCGGCCCGGCCCCGACCGAGGACCCGACGGCCGCCATGAAGGCGATGTACGCCAACGTCATGGTCGGCAGCCTCGAGCTCTACACGCAGGGCCTGTTCACCGACAGCTCCTACCTCGACGCCTTTCTCGCCTACGAGGAGAACCCCCATGAGTGACGCGATCGTCACACGCGACCTGGTGAAGACGTTCGGCGCGAAGCGCGCGCTCGACGGCTTCGACCTCACCGTGCGGACCGGTGAGGTGCACGGCTTCCTCGGCCCGAACGGGGCGGGCAAGTCGACGACGATCCGCGTCCTGCTAGGACTCCTGCGCGCGGACTCCGGCGAGGTGCGGCTGCTCGACGGCGACCCGTGGCACGACGCGGTCGCGTTGCACCGCCGGCTCGCGTACATCCCGGGCGACGTGAGCCTGTGGCCCAACCTGTCGGGCGGCGAGGCGATCGACGTGCTCGGCCGCCTCCGCGGCGGTCTGGACCCCCGCCGTCGGACGGAGCTCGTCGAGCGGTTCGAGCTCGACCCGCGGATCAAGGGCCGCGCGTACTCCAAGGGCAACCGGCAGAAGGTCGCGCTCGTCGCGGCGCTCGCGACCGACGCCGAGCTGCTGCTCATGGACGAGCCGACGAGCGGCCTCGACCCGCTCATGGAGGCGGTGTTCCAGGACGTCGTGCGCGAGGCCGCGGCCGAGGGCCGAACCGTCCTGCTGTCGAGCCACATCCTCGCGGAGGTCGAGGCGCTGGCCGACCGCGTCACGATCATCCGGCAGGGGAAGGCGGTGCAGTCCGGGTCGCTCGACGAGCTGCGCGGCCTGACCCGCACCACGGTCGTCGCGGGTGTCCGCGACGGCGCGGCCGCGGAGACGGCGCTCGGCGCGCTGCCGGGCGTCCACCACCTGCGCCGCGACGACGGCCACGTCACCGCGGACGTCGACACGGCCGCGCTCGACGAGGTCCTGGCCACCCTGCCCCGGCTCGGCGTCACCTCGCTCGTCGCGCACCCGCCGACCCTCGAGGACCTGTTCCTGCGCGAGTACAGCGACGAGCTCGCGACGCTCGGTGTGCGGGAGGGCGAGGGACGATGACGACGACGACCACGCGGCCGCGCGTGCCGGCCGCCGCCGAGCGCCCCGGTCGCGACGACCCCCTCGTCGGGACGGGAGCCCTCGTCCGGGTCGCGCTGCGGTTCGACCGCTGGCGCATCCTCGTCTGGGCGGTCGCGGTCGCCGGGATGACGCAGGTGTCCGTCGACGCCCTGGCCGACGTCTACGCCGACCCCGCGACGCGCGCCGCCCGCGCGACGCTCATCTCGTCGCCCGCGGCGACCGCGCTGGCCGGCCCGGGCTACGGGCTCGACGACTACACGCTCGGCGCCATGACCGCGAACGAGATCGCGCTGTGGGTCATGCTGCCCGTCGCGATCATGGCGATCCTCGCGGTGACGCGTCACCTGCGCGCCGCCGAGGAGGACGGCCGCCTCGAGCTCGTGCGGTCCGCCCCGGTCGGCCGGGACGCACCGGTCGTCGCGGGGCTCGTCGCCGCGGTCGTCGCGACGCTCGCCGTCGGCGGGCTCACGTTCCTCGCGCTCCTGTCCACCGACCTCGACCCGGTGGGCTCCGCCGCGATGTGCGCGGGCGTCGTCATGGTCGGACTCGTGTTCGCGGGCATCTCGGCGGTCGCCTCGCAGCTCTCGTCGCACGGGCGCACCGCGTCGAGCCTCGGCATGGCGGCGCTCGGCGTCGCGTTCCTGCTCCGCGCGGTCGGCGACGTCCGCGGACCCGAGAGCACGAGCGTCCTCACCTGGCTCTCGCCGTTCGGCTGGGCGCAGGCCACGCGCGCCTACGTCGACGAGCGCTGGTGGCCGCTGCTGATCGGCGTCGCGTTCGCCGCCGCGTGCGTGGCGGTCGCGTTCCGGCTCGTCGGCCGACGTGACCTGGGCACCGGGCTCGTCCCCGAACGGCTCGGACGGCCCGCGGCGCGTCCCGCGCTCTCGGGCATGACCGCGCTGACGCTGCGCCGGCAGACCGGCGCGATCACGTCCTGGGGCATCGCGATCGTGCTGTGCGGCGCGCTGATCGGCGTCCTCGCCGGGGCGATCGTCGACTTCATCGAGGACGACGCGACCCTCGGCGAGATGTTCGGCAGCGGGACCGACGCGACCGCCGGCGCCTTCGCGCTCTACACGATGTTCCTCGCCGTCATGGCCGCGTCGTACGTCGTCACCGGCGTCGCCGCGGTCCGGCACGAGGAGGTCGCGACCCGCGGTGCCCGCGTGCTCGCTGGACCCGTGTCGCGGTGGCGCTGGCTCGGCACGCAGGTCGGCGTGGCGGGCGTCGCCGGGCTCGTCATCATGCTCGTCAGCGGGCTCGTCATGGGTGTCACGGCCGCTGCGAGCCTCGACGACCCCGCCCAGGTCGGCGTGCTCGTCGGCGCGGCCGCCGTCACGCTGCCCGGCATCGCGTGCGTGCTCGGGCTGGCCGTCCTCGTCTACGCCGTCGCCCCGCGACTGCTGGGGGTCGTCTGGGCGTACGTCGCGTACGTCGGCGTCGTGGGGATGTTCGGCCAGCTCCTGCCCGACGGGTCCGACGCGCTCTCCCCGTTCACCTACCTCCCCGGGCTTCCCGCCGACGAGATGGCCTGGCCGCCGGTCGTCGCCGTGACCGCCGTCGCGGTCGTGCTGCTCGCCGCCGGGTTCACCGCCTTCCGGCGTCGCGACGTCCTCGGCTGAGCGCCCGTCGGTAGGCTGCGGAGCGTCCGACGGGCTCGTCGGGCACCGCGAGCGATGGGAACCCGATGACCGAGACCGGCGGATCCGGCGGCAACACGAGCCCGCACTGGGGGCGGCTGGGCTGGGCGCCGACGGGTGCGACGGCCTCCGACGGCCCGCCCCCGCCGCCTCTGGTCCCCGCGACCGCGCCGAGCGCCGCCGCGCCGCCGGCGTCCGCTGGTGCGGAACCCGTTCCCGTGCCGCCCGCCGCGGCGCCGCCCGCCGCGCCGCCGGCTCCCCCGACACCGGCGAACGCGCCGTTCGCCCCGACCGACCAGGCGCCCGCCGACGCCGCACCCCTTCCTCGCCGCGGCGGGGCGGCAGCTGCGACCGCGGCCCCCGCGACCGCAGCTGCCTCGGCGCCCGCCGGTGGTGCCCCCGCGGGTACGGCCGCCGGCACCGCGCCGGCAGGCGCGCTCGCGGGCGCCCTCGCCGGTGCCGTGTCGACGCCGGGGACCGCCTCGGCGCCCCCGGCGACTGCCGTGCCCCCCGTGGGTCCGCCGCCGGGGCTCGTCCGGCCGGCGCCCCTCACCGCCGAGCCCGGGTCCGCCCCCGGCCGCCCCACGTTCACGGCCCCGACGCCCGCGACCACCTCCGCCGCGACCCCGCTGCCCACGCGCGCGGCGACGACGTCCGGCGCGCCGGGTACGGCCTCCGGCGCGGCGGGCGTGGCGCCCACGGGTCCGGAGACGACCGTCGGTCGTCCGGCGTCCGGCGGTCCCGCTGCGCCCGGCGGTCCCGTTGCGTCCGCTGGTCCGGCTGCGCCCGCCGGTCCGGTCGGCCGTCCCGTCGCGTCCGCCGGTCCGGTCGCGCCCCGCGGTCCCGTCGCGTCCGCCGGTCCCGTCGCGTCCGCCGGTCCTGCTGCCGCCGTCGGTACTGCTGCGTCGGCCGCGCCGGTGCCGGCCGCGGCCCCGGCGGGTCCCCCGGTCCGCGCCGCGTCCGCCGCCGGGGCACCCGCCGGTGCCGACGTCCCCTCCGGGATCCCGACCGCTCCCCCCACCGCGCCCACGACAGGCCCGTCACGTCGCGTCCCCGTGCGCCCGTCGTTCGGCAAGCCGTCGACGCGTCCCGTCCGTGCGGTCGCGGCGGCGTCGGCGGCGGCGGGCGCCTCCGGCGAGCCGGGCGCCTCGACCGACGGCCCGACGGGTGGTGGCGGCGGTCGCCCGCGCTGGCTCCTGCCGGCCGTGATCGGCGCGGTCGTGGTCGTCGTCGCGGCGGTCGTCGTGGGCATCCTGATGTCGCGGAACACGGACGGCGACGCGCCGCCGCCGGTGGCGAGCACCGTCCTGCTGCCGTCGCCGACCCCGACGATCCAGCCCGCGGCGCGGACCGCCACGACCGCGTTCGCGACGGCTCTTCCGACGACCGTGCTGCAGTACGCGCTGACGAGCTCCGCCCCCGACGACGAGTGGCTCGCCGCGGGTGCGGTCGAGGCGTACACGGAGACGTTCGGGGACGGCGCGGACGGCGAGGCGCTCGTGCGGGCCGGCCAGTGGGAGACGCCGGAGGAGGCGTCTGCGGTCGCGGCCGGGCTCGTCGCGGCGCTGCCGACCACCGCGGCCGAGCCGAGCCCGTCCGCCTCGGCGGGTACGGGCGACCAGTCGCTCCCGATGACGGGCGAGGTCGTCGCCGGCGGTACCCCGGCGGGGTCCTTCACGGTCGTCGACGCCGGTGACGGCACGGGCGTCGCGGTCTGGACCAACGGGTCGTCGGTGTTCCGTGTCGTCGCCCCCGTCGAGGACATCGCCGACTTCTACGCGGCCTTCCCGCTGTAGACACCCGCGCAGCCGCCTCGTCGGGCCCCGGACGCGTCTCGCGCCGGGGCCCGACGTCCGTCGTGCCACCGCCCCGACGCCTCCGCGCCACCGTTCTGACGTCGCCTGCGCCCGCTCCGACGCCTCCGGCGCAGGTCCCGCCACCGTCTCCGACCGGTCCGAGGTCGGTCGTCACGTGCCGCCCGTCACCCGTCCGGGCGATCTGTCGGACGACGCCCTGCGACCCGTGCGGCGTGTCGCGCACCGGCGCGTCCGGACGAACTGGACGCTGCCCTTGTGGACCCTGTTGTGCACGGTGCTGTGCGGCCGCTGGGGACGCCTGTGGACGGTCGGCGAACCCGCAGGTCGCAGGCTCTGTCGGACCTCGGCGATAGCCTGGGTTCTCCACAGGGTGAAGTTGAACGACACGGATGTAACACAATCCCTAGTGGTGGCTTGTGAGTCGCACCCCTAGGTGTAGTGTTGAAGTCGACGCGGTGGGGGAACCGCGATCGGCTCCGCAAGGGGCCCACAGACCATCGCGACCCACTCCGGGGGGAGCGTCGCGCGAGAGTGAACAAGGAGCCACGATGACGATCACGGTCTACAGCAAGCCGGCGTGCGTGCAGTGCAACGCGACCTACCGCGCGCTCGACAAGCTGGGTGCCGAGTACACCGTCGTGGACATCAGCGAGGACGCCGACGCGCGCGACTACGTCATGTCGCTCGGCCACCTCCAGGCTCCCGTCGTGATCGTCGACGGTGACCACTGGTCGGGCTACCGCCCGGACCGCATCAAGGCGCTCGCCGACCGCATGGCCGCCGCGGTCGCCTGACCCAGCGGGCGGCCGGACCGGTCGCCCACCACGGACGCCCCGGGCCGGCGCAGGACTCGCACCGCGTCGGCCCGGCGGGCTTCCGCCCCCGGTACGCACACGAAGAGGGTCGGCTCCGCCGTGCCCTCGTACCGACACCGCACATCGAGACCGACGGTCCGACCGAGGCGAGGGGAGCAGGCCGATGAGCGCGCTGGTCTACTTCTCCTCCGCCTCGAACAACACGCACCGCTTCGTGGAGAAGCTGGGCCTGCCCGCCCAGCGCATCCCGCTGCGGCCGACTGACCCGTTCCTGCACGTGACGGAGCCGTACGTCCTGGTCGTCCCCACCTACGGTGGGGGCAACGAGGGCGGCGCCGTGCCGCGGCAGGTCGTCAAGTTCCTCAACGACGAGGGCAACCGGTCGCTCGTCCGCGGCGTCATCGCGGCGGGGAACACCAACTTCGGCGAGGCCTACTGCATCGCGGGGGACATCATCGCGGCCAAGTGCCGCGTCCCCTACCTGTACGGGTTCGAGCTCATGGGAACGAACGAGGACGTGCACCGCGTCCGCGAGGGATTGAGGACATTTTGGCAGCGACAGTCGCAGATACCCGCGTAGAGCTGACGGGGCTGGACTACCACGCCCTGAACGCGATGCTGAACCTCTACGACGCGGACGGGAAGATCCAGTTCGACAAGGACCGTGAGGCGGCGCGGCAGTACTTCCTGCAGCACGTCAACCAGAACACGGTCTTCTTCCACGACCTCGACGAGAAGCTCGACTACCTGGTCGAGAACAAGTACTACGACCCGGCCGTCCTGGCGAAGTACGACCGCGCGTTCATCAAGACGCTCTTCGAGTACGCGTACTCGAAGAAGTTCCGCTTCCAGACGTTCCTCGGCGCGTTCAAGTACTACACGTCGTACACGTTGAAGACGTTCGACGGGAAGCGGTACCTCGAGCGCTTCGAGGACCGCGTCTGCATGGTCGCGCTCAGCCTCGCCGAGGGCGACCAGGACTTCGCGATCAGCCTGGTCGACGAGATCGTCAGCGGCCGTTTCCAGCCGGCGACGCCGACGTTCCTCAACCTCGGCAAGGCGCAGCGCGGCGAGCCCGTCTCCTGCTTCCTGCTGCGCATCGAGGACAACATGGAGTCCATCGCGCGCGGCATCAACTCCGCCCTGCAGCTGTCCAAGCGCGGCGGCGGCGTGGCCCTGCTCCTGTCGAACATCCGCGAGCACGGCGCCCCGATCAAGCACATCGAGAACCAGAGCTCGGGCGTCATCCCCGTCATGAAGCTCCTCGAGGACTCGTTCTCGTACGCGAACCAGCTCGGTGCGCGCCAGGGCGCCGGTGCGGTGTACCTGCACGCGCACCACCCGGACATCTACCGGTTCCTCGACACCAAGCGCGAGAACGCCGACGAGAAGATCCGCATCAAGACGCTGTCGCTCGGCGTCGTCATCCCGGACATCACGTTCGAGCTGGCGAAGAAGAACGAGCCCATGTACCTGTTCTCGCCGTACGACGTCGAGCGCGTGTACGGGGTGCCGTTCGCGGACATCGACGTCACCGAGAAGTACTACGAGATGGTCGACAACGCGGCCATCCGCAAGACGAAGATCAACGCGCGCGAGTTCTTCCAGACGCTCGCGGAGCTGCAGTTCGAGTCCGGCTACCCGTACGTGATGTTCGAGGACACGGTCAACCGTGCGAACCCCATCAAGGGCAAGATCACGCACTCGAACCTGTGCTCGGAGATCCTCCAGGTGTCGACGCCGTCGACGTTCAACGAGGACCTGTCGTACGACCACGTCGGCCGCGACATCTCCTGCAACCTCGGCTCGATGAACATCGCGCTCGCGATGGACGGGCCGGACTTCGGCAAGTCGGTCGAGACCGCGATCCGTGCGCTCACGGCCGTGTCCGACCAGACGGACATCGAGTCGGTGCCGTCGGTCAAGCGCGCCAACCGCGGCGGCCACGCGATCGGCCTCGGCCAGATGAACCTGCACGGCTACCTGGCGCGCGAGCGGATCTTCTACGGGTCCGACGAGGGCCTCGACTTCACGAACATCTACTTCTACACGGTCGCCTACCACGCGATCCGTGCGTCGAACCTGCTCGCGCAGGAGCGCAAGCAGGCGTTCTACGGGTTCGAGGACTCGAAGTACGCGACGGGTGAGTACTTCCAGAAGTACGTCGAGAAGGAGTGGGCGCCGCGCACCGAGCGTGTCCGCGCGCTGTTCGCCGACGCGGGCGTGCACATCCCGACGCAGGACGACTGGCGCGCGCTGGCCGCCTCCGTCCAGGAGCACGGCATCTACAACCAGAACCTGCAGGCGGTCCCGCCGACCGGCTCGATCTCGTACATCAACCACTCGACGTCGTCGATCCACCCGATCGCGTCGAAGATCGAGATCCGCAAGGAAGGCAAGATCGGCCGCGTCTACTACCCGGCGCCGTTCATGACGAACGACAACCTGGAGTACTACCAGGACGCGTACGAGATCGGCTACGAGAAGGTCATCGACACCTACGCCGAGGCGACGCAGCACGTCGACCAGGGCCTGTCGCTGACGCTCTTCTTCAAGGACACGGCGACGACCCGTGACCTCAACAAGGCGCAGATCTACGCCTGGAAGAAGGGCATCAAGACGATCTACTACATCCGCCTCCGCCAGCTCGCACTGGAGGGGACGGAAGTCGAGGGCTGCGTCTCGTGCATGCTCTGACCGCGCTCCGCTCGCTCGACCTGACGAAGGAAGAAGTTCGATGACCCCGACGGGGAAGCTCAAGCTGATCGACCGCGTGTCGGCGATCAACTGGAACCGGCTCGAGGACGAGAAGGACGCCGAGGTCTGGGACCGGCTCGTCGGCAACTTCTGGCTGCCGGAGAAGGTGCCGGTGTCGAACGACATCCAGTCGTGGGCCACGCTCACCGAGCAGGAGAAGACGCTCACCATGCGCGTCTTCACCGGCCTGACGCTGCTCGACACGATCCAGGGCACGGTCGGCGCGGTCAGCCTGATCCCGGACGCGATCACGCCGCACGAGGAGGCCGTCTACACGAACATCGCGTTCATGGAGTCGGTGCACGCCAAGTCGTACTCGTCGATCTTCTCGACGCTGTGCTCCACGAAGGAGATCGACGAGGCGTTCCGCTGGTCGGAGGAGAACCCGAACCTCCAGCGCAAGGCCGAGATCGTCATGCAGTACTACAAGGGCGACTCGCCCCTGAAGCGGAAGGTCGCGAGCACGCTGCTCGAGTCGTTCCTCTTCTACTCGGGCTTCTACCTGCCCATGTACTGGTCGAGCCGCGCGAAGCTCACGAACACGGCCGACCTCATCCGCCTGATCATCCGTGACGAGGCGGTGCACGGGTACTACATCGGCTACAAGTTCCAGAAGGGCCTCGAGACGCTGTCGGCCGAGGAGCGCCAGGAGCTCAAGGACTACACGTTCGAGCTGCTCTTCGAGCTGTACGACAACGAGGTGGAGTACACGCAGGACCTGTACGACGGCGTCGGGCTGACCGAGGACGTCAAGAAGTTCCTGCGCTACAACGCCAACAAGGCCCTGATGAACCTCGGCTACGAGGCGCTGTTCCCGCGCGACGAGACCGACGTGAACCCGGCGATCCTGTCGGCGCTGTCGCCGAACGCGGACGAGAACCACGACTTCTTCTCGGGGTCGGGCTCGTCGTACGTCATCGGCAAGGCCGTCAACACCGAGGACGAGGACTGGGACTTCTGATCCGGTCCTGACCTCGCTCCACGAGAGGCCCGCACCCCGCTGTGGTGTGACAGCGGACATTGGAGTTGTGCCAACGAAGGTTGAAGTTCCAGTGTTCGCTGTCACACCGACGGTCGAGAAGATCAAGGCGGAGCGCGGGGCTGCGCGGGTCGCCGGACGGGAGTGCGATCCGGGCGTGGTGGGTTTCGTCCACAAGCGGGACGGCACTCCCGGCGACCGCGCGCACCTACCGCCGGAGTCGCGACCAGCGCCGCTCGAAGCCGACCGACTGGTCGCGCAAACGACATCAATGTCGTTCGGCGCTGGCACTCACCGACGTCGAGTGCCGGAATGGACTGCTGTTCGAACGGCCCAGAACTCCGTGAGAACGACAACGAGCCGGGTGTTCCACCACCCGGCCCGTTGGGACAACTGAGCGGTCATCGGCGTTCGGCGGCCGACGACCACAACCATGCCCAGCCCTCACGCCTAGCTTCGTGGATGTAGTGGACCCTGACCTGCGTGCGGGTCCATGCGACCGCCTCGCCCTTGACGAAGTGCTCGCCCCGGGCGTTCGTGATCCACGCTCGAACAGGGATGGGGACCTCAGGCTGCTCTACCTCCGCTACCTGCTCTGCCTGCTCTATCGGCTCGTCACGGCGCGCGCCTGAGGGAGCGTCGTGTGCCGCGTCGCGCGGACGGCCGCCTGCCGCTGTCTTCGGCGGTCGAGACTTCGACGCCGAGGACCTCCCGATGGCCGTCCTTGTTGACGGCGGTGGCGACCATGGCCGCGATGTCCACCCCGCGCACGCGGGTCCCCGAGCCGGCGCGCTCGTTCACCCGGTTGCCACTCAGTCTTGGGCCTGAACGCGATGGCCGCTCACGACTCGCGCCGCGCCAGCGGAACGATCTCGGGCGACGCACACCCCCACGCCTCGTGCGGCTACGCCCCGAGCCGCACGTACAGCGGCGAGTCGAGCCACACCGTGACCGTGGGCGGGACGCTCTACTCGGCGCACACCAGCAACACAGCTACCTTCCGCTGCGACTACTGACCGAAGGGGGCGGGATGAAGCACGTACGCCACCACCGCGGCCGCGTTCGTCCCGCCCCGCGGCGGGTCGCAGCGGCGATCGCCGCGGCAACGATCCTCGCAGTCAGCGGCGCCTGCGGTTTGGCTGACGACACGCTCCGTGACCAGGAGGACCAGATGACGGGGGTTCCGCTCGTCGAGACAGGGCCGATGCCACCGGAGCCGCCAACGGTCACCGCCAACGGCACCGTAATCCGGCCGACTCTGACCCACTGGATCGTCGATGACGAGGTCGTTCGATCCGGTCCGACCAATGATGCCGAGGCTCAGTCCATTGTCGTTCCGACCGTCGGGTACGCCGACCCGCTCACCTTCTTCATCGCGCACCCGACCATTCCACCGACCCTCTACTTTGAGGTGTTCGACGACCTCGACGACCGCAACCACCCGCAGGGCCAAGGGTGGAGAGTCGACTGCACGACCGGGGCGGAGCAGTGCCGCATGGTCCCCGGCGCTGATGGAGTCCAGGTCGAAGTCCACCTTGAACGCGCCGTAGAGCGGGTGGTCGTCCTTCAGGTGGCGTACACGGCATGGCCGGACGTCGTCGAGCGGGTGCCGGGATCGCCCGCGCTGCTGACAGCGTCATGGGCGGTCGCGGTCATCCCGTGACGCTAGGCCCGTCGCCTGCCCAGTCGTCGAGCTCGATGTGCCGCTCGGCCATCGTGCGACCGAACGCAGTCAGGCTGGCGAGGGCCGTGTCGAGTGCGCGGGCAGCGGCGACGGCGTGCACCGACCCGTCCGCATCCGCAGTGCGGGATGCCTGCAGGGCGAGAGCATCAGCGACTTGGGAGGTGCGCTCCAGCGCCGAAGCAAGGCTCCGGGCCGCCTCGTGAACCTCCGCTGGCGCCGGGTCCTGAGGTCGGCTCGACCACGTGTCGCACTGCCAGGCTAGGTCGTTGATCGCCTCCGTAGCCGACGCCCCCAGGAGCCGGATCCGTGCGACCGCGGAGTGCGCCGGTGATGTCGTCATCACAACATTGTCCACGGCGCGTAACGCTCAGGCGCCGTCGACCACGGGCACGCTCGTGGCGGTGGCGTCGGCCTTGACCGCGCTGATGCGCCGGCGCAGCTCGGAGCGCCAGGCGTCGGCGATCGCGGCGGCCTGCCCTACGACTTCTGGTTCGAGCTTGCCAAGGCAGATGACCAGCTGGAGCCAGCCGCGACGCCTGCGACGCCCGGGTAGTCCGGCGTGCTGTTCTATGTGCGCTTCCGGCGCGCCGGCGAGACCTCGACTTCGACCTGGCCCGACTCCGCCGGCTACGTGACGATCGACGAAGCGATCCGCGCGGCGGAAGAAACGCGCACCCACTGACCGGGTCGAGAGACACGCCCTAGGTCATTTGGTGGACTCGTGGCGGATGACGACGATGAGCGACAGTCGACGACGGCCTCGATCAGCGAGTGGTCCGTGCTCAGCTCGATGGGCTCCACGTTGGCCGTCGGCACCCCGGACTCCGGTCCTGGGTGCGGCGGCGTCGAACGCGATCACTCGTGGCCGCTCTGCGTAAAGCGCTCGACTCACCAGTACGGCCCCCTCGGCGTTGTGCTGAGGCGTTCCGGCGCCGGACACCGACTGACGGTCTCCGGCCGTATCACGCGAGACGACGAACCTGGCTTCGAGATCGACGTCCGCCAACGAGCGGATGCCAGCATGACGAGCTCGCGGGCGCCGATGTCGAGGACGGCACCCGACGGGCTGGCCACGATGACCTCACGCAGCGACGTGCTCAGGGACGGATCACCACCTGGAGATCGATGTTCGGGCCACGTATGGAGCGCGCACGCAGGGCTGCCCATTCTGTCCGCCAGAGCAGCGGTCGCTGTTCCGCCAGTGGCCCCGCGTCCGCGACGCTGGGCAGCCACGAGGGCGTCGGATAGGGCGAAATGCCACCGCGCCCGACGGACGCATGAATGCTCACATCTCGCGATCGGAAGTCCACGCCGCCTGCGATCATGCGATGGCGGCACGAATGACAACGTCGACTGTCACGCCGCCCGGCAATCTCGCGCTGCGCCCTCGAAACCAGCCTGATCGCCGATCGATCTGCCGATCGGCCGTCGCGGAGGGCGTCGCCTCCAAACATCGCTGATGAGAACGACTCAGTAAGTGACAGCACACCTTGTTGACCAGCGGCATCGCGTCGCGCGGACTGCACTGTTTGCTGTCACGCCACACCCGCCCGGGGCTGCGGGCCTCTCGCGCGTCACGGCGGGCCGGCCGCGGCGGTCGCCGTGTTGCGTGAGGCGAGCCGCGCGAACGCCTGGGTCAGCTCCGGCGGCCCGACGACCTCGACGTCCGCGTCGAAGCGGTTGAGCGCGGCGGCGAGCGCGATCCACGACCAGGAGCCCGTCGTGAGCCGGCACCGGTCGGGGCCGAGGTCCTCGACGATCCCGTCGTCCGCGAAGGGCCGCACCTCGCCCGCCGGCAGGTGCAGGACGACCGTTCCGCGGAAGCGTGGTCCGGCGGCGGCGTCGGACCCCTGGAAGCGTGCGGTGACGTACGCCGCGACGTCGCCGCCGGGCACCTCGCGCGGTGCGAAGCGCGGGCCGTTCGGCGTGCGCAGGGTGAGGCGGTCGGCGCGGAACAGACGCCAGTCGTCGCGGTCGAGGTCCCATCCCACGAGGTACCAGCGGCCGCCGGCGGCGACGAGGTGGTGCGGCTCGACCCGGCGTGCCGGGCGGTCCGGGGGCGTCGCCCCGGTCCGCGGGTCGGCGTAGTCGAACCGCAGGACCTCGCGGCCCCGGACCGCGGCGGAGACGGCGACGAGCACGTCGGGCGCGACGGGGTCGCGGGCGCCGCCGGGCCGACGGTCGGCGGCCAGCGTCGTGAACTCCAGCGCGTCGAGGCGGTGGCGCAGCCGGGTCGGCATGACCTGCCGCAGCGTGGTGAGCGCGCGCACGGCGGCCTCGTCGATCGCCGTGCCCGTGGCTGGCGCGGCCCGCAGGGCGACGGCCAGCGCGAGCATCTGGTCGTCGTCGAGGAGCAGCGGGGGAAGCTCGGCCCCGGCGTCGAGGCGGTAGCCGCCGTCCGCGCCCATGGTCGCCTCGATGCGGTAGCCCATCGCGCGGAGGCGGTCGACGTCGCGCCGCACGGTCCGGCGGCTGATGCCGAGCCGCTCCGCGAGGACGGATCCGGGCCAGTCGCGGCGGGTCTGGAGCAAGGAGAGCAGCCGAAGGAGGCGGGAGGTCGGCGTCGCCATGCTCGGGAGCCTAACGGCGCACTAGGACCGAACCTGTCCTACATGCCCGCGAGGGTGGTGTCACCGGGAACGCCCCGGGACGCAGCCCGTCAGGAGCGGACATGAGCCTCACGACCACGACCCACCTCAACTTCCACGGCGACGCGCGCGCGGCGCTCGACCTGTACGCGTCGGCCGTGGGCGGCACGGTCGCCGCCACGACCTACGCCGACCTCGGCATGCCCGCGGACGCCCCCGGCGCCGACGGCGTCGTCTTCGGGCTGGCCGGCGCCGACAACGGCTTCCGTGTCATGGCGTACGACGTCCCGGGCCCGCGCGGCGCCGTCCCGGCGGGCACGACGCGTCGGGAGAACGGCATGACCCTCACCGACCAGCCGTTCTTCGTGTCGGTCCGCGGCGAGACGCTCGACGAGGTCCGTGCCGTGTGGGACGGGCTCGCGGACGGCGCGACGGTCGTCGAGCCGCTCGCCGCGTCCGCGTGGAGCCCGGGCTTCGGCATGCTCACGGACCGCTTCGGCGTGACGTGGGTGCTCGACGTGGCCGCCGGCGCCTGACCTGCCGCGGGGCGGGACCTTCGCCTCGCGCGACGGTCCCGCCTCGCTCATAGCGTGCGGAGCAGGTCCCGACGGAAGGGTGCAGGTCTCGTGTCCCGTCACACGCCCACGGCGCGCACACGGCTCGACGACGTCCCCGGCCCGCGGCTCGGCGAGCCCGTACCCCGGTTCACGACGGCGGACGTCGACGGGCTGCCCGAGCCGGCACGGCGCTGGCTGCGGCACGCCATCGCCGAGGGCACGCCGCTGCACCGGACGGCCGCGCTCACGATGCACGGCGAGATCAGGATCGGCTCGTGGCGCCGGTTCACGGCGCGCCAGCTCATCGTCCCGGGTTCAGCGTTCGTCTGGCAGGCCCGCACCTCGATCCTCGGCCTGCCCGTGCGCGGGTTCGACCGGTTCGTCGACGGCGTCGGCGAGATGCGCTGGCGTCTGGCGGGCGTCGTGCCGGTGATGAGCGCGCGCGACGCCGACGTCGCCCGCAGCGCCGCCGGACGGCTCGCGGGCGAGGGGGCCCTGGTCCCGACGGCGTTCGGCGTCGCGACCTGGTCGCCCGACGCCGACCCGGACGCGTTCGAGGGACGGTGGCGCATCGCGGGCGACGAGCACGCGGTCCGGTTCGAGGTCGGGCCGGACGGCCGGCTGCTCCGCGTCTCGATGGACCGCTGGGGCGACCCGGACGGTCACGGTCACGCCCTTCACCACTTCGGCGTCACCGTCGACGCCGAGGCGACGTTCCACGGGGTCACGATGCCCGGCCGGTTCCGCGCGAGCTGGCGAGCGGGCACGGACCGGGAGGACGAGGGCGAGTTCTTCCGCGCGACGATCACCGACGCGTCCTTCGCCTGAGGCGCTCGGGCGTCGCGCGGGACGGCTCGCGTGCCGAGGGCCGGCGGGGGAGGCTGGACGTCGGCCCGGCAGAGCGCCGCGCGCCACGAGGTGTCAAGGAGTTCGCATGGAGTACCGCCAGCTCGGCCGGACGGGCCTGCAGGTGTCGGAGATCGGGTACGGCGCCTGGGGGATCGGGGAGTCGCAGTGGAAGGGCGCGCAGGAGGACGAGTCGGTCGCGGCGCTGCACCGCGCGATCGAGCTCGGCGTGAACTTCGTCGACACCGCGCGCGGCTACGGGGAGAGCGAGCGCATCGTCGGGAGCGTCCTGCGTGAGCACCCGGACGTGCTGGTCGCGACGAAGGTGCCGCCGAAGAACATGGTGTGGCCCGCGCCGGACGGCCTGCACCCCGACGAGACGTTCCCGGGCGACCACATCCGCGCGAGCCTGCAGACGAGCCTGCAAGCATCGGGCCTCGACCACTTCGACGTGCTGCAGTTCCACGTCTGGTCCGACGAGTGGGTCGGCAAGGGCGACTGGCTCGAGACCGTCGCGGCGCTCAAGGACGAGGGCACGATCCGCTTCTTCGGGGTGTCGATCAACGACTACCAGCCGGAGAACGCGCTGGCGCTGGTCCGCAGCGGCGCGGTGGACACGGTGCAGGTCATCTACAACGCGTGGCACCAGCAGCCCGAGGAGCACCTGCTGCGGGCGTGCGAGGAGCACGGCGTCGGCGTGATCGTCCGCGTCGCGCTCGACGAGGGCGGCCTGACGGGCCGGATCACGGCCGGCACGACGTTCCCCGAGGGCGACTTCCGGAACACGTACTTCGGCGGCGACCGGCCCGCGCAGGTCGAGCAGCACGTGTCCGCGCTCGTCGAGGACCTCGGCATCGAGCCGGACGCGCTGCCCGACGTCGCCCTGCGGTACGTGCTGGACGACCCGGCGGTCTCGACCGTCATCGCGGGCATGCGGACGGTGCGCAACGTCGAGCGCAACGCGGCGACGAGCGACGGTCGTCGGCTCACCGAGGAGCAGCGTGCCGTGATCCGGCGGCACCGGTGGGAGCGGAACTTCTACCGGGCGGTCGACGCCGAGGACTGACCGGCGGCCTCGCGCCCCGCGCACCCGGACCGGCACGTCCGTCCGGTGCGCGGGGCAACGGTTCGCGCGTCCGGGCGAGAGCGACCGGGTCGGGCAGCAACAACGGCCGGGTGGGTCAACAGCGCGACGCGGCGGCCGATGGGCACGGTGGGACCGGTGGCGACACACCGGTCCTCCGCGACCCAGGAGCACAGCCCATGCCCGTCTTCACCCCGAAGCGCACCGCCGACGTCCCGACCCAGCGCTCGTCGCCCGAGCCGACCAGCGAGCACCGCCCCGCCGCGAGCGGCGGCGAGGGTGCGAAGCAGCGGCGCCGGCTCGTCGCGGACCGGTCGGTGCGGACCAAGATCCTCGGACTCGTCGGCATGCTCGCGGCCGTCCTCCTCGCCGTCGGGGCGTTCGGCGTGATGTCGCTGAGCGCACTCGCGGAGCGCTCGGCCGCGACGTCGCGCGCGAGCTCCGACGTGACCGGGCAGCTCGCGAGCCTGTCGAACGCGCTGTGGACGGTGCGCAACGGGATCTCGAGCGTGCCCGGGTACCCGGACGAGGAGGGCAAGCTGAAGGCGATGGCGGCGGTGCGGGCCGCGTACGCGTCGTTCGACTCGGCGACGGACGACTTCGCAGAGGTGTACGCCGGCGCGTACGGGTCGATGCCGCCCGAGTGGGACGCGTTCCTCGCGCGCTACGACGAGTACCAGACCAGCGTGGACGCCGACGTCCTCCCGCCGGCGATGGACGACGACCGCGTCGCGTGGGCCGCGCAGAGCGACGAGACGGCCCGCGTCGGCATGAACCTCACCGCGTCCCTCGCGGACCTGAGCACGCACGTCGACGAGGCGGTCGCGCGCGACCAGGCGGAGGCCGGTGCGGCGGCCTCGCTCGCGCGCTGGACCATGATCGGCGTCGCCGGGGCGGGCCTCGTGGTCGCGCTCGCGCTCGGGATGCTGTTCGCCCGCAGCGTGCGCCGCGCGGTCGGTGACGTCCAGCGCAGCGTCGACGCGCTCGCGACGGGCGACCTCACGGTGACCGCGCGCGTGCGCAGCGACGACGAGCTCGGCCGGATGGCGGCCGCCCTCGGCCGGGCGCAGACGGCGCTGCGGACCACGCTCGCGGGCGTGACGGAGGCGTCGGGGACCGTCGCGGCCGCGTCCGAGGAGATGTCCGCCTCCGGTGCGCAGGTCGCCGCGGGCGCGGAGGAGACGTCTGCACAGGCCGGCGTGGTCGCCGCGGCCGCCGACCAGGTCAGCCGGAACGTGCAGCTCATCGCGACGGGCGCGGAGGAGATGGGCGCGTCGATCCGGGCGATCGCCGAGAACGCGAACGAGGCGGCGCGCGTCGCGGAGGAGGCGACCGCGGTCGCCGCGCGCACCACGGACACCGTCGCGCGGCTCGGCACGAGCTCGCGCGAGATCGGCGACGTCGTCAAGGTCATCACGTCGATCGCCGCGCAGACGAACCTGCTCGCGCTCAACGCGACCATCGAGGCGGCGCGTGCGGGCGAGGCCGGCAAGGGGTTCGCGGTCGTCGCCGGGGAGGTCAAGGACCTCGCGCAGGAGACGGCGAACGCGACCGACGACATCGTCCGCCGTGTGCAAGCCATCCAGACGGACACCGAGGGGGCGGTCGCGGCGATCGAGCAGATCTCGCACATCGTCGCGCAGATCAACGACTACCAGCTGACGATCGCGTCGGCGGTCGAGCGGCAGACGGCGACGACGAACGAGATGTCGCGCGGCGTCGTCGAGGTCGCCACCGGTGCCGGTGAGATCGCCGCGAACATCACGGGCGTCGCGTCGGCGGCGCGCTCCACGACCGAGGTGCTGACCCAGATGGGCACCTCGATCCGCGAGCTCGCGGTCATGGCGCAGGACCTCGAGGAGCGCATCACCGCGTTCCGGTACTGACGCGCTCGGGCCTGCGACCTGCACCGGAAGGGTCGCGACGGGGTGAGCCGCGCGCTCCGGCGCGCCCGCAGGTGAGGCTAGCCTCACCTGAAAACCGCCTCTGACCTGCGCGGAGACCGCGCCCGCTCCCTAGGCAGGATGCGGACGGCGGGTCTACCGTCGGTGAGGTACGCACCCGTCCCCGGATCGTGGAGGTACCGATGAGCACGCTGATGGACCTGCCCCCGGTCGCCGAGTGCTCGGTGGCCGGCTGTTCGTACAACGACCACTCCCACTGCCACGCGGCGGCCATCACGATCGGCGGGCACGCGGGCGACGCGGCGTGCGCGACGTTCATCCCGCTCGGCGTCAAGGGCGGCCTGGAGAAGGTCGTCACGCACGTCGGCGCGTGCCAGCGCGACGACTGCGTGCACAACTCCGCGCTCGAGTGCGCCGCGGACTCGGTCCGGGTCGGCGCGGGCCAGGACTCCGCCGACTGCCTGACGTACACGCCGCGCTGACGCTCCGACGGCCGTCCGACCCGCGCACCGCGCCGACGCTCCGCCGAGACCGCCCCGCCCGCCCGCCGGGCGCGGGCGGTCTCGTCATGTCCGGGGGGTGTGGGCGGTTCGGCGGGTTTGACCACCGCCGGGAAGGTGACGTGCGGCGTCCGGGCTCCCGCGCCGTCGGTCCGCCTCCGTAGGGTGCGGCTGCCGCGTGGTCCGAGGCGGCCTGGTCCGAAGGAGTCCGCGGTGAGCGCACGCGCCGGGTGGTACGCCGTCCCTGCCGAGCCCGGCACCATGCGCTACTGGGACGGGTCCGCGTGGACCGAGCACCGGCAGCCGCTCCCGCCCTCCGCGGACAGCGTCCCGATCCCCGCGCCGACACCGGCTGCGACCGTCCCGGCCCGCCCGGCTCCTGCGACCGCGCCCGTGTTCGCGACGGGCGCGTCGGTCGGCACCGCGAGCGCGTGGACGCCCACCCCGCCGTCGACGGGCCTGTCCAGCACCTACCCCGGCGCGACCGTGGCGGTCCCGCAGCAGGGCCGCCCCGCCGGGTACGTCGCCCCGGACCCGTCGACGTCGGGCGGTGCGCCCCTCACGACGCTGCCGCCGGGCTTCAACGGTCCGACCGGCCCCGTCGCCGTCGTCCCGCCGCAGCTCGCGGGCGTCGCGGCGGACCTGTGGGCCACGGCGTCCCGGTACGCGGCGAGCGAGCAGGGGCGCAGCACCGGCACGGCGGCCGTCGGCGGCGCGATGGTCGCGGACGGCATCGTCGGGTTCGGGCGCAACCGCGAGGGCATCGGCGGGGCGGTGAAGATGATGCTGTTCGGGCTCGTCTTCCTCGCGATCGGGATGCTCGTGGTGAAGCCTCTGGTCATCGACGCGGGGACGGTCGGTGCGGGCGAGGCGAAGACCGCCGGCACGGTCACGGCGCGCAACGAGTCGCGCGACGACGACGGCGACCGGTTGTGCTCGCCCGACGCGACCTACACCGTCGGCGGCACGACGTACACCGCGTCGGCAGGCTTCCGGTCGAGCTCGTGCCCCTCGGTCGGCGGCTCGATCGACGTCATCTACGACGTCGCGCACCCCGCCGACGGGCGCATCGCCCCGGACGCGACGTCCCGGCTGCTCGGCTGGGTGTTCCCGCTGGTCGGCCTGCTGTTCTTCCTCGTCGGCCTGTGGACGACGATCGTCCGGGCCGGGCAGATCGGCGTCGGCGGCGCGCTGCTGCTGCGCGGCTTGCGCGGCCTGCGCGGGCGGTCCGCGCCGGGCACCGGCACCCTCTGAACGACGGCGGGGGCCGCCTGCGCGCACCGGGTGGCCCTCGTCGTTCCCCTCGACGAGCGTCGGGCCGTCAGTGCTCGGGCGGCGTCGCGACGGCGACGAGCTCCCGGATCAGCGCGGCGGCCGCGGGGACGAGCTCACGCTCCCCGGCGACGAGGGACGGGTCCTGCGCGCGGACCGCGGCCGCGTCGTCGAGCGCGCTCACGAGGTCGGTGCCGACGCACGTGAGGAACGCCGCGAGGAGGGCGCGTGCGGCGGCGGAGTACTCGCCGCCGGCGTCGACGACCACCTCGGCGATGATGAGCGCGGTGAGCGCGACGTCCAGCTCGGCCGGACCGCTGCGCGCGTTCGACCAGTCGATGAGCGCCGGGCCGTGCGCCTCGCTGAGGATCACGTTGGCGGGGTGCAGGTCGAGGTGGACGACCGTCGGGCCGCCGGTGACGTGCGGCCACTGCGACCGCGTGTCGCTCCAGCCGTCGGGCGCGGGGATCTCGTGCAGCCGGCGGTGGAGGTCGGCGAGGATCTGCGCGCCGTCGTGGATCGACACCTCGCCCGCGGTGAGCGCCTGCAGGAGCGTCGGCCCGTGCAGCCGCTCGGCCACGAGGTCCGGGCCGTGCACGTACAGGACCTCGGGTGCCGGGAAGCCGTGCGCGACGACGTGCCGCAGGATCTCGGCCTCGCCCGACGCGTCGCGCCCGTCGCGGTCGCGGCGCAGGACGCGGCGGTCGTCGAGCGCGTAGACGTCGGCGACGGTGCCGGTGGCGAGCAGCGGGCCCGGCGGGTCGGCGGTCAGGTCGACGTCGAGCTCGTCGGGGCCGGACGGGACGTCGGGGTGGCGCGGCTGCGTCGGGACGTCGGCACCGCTCGTGGGCGCTCCCTCAGCGGCCGGGCGAGGGGCGGACGCGTCTCCTGCGGGTGCAGGGTCAGGGGCGAGCTCGGCGGGGTTCATACAAAGACGGTAGACGCATTCACCCGACTTGTCCCAGGCACCTGTCCGACTCCGCGCTGACCTGCACGGGAGCGGAAGTTGAACCGTCTCCTATCGGCGCTTGACCTTCGCAGCGCCTGCCCTGCGCCCGGCGGCCCGTGTCGCGACGCCCCCGGGCGCTCGTGCCGTCAGGGCCGCGACACCCGTCGCAGCATGTGCACCGCCTCCTCGTGCGTGCCCGGCAGCCGCTCGACCCAGACGCGGACGGGCTGCCGGGTCGCTGCTCTGACCTCGAGGCGCTCGACCCTCCGGGCGATCTCGGCCTGCAGCCGTTGCACGCGCTCCTCGAGCGGGTCCTGGCGCCGCGACAGCACGGCGAAGACCCCGCCGCCGAGCGTCGCCATCGGGTGCCCACCGCCGAACGTCGCGGTCATCGCCGCACCGACCGCGGCCGACCGCGCCGCACGCGTGAACGGGTCGACCGCACCCGCGGCGACGTCGACGAGCACCAGGTGGTGCGACTCCTGCGCCGCGAGGGACCCGCGCTCGCCGTCCTCGTAGGTCTCCGCGAGCCGCACCGCGAGGTACTGGCGCGTCGGCAGCCCGGACTCCGGGTCGAGGGACGTGCCGACCGAGACGGCCGCCGCCTGCGCGTCGGCCCAGCCGTCGCACAGCGCGCGGACCGCGAGCAGCGGGGGCTGCGCGTCGCCGCGCGAGCGGTACAGGCACGCGAGGTCGTCGATCGTCTCCGCGATCCCCACGCCGTCGTACCCGCGGGCGCGGCCGAGGTCGGCGGCGGCCAGCGTCGGGTCGCGGTCGCCGAGGACCGCGACGGTCAGGTCGTCGACCGCGGGGTGGTACCAGTCCGCGGGCCGCAGCCAGACCGAGCCGAGGCTCTCGTGCCGCCAACGCTCGCGCAGCGCCACGCCCGCGGCGTCGTCCCTGCCGATGTCTGTCGTCACGCCTGATGAGAGGGCGCCGTCCGCCTGCGGTGACGCGGGATGCGGAACTTTTCACCCACCCGATCGAGGGCTTTCCCCGTCGCTCGCCGCCCGGAACCGCCGGAGCATCACGTACGTTGCAATTGGGCGATTGCGGTCTGGACACCCGATCCATCCGTTGTGGCAGGCTGTGCGCTCGACGAAGAACGCTGACGGGAGCAGGTCGTGGTGGCAAGCACGCGGCTCGGTGACGGCGTCACAGGGGACGCCGAGCTGATCGCTGCCGTGCGCACGGGTGACGCCGCAGCATTCGGCACCCTGTACGAGCGCCACGCCGGTGCCGCGTGGGTCGTCGCGCGTCAGTACACCCATTCGCACGCCGACGCGGACGACGTCGTGGCCGACGCGTTCACCGCGGTTCACGGCGCGCTGCAGCGCGGGAACGGCCCCGAGTCCGCGTTCCGCGCCTACCTGTTCACCGTCGTGCGCCGCACGGCCGCCGACCGCCGCGAGAAGGCGCGTCGCGTCGAGCCCACCGACGACCTGGCGACGCTCGAGCGCGGCACCGCGTGGGCCGGCACGGCCGAGGAGCCCGCGCTCGAGGGGTTCGAGCGCGGCGTCGTGTCGCGTGCGTTCCACTCGCTGCCCGAGCGGTGGCAGGCCGTGCTCTGGCACTCCGAGGTCGAGGGCCTGTCGCCCGCGCAGATCGCCCCGATCCTCGGGCTCACCGCGAACGGCGTCGCCGCCCTCGCCTACCGCGCGCGCGAGGGCCTGCGGCAGGCCTACCTGCAGCAGCACCTGCAGGATCCGCTCGACGAGGGCTGCCGCGACGTGTCGGGCAAGCTCGGCGCCTACGTGCGCGGGGGCCTCGGCACGCGCGAGAGCGCGCAGGTCGAGAAGCACCTCGACGGGTGTGCCGACTGCCGCGCGCTGGTCCTCGAGCTCGGGGACGTCAACCACGGCATGCGTGCGGTCGTCGCGCCGCTCGTGCTCGGGCTGGTCGGTCTGGGCGCGCTCGCGCACGTGCTGCCCGTCGGCGGGGGGCTCGCGGCCGGTGCGGCCGCGCTCGGCACCACCGCGGCCGGTGCGGGTGCCGCGGGCGGGTGTGGCGTGACAGCAAACAGTGCAGTCCGCGCGACGCGATGCCGCTGGTCAACAAGGTGTGCTGTCACTTACTGAGT
>NZ_JAPESW010000190.1 GCF_028527925.1 Cellulomonas fimi
CACCCGCCGCCCGCGGCTCCACCCGCGCCCACGGCCCGTCCGCGCCCCGCCTTCGTCGCCCGGCGCCAGCCCGCCGAGTTCGTCACCTGGCGTCGAGTTCGTGAGCTCCAGGTGACGACCTCGGCGCGGACTGACGAGCTCGACGAGCCCTCGCGGCGGGCGGGGGTTTCCCCCACCTCGACCTCGTCGGGTCACCCGATGGATCGGGCCGGGCCCCGCGGGCGACGGTGGACGTGTCCGCATCGTCCGGTCCAGCACCGGCCGGACGTGCCACCGACACCGGGCGACCGCCCGCGGAAGGAAGTCCCATGCGCAGCACCGCACCGACGCACCCCGCGACCCCCGACCAGCCCGTCCCCGACGGCACCGCCGGCCCGACCGCCGGCCCCGCGCACCTGCGCCGACGGCGCGCGCTCCGGGGAGCGGCCGCGCTGCTCGCCGCAGCAGGGCTCGTCGGCGGCACGCTCGTCGCGCCGGCGACGGCCGGGGCACCCACCGCCCTCCCCGGCGCCCCAGCCC
>NZ_JAPESW010000191.1 GCF_028527925.1 Cellulomonas fimi
GCGCGCTCACGGGCAACCAGGCGGTGCAGCAGGTCCGCGCGGGCCTGGAGGCGATCTACCTGTCGGGCTGGCAGGTGGCGGCGGACGCGAACCTGTCCGGCCAGACGTACCCCGACCAGAGCCTCTACCCCGCGAACTCGGTGCCTGCCGTCGTGCGCCGCATCAACAACGCGCTGCTGCGGGCCGACCAGGTCGAGGTCGCCGAGCACGGGCGGGCGTCGCGCGACTGGCTCGTGCCGGTGGTGGCGGACGCGGAGGCCGGGTTCGGCGGCCCGCTCAACGCCTACGAGCTCATGCACGCCATGATCGCGGCCGGCGCGGCGGGCGTGCACTGGGAGGACCAGCTCGCGGCGGAGAAGAAGTGCGGCCACCTGGGCGGCAAGGTGCTCGTGCCCACCGCGCAGCACGTGCGGACGCTGTCGGCGGCGCGGCTCGCGGCGGACGTCGCCGACGTCCCGACGGTCATCGTCGCCCGGACCGACGCGCTCGGCGCCGACCTGCTGACGAGCGACGCCGA
>NZ_JAPESW010000192.1 GCF_028527925.1 Cellulomonas fimi
TTCAGCCAGGCGGTGAGATTCGCGCTGGTCGGCGGCGCAGACTGCTCCAGTCCATCCGGCGTGGCGGCTGGCTGGCCGCCGCTGGGCGTCTGATTCAATACCACCTGTGGCGTGGCCGTCCGGGTCGGCAGCAGCGACATCGCCGGGCCAGCAATCGTCAGCACGTTAAGCCAGATCAGCATCAGCGAAACCAGCACCGTGATGCGGATCCATTGTGAAACAAACAGATAGAGAACCAGCAGCACAAAGGCGGCCCCCACCATTTGCCAGTTAATAAAGCGATCGGCCAGGTCGAGCAGATAGGCCGCAGAGAAGCCCGCCAGCTGATCGCCCTGGCTGAGTATGCTGCTGAGTCCTGGCAGCCAGGTGTCGTGCCAGAACAGCGCGATGCCAACCGGAATCGAGATCAACTGGCGGATGCGATGCAGGCGCGCCGAGGGTAACGGAAAAAGCAGCCAGGCGAGAAACACCAGATTGCTCAGGGCGTGAAAATTGAGATAGCCATACCACAGCAG
>NZ_JAPESW010000193.1 GCF_028527925.1 Cellulomonas fimi
TCGTAGGCTGATGCTAGGTGTCGAACTGGTCGACCCAGCTGGCCCACTAGACATTCAGGGTCATCCGCCCGTGCATCGCCAACTGGCGCCGTTGGTACAGCGTGAATGCCTAAAGCGCGGCTTGATCCTGGAACTCGGTGGTCGGCACGGCAGTGTGGTGCGTTTCCTGCCGCCGCTGGTGATCACGGCGGCTGAAGTCGACCAAGTGGCGGACATCTTCGGACGTGCGTTGGCGGCGGCGGTCGCCAGCCTCTAATTTTTTGCAGGCTTGGTACGTTTTTACAGATATCAGTGCTGCGCACGGTGCGCAGCCAGCCTTTTAGCGATGGAGAACAGCAATGACCTCAGTATTTGACCGCGACGACATCCTGTTTCAGGTAGTGGTCAACCACGAAGAACAGTATTCCATCTGGCCCGACTACAAGGCCGTGCCGGAAGGCTGGCGCACCGTGGGCAAGAGCGGCATGAAGAAAGAATGCCTGGCCTACATTGAAGAAGTCTGGACGGATATGCG
>NZ_JAPESW010000194.1 GCF_028527925.1 Cellulomonas fimi
TCTGTGAAATCGGGCCGTTGGCGGTGGGTTGGTCGAAGGCCTGGTGAGCGGGGATCACCGCGCTGAGGGGCACGGTTCCGCCATCGAGGGTCACGCCGCCGCTGGCGGTGGTGCGTTGACCGAAGCCGTCCCAGCTGTCGATCACACTCAGGCCTTGGGCATCGCGCTCGACAAAGGCGATGAACGCCTGGTCTTTTTCGTTATTGCCGACGGTGGGCACGATATGGGCGAACAACGCGCCGGTGCAGTAGAACTTCTCGCCGTTGATTTGCGCGCTGTCGCCGTAGAAGCGGATCTGGGTGTCGAAGGTGCCGGCGTTCTTGCTCTTGGCTTCGGAGAAGGCATTGCCGAAGCGATAGCCTTGGAGGACTTTGCCGAAGTAATACTGCTTTTGTGCCTCCGTGGCCGTCTGCAGCAGAATGTCGACGACACCGAGGTGGTTCTGCGGAATCTGCCCAAGGGACGGGTCGGCGGCGGAGATCAGTTTGATCACCTCGGCCACTGTCACATAC
>NZ_JAPESW010000195.1 GCF_028527925.1 Cellulomonas fimi
CCTTCACGGGTGCCGCATCACGAACGCGCCGAGCACGCGCGCCCCTACCGGCCGTGCGCCCCGCTTGTCGACGCTGCCGCCCGCGCGCGCCCTGCCCGCCTCCGCCGTCTCCCCCGCCAGTAACGCCATGACCAGCTCGCCGTCCGTGACGACCCCGCCCCCCCCCGCCGCCCCCCCCCCCCGCCCCCCCCGCCGCCCCCCCCCCCCCCCCCCCCCCCCCCCCCCCGCGCCCCCCCCCCCCCGCCCCCCCCCCCCCCCCCCCCTCCCCCCCCCCCCCCCCCCCTCCCCCCCCCCCGCCCCCCCCCCCCCCCCCCCCCCCCGCCCCCCTCCCCCCCCCCCCCCTCCCCCCCCCCCCCCCCCCCGCCCCCCCGCCCCCCCCCCCCCCCCCCCCTCTCCCCCCCACCCCCCCCCTCCCCCCCCCTCACCACCGTGCCCTCCCCCCCCCCCCGCCCCTCGCTCCACCCCCTCCTCCGTGTCCCCCCCACCTCCCCCCGCCCCGCAGCCCTCCCGC
>NZ_JAPESW010000196.1 GCF_028527925.1 Cellulomonas fimi
ATTTCGAAGAGACCAAGCTCGACGGCATCCACGTCGGCATGGCGGTGGACATCCGTGTGATCGGTGACAACGCCCGCCTGCGCGGCCATGTGCAAAGCATCGTTGCCGGTATCGAAGACCGCGACCGCAGCAGTGGCTCCAACCTGCTGCCCAACGTCAACCCGGCGTTCAGCTGGGTGCGCCTGGCCCAGCGGATTCCGGTGCGCATCGCCTTTGATGATGTGCCGGCGGACTTCCGCATGATCGCCGGGCGTACGGCCACCGTCTCGATCATCGGCGATAAGGTTAAAGACGGAGACCAGCCATGAAGCAGCTGTTGGCCACCGCCGCGCTGGGCGTGTTGCTGTCGGCCTGCCAGGCGGTGGGCCCGGATTACTCGCTGCCGGATAAAGCCGCGGTCAATCGTGGCGACCTGCAAGGGCAAATCGCCGGTGAGGGCAACAACGTGGTGTCGACGCCGGTACCGGCCGACTGGTGGAAGTTGTACAAAGACCCCCGCCTGGATGAGCT
>NZ_JAPESW010000197.1 GCF_028527925.1 Cellulomonas fimi
CCACATGACCGCCCTTGAAGGCCAGGTCAGCCCGCACTTCCTATTGGAGTTCGATCACCACCACTGACACACCACGGTACCTACTGTGGCCCCCCAATCAATGTAGGAGCTGGCTTGCCAGCGATGGCATCGACTCAGTTCAACTGACCCACCGAGTTGCCTGCATCGCCGGCAAGCCGGCTCCTACAGAGACAGTGTTTGCCCCATCCAATAACAGGCCTGTCCACAGGCCCTTGCTCCACCGTATCGCCATTGCCACTCCTGCCAATAACTAAACCAGGGAGTCACCCCATGCAGCGTCGTACGTTGTTGAAAGCCAGTCTTACCGCAGCCGCAGCTCTCAGCCTCCCGCTGAGCATTCGGTCTGCATTCGCCGAAAAAAAAAAAATAACACAACCATATTGGCTTGCATCTGAATTTTGCATACGAATTGTCGTCCTTACATGACTTCTGCCATGAGTCA
>NZ_JAPESW010000198.1 GCF_028527925.1 Cellulomonas fimi
GCGAGGAACTGGCGCCTAGCAGCGAGAAGATATCGCTGGAGATCTTCAGCGAAGCGCTGTCGGAATGCGCGCGGGCGGTGGCCACCGAGAGGATCAACTCATCCTGCAGTTCCTTGTTCTCCGGATTCAGTTCATGCAGGTCGAACACCCGCGCCGCATCACGCAACAGGGATTCAGCCGCTCGCAGGGCCACCGCGTATTCGCCGATCTGCTGGATGATATGCGGCTCGTCATTGGCGTGTTCGACGCCGCTTTCCACCCACGGCCGGGCGTTGTGCTTGAGATAGTCGACTGCCGCGGCCAGGGCGCCGGCGGCGATGCCGGTGTCGATAGCGGCGTGGAGGATCTGCGGGAAGGTCAGCCCTGTGCGTTTCATCGGGCCTTTGCGACGTGACACGTAGTCTTCGTCCAGCACGATGTTGTCGAACTTCACCGTGCCGCTGACCGAGTTCTTCTGGCCGAAGGCTTCCCAGTCATCCACCAGCGTGAGTCCCGGTGCATTGCGGTT
>NZ_JAPESW010000199.1 GCF_028527925.1 Cellulomonas fimi
AACTGATAACGAATAAAGAGGAGGTCTTCAAATAACTACTGAACGGCAACGAAAGTAGAACGTCCCCTCAAGGAAATCAGTCCCAGAAGTTCAATAACAACGAAGATATCCCTCCACCAACAAGAGCCATCCAGAGAATCAAAAACAACAAAAGTGCAAATGCGGATGGCATCCCTGCCAAACTGCTCAAAACAGCTGGAGCAAGTTTTAATATGATATTCCATGAAATCCTAACAAATATCTGGAGTAGCGAAAAGATGCCACAGATTCCTACATACCACCTCTTCATCGATTTTCCAAATAGATATGAACTATATCGAGCAATGAGTCATTTTGGTATACTATCAAAGCTCATCAATTACAGCCAAATGTCGTTTCAAGATACTTGGAGTTGTGTAAACGCTGCAGGAGTAGTCTCTGAAAAGTTCCAGACTCCAAGGAGATGAGCTATCGTGTAGTTTCTTCAACACCTTACTGGAAATTATCATGAAAAGATAGACACTAAGAT
>NZ_JAPESW010000019.1 GCF_028527925.1 Cellulomonas fimi
GCCCGGGTACGCCGAGACGTACGGCCGCGACCTCGTGACGGGCGCGCCGTTCGAGGCCGACCAGTACAAGGCCCTCAACCCGGAGGGGCGGGCGCTGCTGCGCGCCGTGCCGTACGTGCCGCCGCACCACCTGCCGTCGGAGGACCTGCCGCTCCAGCTGGTCACGGGCCGCACGATCTACCACTTCCACACCCGGACCAAGACGGGCCGGGTGCCGCAGCTGCGGGACGCCGCCCCGGACGTGTGGGTCGAGCTCTCGGCGCACGACGCCGAGGCCCGTGGCATCGCCGAGGGCGACCGCGTGCTGGTCCGCACGGAACGCGGGTCGGTCGAGGGCGCAGCGCGCGTGAGCGACGTCCGGCGCGGGGTGGTGTTCGTGCCGTTCCACTACGGCTACTGGGACACCGAGCCCGGGCACGAGCCCGGCGGGGCCGGCCGGGCCGCGAACGAGCTGACGCCGACCGAGTGGGACGCCGTCTCCAAGCAGCCGCTGTTCAAGACCGCCGTGTGCCAGGTCGAGCGCGTCGCCGACGGCGCCGGGACGCCCGCGCCCGCCCCGACGACGGGCGCGGCCGCGCCGGCGCGCCGGGGTGTGCGCCCGACCTCGGGTGGGACGCGCGCCGAGGTCCACGAGGAGGTGGCGACGTGAAGCTGGGGCTCGCGCTGCGCGAGGTGCACCGCTCGGAGACCGAGCTCGCCGAGGCGCTCCTGCACCTGTCGGAACGGCACGCGGTCGTCCACGACGTGCACCTCATGGCCCGGGACCTCGCCGCATGGTCGGTCGACCACGTGCGGCAGGTCGCTGAGGCCGCGCACGACCACGACGAGGACCTCGACCCGGACCCGGTGCGCGACCCCGGCGTGACGCGGCGGGTCCGCGAGCGGCTCTCCGAGGCGCTGGGCCGGGCCCGGGCGCCCGAGCTCGCGCTGCTGTCGGACCTGCGGACCGTGTACGTCCTCGCGCACGGCGTCGCCTCGGACTGGGAGCTCATCGGCCAGGCGGCACAGGGCGTGCGCGCACGCGACCTCGTCGACCTGTCGCAGCGCTGCCGGTCGGAGACGATCCGGCAGGCACGCTGGGCGGACGCGATGCTCAAGGAGTCGGCGACCCAGATCCTCGTGTCCTGACGGCTGCGGCCACCGCCGCGAGCGCCGATCGGTCGGGACCGAGGTCCGGTCCGCGGCGCCGGCGACGGTGGCAGCGTCGGACCATGGGACGCGCGGCGCGGCGGTGGGTGCTTGGTCTCTCGACGTTCACCCTCGTGGGAGTGGTCGCCGGGGTGCAGGGCTTCCTGTCGGGCGCGTTCGCACCGCTGGTGGACGATCTCCAGGATGTGCTGCGCCTCACCGGGCCCGTCGTGCCGGCCGTCGCGCTGGCGGTGCTCGTCGGCGTCCCGCAGCTCGTCGTCCTCATGACGGCGCTGCGCCGTGCCGCGGGCGCGCCGACCGTCGCGGTGCTCGGCGGCGCGCTCCTCGCCGGGTGGGTCGCGGCGCAGCTGCCGCTCGTCGGCTGGACGTCGCCCGTGCAGTGGGCGTTCGCCGCCGTCGGTCTCGCCGAGTGCGTCGCCGGCCTGCGCTGGCGTCGGTCGAGGGATGGACGCGTGCGAGCGGCGGGGACGACGACGGGGACGGCCCGTGCGGACCGTCCCCGTCGGAGCTGACCGGTCGAGCCGGTGCAGCGGTCTACTTGAAGGCGTCCTTGACGTCGTCGACGGCGTCGCGTGCCTTGTCACCGGCCTGCTTGACGTTGGCCGACGTCTGGTCCGCCTGGCCCTCGGCCTCGAGGCGCTCGTCGCCGGTCGCCCGGCCGGCGCCCTCCTTGACCTTGCCCTTCGCCTCTTCGGCGGCGTGCTCGATCTTGTCGTCCAGACCCATGGGTCTCTCCTCTCGTGCGGCGCGGTCGTGGGCGGGGTGTCAGACGGCGCGACGGCCTCTGCCGACGAGCCAGCCGATCAGGCTGACGACGAGCAGGATGACGCCGATCCACAGCAGGACCTTCGCGGCCTCGACGGCGACGCCGAGGACGATCATCACCACACCGGCGATGATGAGGATGAGCCACAGAGCCATCTGACTGCCTCTCTCGACCCGGTAGCCGGGGTTGGCCGCCGGACGTCCACGACCGCGTTTCTCCAGTCGCAACTCCTTCATGGTCGTGCGACCAGGGGCACGCCGCACCTCGGGCGGGCCCGCAGGAACGGTGGTAGGCGGGGTGAAATGTCCGGCTCGGCTCAGGACTGCGCGGTCGCCGGCTCGACGAGGTACGTGCCGTGCCCTTCGATCACCAGACCGTCGGCGAACCGCAGCACCTCGTCGACGAGGCCGCCCGACTGGTTGCGGTAGCCGATGACGAGGACGTCGACGCCCGCGTGCACCCGTTCGACGGAGAACCGCAGGTCAGGGAGCCGGCGGAGGCCTTCCGTCCAGTACCCGCGCAGCGCGTCCTTGCCGCGCAGCACGCCCGCGGACCCAGGGACGAGGCGGGCCGCGAGGGGTGACGTGAAGACGACGTCGTCCGCGAAGTGGTCGAGCACTGCCTCGAGGTCGTGGGCGTTCCAGGCCGCCAGCCAGGTCGCGGCGAACGCGTGCGGGTCGGGCACGGGCATGCGGGCAGTGTGGCACCGCGAGGTGCGCATCGTGGACGCCGATGTCCACGATGCGAGAACCCGTCCGGTGCAATACTTGACTGCGACGGTAGGGATTTCTAGTGTGCTCGTCACCGGGGTCGCCAGACCTCGGGGTCATGGGCTCCAGCACCGAGCCCCGGCTCGCTGGACGGCAAGCCTCCCGCGCGGCGGGGTGCCCCGGGTGACGACCAGGCCGAGAGCGCACCGCTCGCGGCAACGGTGCGGACGCAGGCGCACGGCCTGCCGTGAGGAGAGAGCGATGAGCGGGCGAGCCCCCGGACGCGCAGCCGTCCTGACGTGTGGCTGTCGCCCCCTGCGCTCCTGTCGCACGCGCTGACACCGGCCCTCGCCGCACCGCCGTCGGCGCCTGGAGCGCGCCGACCCCGCCGCCCGCCGTCGCGGGCTCCTTCGTCCCACCCCACCGCCACGTCCCGGAACGGACGCGCCCTCGGCGCGCCCGCGACCGGCGTGCACCCCAGAGACGGACCCGGACCATGACCGTGACCCCCAGCACCCACCTCGGCCTCGACCTCTCCGACGCCGGCGCCCACCCCGAGGCGTGGCGCGCCACCGGCTCGGAGCCGCACCGGCTCTTCGACCCCGAGCGCCTCGGCCAGCTCGTCGCGACCGCGCAGCGCGCGACGCTCGACTACGTCCTGTTCGACGACGCGTTCGCGCTGCACACCAGCCGGGACACGACGCTGCGCGGTCGCCTCGACGCCGCCCTCGTCTCCGCCCGGCTCGCACCGCGCAGCGCCGGGATCGGCATCGTCGCGACCGTCGACACGACCCACACCGAGCCGTTCCACGTCGCCAAGGCCATCCAGACCATCGACCACGTGAGCCGCGGCCGCGCCGCCTGGCAGGTCGGCTGGTCCACGACGGACGAGGTCGCCGCCGCGTTCGGCCGCAAGCCCGCGCAGGACGAGGCCGACGCGGTCGCCGAGGCCGACGAGGCCGTCGACGTCGTGCGCAAGCTCTGGGACAGCTGGGAGGACGACGCCGAGATCCGCGACGTCCCGACCGGCCGGTTCGTCGACCGCGAGAAGATCCACCGCATCGACCACGACGGCGTGCGGTTCGCCGTGCGCGGGTCGTCGATCACGCCGCGCTCGCCGCAGGGCCAGCCGCCCGTCGTCGTGCGCGTCGGTTCGTCGCCCTCGCTCGTGCTCGCCGCGCACCGGGCCGACGTCGTGCGCATCCGCGTGACCGACCGCGGGGACGCGGCGCTCCAGCGCGCCGAGATCCGCGCGGCTGCCGCGGCCGTCGGGCGCGACCCCGACGAGCTGCGGATCGTCGCCGACCTGTTCGTCGTCCTCGGCGAGACCGAGCACGCCGCCCGCGAGCGGCTCGCGCTGCTCGACGCGCTCGCCGCCCCTGGGTGCCGCACGCACGAGGGTGCCGCGCACGTCGGCACCGCCGCGGACCTGGCCGCGACGATCGAGGAGTGGACGACGACGGGAGCGGTCGACGGGTTCACGCTGCGACCCGCCGCGCTGCACACCGACGTCGACGGCGTCGCCGACGAGGTCGTCCCGCTGCTGCGCGCGGCCGGCGTCTTCCGTGCGTCCTACCCGGGCACGACGTTCCGCGACACGCTCGGGCTGGCTCGGCCCGTCAGCCGCTACTCGACCGCGATCGCCTGAGCCGCCGACCACGACGAACCGCCCCCGCAAGCAGCTCCACCTCCGCGCGCACTTCCCGGGTGTGAACAGCACCACGGTGTGGACCGAGCCCGACTCCGGCAGCCAGATCGGCTTCGCGTCGTTCGAGCACCTCGCCTGCAAGGCCGAGGACGCCGTCTCGACTTCTTCTTCCTCGCCGAGGGCCTGCGCCTGCGCGAGCACAAGGGGAGATCTTCGACCTCGACGTCGTCGGTCGCCCCGACACGCTGCCCGTGCTCGCCGCGCTCGCCGCTGTCACCGACCGGCTCGGGCTGGTCGGCACGATCAACACGACGTTCAACGAGCCGTGGGAGATCGCCCGGCAGTTCGCGACGCTCGACGTCCTGTCCGGCGGCCGCGCCGCGTGGAACCCGGCCGCTGTACGAGGGGCTGGTCCGGGCGCAGGCCGCGCGACGGCACGACCCGGCGGCCGTCGGGAAGGTGACGAGCTTCCGCACGATCGAGGAGGCCGTCGAGCGCGGACCGGCCCTGGTCGGCTCGCCCGAGCGCGTCGCCGAGAAGATCCTCGACTACCACCGCTCCTACGGGCACGACCTGCAGTCCGTCTCGTCAACCACCTGCTCGAGCCGTCGCGTCAGGAGGACGTGCTGCGCCGGTTCGCCGAGGAGGTGTTCCCGCTCGTGCAGGCCGAGGTCGGCACCACCCTGTGGACCGCGGCCGACGAGCGGCGCGCCGCCGGGTTCACCGCCACGTCGTCGGTGCCCCAGCCCGTCTGACGCCCGGACCGGCCGTCCCGTCGCCGTCGGGGGACCCGACGGGACGGCCTCCGGTCCGGGTCGGGGGCAGGACTGACGCGGGTGCGTCCCGCGCGGGAACATGCCGACATGACATCTGACGGTCCCCGGGAGGACGGGAGCACGGAGCCGCACGACGGGTCCGACGGCGGGCCGCCCGTCGCCGACGGCGTCGCCGTCGAGCGGCACGCGTCGTGGCTCGAGCTGTTCTTCGACCTCGTCGCCGTGGCCGGCATCGGCGCGCTCGCGCACCTCCTCGCGCAGGAGCGCACGGGCGTCGGGCTCGGCATCTACGTGCTCGCGTTCGCCGCGTTCTGGCTCGTGTGGGCGTGCTTCACGACGTACGCCGACATCGCCGGCGAGACGACACGCACGGTCACGATGCTCGCCGGGATGCTCGCGCTCGGCGTCATGACGGCGGCCGTCCCCGGCATCGAGGACGAGCACCAGCGCGCGTTCGCGATCGCCTACGTGGTCGGCCGGGTCGTCGCCTCGCGGCCGTGGCGCCGGGCGGCCGTCGTCGTCGACCTGCCCCTCGTCCAGACCGGCGCCGGCGTGCTCCCATGGGTGGTGTCGTGGTGGGTCGACGGCCCGGCCGTCTACTGGCTGTGGGCCGTCGGGCTCGTGCTGGATCTCGGCGTGCTCCTCGCGAGCACGCGGTCGCGCCTGCTTGCGTCCGCGCAGGCCCGCCTGGACCGTGCGCTGGAGGCGCGGCAGCGCCGGCGCGCCGAGCATCCTCGGCGGCAGCACGGTCCGCGACGTCCGCACGACGAAGGTCTGCGCGTCGGTCGTGACGGTGCGCCGGGGCCCGCCGGGCGCGCCGTGCCGACCACGATCCAGGTGCTCGGAGCCGACGTGCCGCACCTCGGCGAGCGGATGAGCCTCTTCGTCCTCATCGTGCTGGGGGAGTCCCTGATCCAGGTGATCGAGGGCGCGAGCGAGGGGGACTGGGGCCGGTCGCTCGCCGTCGCCGGGCTCGGCGCGTTCGCGCTGCTCGTGGGCCTGTGGGCCGTGGCGGTGCGCTGGGGCTCGGCCGGCGTGGCGCTGCTGCCGCCGGGCTCGCTCGAGCCGCGGCTCGCCTGGGCGGCGCACCTCGTCTCGACGTGCGCGCTCGCCGCCGTCGCCGCGACACTGGCCCCCTTCGTCGCCGACCCGGACGCCCTCGTGCCGGACCGCGACCGCTGGTTCGCGGTCGGCGCGTACGCGACATACGCGCTGGTCGCCACGACGATCCACGTGGTGCTGGCCGTGCGCGGCGACAGGGCCGACGGCGTCGACCGCCCGGCCGGCCGACGGGCGAGCGCCCAGCGCGCCGTCGCGATCGGGCTGCCGGCGCTCGTCGTCGTCTCGCTCGCGGGCGTGCACGTGGACCCGCCCGCGGTCCGGCTCGTGTGGCTCCTGGCCGTCGGGGTCGTCCTCGTCCCGGTCGTGCTCGCGGTGCTCCGGCGCGGCGCCGCACGCGCGGCCCGTCGCGCCCTTGCACCTCACGTGACGTGAGGGCCTAGCGTCGGCGGTGCGGGCGCCGGTGCCCGCGGCATGTCCGAGCGGGAGGCTGCGATGACCCAGCTGGTGCCCTACCTGACCGTGCACGACGCCGCGAAGGCCGTCGAGTACTACGCCGCCGCGTTCGGCGCGACGGAGACCGGCGAGCGGTACACCGAGGACGACGGGCGGATCGGCTTCGCGGCGCTCGCGATCGGCGGCCGGCCCTTCTACCTGTCCGACGAGTTCCACGACTTCGGCGCGTACGCCCCGGCCACGCTCGGACACGCGACGGCAGCCGTCGTGCTGGAGGTCGACGACGTCGACGCCGTGTACGCGCGGGCGGTGGCGGCGGGCGCGACGGTCGACCGCGAGCCCGCTGACCAGGGCGACGAGCGGCGCGGCTGGCTCGTCGACCCGTTCGGACACCGCTGGGCGATCCACTCGCCGCTCTGAACCGCGGCGGCACGGGCCGGTGGGTCCCGACGAGGGCGAGGCGGGCGGGGTGAGCGAGCAGGCGGACGACGGCGGCGCCCCCGACGAGGGGACCGGCGGCGCGGGCTGGCGCGTGGGCGACCTCGCCGCGCTCACGGGGCTCACCGTCCGCACGCTGCACCACTACGACGACGTCGGCCTGCTGCGACCCGACCGCACCGCCGCAGGGCACCGCGTGTACCGCCGGGCGCACGTCGAGCGGCTGTACCGGATCAGCGTGCTGCGGCGGTTCGGGGTGCCGCTCGACGACATCGCGGCAGCGCTCGACCAGCCCGGGTGGACGCTCGACGGGGCGCTGCGCACCCACCTGGTCGAACTGGAGGACCAGGTGCTGCGCATGGAGCGCCTGCTGCACCGGCTCAGCGCGACGCGTCCGGACGTCGCTGCCGACCGGGCCGCACGCCGCGACGACGACGTGAGCGACGTCGACGTGTGCCGCCGGCTGCTGGCCGTCCTGGAGGACACCGTCGTGGCGCCGACGGAGCCGCTGCGGCGCGTCGCGGTCCTCGTCTACGCGGACCTGGAGGCCGCGCACCGGCACCTCGTCGACGTCTTCGGGCTCGAGCCGGGCGCGGTGCACCGCGACGACGCGGGGACGGTCGTGCACGGGGAGGTCCGGACGGCCGACGGGATCGTCATGCTGCACCGCGTGGCGCCGGAGTGGCGGTTGGCGTCGCCGGCAGCGCTCGGAGCCGCGACGGGGATGCTCGTCGTGACGGTCCGCGACGTCGACGCCCACCACGCGGCGGTCGTCGCGCGGGGCGGCACGGTGACCTACCCACCGACGGACCAGTCGTACGGCGTGCGCGAGTACGGGGCTCTCGGGCCGGAGGGGGAGCCCTGGTCGTTCTGGTCACCGTCGCGCGCGATCTGACTGCCGGCAGGGTCTTGCGAACGATGTATCAACGATATATCGTTCAGGACGTCGGCATCGCGCCGCACCCCTCCCGGGACACCCCGGTCGAGCCGTGCCCCGCATCCCCGCCGGCACCCACGATCCCGAGGAGCTCACCCATGCGGCACCACCGCTTCCACCACCACCCCGCCGGTCCCGACGCCTTCGACGACGACGCGACCGGCCGCCCGTCCGGCCCCCCGTTCGGCCCCGGCTTCGGTCCGGGGTTCGGCCCCGGCTTCGGCCCCGGCGGACCCGGCGGCCCCGGCCCGCGCGGCGGTCGCGGCTTCGGCGGCCACCACGGCGGACCCCACCCGCGCCACGGCGGGCGCCGCGGCGGCCGGGCCGGTCGCGGCGACATCCGCGCCGCGGTCCTGCTGCTGCTCACCGAGCAGCCGATGCACGGCTACCAGCTCATCCAGGAGATCGGCGAGCGGTCCGAGGGTCGCTGGCGGCCCAGCCCGGGTGCCGTCTACCCGGCGCTCGCGATGCTCGAGGACGAGGGGCTCGTCACGCTGTCCGCCGAGGGCGGCCGACGCCTGGCCCGGCTGACCGAGCTGGGCGCGGGCTACGTCGAGCAGAACCGCGACGCGCTCGGCAACCCGTGGCTCGACGCGGCCGAGCGCCCCGTCCACCCGGCCAAGGCCCTGCGGCCCGCGATCGAGGCGCTGTCCGCCGCCGCCGTCCAGGTCGCCCGGACCGGGACGCCCGAGCAGGCGACGGCCGCGGTCGCGGTCCTCGACCGTGCCCGCCGTGACCTCTACCTGCTGCTCGCGGGAGAGGGTGCCCCCGCGTCCACGGACGAACCGTCCACCGGGGCCTGACCCGACGTCGGGCAGCCGGCCCGGCCTGCTCACGAGGCCCCCGACGTACGTGTCGCGTCGGGGGCCTCGTCGTGCCCGACCGGGCTCCGGCGGCCCGCGGTGCGCGCCGCGGGTGCGAGGGGGTGCGTCGGCGCGCGTGACCAGCGTCTCGTCGAGACCGCGCGGACCGTCGACTATCCTGGGCGGTGGTTCACGAGCTGCAGCGTCAAGTACCCGGCTGGCTGCACGGCAACCCTCCTGATCGAGCGGGGTGCCCCGGGGCGAGAACCGGTGGTGCGTCACGGCGGCGCCCACAAGTCGACCGGCGCCCTGGCGCCCGAGGAGGACGCATGACCCCGCAGCCCGTCGCCCGCGCGCTCGCCGCCCGGCCCGTCGGCGCCGCCCGCCGAGGCCTGCATCTCGACATGACTGGTCGGGATGTGACACGTGTCCAGCAGGTTCGCTTCACTGACGCCACCGCCCGGCACCGCGTCGCCGGCGCGCGAGGAAGAGGTCGATCGACGGACACCCGCGAGGCCCGCACCATGACCGCCGCCACGGCCGTCATGTGTCGCATGCCCGCGTGTCCGGCGACCCACGGCCAGCTGGTCTGACACCGGCACAGCGCCGCACCTGAGCCGCCCGGCGCACGACGCCGCACGCCTCGACCGACGGCACCCCGCCGTCCTCGTCCCACCGCCGCACCGGCCCACGGCCACGCGGCCGGCGTCCCACGACGCCCGTCCCTGACCCGCCCGGAACCGTCGGGCACACCGCAAGGAGACACACCCCATGTCCGAGAACGTCCCCGTCCTCCCGGCGAAGAACGGCGGCAAGCGCCGCACCGGTCTCGTCGTCGGCGCTGTCGTCGCCGTCGTGGTGCTGGTCGGCGCGCTCGTCTTCGCGTTCACGCGTCCCGACGCGGCCGACTCCGCCGCCGGTGACGGCGCGACCGTCGTCCGCCTCGGCACGACCGACGTCGGCCAGCCGCACTGGGAGATCCTGAAGGACCTCGCTGCGGAGGAGGGCATCGACCTCGAGATCGTCGGCTTCTCCGAGTACACGCAGCCGAACCCGGCGCTCACCGAGGACGAGATCGACCTCAACGCGTTCCAGCACATCCTGTATCTGGCCGACCACAACAACAACACCGGCGACGACCTGCAGCCCATCGGCTCGACGCTGATCGTGCCGCTGCCGCTGTACTCGCAGAAGCACACCGACGTCTCCGAGTTCACGAAGGGCGAGCAGGTCGCCATCCCGAACGACGCCACCAACCAGGCACGTGCGCTGTTCGTGCTCGAGGAGGCCGGCCTGATCGAGTTCACCGGCGAGCCCAAGGTGCCGACGCCGGACGACGTCGACACCGACGCGTCGACCGTCGTCGTCCGTCCCGTCGAGGCGTCGCAGACCGCCGGCCTCATCGGCGACCCCGACGTCGCGGGCGTCATCGTCAACAACAACTTCGCGACCGACGCGGGCTTCGACCTCGACAGCTACGTCTTCGCGGACGACCCGAACTCGCCCGGGGCGCAGCCGTACATCAACATCATCGCCGCCCGCCCGGACGACGTGGACAACCCGACGTACCAGAAGATCGTCGAGCTCTACCACGACCCGAAGGTGCTCGAGTCGGTCGTCGAGTCGTCGGGTGGCACCGCGACGATCGTCGAGGGCTACGACGCCGCGAAGCTCCAGGACGTGCTGAAGCAGACGCAGGAGAACCTCGAGGCCGCTGCCTGAGCCGGTCCGCGCGGCCCGGTCCCACCACCCACGGGGACCGGGTCGCGCGGCCTCTCGTCTTTCGTGAAAGGTCCCCCCCACGTGACCCCCATCATCGAGTTCCGCGACGTCACCAAGGTGTTCGACGGCCCGAACGGGCCGATCCGCGCCGTGGACGGCGTCGACCTCACCGTCGAGCAGGGCGAGATCTTCGGCGTCATCGGCTACTCCGGCGCCGGCAAGAGCACCCTCGTGCGGCTCATCAACGGCCTCGAGCGCGTCACGTCGGGGCAGCTGGTCGTCGACGGCGACGACGTCGCCGCGCTGTCCGAGCGCGCGCTCGAGCGCAAGCGCCGCGACATCGGCATGATCTTCCAGCAGTTCAACCTGTTCTCGTCGCGCACCGTCGCGGGGAACGTCGCGTTCCCGCTCAAGGTCGCCGGCTGGCCCAAGGCCGACCGTGACCGGCGCATCGCCGAGCTGCTCGACTTCGTCGGCCTGCTCGACCGCGCGCACTCCTACCCCGACCAGCTGTCGGGCGGGCAGAAGCAGCGCGTCGGCATCGCGCGGGCGCTCGCGGCGCAGCCCAAGATCCTGCTCGCCGACGAGTCGACCAGCGCGCTGGACCCGCAGACCACGCAGGACGTCCTGCACCTGCTGCAGAAGGTGAACCGCGAGCTCGGCGTGACGATCGTCGTCATCACGCACGAGCTCGAGGTCGTCCGGTCCATCGCCGACCGGGTCGCGGTGCTCGAGAACGGGCGCGTCGCCGAGACCGGGAGCGTGTTCGACGTGTTCACGCGGCCGCAGGCCGACGTCACCCGGCGGTTCGTGTCGACCGTCGTGCACGACCGGCCCCGCGGCACCGTCCTCGAGCGGCTGCAGCGCACCCACACCGGCCGCATCGTCACCGTCACCATGACCGACAGCTCGAGGCTCGGGTCGGTGCTCGCGTCGGCGGGCTCGTCGGGTGTCGCGTTCGAGATCGTCTACGGCGGCATCGGCACGCTGCAGGACCAGTCGTTCGGGTCGCTCACGCTCGCGCTCGACGGGCCCGACGCGGCCGTCGACGCGCTCGTCGCGCAGCTGGGCGCCGTCGCGCCCGTCGAGGAGGCCGTCCGATGACCGCGCTCGCGTCGGCCCTCGCGACCGGGCTGCCGGCGGTCGCGTCGCCGTCCGCCGCGACGGTCCTCCCCGCCGCCGGGGACTTCGACCCCGCGTTCCACGGCCCCAAGCTGCTCCAGGCCGCGGGCGAGACGCTCTACATGGTGTCCGCGACGCTGCTCATCGGCGGGGTCCTCGGGCTCGTCCTGGGCATCGCGCTCTACACGACGCGGCGCGGCGGGCTGCTGTCGAACCGGCCGGTGTTCGGGGTGCTCAACCTCGTCGTCAACGTCTTCCGGCCGATCCCGTTCCTCATCCTGCTGATGATCATCGCGCCCGTGACCGTCGGGCTCATCGGCACCCGGCTCGGCAGCACCGCGATGATCGTGCCGCTGTCGTTCGCCGCGACCTTCGGGGTGTCCCGGATCGTCGAGCAGAACCTCGTCGCGATCGACCCCGGCGTCATCGAGGCGGCCCGCGCGACGGGCGCCTCGCGGTGGCGGATCGTGCTGACGCTGCTGGTCCCCGAGGCGCTCGGCCCGCTCATCCTCGGGTTCACCTTCGTGTTCGTCGCGCTCGTCGACATGTCCGCGCTCGCCGGGACCCTCGACGGCGGCGGGCTCGGCGCGTTCGCGCTCGACTACGGGTACAAGCGGTGGAACTTCGCGGTCGTGTGGATCACGGTGATCGTCATCATCGTGCTCGTCCAGCTGGCCCAGTCCCTCGGCAACCGCCTGTCCCGCCGCATCCTGCGCCGCTGACCCGACTCCGTCGCTCCGTCGACACCGACATGGTGACCGTTCGAGAGCTCGGAACGGCCACCATGTCGGTCTCGCGCTGCGAGGGGGGCGTCAGGGGCGCGACGGGCGTCGGCCTGGCGACCGGCCACGTCCCTGAGACCCGGGGTCCGTGCTGCGCGAGCGGGGCGGGTCAGGCGGCGGCCCCCGCGCGCGCCCGGCGTCCGCCCGGCACGGCGTCGGTGTCCTGCGAGACGGCGATCGACCGGCGTGCGAGGTCGTCGCGCTCGACAGCGTCGGCGAGCACGCGCCCGACCTGGCCGCGCGAGACCTTCATGCCGCGCACGTCGCCGTTGGTCGTCGTGAACGCGGGGTACGGGATGTCGTCGTCGGACAGGTAGACGGGCTGCACCTCGACCCAGTCGAGCTCGGTCGCGCGGAGCTCGGCGGACGTGCGCTCCTCGTCGGCGATCTGCGGTGCGATGAGCAGCGCGAAGAACAGCTTGGCCGAGAACGGGAGCCGGTCGCGCGTCGTGCCGACGCCGTACGACGACTGCACGACGATCCGGCGCACGCCGTGCCGGCGCATCGACGCGACGACGTTGCGCGTGCCGCGCGAGCGGACGTCGATGGGGGTGCCGGCCGGGCCGCGCAGGCGCACCCGGAGCGGGTTCTCGCTGATGCCGAGCGTGACGACGACGGCGTCCTGCCCGGCGACGAGCGCGTCGACCGTTGCGGCGTCGGTCGCGTCGCCGTCGACGCCGCGGACGTGCGGGCCGGTGAGCGCGGCCGCGTGACGGGACAGGGCGGTGACCTCGTGGCCACGGCGGACGAGCTCGGCGACCGCGGCGCGGCCGGACCCTCCGGTGGCTCCGACGACGAGGACCTTCATGGTGGGCTCCTTCGGTGGGGGAGCGGCGGTCGCTGCTCCGTGGTGCTCCCAGCACACCGCTCCGAGCCTTGGACGGTCTATGCTCGTGAGTCGCCGGAACATGACAGATCGTCCAGCCGGAGGTGCCCGATGAGCGTGCTCGCCCCCGAAGCGCCGTGGGGCTCGGTCGACCCCGTCGGCGAGGCCCTGCACCGGCTGCGCGTCACCGGCTTCTTCTACTGCCACACCGAGGCCACGGGACCCTGGGCCGTCGACATGCCCGCGTTCGGCGAGTGCGTGAGCTTTCACGTCGTCGCCGAGGGCGAGTGCTGGGTCGAGGTCGACGGCGTCCCCCCGGTCCTCCTGCGCGCGGGGGACCTCGCGCTCGTGCCGCACGGCCGCGGCCACGTCCTGCGCAGCGCGCCCGGGGTGGCGTCGATGGGGCGCGTCGACGAGCTCCCGCAGGACTACGTGAGCGACCACTACTCGGTGCTGCGGTACGACGGCGGCGGCCCGCGCACGGACCTCGTGTGCGGCGTGCTGTCCGTCGACGGCCCGGCGTCGCGCCTGCTCCTCGAGCTCCTGCCACCCGTCGTCCACGTGCCCGCCGACGACGGCGCCGCGCCGTGGATCGCCGGGACGCTCGGCCTCATGGCCGACGAGCTCACGCGCACCCGGCCCGGTGGCGAGGCCGTCACGACGCGGCTCGCCGACATCCTCGTCATCCAGGCGATCCGCGCGTGGGTCGACGCGCAGTCCGCGACGACGGGCTGGCTCGGTGCGCTGCGCGACCCGCACGTGGGCGTCGCCGTGGCGGCCGTGCACCGCGACCCGGCCCGCCCGTGGACCGTCGAGGCCCTCGCGCGCGAGGCGACGATGTCCCGCTCCGCGTTCGCGGCGCGGTTCACCGAGGTCGTCGGCGTCCCGGCCATGCAGTACGTGACGTCGTGGCGCATGCACGTCGCGACCGACCTGCTCGCCGCGGGGGAGCCCGTCGCGCGCGTCGCGGCCGCCACGGGCTACGACTCGGAGGCCGCGTTCAGCCGCGCCTACCGCCGGGAGACGGGCCGCGCACCGGGTTCCGTCCGCCGCGCGGCGGTCACCGCGACGTGACCGGCCTCAGGACGACGGCGCCGGTGCCGTCGAGCTGCGCGTGACCAGGTGGGCGGGCGGCACCGTGTAGGAGCGGACCGGCCCCGCGGCGACGGTGTTGAGCACGCAGTCGCCGACCTGGACGCCCAGCGCGTGCACGTCGAACGCCATCGCGGACAGCGGCGGCGCGGCGTGCCGGGCGAGCGGCGAGTCGTCCCACGCGAGCAGCGACAGGTCGGCGGGCACGCGCAGGCCGGCCTCGCGCGCGACGTCGAGCGCCGCGACGGCCATGACGTCGTTGTCGAACACGATCGCGGTCGGCCGCGGGTCGCGCGCGAGCAGGTCACGCGTCGCGGCGGCGCCGGACGCCTCGCCGTAGTCGCCCTCGACGACCGTGCCGTCGACGCCGAGAGCGGCGCACCGCTCGACGAACGCGTCGGTGCGTGTGCGGGTGTGCGCGAGGTCGTGCGGGCCGGTGACGCGCGCGAGGCGGCGGTGGCCGAGCGCGACGAGGTGGTCGACGGCCTCGTGCGCCTCGGCCGCGTTGTCGACGAACACGTTCGCGACGGGCAGGTCGCGCGACGGTCCGCCGACGACGACGGCGGGCACGCCGAGCGTGGCGAGCGCGTCGAGGCGCGGGTCGTCGACCGTGAGGTTGTGCAGCACCACGGCCTCGACCTGGTGCTGCTCGGCCCAGCGGCGGTAGGTCGCGAGCTCGGCGTCGAGTGAGCCGACGATGTGCAGGAGCAGCGAGCGGCCCTCGGCGGAGAGCGACTCCTCGATGCCGGCGATGAGCTGCATGGAGAAGGCCTCGAGCCCCAGCAGCCGGGTCGGCTGGCGGAGCACCAGGCCGACGGCGTGGATCCCGGGCGTCACGCGGCGAGCCTAGCCGCCGCACCCGTGCGTGCCCGCGACCGGAGGCGCGCTCTACAACGTTGGAAATGTGCCGTACGGTGGTGCGCAGCCATCCCGGTCGCCGTCGACGGGGTGTGCCGAGAGGAGCCGCCGTGACCACCGTCGACCCCGACGCCCCCACCTCCCGCCGCGGGCGTCGCACCGCGCGGCTCGCCGCGACGCCCCCCATGGGGTGGAACAGCTGGGACTGCTTCGGCACGACCGTCACCGAGGACGAGGTCCTCGCGAACGCGACGGTGCTGCGCGACCGGCTGCTCCCGGCGGGCTGGGACACGGTCGTCGTCGACATCGCCTGGTACGACCCGACGGCCCGCGCGCACGGCTACAACGACGGCGCCCCGCTCGTGCTCGACGACCACGGCCGCCAGCTGCCCGCCCCGAACCGCTTCCCGTCGGCCGCGGGCGGTGCGGGGTTCCGGCCGCTCGGCGACGCGGTCCACGGCATGGGCCTGCGGTTCGGCGTGCACCTCATGCGCGGCATCCCGCGGCTGGCCGTCGAGCGCGACCTGCCGATCCACGGCACCTCGTGGACCGCGCGCGACGTCGCCGCCCCGGGCGACGCGTGCGCGTGGAACCCCGACAACGTCGGCGTCGACCACGACCACCCCGGTGCGCAGGCCTGGTACGACGCGCTGATCGGCCAGCTCGCCGGCTGGGGCGTCGACTTCCTCAAGGTCGACGACATGCTCGCGCCGTACCACGACCGGGACGTCGAGGCCGTCGCCCGCGCGATCGCGCGCACCGGACGGGACGTCGTCCTGTCGCTGTCGCCCGGCACGCACCTGTCGACGACGCACCTCGGCCACCTGCGCGAGCACGCCCAGATGTGGCGCATCAGCGACGACCTCTGGGACCGGTGGGACGACGTGCACGCCCAGCTCGCGCGCCTCGCCCGGTGGGCGCCGCACCAGCGGCCGGGCGGATGGGCCGACGCCGACATGCTGCCGCTCGGCCGGATCGGGCTGCGCGCCGAGCGCGGCGAGCCGCGCGACAGCCGCCTCACGCCCGACGAGCAGCGCACGCTCCTCACGCTGTGGGTCATGGGCCGCTCGCCGCTCATGGTCGGCGGGCACCTGCCCGAGACCGACGCCGCGACGCTCGACCTGCTCGCCAACCCCGCGCTCGCGAGCGTGCTGGCGCGCAGCACCGAGAACCGCGAGATCGTCCGTGAGCCCGTCGACGACGGCGAGGTCGTCGTGTGGACCGCCGCGGCCGGCGACGACGACACGCGTTGGGTCGCCGTCTTCTGGACCGGGCCGACCGAGCGCCGGCTCACCGTGCCGCTCGCCTCGGTCGTGGGTGCCGTCGCGGCCCGTCGTCCGTGGCGCGCGGCGGACCTGTGGCGCCCGGGCGAGCCCGTGCAGGTCGACGGCGTGCTCGACGTCGTCGTCGCGTCGCACGGCGTCCGCTGGTTCGCGCTCGACCCCGCCTGACCCGGTCCGTCCCCACCCGCCCACCGTCCCGGCACCCGGAGCACCCGTGGATCTCCTCCCGCTGTCCGACGTCCGCCTGCTCGACGGCCCGTTCCGCGCGGCCCAGCAGACCGACCTCGCGTACCTGCTGCGCCACGACCCGCAGCGCCTGCTCGCGCCCTACCGCCGCGAGGCCGGGCTGCCGCGCGTCGCCGAGCCGTACGGCAACTGGGAGTCGATGGGCCTCGACGGGCACGTCGGCGGGCACGCGCTCTCGGCCGCGAGCCTGCTGTGGGCGGCCACGGGTGACGAGCGCGCCGCCCGGTTCGCCGCGGACCTGGTCGACGGGCTCGCCGTGTGCCAGGACGCGCTCGGCACGGGGTACGTCGGGGGCGTGCCGCACGGCGTCGCGCTGTTCGAGCGGATCGCGGCGGGCGACCTGTCGGCCGACTCCTTCGGGCTCAACGGTGCGTGGGTGCCCTGGTACAACCTGCACAAGACCGTGGCCGGGCTGGTCGACGCCGCCCGGTACGCGCCCGAGCCGACCGCGTCGCGCGCACGCGACGTCGCGGTGCGGTTCGCCGACTGGTGGCTGCCCGTCGCCGCCGGGCTCGACGACGACCAGTTCGCCGCGATGCTGCGCACCGAGTTCGGCGGCATGTGCGAGGCGTTCGCGGACCTCGCCGACCTCACCGGACGCTCCGACCTGCGGGCCATGGCGGTGCGGTTCGCCGACCGCACGCTGCTCGACCCGCTGCTCGACGGCCGCGACGCGCTCGACGGCCTGCATGCCAACACGCAGATCGCGAAGGTCGTCGGCTGGGCCGCGCTCGCGGAGTCCGCCCCCGACGGCGGCTGGGACCGCGCCGCGCGGGCGTTCGCCGACAGCGTCGTGCGGCGGCGGTCGCTCGTGTTCGGCGGCGACTCCGTGTCCGAGCACTTCCACCCCGTCGACGACTTCCGCGGCGCGCTCACGTCGCCCGAGGGTCCGGAGTCGTGCAACACCGCGAACATGCTCGAGCTCGTCCGGCGGCTCCTGCGCACGGACCCGGACCCCGTGCTGCTCGACTTCGCCGAGCGTGCGCTCGTCAACCACGTGCTGTCCGCGCAGCACCCCGACGGCGGGTTCGTGTACTTCACGCCCGCGCGGCCCGACCACTATCGCGTCTACTCGCAGCCCGAGGTGGGGTTCTGGTGCTGCGTCGGCACGGGGCTCGAGACGTACGCGCGGCTCGGCGAGCTCGCGCTCGGCACGCAGCCGGCAGCCGCGCCCGACGAGGGCGACGACCTGCTCGTGAACGTCGCCGTCCCCGTGCGGGCCCGCTGGGCAGCGCGCGGCGCCGTCGTGACGCTGACCAGCGATCTCCCCGACCTGTCGACCGGCGGCGAGGTGACGCTGCGACTCGACCTGCCAGCGACGCAGACCTTCACGGTGCACGTGCGCCGCCCGTCGTGGGCCGTGGGCGACCTCGAGCTCGCGGTCGGCGGCGTACGTGTGCCCGTCGAGCCCGGACCCGGCCCGTACGTCGCGGTGCGCCGCACGTGGGACGACGGCGACCTCCTGACCTGGCGGGTCACGGCCCGCGTCGAGGCCGAGCGGCTGCCCGACGGGTCCGACTGGGCCGCCTTCCGGTACGGGCCCGTCGTCCTGGCCGCGCGCGGCGGCACGGACGACCTTCCCGGTCTGCGGGCCGACGGCTCGCGCATGGGTCACGTGGCGTCCGGACCGTTGCACGCGCTCGCGGGCGCACCGGTGGTGGAGTCCGCCGCCGACGGCGCCGACCAGGTCCACGGCCCGCTCGACGGCATGACGTTCCGCCTCGACACCGATCGCGGACCGCTCGCGCTCGAGCCGTTCCACGCGCTCCACGACGCCCGGTACACGCTCTACTTCCCGCTCGCCGCGCCGGGGACGGCGAGCGAGCGGCGTGCCGCGCTCGCCGCGGCCGAGTCCGACGACCTGTCGCTCGCGGCGCGCACCGTCGACGACGTGGCGTGCGGCCGGCAGCAGCCCGAGGTCGAGCACGCGTTCACCGGCGACGGCACGTGGACCGGCGCGACCGACGGCGTGCGGTGGCGGGCCGCGGACGGGTGGTTCGGCTACGTGCTCGCGGACCCGGCGGCGTCGGCGGACGTCCTGCGCGTGACCCTGCGCGGCGGTGACGTCGACGGCGCGGCGGACGTGGTGGTCGACGGCACGCGCGTCGGGACGGTGACCGCGCCCGCAGGTGCGGGGCTGCGCCACGTCGAGCTCGACCTCGCGCCGGCCACGGGCGCTGCGTCGGACGCCGGTGGCGGTCCGGCGGTCGGAGATGGCCGCGCGGTGGCGGCGCCCGGCAGTCAGGGACGGAGCGTGCGGGTCCAAGCGGTCGGGGGCGGGCGCACGCCGCGGGTCGTCGGGCTGCGTCTCCTGCGCCGCTGAGTCCGCGGCGGACGCGCCACCGGCCCGCCGGGATCTGGGACGCCGGACGGGGAGAGGCGCCGCGGGGACCGGACCGGACCGCCCGAACCGGCAGGATTCAGTCGTCCGGGTGACAACGTTCTCCATCCGGTCGCGCTCCGGGCGGACATCGGGACCCAGGACTGGTCAGACGGGGCCGTGACGGTGCCACGATGCCCCCATGACGACCGTGCCCGTGGCGCTCCACGCCCTGCTCACGACGACGTTCGAGCCCGCACCGCCCGTCCGCTGGCACCGCGCGCACTGGCGGCAGTGGGCCGACCGGATGGGACCGGAGTTCCGGCTCCCCGACGTCGACGACGCGGTCGACCGCGAGGACGCCGCCGCGCTGGTGCACGAGGAGCTCGAGCGCGGCCGCACGGTGCCCGCGTTCGTCGCGGCCATGGTGTGGGCGTACGGGACCGCCCACGACGGCCCGTACCGCACGGCGACGGTGCTCGGTGGCCGGCGTCGCCCGACCGAGGTGAGGCCGGAGGTCGTCGCGGCGCTCGACGACGCGGTGGGCACCGCCCGCGACGCGACCTCGCCCGCCGGCACGGGGCCCGACGCGCCGACGGCGCCCGCTCCCGCCGGGAGCGTGGCGGGCGACGCCGCCCGGTCCGCGCACCGGCGGATCGTGGAGCACCGGCTGCACGGACTGGCGCCCGCAGGGCTCACGGCGTGGCTGCACTTCGCGTCCGCGCGCCGTGACCCCTACGCGCCGCACGCGGTGCCGGTGCTCGACGACGACGTGCGCGCGTGGCTCGCGACGGACGCCGACCTGCCGCTGCGCGACGGTCACCCCGACGACTACGGGCGGTACGTCGACCGGCTCGTCACGTGGGGCCGGCCCTTCGGACGGACGCCCGTGCAGGTCGAGTCGTCGGTGCGGACCCTCGTCGTCGCGGGACGCGCGGGTTCCGGCTCCTGACCGGGCGCCGACCGTCGCGCGCGGCGTCGCCGGGGCGTCAGCGACCCGCGGCGTCCGCGATGCGCTGGAGCTCCGCGACGTAGGCCGCCCACTCGTCGGCCGTCATGCCGGGCAGGTTGCTGTTGTCGACGCGCAGCCCCGCGGCGCCGTCCGCCTGCTCGCGCAGGATGTCGGCGTGCCCGGCGTGCCGCGCGAGGTCGTTCGTCACGTGCACGACCACGAGCCGCAGCGACACCGGGTTGCGGTGCTCGGGCCACCACGCGACGCGCCCCGGGGTGTCGAGCGGTGCGGACAGGATCAGCTCGTCGGCGAAGGCCCACACCCGGCGGTACAGGCCGACGACGTCCTCGACGGACTCGTCGGCCGTCGCGTACATGTCGAGGTTGGGCGTCGTCTCGTCGAGGTACCAGCCCAGCTCGGCCAGCCCCGGGAAGTCGCGGTCGAACGTCTCGCCGAAGTACCCGATCTCGACCCCGGCGGCGTGCTTCACGAGGCCGAGCAGGTTGGTGCCCGTCGGGGTGCGGGGGAGCCGCACGTCACGTTCGTCGAGCCCGTCGAGCTTCCAGACCAGCGCGTCGCGCGCGCTCTGGAGGTAGCGGTGCAGCACGGTGCGCTCGTCGTCCACGCGCCCAGGCTGGTGGGTGCCGCAGGTCACGGCAACTCGTCGCGGGTGTCGTTCGTTGGTGAGGCGGGCCGCGCCTAGGGTGCGGACCAGATCCCGCGCGCCGCCGTCCTCGGCGCGTGCCCGCACGACCCGGGAGGAAGCCCCGTGGACCGTCTGGCCAGGCTGTCGCTCGCTAACCGCGCGGTCGTCGCGCTGATGACCGTCGCCGTCGCGGTGTTCGGGGTGGTGAGCCTCGGGTCGCTGCGTCAGGAGCTCATCCCGTCGCTGCAGATCCCGACCGCCGTCGTCGTGGGTGTGTACCCGGGGTCGGCGCCGCAGATCGTCGAGGACCAGGTAACCGTGCCGGTCGAGACGGCGGCGAAGGGCGTCGACAAGGTCGAGGAGGTCACGTCGACGTCGTCGACCGGCCTGTCCGTCACGACCGTCGAGTTCACCTACGGCACCGACATGGACCTCGCGAGCCAGCAGCTCGCGAGCGCGGTCAACCGGATCCAGCGCCAGCTCCCGTCCGTGGTCGAGCCGCAGGTCGTCACGGGGTCGATCGACGACCTGCCGGTCGTCCAGCTCGCGGTGTCGGGCGGGTCGTCGCAGGACGACCTCGCGTCGTTCGTCACCGACGTCCTGCAGCCGCGGCTCGAGCAGGTCGCCGACGTGCGCAGCGTCGCGGTGTCGGGCATCGCGGACCAGGAGGTGCTGGTCGACCTCGACGTCGCGGCGATGGCCGCGGCCGGCCTGTCGCCCGCGCAGGTGACGACCGTCCTGCAGGACAACGGCGTGGTGGTCCCCGCGGGCACGGTCGCGGACGGCGACACGGAGCTGAGCGTGCAGATCGGCTCGCCGATCACGAGCGTCGACGACCTCGCCGCGCTCCCGCTGACCAGCGCGACGGGTGCCGTCGTGGCGCTCGGCGACGTGGCGACGGTGGAGGCGGGTCCGGCGCCCGCGACGTCGTACTCGCGCCTCGACGGCGCGCCGTCGCTGGGCGTCGCCGTCACGAAGACGCCCGCGGGCAACACCGTCGAGGTGTCGCACGCGGTGCAGGACGTGCTCGACGACCTCGGCGAGCAGCTCGACGCCGACGGCGTGCGCGTCGCGGTCGTGTTCGACCAGGCGCCCTTCATCGAGGAGTCCATCGAGGGGCTCGCCACCGAGGGGCTGCTCGGCCTGCTGTTCGCGGTCGTCGTGATCCTGCTCTTCCTCGCGTCGCTGCGCTCGACGCTCGTGTCGGCGATCTCGATCCCCCTGTCGCTGCTCGTCACGTTCGTCGTCATGAACGTCACGGGCTACACCCTCAACATCCTCACGCTGGGCGCGATGACGATCGCGATCGGCCGGGTGGTCGACGACTCGATCGTCGTCATCGAGAACATCAAGAGGCACCTGTCGTACGGGGAGGGCAAGCGCGAGGCGATCCTCACCGCGGTGCGCGAGGTCGGGGGCGCGATCACCGCCTCGACGGTGTCGACGGTCGCGGTCTTCCTGCCGATCGCCCTGGTCGGGGGCATGGTCGGCGAGCTGTTCCGGCCGTTCGCGCTCACCGTCGCGATCGCGATGGGCGCGTCGCTGCTGGTCGCGCTCAGCATCGTCCCGGTGCTCGCGTACTGGTTCATCACGGCCCCGACAGGGAGCGTCGCCGACGCGGCCGAGGTCCGGGCGCGCGCCGAGGAGAAGGAGCGCCGCGGCGTCTGGCAGCGCGCGTACGTCCCGACGCTCGCCGCGTCGCTGCGCCACCCGGTGCTCACGCTGCTGGTCGCGGTCGCCGTGCTCGGCGGCACGCTCGCGCTCGTCCCGCGCCTGGAGACGAACTTCATCGGCGACTCGGGGCAGGACACGCTGACCGTCACGCAGTCGTTCGAGCCGGGCACGACGCTCGCCGCCCAGGACGAGGCGGCGCGCGAGGTCGAGGGCGCGCTGCTCGGGCTCGACGACGTCGAGACCGTGCAGACGACGGTCGGCACCGCGGACGCCGCAACGGCCGCGTTCTTCGGCGGGGGCGCGACCCCGCAGGCGACGTTCGCGGTGACGCTGGACCCCGACGCCGACGGCGTGGCCGCGCAGGACGCCGTCCGTGACGCCGTCGAGGGGCTGTCGGAGGCGCCGTCCACGGGCATCACGGTCGCCGGCGGCGACTCCGGGTTCGGGAGCAGCACGGTCGACCTCGTCGTGCGGGCGACCGACACCGAGGTGCTCGCCGACGCGGCCGCGCAGGTCGAGGAGGCCGTGCGCGACGTCGACGGCGTCGCCGAGGTGACGAACAACCTCGCGAGCGACCAGCGCGTCGTGCAGGTCGTCGTCGACCGCGACGCCGCCGCGGCGGTCGGCCTCACCGAGACGGCCGTGTCCGGCACGGTGGCCTCGCTCATGGCTCCGAGCCCCATCGGCACGGTGGACCTGGGGGAGGGACCGGTGGGTGTCGAGGTGTCCGTCGGCGACGCGCCGACGACGGTCGCGGAGGTCGAGGCGCTCGTCGTGCCGACCGCCGCCGGGCCGGTGCCGCTCACGCAGGTCGCGCGCGTGCAGGAGGTCGAGGTCCCGACGTCGGTGACGCGCGTCGACGGCGAGCGGAGCGCGACCGTCTCGGTCAAGCCGTCCGGCCAGGACGTCGGCGCCCTCACGGCCGCGCTGACCGCCGAGGTCGACGGGCTCGACCTGCCGCCGGGCGCGACCGTCGAGGTCGGTGGTGTCGCCGCCGACCAGGCCGACGCGTTCGCCGACCTGGGCCTCGCGATGCTCGTCGCGATCGCGATCGTCTACCTCGTCATGGTCGCCACGTTCCGCAGCCTCGTGCAGCCGCTGATCCTGCTGGTGTCGGTGCCGTTCGCGGCGACGGGTGCGCTGATCGCGCTGCTCGTGACGTCGACGCCGCTCGGCGTGCCGGCCCTCATCGGCCTCCTCATGCTCATCGGCATCGTCGTGTCGAACGCGATCGTGCTCATCGACCTCATCAACCAGTACCGCGAGCGGGGACGGCCCCTCGCCGACGCGGTCGCGGAGGGTGCGCGCAAGCGTCTGCGGCCCATCGTCATGACGGCTGCGGCGACGATCTTCGCGCTCACGCCCATGGCGATCGGGATCACGGGCGGCGGCTCGTTCATCTCGCAGCCGCTCGCGCTCGTCGTCATCGGCGGCCTCGTGAGCTCGACGCTGCTGACGCTCGTCGTGGTGCCGGTCCTCTACACGCTGTTCGAGCGGCGGGGCGAGCGGCGGCGGCTGCGGCGCGAGGCGGCCGAGGCGGCGGCAGAGCCGACCACCGAGCCGGCGACGGCCTGAGGGGAGCGGGCGACCGGCGCCCTGTCCGGGCTCCGGCCGGAGCGGGTCAGGCGTCGAGGCGCATGCGCCGCTGCGCGCCCTGCGTCCGCAGCACGAACCGGAACAGGGCGTCGACGTCGCTCTCGCGGATACCCGCGAACCGGCACCCGTACTGCGTGCCGCCGGTGCTCGTCCGCTGCGTCCGCAGCACCTCGGCGTCGAGCTTGACCGAGCCGCGCCCCGTCGGGAACTCGAACGCGACGTGGTCGTGCACCGCGAGCGTCGACGTCGTCGAGATCCGCATGCCGTGCGCGCTGATGTCGACGACCACGAACGAGATCGGCCGACCCGGGCCGGTGCCGTCGGGGCCGGTCGCGACCCCCGTGCACAGCTGGAGGGTCCGGACGCGCGCGCCCTGCCGCTTCTGCAGCATCGAGACGAGCTCGAGGTCGGTGAGCGCGACCGTCGACGCCCCCACGCGGGCCACCGCGGCGACGTAGCGGACCTCGCCGCGCACCTCGTCGAGCACGAGCACCTGGACGTCGTCGCCGGGCCGCACCCCGCCGGGGACGACCCCGTGCTCGGCCGCGACCGTCATGGTCTCGCCGTCGAACGCGGCGACGTACCCCTCGACCACGGTGGAGCGGTCGCGCACCGTGAGCGCGCATCGTTCGAGGTCGTGCATGGTCGGTCCGTCCCGGTGGTGCTGGTCCTGGCGCCGGCGCGGTGACACGTGCCGACACCGACCCCATCGGCAGGGCCGGGAACCGGCTGAGGGGTCCGCGGCGGGACCCCCCAGCCGGGTGACGTCACTCCCGGTGGAGCTTGTCCTGCACGCGCCCGGCGATCTTCTCGACCGCGTTCGGCAGGTCCGTCGTGCCGTAGAAGCGGGCGTCGGGGCGGGTGGGCGCGGGCATCGGGACACCCTCGGGCGGCTCGGCGACGTACGTGAACTCGCCCTTGCCGTCCGGCGTGGGGCCCGACGCCCACGAGCCCTCCGACGCGGCCTCGCCGTCGGAGAAGTTGATGTACTGGTAGGACACGTCGCGGTCCTCCTTGGACAGCGGGAAGTTGCTCGGCACGGGCAGCTCCTCGGCGCCCTCCTCGCGCAGCTCGGCCGCGGCGGCGAGCCACTGGTTCTGGTGCATGGTGTCCCGCGCCAGCAGGAACGCGAGCAGGTCGCGCACGCCGTGGTCGTCGGTCATGTGGTAGAGCCGGGCGACCTGCAGACGGCCCTGCATCTCGGCGTTCGCGTTGGCCGTGAAGTCGGCCAGCAGGTTGCCGCTCGCGGTCACGTAGCTGCCCTGCCACGGGTTGCCCATCGAGTCGACGGGACGCGCGCCCGCACCCGCGACGATCGCCTGCTGGAGGTCGGTGCCGCCGATCACGGCCGCGACGGTCGGGTCGCCCTGGATCGCGTCCTTGGTGATCCCGAGCGGCGCCTTCTCGAGCAGCTGCGCGATCATCGTCGCGAGCATCTCGACGTGCCCGAACTCCTCGGTCCCGATGCCGTACAGCAGGTCGCGGTACTTGCCCGGCACGTGGATGTTCCAGGACTGGAACGCGTACTGCATGGCGACGGTGATCTCGCCGTACTGGCCCCCGAGCACCTCCTGGAGCTTGCGCGCGTAGACCGCGTCGGGTGCGTCGGGCTTGGCCTGGTGCTGCAACGTCTGACGGTGGAGGAACATCTTCGACCCCTGCCTTGTCCGGCCGCGCGGAGGGCGGCTGGTGGACCGGGTGCCGGGGAGCACGACCAGGGACGGTGCCCCCTCGGGCGGACCCGGGGGCGCCGACGAGCTGCTTGCGCCGGTGCTCGTGCCGCGCGACGGCGCGACCTTCTCGACGGTAACCGCCGTGCAGGGGGCCGCAACCGGGGGAGCGTCAGGGGACCCCGGCCGCGCGGGCCTGCCGGACCGCCTCCCGCACGTCTCCCGTCCACGGGTCGCCGTGCCCCGGCAGGATCGTGTGCACGCCGATGGGCAGCCGGTCGAGCGACGCGAGCGCCGCCTCGGCGTCGGCCGTGCCCGCGCGCGCGACGACCCGCGGGCCCGTGCGCCCGGTGTACGGGTCGAGGGTGACGAGCGCGTCGCCGGTGAACAGGAGCCCGCGGTCCGGCAGGTGCAGCACCAGGTGGCCGTCCGTGTGGCCGGGCGTGTGGATCGCGTGCGGTCGGGCGGGCACGTCGAGGACGCCGTCGGACCGGACCGGGTGCGTCGTCCGCACGCCGTGCACCCGGAGCGCTCCCTTGGCGGCCATCGCGGTGAGCACGGGGATGCTGCGCGGATGGCGCAGCGGGTACCAGGAACGCGGTCGACCGTGCGCGTAGCGGTACGGGTGCGCCACGATCCGCGCGTCGGCCTCGTGCGCCCAGACGTCGACGCCGAGGGTCGACACGGCCCGACGCGCGAACCCGACGTGGTCGAAGTGGCCGTGCGTGAGCACGAGCGCCTTCACGTCGCGCGGACCCGCGCCGAGCATTCGGACGGCCTCGTCGACCGCGAGCCACATCGCCGGCAGGCCCGCGTCGACCAGCAGCACGCCGCCCTTGCCGCGCACGACGTAGCACTCGGTGGCCGCCGCGTGCAGCCGGACGACGCCGTCCGCGACGAGCGTGGTGTCGACGCCGCTCACCACGGGAGGCTCCCCGGGTCGGGTGCGGCCCGACGGGCGTGCCGGTAGGCGGGCCGCCGCAGCGCCGCGGCCCAGCGGTAGGTCGCGAGGCCGCTCGGGCAGTCGAGCACGGGGTCGAACCGCACGACGTCGTCGCTCGCCGCCGCGCTCGGGGCGTCGACGTGCAGCACGCCCCAGCGGTACCAGGGCCCGCGCAGGCGCGACGACAGCAGCAGGACGTCGAGGCCGCCGTCGGGCCGCGCGGTGGGCTTGGCGGCGAGGACCACCGGACCGTCAGGCGTGCGGAACGGCATGAGGGTCGTGAAGGGTCCGTCGACGACGCGGCGGCGCGGCGCGAGCAGGAACCGGCTCAGCGAACCCGTCCCGGTGCCGGAGAGCAGCAGCGACTCGGCGCGCCCGCCCCGCTCCCAGCGCACCGCGAGGCCGTGCACGTCGGGCCAGGGGCGGGGGAGCCCGGCGGCGCGCGAGAGGCGCACGACCGCGGGACCGCTGAACGCCTCGACCGCGCCCGGCGCGTCGGGGTCGTCGCCGATCCGCAGCGAGGCGGGCAGCACGATGCCGCGCGGGTGCAGCGGCCGGCGGCCGGTGCGACGCCCGGCGACGTCGGCGAGGCCACCCAGGGCCCCGCCGACGCCGCCGACGAGCGCGGTCACCGTCGGGCGGCGGCCGTGCGGTCGCGCGCGGGCCACAGCGCGATGGCGAGGCCGGCGAGCGCGCTCACGAGGTGCAGCCCGTTGTCGGCACCGTTGATGTTGAGGACGTTCGCGTCGGGGTTGTTCACGACGACCAGGCCGTAGACGAAGGTCGCCCCGTACCCCACGGCGAGGATCCAGCCGTACGTCCGCGCGCGGGCCGGCGTCGACCACAGCGCGATGCCGAGCAGGCCGATGATGATGTGCACGATGTTGTGCAGCGGGTTGATCGCGAAGCCCAGCAGGGTCTGCGAGTGGTCGTGCTCGGTGAAGCCGTCGAACCCGGTGACGGCGAAGCCGACGAGGCCGACGGCCAGGTACACGACGCCGATCACGAGGGCGAGGTACTGGTGCGGCTCGCGTCGGCGAGCCGACGCGGTGGGACGCGAAGAGTCGGTCATGGGGTGCTCCTCCGGGGTGCGCCCGGCACGAAGCTCGTCGCTGCCGAGGCCCTGGACGCCGCGGCTGGACGTCCTCCCAGCATGCGGGGGGCCCGGCGGACGCGCACGTCGGAGGGTCAGGCCGGGTGGTCGGCCCCGCCGCGACCGCCGCCGTACGCGTCGTTCCGCCCGCGGCGCGACCGCACGGCGATCACCACGACGATCGCGAGCGTCGCGGCGATGATCCCGAGGATCGCGAACGTCCGCCCCGGTGTGAGGGGGCCCAGCTGGTCCTCGCCGGACTCCTGGTGCGGGCCGGCGCCGCCCTCGCCGTAGGTCTTCGTCGGTTCCGGGCTGGGGTCGGTCGTGCTCGGCGTCTCGTCGACCGACGGGAGCGTGCCGGGCTGCTCGACCGACGGGTCGTCGGTCGCGGCGAGCGACGCCTGCGCGGTGAGCCCGGTCAGCGCGAGCGCGCCGGCGAGGCCGAGGAGCAGCGCGACCAGGGCCACCGCGAGCGTGCGCGCGTGCCGCGTCGGGACGCGGTGCTCGAGGGCGGTGCCGTGGGGGTGGACGACGGGGCGCATGGCTCGACCTTCCGGTGTGCCGGTCTGCCCGCCTCCGGACGTGCCACCACGGTGCTTCGGGCGCGCGCGGGTCGCAACCGGGATGGGGTCGGCGGGCGGTCCCGACGACGCGGACGGTTCAGTCGAGCAGGAGCGACGCGAGCGCCGCACCGACGACGAGCCCGACGCCCGCGAGCCACACGAGCGTCGGCAGCCGCTGCCAGAACGTGCGCCTCACCGCAGCACCACCCGACCGTCCCGCACGTCGACGTCGACCTCGGGCAGCGCGCGCTGCGCCGGCCCGCGCACGACGTCGCCCGATCGTGCGTCGAACGCGCTGCCGTGGCACGGGCACCGGATCTCGCCGTCCGCGACCTCGTCGACCAGGCAGCCCTGGTGCGTGCAGACCGCGCTGAACGCCTCGACGTCGTCGCCGTCCCGCACGAGCACCACCTGACGGTCGGTCAGGACGAGCGCGCCGCCGTCGGGGACGTCGGACAGCGCCGCGAGGACGGCCCCGTCGTCGCTCGCGTCCCCGCCCTCGACGGCGTCCGGCTCGTCGCCGCCGCCCTCACGGTCGCGCGCGTCGCCGTCGTCCGGGGCGGGGTAGTCGCCGTCGTCGCCCTCGGCCGGCGCGAGCGCGGACATGCCGACGAACCCGACGACACCCGCGGCCACGGTCACGCCGACCGCCTCGAGCACCTCGCGCCGCCGGTACCCCTCGGACGTCCCGTCCGTCACGCGCCCACCTCCGCCGTCACACCCGGGGCAGCCCGGGCTGGGTGAAGAACCACAGCGCCGACGTGAACCACACGACGACGAGGAGCGCCGCCACCGACGCGCCCAGGACGGGCACGACGACGGACGGCAGCCGGGGGAGGCGCAGGGCGAGCATCTTGGCGGCGAACGCGCCGTAGAACAGGCACCCGGCGACGCTGTGCACCAGGACGCGCAACGGCTCGTCCTCGAAGCCCAGCGACCACACGCACTGGAACGCGACGGGCAGCGTGAGCAGGAACGCGACGACGCCGCTCCACCGGTGCAGCAGCGCGACCGAGGCCGGCGCGTCACCGCGCACGCCGGGCAGGTGCCCCCACATCGCGAGCGCGGACAGCACCTGCACGACGACGAGCACGAGCGCGGCCGTGGTGAACCAGGCCTTGAGCTGCAGCATCCCGCTGAACCACAGCGTCAGCAGCGACGCGCCGTCGCCGGGGTGCGCGTCGGCGTATGCGGCGAGCGCGGCGGCGACCCCGAGGCCCAGCGCCGCGACGCCCGCGAGCGACCACCGCCACGGCGCGGTGGCGGCCGGTGCGGAGGGTGGCGTCTGCGTCACGCCCATGCGGCCAGCGTCCCGGGGCCGGGCCACCGGTGTCCAGACGTCAGCACCCGGAACGGCGACCGGGTGGGACGCGACGACGGTCAGCTCCGGTGACCGCCCAGGGGCGGGTTGGCGTTGTGCACGAGCTCGAGCGCCATCTGCGGGAACCACTGGCCGGCGGCCGGGTCGGCGTACCCGCGGACCGGGTCGATGCCGCCGTCGGGAGCCCAGCGCGTGCACTGGCCGTCGGACTCGCCGGGGATCTTGATCCAGAGGTACGCGTCGACGTACGGGTCGCCGGTGCTCGTCGTCGGGCGCAGGCCGAGGCCGCGGTCCGGCGGGTTGCACCACACCTGCGGGTCGCCCTCGGGGTGGTCGGCGGGCGGCGTCCACGGTCCCTGCCCGTTGCGGCTGGTGTCGACCACGGCGTGCTTGAGGACCTCGGGCCCGGCCGGGGGGTTGGCGGCGTTCGTGACGTTCTCGACGTACCACTGGTCCGTCAGGCCCCACGTGCTGAAGTCGTTCGGGTCTGCCGGGTAGTACTGGCTGGCGCAGTAGTCGAAGTGCCCGAGCCGCCAGCCGCCCTCGGCGTCGTTCGTGCCGTACCAGAGGCACTGCGAGATCCAGCTCGCGAACTTCGCCTGGCGCTCGCTCAGCTCGTAGTTGGAGACGTTGAGGAAGAAGCCGTCGGCCTTCTCGACGCCCGCCTTGTGCAGCCGGTCGGCGACGTCGCCGACGCCGAGCCACGCCGAGTGCGTGCCGTCGAGGTACAGGCGCACGTTCGGCAGCGCGGACAGCCGGTCGACCGCGCCGTTGAGCTGCGCGAACCGGTCGGACGCGGCCGTCGCGGGGTCGGCCTCGGCGGGCTGGCACCACTCGGTCGCGCCGGTGATGGACGTGTACCAGGGGATGATCCCGAGGCCGTCGGGCTCGAGCACGACGATCGCCTCGCTCGTGCCGATCCCCTTCGCGAGCCCGTCGATCCACGCGAGGTACGACGCGGTGTCGAGCGCGCCGCCCGCGGAGTACTGCGAGCAGTCCCGGTACGGCAGGTTGTAGGCCACGATCACCGGGACCGCGCGCTGGTGCCTGGCGCCCTTGACCGTCTTCTCGACCGCCTTGCGCACCTCCTTAGGGGTGCCGCTCGTGAACCAGACCGCCTGCGGCGTCGCGACCATCTTCGTGACCGCCTTGGCGTCGGCGTACCGGCGGTCCTTGACGAGCTGCTTGATCTGCGCCACGGCGCCCTCGTTGGGCGGGGGCGTGTAGAGCCGGGTCGACGACGGGCTGCCGGGGCCGTGGCCGGGTCCGGGTCGGCCGTGCGCCGTCGCGGGCGCGGCTGAGACGAGTGAGAGCGCTACCACGGCGGCGGCCGCGGCGAGTGCTGCGAGGGGCGAACGGATGTGACGTGCCACGGGAGGCTCCTACGTCGTTGTCGGATGACCGGTGCCGTGCGCGGCGGAAGGGGGTGGACCGCCGTCCCAGGAGCATGACAATCCGGACGGGCGACGGCAAGAGCCCCGTCCGGGTCGTGGTGCATCGCCCGACGGTGCGCGGCGCCCGATGCGCGTCGTCCGACGCAGCGGCGACCGACGGTGTCGCCCCGCGCGCGCCGCACGACGAGGTCAGCGCGGGGTGCGCACCATCGGGACGTGCGGGATGCCGTCCTCGTCGTCGTCCTCGCCCGCACGCGCGAAACCCAGGCGTCCGTACCAGTCCTCGAGGTGCGCCTGGGCGTCCAGGCGGATCTCGGCGTCCGGCCGGCACAGGCCGATGCCGTGCTCGAGGAGCGCGCGCGCGACCCCGCGTCCGCGCGCCGCCGGTGCCGTCGCGACACGGCCGATGGCGGGCGTGGTGCCGTGCACGCCGAGGACGCGGATCGTGCCCAGCAGCTCGCCGTCGTCGTGCGCCCAGACGAGGAGGGTGTCGTCCCGCAGGTCGCGGCCGTCGAGCTCCGGGTAGGCGCAGTCCTGCTCGACGACGAACACGTCGACGCGCAGGCGCAGGAGGTCGTAGAGCTCCGCGGCGGTGATGTCGGCGGCGGTGCGGGTCTCGATGGTCAGTGCCACCGGGTCAGGGTAGGCGCGGGCCGCCGTAGGGTGACGACGTGCACCTCCACCGCGACCCGTGGCTCGTCGTGGTCGTCGCCGTCGGCGGTGCCGTCGGCACGCTCGCGCGGTACGGCCTGTCCCACGCGGTGCCCGACCGGGGCGGCGTCCCGGTCGCGACCCTCGTCGAGAACGTCGTCGGCGCGTTCCTGCTCGGTCTGCTGCTCGAGGCGCTCGCGCGGTCCGGCCCGGACACCGGGCGCCGCCGGGTCGCGCGGCTGGGCCTGGGGACGGGCGTCCTCGGCGGCTTCACCACCTACTCGACGTTCGCGCTCGAGGTCGTCGACCGGCTCGCCGACGGGCGGACCGGGCTCGCGCTCGCCTACGCGCTCGGCAGCGTCGTGCTCGGCGTCGCGGCGTGCACCGGGGGCGTGCTCGTCGGTGCGCGGCGCCACCGGGAGGTCGCCGCGTGACGCTGCTGCTCGTCGCGCTGGCCGGCGGACTCGGCGCCGCGCTGCGCTTCGGCGTCGACGGCGAGATCCGGGCCCGCGTGCCGCGGCACCTGCCGGTGTCCACCATCGTGGTCAACGTGACCGGCTCGGCGGTGCTCGGCGCGCTCGCGTCGGCGCACGTGCAGGGCCTGCTCCCCGCGACGGTCTACCTCGCCGCGGCGACCGGGTTCTGCGGCGGCTTCACGACGTTCTCGACCTCGGTGTTCGAGACCGTGCGGCTCGCGCAGGCGGGCGCCTACCGGCTGGCGGTCGCGAACGCGGCGCTCACGCTCGTGCTGGCCGTCGCGGCCGCGGCCCTCGGCTACGGGGTCGTGTCGGCCGTCGGGTGAGGCGTCTCCGGCCCGGCGGCGCGCGTCGCGGGTGCGGGCGGCCCGGCCGGTGCGGGACCGGCGGGAGCGACCGCCCACGGCGGTCCCGCGGGCCCGACTGGACCGGGCCGGGGTCCCCGCCGGCGGCGGCGCCAGCGCGCGGCCGCGACGACCCCGGCGGTGACCGCACCGGCGAACGCGAGCCACGGCAGCAGGACGCCGAGGACGACGAGGAGCCCGCGGAGGGCCACGACGAACGACTGCCAGCCGACGGCCAGGCCGCCGACGAAGGACGTGGGTCCCGGCGACGCGGCCGGCACGACGCCCGGGCCCACCAGCTCGACCGTGAGCGTCGACAGCGCGACCGCGTCGGCGAGGCGTGCACGCTGCGACTGGAGCTCCTCGAGCCGCGTCTGCCGCTCGGTCAGCGCGTTCTCCGCGGCCACGACGTCCTCCGTGGTCGTCGTGCGTGCGAGGAGGTCCGACATGCGGGCCACCGACAGCTCGAGCCCGCGGATGCGCGCGTCGAGGTCCTGCGCGGCGGCGGTGACGTCCTGCGCGTCGAGGTCGATCTCGTCGATCCGGCCCAGGTCGCGCAGCGCGTCGACCGTGGCCGACACCTCGTCCGCGGGCACGCGGATCGTCAGCGACGCCGAGCCCGCCTGCTCCTGCGACGCGGCGTGCTCCGAGCGCGCGTCGACGCGCCCGCCGCTGCGCTCCGCGAGGTCGACGACCGCGTCCGCGGCGGTCCGCGGGTCGTCGACCGTGAGCCGCACGACGCCGGTCTGGACGACCTGCCGCTCGCTCTCCGCGGCGTCGACCTCACCCGGGGCCACGACACCCGCGTCGACGGCCGCGGCGTCGCCTCCCGCGGACCCGCTCTCGGACTGCGCGCCGTCGGCGGCCTGGTCGGCGGCGCCACCGCCCGAGCACGCGGTCAGCAGCGTGACGGCGGTCGCGACCGAGGCGGCCAGGACGGCCCAGCGGCGGGGGGAGCGTCGGTTCCGGGTGGCGGTCATGGCCGTGACGCTAGGGCGCGACGACGAGGCGTGGGGGCGCGGTGGCCGGATCGTGACGCGGACGGCCGGATGTGGCCGGATCGTGACGTGCTCGTCACCGGATCGGGGCCGTGACCTGCGCAAGGACGGGGCCTGCGGTCACACCGGTGGCAGCACGCCGGTCCCGCGCCGGGTCACAGGGCGTAGGCGCGCGACGTCCACAGGTGGATCGCGGCGTAGGCCCGCCACGGGCGCCAGCGCGTCGCGGCCGCCTCGACCGCGGCCGTCGAGTCCACGCCGAGGGCCCGGCGCAGCACGACGTCGCCCGCGGGCAGCGCGTCACGGTCGGCCAGGACGCGCAGCGCGAGGTACTCCACGGTCCAGGGGCCGACCCCGGGGAGCGCGAGCAGCCGTCGTCGCGTGTCGACCGGGTCGGCGCCGGGGTGCACGTCCAGCCCGTCCGCGAACGCCTCCGCCACGGCCCGCAGCGACCGTGCGCGCGCCCCGGTGATCCGCACCGTGGCCTGGATCGTGGCGGGATCGAGGTCCGCGAGGTCCTCCGGGCGCGGGAACGCCAGCAGTCCGTCCGGACCGGGCCGGCCCCACGCCGCCGCGAGCCGGCCGCCGAACGTGCGGGCAGCGGCGAGCGACACCTGCTGCCCGAGCACCGTGGTCACGGTGGCCTCGAAGCCGTCGAGGTGCCCGAGCACGCGCAGGTGCGGGCGGCGCCGCGCGAGCGGGCCGACGACGGGGTCGAGCGCCAGGACGTCGACGACGGCGGACACGTCGTCGTCGAGCCCGAACCACCGTCGGGCGACCGCGTCGAGCACCTCCGTCGGTGCGGCGCCCCGCACCGCGACCTGTCCGTCGTGGAGGTCGGCCGAGACCGTCACGAGCCGCTCGCCGACGGGGACGAGTCGTCGGACGGAGCTGTCCTCGACGGTCTCGACGCCCGGAACGGCGTGCGCTCGCAACGACGCGAGCAGCGGTGCGGGGTCGAGGGCGGCGTGCACGGTCCACGCGTTCGTCTGTTCCGGTGGCGGCAAAGGACTCACCGGGCGGACTCTAGGGGTGGACGCCGACACCCGCCCCACGGTGCTGGACGCCCGTTCGAGGTGCGCGAAACTCCAAGCGGTGGTCAAATGGTCCCAGCCGATCCTCCGAAGCAGCCGGGGTTCGGCCATCTGCGGATCACGACCGCGTGCCGAGGGCCCAGGCGAGAGCAGGGCCGCCCGTCAGGGTTCAGGAGTGCGCCACGCCTCGTGCCGGCGAGACGCCTCTCGAGCGCCCCGCCCCCGTGCGTCGGGGGCGGGGCGCCTGCTTGTCCGCACCCGCCTCGAACCCGCTGCGCAGGTGCGTGCGCGCCCGCCCTCCTACGCTGACGGCATGCCGCCGACCCTGCTGACCGCGGCCCTCCGCCCGCTCCTGACCGCCCCCGACGCCCCGCCCGCGCCCGACGAGTCCGTCGTCGAGGAGGTGGGCGACGTGGTCGGGCCCGTGCTCGCCGTCGCGGCGGGCGTCGTGGCCGCGTACGTCCTCGCGATGCTCGTCGGCGTGCTGGTCCGGCGCCTCGCCCGTCGCTCGGCCGTCGCCGCCGACCTGACCCGACGATCCCGACGGCCCACGCGAGCGGTGCTGCTCGTCATCGGCGTGTGGGTCGCGCTGCGGCTCAGCACCGACCCGGCCCCGTGGCGCGTCGTCGTCGAGCACGTGCTGCTCATCCTGCTGATCGTCGCCGTGGCGTGGCTGATCGGCAGTCTCGCGTTCGTGCTCGAGGACGCGGCGCTCGCGCGGTACCGGATCGACGTCGAGGACAACCGGCGTGCCCGTCGGGTCCGCACGCAGGTGCAGCTGCTCCGGCGCATCACGGTCGCGGTGCTCGTGGTCTGCGCGATCGCCGCGATCCTGCTGACGTTCCCGTCGGCCCGGACGTTCGGTGCGAGCCTGCTCGCGTCGGCGGGTCTGCTGTCGATCGTCGCCGGCCTCGCGGCGCAGAGCTCGCTCGCCAACCTGTTCGCCGGCATGCAGCTCGCGTTCACCGACGCGATCCGCGTCGACGACGTCGTCGTGGTCGACGGCGAGTGGGGGCGGATCGAGGAGATCACGCTCACCTACGTCGTCGTGCACGTCTGGGACGACCGGCGCCTCATCCTGCCGTCGACGCACTTCACGACGACGCCGTTCGAGAACTGGACCCGCCGCCAGGCCGACCTGCTGGGCACCGTCGAGCTGGACCTCGACTGGGAGGTCCCGGTCGACGCGATGCGCGCCGAGCTCACCCGGCTGCTCGAGGCGACGGACCTGTGGGACGGGCGCGTCGGCATCCTGCAGGTCACCGACGCGGTCGGCGGGGCGGTGCGCGTCCGGGTGCTCGCGAGCGCGCGCGACGCCCCGACCCTGTTCGACCTGCGGTGCTACGTGCGCGAAGGGCTGGTCGGCTGGCTCCAGCGCGAGGCGCCCGAGGGGTTGCCGCGGACGCGCTGGGAAGGGCGCGGACCGGTCGCCGAGGTGCCCGCCCGGCGCGGCGACGAACGGTCCGACGGCCGCGCGCGGTCGGACGATCGCCTGCGGCCCGACGAGCCCGCCGCGGACGAGGGCGCGCCGCGTACCCGCCGCGAGCGCGCCCGCGACACCGTCGAGGACACGCTGCTCATGCCGCCGGCCGCGCAGGACGCGCGTCTGTTCACCGGCAGCATCGAGGCGCTCGAGCGCTCACGGTCGTTCCAGGGACCGGGGCAGGACGTGTTCGACGAGCGCGAGCAGCACGCGGACGAGACCGATCCGGGGACGCGCGGGTGACGCGGTCGGGCGACGGGCAGGTCGTCGTCCGGCCGGTGACGCGCGAGGGGGTCGTCGCGCACGTGGTCGGGCGGGTGCCCGGGGACGGGCGACGGGTCGTCGTGGTGGACGGCGCCGCGGCCACCGGGCCCGGCGAGCTGGCCGACGCGCTGGTCGCACCGCTGCGCGCCGCGGGTCGGGCGGTGGTCCGGGTGCGCGTGGCGGACTTCCTGCGGCCCGCGTCGCTGCGGTTCGAGCACGGGCGGCACGACCCCGACGCGTACCTCGAGGACCGGGTCGACGTGCGGGCGCTCGAGCGCGAGGTGCTGACGCCGTTCGCCGCGTCGGGCCGGTACCTGCCGACGCTGTGGGACCCGGTGACGGACCGGGCGACGCGTGCACCGTACGCGCAGGCGCCCGAGGGTGCGGTCCTCGTCCTCGACGGCGACCTGCTGCTCGGGCTCGGCCTGGCCGCCGACCTCACGGTGCACCTCGCGGTGCGGCCGGCGACGCTCGCGCGCCGGACGCCCGAGGAGGACGCGTGGGTCCTGCCGGCGTTCGCGCGCTACGCGGACGAGGTCGGCCCGGAGGTCGTCGCTGACGTCGTCGTGCGCGCGGACGACCCGGCGCACCCCGCGCTCGTCGACCGCGGTCCGTGAAGACGCGCGCCCGGACCCCTCAGCCGAGCGCGTCCGTCAGCCGACCGGTGAGGCGGACGACCGCGTCGCGCAGGTCGGCCGGTCCGACGACGCGCAGCGGCACGCCGAACAGCGCGGACATCGCCGCGAGCCCGTCCCACGACCAGGCGCCCTGCACGAGCCGCGTCCGGCCGTCGCCCAGGTCCTCGACGACCGCGCCGCGACCGGCCCAGCGCCGCACGTCGTCGGCGGGCATGTCGAGCTCGACCTCACCGACGCACGGCCACGGCACCGCCTGCCCGAACTTGTCGGCGACGTACGCGGCGACGTCGCCGCCGGGCAGGTCGCGCGGCGCGAACCGCGGGCCGGTCGGCGTGCGCGGCGTCATCCGGTCGACGCGGTAGGTGCGCCAGTCGGCGCGGTCGAGGTCCCACCCGACGAGGTACCAGCGGCCGCCCCAGGTGACGAGGTGGTGCGGCTCCGCCCGTCGCGGCGGCACGAAGGCCTCCGGGCCGACGCCGTCGGACGACCCGCCGACGTAGTCGAACCGGAGCACCTCACGGGCGCGCACCGCGGCGCCGACGGCCAGCAGGACGTCGGCGGCGACCTGGGGCTGGTCGCGTCGCGGGGCGCGCGCGACGGCCGTGACCTGGAGGGCGTCGGCGGCGGCGCGCAGCCGGGCGGGCATGACCTGGCGGACGGTGGTGAGGGCGCGCAGGGCCGCCTCGTCGACGCCCGCGACCCCGGTCGACGCGGTCCGCAGCGCGACGACGAGCGCCACGACCTGCTCGTCGTCGAGCAGCAACGGCGGCATCTGGCTCCCGGCGTCGAGCCGGTACCCGCCGTCGGGCCCCTTGGTCGCGTGCACCGGGTACCCGAGGTCGCGCAGGCGGTCGACGTCGCGCCGGACCGTGCGGGGGCTGACGCCGAGCCGGTCGGCCAGCACGTCGCCGGGCCAGTCGCGGCGCGACTGCAGCAGCGACAGGAGGGACAGCAGACGGGCGGACGGCGTCGACATGTGCTCAGAGTGGCACGAGGTAGCGGACAGGATCTGACCGCTACCGGCGGGAGCATGGGTGACGTACCGATCCGGACGACAGGGGAGAGGCCCATGATCCGCACCCGCGGGCTCACGAAGGACTTCGTGGTCAGCCGCACCGAGACCGTGCACGCCGTGCGCGGCATCGACCTGGACGTCGCGCCCGGCGAGCTCGTCGCCGTGCTCGGCCCGAACGGCGCCGGCAAGACGACCACCATGCGCATGCTCACGACGCTCATCCGCCCGACCGCCGGCAGCGCGACCGTCGCGGGCGCCGACATCACGTCCGATCCCGCGACGGTCCGCCGCAACATCGGCTACGTCGGGCAGGGCAACGGCGCCGGGCACGTGCAGCGAGCCGCCGACGAGATCGTCGCGCAGGGCCGCATCTACGGCCTCGACGCGGGCACCGCACGACGCCGCGCCGACGACCTGCTCGACGCGCTCGACCTGCGCCCGCTCGCCCGCCGCAAGGTGTCCGACCTGTCGGGCGGCCAGCGGCGCAGGCTCGACGTCGCGCTCGGCCTCGTGCACGCGCCGCGGCTGCTGTTCCTGGACGAACCCAGCACCGGGCTCGACCCGCAGACGCGCGCGAACCTGTGGGACCACATCCTGCGGCTGCGCGCCGAGCGGGACATGACGATCGTCCTCACGACGCACTACCTCGACGAGGCCGACACCATGGCCGAGCGGGTCGTCGTCGTGGACCACGGCCGCGTCATCGCGGACGACACCGCCGACGGCCTCAAGCGCACGCTCGCGGGGGACCGCCTCGTGCTCGAGGTCGCGGACGACGGGCCGGTGTCCCCGACGACGGCCGCACCACAGCTTGCCGAGCTGGTCTCCCGGGTCCCGGGCGCACGCGACGTGAGCGTCGACGGGCGCACGGTGAGCGCCCGGGTCGCCGACGCGCCCGCCGCAGTCCCTGGCGTCGTCGTCGCGGCGTCCGCCGCAGGGCTCACCGTCGCGACCGCGCAGGCGATCCGCCCCACGCTCGACGACGTCTTCCTCGCGCTCACCGGCCGCAGCCTGCGCGACGAGGGCGCGCCGCCCGATGCGGTCACCGGCGACGACCCGCTCGCCGACCCGACCGCGACCACCACCGACCCGCAGACCCGGAAGGACGCCGCATGACCACCGCCACGCTCACCCCGCCCGTCACGATGCCGACCGCCGCACCGGCCGTCCGCCGCTCGTGGTTCGCCGACGTCTGGCTCGTCATGACCCGCGAGCTGCGGCCCGTCGTGCGCGAGCCGTTCTCGGTCGTCTTCGGCCTCGTCCAGCCGCTCGTCTTCCTCGGGCTGTTCGGTCCGCTGCTCGTCGGGTCCGTCGGCGAGCAGGGCCTGTCCGGCGCGGACGTGTGGCAGTGGTTCGTGCCCGCGATCCTCGTGATGACCACGCTGTTCGGCACCTCGACGACCGGCTCGAACCTGCAGTACGAGATGCAGACGGGCGCGCACGAGCGGATGCTCGTGACCCCGCTGTCCCGCTCGTCGCAGCTCGTCGGGCGCTCGCTCAAGGAGATGGTGCCGCTGACCGCCCAGGCCGTGATCGTGGTGCTGGTCATGCTGCCGTTCGGCTTCCGCGCCGACCCGGTCGGGGCCGTCGTCGGGATCCTCATGCTCGCCGTCCTGGGCATCGGCATCGGTTCGCTGTCGTACGCGCTGGCCATCGCCGTCCGGAAGCAGGAGTGGATGTTCTGGGTCGTGCAGCAGACGTTCCTGTTCCCGCTGCTCATCCTCTCCGGGATGCTCCTGCCGCTCGAGACAGGCCCCGCGTGGATGCGGGCCGCGTCGACCGTGAACCCGCTGCGGTGGGTCGTCGACGCCGAGCGTGCGCTGTTCGCAGGCGACCTCTCGGCGACGGCCGTGGGGTGGGGCTGGCTCGCGGCGCTCGCCACGGCCGCCGTCGGGCTCGTCGTCGGGGTCCGCACGATCGTGCGGTCGACCGACTGACCTCACGCACCGCGGCGGCCGCGCGTCTTCCTGTCGGGAGGGCGCGCGGCCGTCGCGCGTGCCGAGGTGTCGGAGGGAGCGGGCAGGATGAGTGGCATGGGTGTGCGGGTCGTCGAGCGGCCGGACGGGCCGACGGTGCACACGGTCGTCGAGTCCGGCATGGGGCCGGTCACGCTCATCGGCGTCGGCGAGGTCCTGACCGGTCTGCTGCTGCCGTCGACGCGCGAGCGCAACGTGACCGCGTCGGGGGCGCACGGCGAGCGCGACGACACCGCCCTCACCGGCGCTCGCGCGCAGCTCACCGAGTACCTGGCGGGCGCGCGCCACGAGTTCGACCTCGACGTCGCGCTCCAGGGGTCCGTGTTCCAGGTGCGCGTCTGGGAGGGGCTGCTGCGCATCCCCTACGGCGAGACGTCGTCCTACGGCGAGCTCGCCGCCGACATCGGCTACGACCCGCGCACCTCGTCCCGGGCCGTCGGGGCCGCGAACGGCGCCAACCGCATCGCCGTCGTCGTGCCGTGCCACCGCGTCATCGGCGCGAACGGCACGCTCACGGGCTTCGCGGCGGGCGTCGAACGCAAGCGGTTCCTGCTCGACCTCGAACGCCCGCCGGTCGCGGCCGACGCGACGCTGTTCTGACGACCCGCCTCGACGACCCGCTCGCGCGAGGATGGCGGCATGACCGCACCGGACGACGACGTCGTCGTCAGCGCCCTCGCCATCAACGTCACGATCCCCGAGCACCTGCAGTGGACCGACGAGCGCCGCGGCGAGCAGTTCCGCCTCGAGACCCTCAACGTCCGGCTGCTCCCCGACGGCACCCTCGCGGCCAAGGCCTACGGGCGTCCCGTGGCCGGGGGCCGCGGCGCGTACGTGTCGTTCCGCGTCCCGGACCGCCCGGAGCTCCGCGACCTCGTCGCCGCGGCCGCCGACCGCGCCGCCGTCCTCTGGTCGGAGCACCGCGGCCTCGGCTGATCCGCCGGTCGCACTCGCGGGGGGTGCCCGTCGTCAGCCGGCCATGCCGCCCAGCTGTTTGCGCACGTAGGGCGCGGTCTCGGTGTACCCGAGCGCGCGGTAGAACGCGATCGCACGCCGGGTGGCGAGCGCGACGTGACGTGCGCCCTGCGCCTGCGCCCACGCCTCGACCGATGCGACGAGCGCCCTTCCGACGCCGCCCCGCCGGACGGCCTCGTCGACGACGATCTCCTCCAGCCACACGACCGGTCCGTCGGCGTTCAGGGCGACGTGCTCATGCGCGACGGCCAGCCCGACCACCCGGCCGTCGTGCTCCGCGACGAGCACGCACGCGGACGCTGACGCCCGCACCAGCGACCACCGTCCGCCGCGTCGCCCTCGAGCCCGGGTCGGACGGTCACGGGAAGGCGCTCGGGCGTCGACGGCACGGCGGCAGCGTAGGGGACGACCAACGCCGCGACCGGGCGCCCGCCGTCGACCGTGCGCCCGGGTGTGCGGCACGCCGAGAGCGGCCACGTGTCACACGTGGCGGTGCGCGCCCTCCGGGAAGGCGGGGGACCAGCGGCGGTAGCCGTCAGCGAGGACGACCGCGTCGGCGTCGGCGGTCGCGACGTGCTCCCAGTGCACGAGGAACGTGCCGCGGTGCCGCCATCGCAGCCAGCGGGCCAGGACCGCGGGTGAGCGGACGTCCGACCGCTCGTAGCCGAGGAACGACGAGCCGGTGCGCGGGCTGATGATCAGCCCGTGCACGCGCGGCTGGACGAGGAGGCCGCCGTCGAGCGGTCCGTCGAGCACGAGCCGGACGTCGACGACGTAGCCGAGCGGGTCGCCCGACGGCGCGCGGACGGGTGCGTCGAGCAGGTCACTCAGGAGCATGACGACCTCCCGGGATGCGCCCGATCACGTGGTCCCGGACCCACCGCTCGACCCACAGGACGTCGAGGTCCTGGCCGCGGACCCCGAGCCGGACCGTCGTGCCGACGTCGGCGACGTGCCGCCACAGGATGCGGTGCAGCCGGGACGCCGGCGGTCGGCCGCCGAAGACACGCGTCGCGAGGACCGGGCCCGACAGGAGGGCCGCGACGTGCACGGGCGTGTCGCCGACGAGGGGTCCGGAGGTGCCGGCGGGCGGCACGAGCTCGAGATCGTCGACGGTCGCGACGGGCACCTCGTCGGCGTCGAGCGTCTGCCGGTCGAGCAGGTGCAGCCGGGCGTCGAGGACGCGGCCGGCGGGGCGCGGTCCCAGCGGGAGCGTCGCGGACGGGTCGTGGGGGAGCGCCGAGCGGCGCACGCGTGGGCTCATGACCCGCCTCCGGTGGCGATCAGCAGCGGGATCGCCGCGAGGGACGCGGCGAGGATGATGACGAGGTAGACGAGCGCGAGGGCGTTCGTCGCGCGCCCGTTGACGTGCCTCCCCATGTACTCGGGGTCGTTCGCGACGAGCAGGATCGGCAGGTAGGTGAGCGGCAGCGCGACGGCCGAGAAGACGACGGAGAGCTCCGTCACGCGGATCGGGTCGACGCTCGTCATGAGGACGAGGACCGCGATCAGCAGGGCGATGATCATCGCCAGGTGGAACCGCGCCGCCTGCGCCGGTCGCCGGTACTTGCCCCACGACCAGCCGAAGAACTGCGCGAGCGTGTAGCCCGACGACAGGCCCGTCTCGAGCGCGGCCCCGAAGGTCGCGGCGACGATCCCGACGATGACGACGGCGAGCGCGAGCTTGCCGCCCGCGAGCGCGACGGGCAGCACGATCTGGGACAGCGACGACACCTCGACCGACCGCGGCAGGAAGACCACGGCGGCGCACGCGGCGATCGCGATCGACAGGATGCCGCCGAACGGGAAGCCGACGAACACGTTGACGCGCGACTGCGCGACGTCCTTGACGGTCCACCTCTCCTCGCGCGCGCCGGACGAGAAGAAGAACACCTCGTACGGAGTCATCGCGGCGCCGAACAGCGCGATCGCGAAGTACCAGTACGACGCGGGTCCCTCGTCACCCGGCACGGTCGGGGACAGCGCCTGGTCGGCGAGCTCCGACCAGTCGGGACCGAGCAGGAACAGCGCGACCGCGAAGACGACGAGGGTCAGCCCCAGCAGACCGGTGACGTTCTCCAGCACGGAGAACTTGGTGCGCCAGATGACGAGCCACACCGCGAGCGCCGCGACGGGGATCCACAGCCGCGGCTCGACGCTCGACGCGAGCTGCAGCGCGAGCGCGATGCCGCCGACCTCCGCGGTCAGCGTGAGCAGGTTGATGAGGAACGACGCGACGAGGTTCGCGCCCGCGGTCCGGGGGCCCAGGCGCTCGCGGATGATCTCGAACGTCGCACGCTCCGACACGGCGGCCACGCGGCCGGACATCTGCGCGAACAGGCATATCCCGACGACGCCGACCACGACGACCCACGCGAGGCTGAGCCCGAACCGCGACCCGACGACGGCGTTCGTGACGAGGTCGCCGATGTCGAGGAACCCGCCGATGGCGGTGAGCACGCCGAGCGCGACGCCGAGCAGACGCTTCACGACGCCTGCTCCAGCGCCGTGGAGAGGTCGTCGACGATCGTCGCGGCCTCGTCGAGCGCGGCGGTGACCTCGGCGGCCGAGCCGCCGGCACCCGTCGCCCACGCGCGCGCCGCCGCGACCGCGGCCTCCGCGTCGTGCACGGCCGCGAGCGCCTCGGCCTGCTGCTCGGTCCCGGGACCGGGCGCGGGGACGAGCGTCGCGACGGCTCCGGCGGCGTCCTGGAGGACGTTCAGCTGGTCGAGCAGCGCGGTGTCGACGGTCGTCGCGGTGGCCCGGTCGCGGTCGAGGAGGTCGGTCGCCACCAGCGCCGTCTCGACCGCCGACGTGACCGGGGCGAGGGCGTCGGCGAGCGCGCGGGCGTCGTCGGCGGGCGCCTGCGTCGACGGCACGGCGCAGCCGGCGAGCGCGGCGGCGACGAGGAGCGTCCCGAGGCCCGCGCGGCGTGGGACCTGCATGGACGCATCGTGGCGTCGCGACGGCGGGGCCGCACGTGGAGCGGCCGCGGTCGTCGCGGGTGACGGCTCGCTCGAGATGCGCGGCGGTGCGCACGGTGTGACCGTGGCGGGATGACGACGCCTGACGACACCCCGACCACCCCCGACGACGGCACGCTGCCCCCGGACGACACGAGCACCCCCACGGCGCGCTCGGTCGAGGGCGAGACGCCCGATCCCGACGCCGACCCGGACATGCTCAACCCGCGCACGGGTGCAGCGGCCTCCGGCGAGGACGGGACGGGCTACGACGACCCCGACGCGGACCCGGCGAACCTCAACCCCCGGGAGGGCTGAGGATGCGGGCCCTCACCTGGCAGGCCCGCGAGAAGGTGTCGGTCGAGACCGTGGCCGACCCGACGATCCAGGAACCCACGGACGCGATCGTCCGCGTGACGTCGACCGCGATCTGCGGCTCCGACCTGCACCTGTACGGCTTCCTCGGCGCGTACCTCGACAAGGGCGACATCCTCGGGCACGAGGCGATGGGCGTCGTCGAGGCCGTCGGGCCGGGCGTGCAGAACCTGCGGGTCGGTGACCGGGTCGTGGTGCCGTTCGGCATCGCGTGCGGCACCTGCTTCATGTGCCGCCGCGGCCTGCAGTCGCAGTGCGAGACGACGCAGGTGCACGAGCAGGACAAGGGCGCGGCGCTGTTCGGCTACACGTCGCTGTACGGCAGCGTCCCGGGCGGGCAGGCGCAGTACCTGCGCGTCCCGCAGGCCCACTACGGGCCCGTCGTGGTGCCCGACGACGGCGAGCCCGACGAGCGCTACCTCTACCTGTCCGACGTGCTGCCGACCGCGTGGCAGGCCGTCGAGTACGCCGATGTCCCCGCGGGCGGCAGCGTGCTCGTCGTCGGGCTCGGCCCGATCGGCCAGATGGCGGCACGCATCGCACGGCACCGTGGTGCGGGTCGCGTCATCGGCGTCGACCTGGTGCCCGAGCGGATCGCGATGGCCCGCCGGCACGGCATCGAGGTGGTCGACGCGCGCGAGGACGTGCTCGAGGCGGTCCGCGACCTCACCGAGGGTCGCGGTGCGGACGCGGCGATCGACGCCGTCGGCATGGAGGCGCACGGATCGCCGGTGGCGGCCGGGGCGCAGCGTGCGGCCGTCGTCCTGCCCGACGCCGTCGCACGGCCGTTCATGGAGAAGGCCGGCATCGACCGGCTCGCGGCGCTGCGCACCGCGATCGTGTGCGTGCGGCGCGGCGGCACCGTCTCGGTGTCGGGCGTCTACGGCGGGGCGGTCGACCCGTTCCCGCTCATGGACATCTTCGACCGGCAGCTCACGTTCCGGTTCGGGCAGGCCAACGTGCGCCGCTGGACCGACGCGATCCTGCCGCTCGTGACCGACCCCGCGGACCCGCTCGGCGTGCTCGACCTGCGCACCCACCGGGTGCCGCTCGAGGAGGCGCCGGCGGCGTACGAGATGTTCCAGAAGAAGGAGGACGGCTGCATCAAGGTCGTCCTGGACCCGGGCGCATGAGTCGAGGCGGGGGCGTGGCATGAGGGTGGTCGTGGTCGGTGCGAGCGGGAACGTCGGCACCGCGGTGCTGCGGCGGCTGCGCGAGGACGCGACCGTCACGTCGGTCGTGGGCGTCGTGCGGCGCACGCCCCGCACGACGCCGCCCCCGCCGTACGACGTCGCGTCGTGGGTGTCCGTCGACATCGGGGCGCGCGTGCCGGACGACGAGGTCGTCGCCGACCTGGCCCGCGCGTTCGCCGGGGCCGACGCCGTCGTGCACCTCGCGTGGGCGATCCAGCCCAGCCACGACCGGCGCCGGCTGGCCGACGTCAACGTCACGGGCACGCGCCGCGTGCTCGAGGCCGTGGTGCGCGCGGGGGTCCCGCACGTCGTGGCCGCGTCGTCGATCGGTGCGTACTCACCGGCGCCCGACGACGTCCCCCGCTCCGAGGGCTGGGCGACCGACGGCGTGCGCAGCTCGCAGTACAGCGTCGACAAGGCCGCGCAGGAGCGGCTGCTCGACGAGTACGAGGAGCAGCACCCCGCGCTCGCCGTGGCACGGCTCCGGCCAGCGCTGATCTTCCAGCGCGCCGCGGGGCACGAGATCACCGGCCTGTTCCTCGGGCCGTTCGTGCCCGAGCGGATCCTCGGCGGCAAGGTGCCCGTCCTGCCGTGGCCCGCGGGCGTCCGGCTGCAGGCCGTGCACGCCGACGACGTCGCGTCCGCCTACCGCGAGGCCGTCGTCCGCCAGGTGCGCGGCGCGTTCAACGTCGCCGCTCCGGAGATCCTGCACGCGGAGGACGTCGCGCGCGTCGTCGGCGGCGAGGACACCCCCGTGCGGGAGGTGCCGGTCCCCGTCGTGCGGGCCGCGCTCGCGACCGCGTGGCACGCGCGCGTCGTGCCCGTCGGGCCGGGCTGGCTCGACATGGCGGTGAACGCGCCGATCCTCGACACGTCGCGCGCCGAGCGCGAGCTCGGGTGGCACGCGACCTGGTCCGCGGTCGACGCGGTCCGGGACGTCGTCGGGGGCATGGTCGACGGCGCGGGCACCGCGAGCCCTCCGCTCCTGCCCCGACGCCTCCCGCGCCGGCGCTGACGCCCCGGGCGCTGGTCCGCGCGGGCAGGCGTCCCTGCCCCCTCGGGCATGCGACCCTGCCCCCTCGGGCACGCGACCCTGCCCCGGCGGACGCTCCGCGGCGTGCTGCGCCGGTGTCCGGGCGCCCTCGACCATGGTCGAGACCCCGCGCGAGGAGGCGGCGATGTCCACGGACGGCGTCAAGGTGCGGGCGGCGGCCGACGCCGACCATGCGCGTGCGCGCGCCCCCGCCGCCGGACGGACGGGCGACCGCGCAGGTCCACGCCCTCGACCGGCGGCCTCGCACGCGGCGCTGCTCGCGCTGCAGCGTGGTGCGGGCAACGCCGCCGTGGCGCGGGCGCTCGGCGCCGGTGCCGCAGCGCGGGCAGCGGACGGCGAGACGCCCAGTTCGGCCGCCGGACCGCAGGCGCTGCCCGGTGTCACGACGCCAGGCTCCACGGCGACCCCCGACGCCCGAGGCACCGCGCTGGACGCAGGACGGCCCGCGCCCCCGCCGCGTGCGCCCGGCCCGGTCGGAGCCGGTCCCGCCCCCGTCCTCCAGCGTGGCGTGTGGGACACGGTCGCGGGCGCCGCCGACGCCGCGGCGGCCGGGCTGCGGACCGAGGTGCTCGGCACGATCGGCCGCTGGGCACGCGAGATCCCCGGCTACGGGGTGCTGTGCGTGGCGCTCGGACGGGACCCGGTGACGGGCCGCACCGTGCCGCGCGACGCGACCACCGTGGTCGGGGCGCTCGTCGGGCTGGTGCCGGGTGGGCACGCGCTGTGGGAGAACCTGCAGCAGTCCGGCGCCGTCGAGCGGGCGGGTGCGTGGGTCGCACAGGAGCTCGACCGGCTGGGGCTCACGTGGGACGCGGTCCGTGGGGTCTTCGCGCGGGCGTGGGACGCGGTCAGCGCGAGCGACCTCCTCGACCCGGCGGGTCTGTGGGAACGGCTGGCCGGGATCCTCGAGGGCCCGGTGGCGCGCCTTCGCGCCTTCGCGAGCGCGGCGGGCAGCAAGCTCATGGAGCTCGTCGTCGAGGGCGTCATGTCGTCCGCAGGCGGCTTCGGTGCGCAGGTCATGGGCGTCCTGCGCGGTGCCGGGGACGTCCTCGGCACGATCGTGCGCGACCCCGTCGCGTTCGCGGGCAACCTCGTGGGCGCGGTCCGCACGGGTCTCGGCCAGTTCGCGGGCAACATCCTCGGCCACCTGCGCACCGGTCTGATCGGCTGGCTGACCGGCGCGCTGCGTGGTGCGGTCCAGCTGCCGGCGCGCCTGGACCTCGGCGGCATGCTGTCGCTCGTCACGAGCCTGCTCGGGCTGACGTGGGAGGGGATCCGCCAGCGGGTCGTCCGGCTCGTCGGCGAACCTGTGGTGCACGCCGTCGAGACCACCGTCGACTGGGTGCGCACGCTCGTGGAGCGCGGCGTCGGCGGCATCGTCGACCGCCTCCGCGACATGGTCTCAGGCCTCCTCGACACCGTCCTCGGAGGGATCCGTGACTGGGTCGCCCGGACGGTCGTGGGTGCCGCGATCACGCGGCTCGTGTCGATGTTCAACCCCGCGGGCGCCGTCATCCAGGCGATCCTCGCCGTCTACAACACCGTGCAGTTCGCGCTCGAGCGCGCGCAGCAGCTCGCCGCGTTCGCGCAGTCCGTCGTCGGGTCGGTCTCCGCGATCGCCCGGGGCAGCATCGGGGCGGCCGCCGACGCCGTCGAGCAGTCGCTCGCCCGGGCGGTGCCCGTCGTGCTCGGGTTCCTCGCCCGGCTCATCGGGCTCGGTGACGTCGCGGCACCGGTGCGGGCGGTGATCGAGCGCGTGCGCGGCGTGGTCGACGGCGTCGTGGACCGGGTCGTCGGCTGGGTCGCCGCTCTCGCCCGCCGCGTCGGCGGCGCGGTGCGCGGACGCGGCGGCACGGCGGCCGCGGGGCAGGCGGCGGGGGCAGCGCCGGGGGAGCAGGCCACCCCCGACGGCAAGCAGGTGGCGGTCGCGTCCGCGATCACCGCAGTCGAGGAGGTCGCGGCGGCCGGCGGGGGCACCCCGGCCGTCGTCCGCGCCCTCCCGGGCATCAAGGCCCGCTTCGGGCTCGCGTCGCTCGTCGCCGAGCAGGCGCCCGAGGGCCTCTCGGTGACCGCCACGATCAACCCGACGTCGACCAAGGTCGTGCCGCCCACGCTCCTGCCGGGCCAGCTTCGGCCACCGCCGACCGCGCCGTGGGGCGCCGCCCGAGGCTCGGTCGACGCCGCGATGCTGACCCGTGCCGTCGGCTACCGCGCCGGCACGGCACTCGACCTCGCGAGCTTCCGCACGAACTTCGCGGTGTTCCGGATCCGCCACAACGGCACGGTGACGTACCTCCAGTCCGCGAACGACCCCGGGGCGCTGCACTCCGAGGCTCGGCTGCTCCAGCAGCTCGAGGCGCTCGCGGGCCCGCGCTGGTACCTCAACAAGGCCGTCGTGATCGAGCAGGTGTACACCGAGCGCATGCCGTGCTCGAGCTGCGGGCCGCACCTGCGCAACGTCGAGCGCGCGCAGCTGCGCGTGGACCCCGCCTCGGCGATCAGCGTCTTCTACTCCGTGCTCTCGACGACGCGCCCGGACCAGCGGGCGTCCGAGCTGATGGCGAAGTACGGCCCCTGACGGGCGCGGACGTCGAGGCGGCCGGTGTGGGGCAGGATCGGGGGCATGACGCCTGACCTCGCCCCCGAGCGGCACGTCTACGGCAACCCGGACGCCCCCGTCACGATCCTCGAGTTCGGCGACCTCGAGTGCCCCTACTGCCGGGCCGCGGCTCCCGTCCTGCGCGAGGTCGTCGACACGTCGGACGGCCTCGCGCGCCTGGTGTGGCGGCACTTCCCGCTGTTCGAGGTGCACCCGTACGCGCTCACGGCCGCCCTCGCGTCGGAGGCCGCGGCGAGCGTCGGGCGGTTCTGGGACCTCCAGCGGGTGCTGCTCGAGCACCAGGACCGGCTGGCCGAGCCGGACCTGCGTCGCTACGCGCGCGACCTGGGCATCGACCCCGCGATCGTCGCGGGCGAAGCGGCGCAGGCGTTCGCCCCGGCCGTCGAGTCCGACTACCTCGCGGCCGTCGAGCAGGGCGTCCGGGGCACGCCGACGATCCTGGTCGACGGCGTGGTGCAGCCGGGCCGCGCCCGGGTCGAGACGCTGCGCGCCGCGGTCGAGGCCGCCGCGCGACGACGCGGCGTGACCGCCTGAGCGTCGGTCGGCGCGCTCGCGGGACGTGCGGCAGCATGGCCCGGTGACCACCGACGCGACCCTCCCCGTCCCCCGGACCGCCCTCGTGACCGGCGCCGGCCGCGGCATCGGACGCGGCGTCGCGCTCGGCCTCGCGCGGGCCGGCTGGGCCGTCGCGCTGGTCGGGCGCACGCGCGCGCACCTCGACGAGGTCGCCGAGGAGGTCGCGGCGACCGGTGCGCGCGTGGCCGTCGCGGCGGGCGACCTGATCGACGCCACCGCGGTCCTGGACGCCGTCGCGCGCGTCGAGACGGCGTTCGAGGACCTCGGCGGCGTCGGCCTGCTGGTGAACAACGCAGGCGTCATCGAGCGCGCCGAGGTGCCGTTCGCGGACGACGACGTCGAGGACACGTGGCGCGTCGTCGAGACGAACGTGCGCGGTCCGCTGCTGGTCACGCGCGCGGTGCTGCCGGGCATGCTCGCGCGCGGCGGCGGGCGCGTGCTCAACATGAACTCCGGCGCGGGCGTCAACCCGGGCCGCGCGTACACCGGCTACTACGTCAGCAAGGGCGCGCTCGCGCGGCTCACGACCATGCTGGACGCGCAGTACCGCGACCAGGGCCTGCGGGTGCTCGACCTCGCGCCGGGCGTCGTGGCGACCGACATGACGGGCGGCATGCCGGCGCACGACGGGCGCACCGAGTGGACGCCCGTCGAGGACGTCGCCGAGCTGGTCCGCGCGTTCGGCGACGGCGAGCTCGACGACCTGTCGGGCCGGTTCGTGCGCGCCGGCGCGGACACGCCCGCGTCGCTGCGGGCCGCGGCGGACCGCCTGCTCGCGACGGACGCGCGGCGGCTGCGGCTGCCGACGTGGGGCGACGACGACCCGCTCGCCTGACCCGCCGGCTCAGCCCCCGGCTCGGCGCGGCCGACCGGTCGATCCCGCTCGCGCGCGGGCCGCGGGCGTCACTCCGGCGCGCGCCAGGGGAGCGGCGGGAGCGCGGGCGGGGGACCGTCGGTCGCGGGCGAGCACAGCGGCAGCTTCTCGCCGAGCCAGCGCAGCAGCACGGACCCCGCGACCGCGGCGACGAGCGAGCCCGCGAGGATGCCGATCTTCGCCTCCGACAGGACGTCGGGCTGGTCGCCGAACGCGAGCTGCGCGATGAACAGGGAGATCGTGAACCCGATGCCCGCGAGGACGGCCCCGCCGAGCAGGTGCCCGTACCGGACGCGGCCGGGGAGGTCGCCCAGGCCCGCGCGGATCGCGAGCGTCGAGGCGCCGGTGATGCCCACCGCGTTGCCGACGACGAGCGCGACCGCCACGCCGATCGTCACGCGGGACCCCGCCGCGTCGGCCAGCGTCTGCGCGTCGAGCACGACGCCCGCGTTCGCGAGCCCGAACAGCGGCACGACGAGGTACGCGGACCACGGGTGCAGGATCCGCTGCAGGCGGTCGCTCGTCGGCACGGCCGCGCGCGCGGCGAGCTCGGCGAGGTGCTCGCGCTCGGCGGTCGTCTCGTCGACCAGGTCGCCCGCGTAGACGGGCACGGCCTCGACCTGCTCGCGCTGCGGGACGGTGGCCGGCACCAGGAGCCCGACCAGGACGCCCGCGAGGGTCGCGTGCACGCCCGACGCCTGCACGGCCATCCACAGCGCGACACCGGCCAGTACGTACGGCGTCAGCTGCCAGACCCGCAGCCAGCGCATGACGGCCATGCCGACGACGACGAGCGCCGCGACGCCCAGCGCGGCGAGGTCGACGTCGTCGGAGTAGAAGACCGCCATCACGGTGATCGCGCCGATGTCGTCGACGATCGCGAGCGTGAGCAGGAACAGTCGCAGCCGGTCGGGGCAGCGCGGGCCGAACAGCGCGAGGACGCCGACGAGGAACGCGGTGTCGGTCGACATGACCACGCCCCAGCCGTGCGCGGCGTCCGTCCCGGCGGTGAACGCGAGGTAGATGAGCACCGGGACGAGCAGGCCGCCGAGCGCCCCGAGCGCGGGCACCGCGACGGTGCGGCGGTCGCGCAGCTCGCCGCTCGTCGCCTCGCGCGAGATCTCGAGCCCGACCACCGCGAAGAAGACCGCCATCGCCGCGTCGTTGACCCAGTGGTGCAGGTCGAGCTCGAGCGACATCCCGCCGACGTGGAAGCCCGCGGTCGTCTCCCACAGCGCCTCGTAGGCGTCCGCCCACGCGCTGTTCGCCCACACGAGCGCGAGCACGGTCGCCGCGAGGAGCACGACCGCGCTGCCCGCCTCGGTCGAGAGGAACCGCCGGACGGACGGGTTGAGGGACGGGACGCGGACGCGCAGCGCCGGCCCGGGCGTCGTGGGGGGAGCCGTCACGGGCCCAACGTCGCAGGTGCGGGCGCGGTCCCGCAATCCGTGCCGGCCGCGCGCGAAGCCCGGGTCGCCCACGATCGCGCTCGTTGGGCCGAACCGGTGGTCCTCTCCGCCCACGGGCGCGCGGACCCGGCCCCGACGCTAGGGTCCGCCTGTCCCGCCGCCGAGGAGCCCTCCATGACGACGCCCGCGTCCCCACCCGCCGCCTGGTACCCCGACCCGCACGACGCGGCGCAGCTGCGGTGGTGGGACGGCGGACGCTGGACGGACCACGTCGAGCCGCGGCCCGCGACCGCGGCCGTCGCGCCGGGCTTCCCCGCGGCCGGCCCGGCGGCGCCGACGGCCGCGACGGCGGTCGTCCCGCAGGTCGCGCAGGCGCACGCGTGGAGCCCCCAGGCGTCCGCGTGGTCGGCGCCCGCGGGTGCACCGGGGGTGTCCGGGTCACCCGCGGCCGCGGCCGCCGGTGCGTTCTCGACGCCGGCCGCCTCGTACGCGCCCGCGTCGACCGTCGGAGCCGGGTCGGCCGGCGGCGGCTTCACTCCCGCGTCGGCCGCGGACCCCTACGCGCCGACGTCGACCCTCGGCGGCTACCAGCCGGTCGGCGCGTACGGGCGCGTCCCGGCCGGCCCGACGTCGTGGGGCGGGACCCCGACGGGCGGTGCGCCGTGGGGCGCCGCGGTCGACGCGACGAACAAGTACGCGACGTGGGCGCTGGTCGCCGGCGTCGTCGTCCTCGTCATCATGCTGTTCACGCACTACGTCCTCGCGTCGGGGCTCGCGATCTGGGTCGGGGCGAAGGGCGTCGCGCGGGCGCGTGCGATCCGGCGGGAGGGGCACCCGACCGCGGTCGGCATGGCGCGGTCGGTCGTCGGGCTGTGCCTGTCGGTCGGGGGCGCGCTGCTCTACCTGCTCACGCTCGGGCTGGAGCTCTCGCTCGGGATGTGAGTCAGAGGTTCTTCTCCGGGTCGCCCAGGAGCTGCGCGACGTGGTCCGGCACGTACGTCGAGAGCTCGCGCGGCGGACGCTGGTAGCCGTTCGACGCGGCAGGCCGGTCGGGCAGGTGGACCTCCTCGTGGGGCACGTCCGTGTACGGGATGGTCGAGAGCAGGTGGGACATCATGTTGAGCCGCGCGTGCTTCTTGATGTCGGACTCGACGATGTACCAGGGGCACGCGGGCACGTCGGTGTGCACGAGCATCTCGTCCTTGGCGCGCGAGTAGTCCTCCCACCGGCTGATCGACTCCAGGTCCATCGGGCTCAGCTTCCACTGCCGGACCGGGTCGTTCAGCCGTGACTTGAACCGCCGCAGCTGCTCGGAGTCGGACACCGAGAACCAGTACTTGCGCAGCAGGATCCCGTCCTCGACGAGCATCTGCTCGAAGATCGGCGTCTGGCGCATGAACCGCGAGTACTCCTGCGGCGTGCAGAAGCCCATGACCTTCTCGACGCCCGCGCGGTTGTACCAGGAGCGGTCGAACAGCACGATCTCGCCCGCGGCGGGCAGGTGGGTCACGTACCGCTGGTAGTACCACTGGCCCTTCTCGCGCTCGGTCGGCGTCGGCAGGGCCGCGATGCGCGCGACGCGGGGGGACAGGTACTCGGTGATCCGCTTGATGGTGCCGCCCTTGCCGGCCGCGTCGCGTCCCTCGAAGATCACGACGACGCGCGCCCCGGTGTGCCGCACCCACTGCTGGACCTTGACGAGCTCGGCCTGGAGGCGGAACAGCTCGGCCTCGTAGACCTCGTTCGAGATCTTCCCGTCGTGGCGCTTGGCGCCCTTGCCCTTCTTCGCCATGACGGGACGCTACTGCTGGTCGCGGCTCCGCGCGGCCCGATCGACCGCACTCCGCTCCCGCGGAACTTCGGCCCTCGTCCTGCCGCAGATGCGGACTAGGATCGCTGCTCGTGACGCGTTTCCGGATCAGCGAGGCCGCCGAGCTGCTCGGGGTCAGTGACGACACCGTGCGCCGGTGGGTCGACGCGGGCGTCCTCGACACCGCACCCGACGACGCGGGCCGCGCGACCGTCGACGGTGCCGCGCTGGCCGTCGTCGCCGTGGAGCGGGCCCACGCGCCCGCCGACCCGACCTCGCGCGGCACCTCCGCGCGCAACCGGCTCCCCGGCCTCGTCACGCGGGTCGTCACGGACACGGTGATGGCGCAGGTCGAGATGCAGTGCGGCCCGTTCCGCGTCGTGTCGCTCATGTCGACCGAGGCGGTGCGCGAGCTCGGCCTCGAGGTCGGGTCGCTCGCGGTCGCGGTGGTGAAGGCGACGACGGTCGTGGTGGAGACGTCGGGAGGCGCGCGGTGAGCGTCCGCCGGGGGAGGCACCGGATCGCCGCCGCCGCGGCAGCGGTCGCCGCCGCGGTCGGGCTCGTCGCGCTGGCCGGCTGCTCGACCGCGCCCCGGGAGGTCCGGCCGGGGGCGACCACCGCCGCGAGCGGTTCCGCGACCGGGCTGACCGGGACGCTCACCGTGTTCGCGGCCGCGTCGCTGACCGGTGCGTTCGACGAGCTCACCGCCGACTTCGCGGCGCAGCACCCCGGGGTCGACGTGCGGCCCGTCACCTACGACGGTTCCTCGACCCTCGCGACGCAGCTCGTCGAGGGCGCCCGCGCCGACGTCTTCGCCTCGGCCGACGAGGCGACCATGGCGACGGTCGACGACGCCGGCCTCGTGGACGGCGCACCGACGCTCTTCGCGACGAACACGCTGCAGATCGCCGTGCCGGCCGGGAACCCGGAGCTGATCGCCTCCGTCGCCGACCTCGCGGTGCTCGCGTCGTCGGGCGGCCGCGTCGTGCTGTGCGCCGCGCAGGTGCCGTGCGGCGCCGCGTCCCAGGAGGTCCTCGCGTCCGCGGGCGTGACGCTGACGCCCGCGAGCGAGGAGCAGAGCGTCACCGCGGTGCTCACCAAGGTCGCGGCGGGGGAGGCCGACGCGGGGCTCGTCTACCGCACCGACGTGCTGGCGGCGGGCGACGACGTCGAGGGCGTCGACGTCGACGAGGCCGCGACCGCCGTCAACCGCTACCCGATCGCCGTGCTCGGCACCGGGAGCCGCTCGTCGCAGGACGCCGTGGTCGCGCAGGCGTTCGTCGACCTCGTGCTGTCGGACGCGGGCCGGCAGGTTCTCGCCGACCGGGGGTTCGTCACGCCGTGACGACCGGGACGCCCGCGACCGGCCCGTCGGCGCCCCCGGCCGCGCCGGCCGGCGACGTGCGCGCGTCGCGGCCCGCGGACCCTCCGGTGAGCGTGACCCCGCTCCTGCTGCGGCTGCCCGCGGCGCTCGCGCTGGGGCTCCTCGTGCTGCCCGTCGTCGCGCTCGTCGTGCGCGCCGACTGGGGATCGCTGCCCGCCGACGTCACCTCGCCCGAGGCGCTGTCCGCGCTCGGGCTCTCGCTCGTGACGTCGACCGCGTCGACCGTCGCGTGCCTGGTGCTGGGGGTGCCCCTCGCCGTGGTGCTGGCCCGGTCCCGCGGGTGGACGGCCGACGTCCTGCGCGCGCTCGTGACGCTGCCCCTCGTCCTCCCGCCGACCGTCGGCGGCATCGCGCTGCTGTTCCTCCTGGGCCGCCGCGGGCTGCTCGGGCAGACGCTCGACGCGTGGTTCGGCGTCACCATCCCGTTCACGACGCTCGCCGTCGTCATCGCGCAGACGTTCGTCGCGATGCCGTTCCTCGTCCTGGGCGTCGAGGGGGCGCTGCGCACGGTCGGCACGCGCTACGAGACGGTCGCGGCGACGCTCGGCGCGGGCCGGTGGACGGTGCTGCGCCGCGTGACGCTGCCGCTCGTCGCGCCGGGCCTGGTCAGCGGCACGGTGCTGTGCTTCGCGCGGGCGCTCGGCGAGTTCGGCGCGACCGCGCTGTTCGCGGGCAGCACCGCGGGCGTGACCCGGACCATGCCGCTCGCGATCTACGCGGCGTTCAACGGCGCGGGCGTCTCGCAGGGCACGGCCGTCGCCCTGTCGCTGCTGCTCGTCGCCGCCGCGGTCGCGGTGCTGCTCGCCGCGCGCGCGTGGCGACCCGGGCGGGCCGCGTGAGCGGCGGGGAGCCGGCCGGCGCTGCCGGCCAGGGGACGGGGACGCCGGGTGCGGTGACCGCGGACGTCCGGGTCCGGCGCGGGGTGCTCGCGCTCGACGCCACGCTGCGCGTCGAGCCCGGGACGGTCGTCGCGGTGCTCGGCCCGAACGGCGCGGGCAAGTCCACGCTGCTCGACGTCCTCGCGGGCCTGCTCGTGCCGGACGACGGCACGGTCCGGACGGGGGAGCGGGTGCTCACCGACGTCCGCGCCGGCGGCCGGGCGACGGTCGTGCGTCCTGAGCGCCGGTCGGTGGGGCTGCTCGGCCAGGACCCGCTCGTCTTCCCGCACCTGACTGCGCGCGAGAACGTCGCCTTCGCGGTCCGGGCGCGCGGCGGCACGAACGCGCGGGCGGCGCGGACCGAGGCGGACGACTGGCTCGCCCGCGTCGACCTGGGCGGGCTCGCGGACCGGCGGCCCGCTGCGCTCTCCGGCGGGCAGCGTCAGCGCGTCGCGCTCGCCCGCGCGCTCGCCGCGCGTCCAGCCGCGCTGCTGCTCGACGAGCCGTTCGCGCAGCTCGACGTCCGGACGGCGGCCGCGCTGCGGGACGTCGTCCGGCAGCAGGTCCGCGCCACCGGGACCGCCGCCGTGCTCGTCACGCACGACGCGCTCGACGCGCTCACGCTCGCCGACGAGGTGCTGGTGCTCGTCGACGGCACGGTCGTGGAGCGCGGCCGGCCGGTCGACGTGCTCTCCGACCCCGCGCACCCGTTCACGGCAGCGCTGGGCGGCACGAACCTCCTGCTCGGCACCGTCGCCGACGACGCCCGCGGCCCGGTCCTCGTCACCGCCGACGGCCTGCGCGTCCCGTGCCCCCCCGCCCTCGCCGCCGGGACGCCCGCGCGCCTGACCTTCGCGCCGTCGGCCGTCGAGGTGCGGTCGGGCGGGGAGCAGGCACCGGGCTCGTCGGGCGGGCCGGCAGGGACCGCACGCTGGTTCGCGCGCGTCGTCGACCTCGAGCCCGGCACGACCGGGGTGCGCGTCCGGACGACCGGCGACGTCCTCGTGGACGTCCGCCCCGCCGACCTCGCGGCGCTCGACCTCCGCCTCGGTGCCCCGCTCGCCCTCGCCGTGCCGCACACCCAGCAGCGCCTCCGCCCCCGCCGCTGAGGGGCACAACCTCACAGCCCTCGTCGGCGCCGCGTGCGCGAAGTGTTCCCGGCGCGCAACGGATCCGGTGGGCGGGACGAAACACGCCGTTCGTAGCGTCGCCTGCGTCCGAGCCCCCATCCCTCCCGGAGGTCCCCATGGCGACACCGCTCGCGACCACCGACGCCGCAGCGTCGGCCCCGACCACCACCGGCGCGACCCCCGTCGCGACCGGAGCCCCGCTCACCGTCCGCCCCGGCCGCTGGATCGACGGCTGGAACCCCGAGGACACCGCCCAATGGCGGTCCGTCGGCAAGGCGATCGCGACCCGCAACCTCGGCCTGTCGATCTTCGCCGAGTTCCTCGGGTTCGCCGTCTGGGCCCTGTGGAGCATCGTCGTGCCCCGGCTGCCCGCGGCCGGCTTCGAGCTGAGCGTCGACCAGATGTTCTGGCTGATCGCCGTGCCGAGCCTCGTCGGCGCGTCGCTGCGCATCCCCTACACGTTCGCGGTCCCGGTGTTCGGCGGCCGCAACTGGACGATCGTGTCGGCGCTCCTGCTGCTCGTCCCCACGAGCGCGCTCGCGATCGCGGTGCAGAACCCCGAGACGTCGTTCGGCGTGCTGCTCGGCATCGCGGCGCTCGCGGGCGTCGGCGGCGGCAACTTCGCGTCGTCCATGGCGAACATCTCGTTCTTCTACCCGGAGGCGGAGAAGGGGCGGGCGCTGGGCCTCAACGCGGCAGGCGGCAACATCGGCACGGCCGCGGTGCAGTTCGCGGTACCGCTCGTCGTCGTGGGTGCGGCGGGCCTGCAGCTCGAGCGCGCGGGGCTGATGTTCATCCCGCTCGCGCTCCTGGCCGCGTTCCTGGCCTGGCGGTTCATGGACAACCTGTCGAACGCGAAGGCCGACCCGCGGGCGTACGGCGTCGCGACGCGCGACAAGCACACCTGGATCATCTCGTTCATCTACATCGGCACGTTCGGGTCGTTCATCGGCTTCTCCGGGGCGTTCCCGACGCTGCTCCAGGGCCAGTTCCCCGAGGTGACGCTGTCGATCGCGTTCGCCGGGGCGCTCGTCGGCTCGGTCGCGCGGCCCGTCGGCGGCATCCTCGCGGACCGGTTCGGCGGCTCGACCGTCACCATCGCCGCGTTCGCGGTCATGGCCGCGGGCACGATCGGCGCGATCTTCGCGCTGCGGGCGCACCACTTCCTCGGGTTCTTCCTGTCCTTCCTGCTGCTGTTCGTCGCGACGGGCGCGGGCAACGGGTCGGTCTACCGGATGATCCCGGCGGTGTTCCGGTTCGGGGCGACGGACGAGACGCGCGCGAGCCGCGCGAAGGCCGCAGCCGGCTGCATCGGCATCGCGGGCGCGGTCGGCGCGATCGGCGGGTTCCTCGTGCCCCGCGGGTTCGCCGTCTCGACGTCGCTGACCGGGAACATCCAGGCGGCACTCTGGGTGATCGTCGGGACGTACGCGGTCATGGCCCTCACCACGTGGGCGGTCTACCAGCGTCGCGGCTCGGCCTTCGGCTCCACCGTCATCTGACCCTGCCCCCGACCTCGGAGGACTCCTCAGCGTGACGGCGATCGCGACCGCGCAGCACGAGCACACGGCGACGACCCAGGTCGCGACCGTGTGCTCGTACTGCGGTGTGGGCTGCGGCGTGCTGCTCGACGTCGTCGACGACGGCGCGGGCCGCACGGTCCGCAGGGCCAGCGGCGACAAGGCGCACCCGGCGAACCACGGGCGCCTGTGCACCAAGGGCGCGACGACGGCCGACCTGCTCGCCGCGGGCGGGCGGCTGTCGACGGCGCTCGTGCGCCCCGAGCGCGGCGCGGAGCCCGTCCCGACGGGCGTCGACGAGGCGGTCGCGACCGTCGCGCGCCGGCTGCGGGAGATCGTCGACCGCGACGGTCCCGACGCCGTCGCGCTGTACGTCTCGGGGCAGATGAGCATCGAGGCGCAGTACCTCGCGAACAAGCTCGCCAAGGGGTACCTGCGGACCAACCAGATCGAGTCGAACTCGCGGCTGTGCATGGCGAGCGCGGGGACCGGCTACAAGCTCTCGCTGGGCTCGGACGGGCCGCCCGGGTCGTACGACGACCTCGACCACGCGGACGTGTTCCTCGTGATCGGCGCCAACATGGCCGACTGCCACCCGATCCTGTTCCTCCGGCTGCTCGACCGGGTCAAGGCGGGCGCGAAGCTGATCGTCGTCGACCCGCGCCGCACGGCGACCGCGGAGAAGGCCGACCTCTTCCTGCAGGTGAAGGCGGGCACGGACATCGCGCTGCTCAACGGCCTGCTGCACCTGCTGGTCGAGGCGGGCGCGGTCGACGAGGAGTTCGTCGCGGCGCACACCGAGGGCTGGGACGCGATGCCCGAGCTCCTCGCGGACTACCCGCCGGACGTCGTCGCGGGCATCACCGGCGTGCCGGAGGACGAGCTGCGGGCGGCGGCGGCGCTGATCGCGGGCGCTGACAGCTGGGTGTCGTGCTGGACCATGGGCCTCAACCAGTCGACGCACGGCACGTGGAACACGAACGCGCTGGTCAACCTCCACCTCGCGACAGGCGCGATCTGCCGGCAGGGGAGCGGGCCGTTCTCCCTGACGGGTCAGCCCAACGCGATGGGCGGGCGCGAGATGGGCTACATGGGCCCGGGCCTGCCGGGTCAGCGCACGGTGCTCGACGCCGCGGACCGGGCGTTCGTCGAGGACCTCTGGGGGCTGCCCGACGGCACGATCCGGTCCGACGGCGTCGGGCGGGGCACGATCGAGATGTTCGAGCGCATGGCCGCGGGCGACATCAAGGCCTGCTGGGTCATCTGCACCAACCCCGTCGCGTCGGTCGCGAACCGCCGCACCGTGATCGAGGGGCTCGAGAACGCCGAGCTCGTCGTCACGCAGGACGTCTACGCCGAGACCGAGACCAACGCCTACGCCGACGTCGTGCTCCCCGCGGCGATGTGGACCGAGGCCGACGGCGTCATGGTCAACAGCGAGCGCAGCATGACGCTCGCCCGCCGCGCGCTGGACGCGCCCGGCGAGGCGCTGCCCGACTGGGTGCTCATCGCGCGCGTCGCGACCGCGATGGGCTACGACGGCTTCGCGTACGCCTCGTCGGAGGAGGTGTTCGAGGAGATCCGCCGGACGACCAACCCCCGCACCGGCTACGACCTGCGCGGCGTCACGTACGACCGCCTGCGCACGGCACCCGTGCAGTGGCCGTCCGCGTCCCCCGACGGGCCTGCCCGCAACCCCGTGCGGTACCTCAACGACGGCGTCCACCAGCCGCTCCTGGTGCACGACGACGGCACCGTCCCGCGCCTGCGGTTCGCGACGCCGTCGGGTCGGGCCGTCTTCCACCCGCGCCCGCACCTGCCCGCGAAGGAGATGCCGGACGACGACTACCCGTTCCTGCTCAACACGGGCCGCCTCCAGCACCAGTGGCACACGCTCACCAAGACGGGCCGCGTCGCCAAGCTGAACAAGCTCAATCCCGGACCCTTCGTCGAGCTGCACCCGGACGACGCGTCGCGGCTCGGGGTGCTCGACGGCGCGATCGTCGAGGTCGCGTCCCGCCGCGGCCGGGCCGTCCTGCCCGCCGTGGTCACGGACCGCGTGCGGCCAGGGGCGCTGTTCGCGCCGTTCCACTGGAACGACCTCTTCGGCGAGTACCTGTCCGTCAACGCCGTCACGAACGACGCCGTCGACCCGTTGTCGTTCCAGCCCGAGCTCAAGGTGTGCGCGGTGTCCGTCACGCTCGTCGCGCCGCCGCCCGCACCCACGGCGAGCACCCCGACGACGACCGGTGCGCCCGCCGCGGGTGCGACACCGGGCGACTCCTCGCACGCTCCCGACGGTCGCGACGGTCCCGACGGGTCGACGGGCGACGACGCCGTGACCGACGGTGCGCGGGCGATGCGCGCGCTCGCGGGCGCGCTCGGGCTGGAGGACTTCGGGCCCCCGGTGCTGGGCGACGACGAGCGCCGCTACCTCGCGGGCTTCCTCGCCGGTCTCGGCGGCGGCGACGTCACCGGAACGCCCGTCCTCCCGCCGACCGCGCCGCTCGACGGCACGTCCGCGCTCTGGGTCGACGGGCTGCTCGCCGGGATGTTCTCGCGCGCACCGCGGTCGTCGTCGCGGGGCGCCACGACCGCCGGACCGGTCCGCGAGCCGGCACCCGTGCGGCCGCTCGTCGTGCTGTGGGCGTCGCAGACCGGCACGTCGGAGGAGATCGCGGTGCGCGTGGCCGCCCGGCTGGCCGACGGCGGGCGCACGCCCGAGGTCCTCGCGATGGACGACGCCGTCGGCGCGCTGCCGAGACGGGCCGACCTCGTGGTGGTCACGAGCACGTTCGGCGACGGCGACGCCCCCGACAACGGGACCTCGTTCTGGGAGGCGCTGGCCGACCCCGAGGCGCAGCGGCTCGACGGCACGCGGTTCGCCGTCCTCGCGCTCGGCGACTCGAGCTACGACCAGTTCTGCGGGCACGGCCGACGCGTCGACCGGCGGCTGGAGGAGCTCGGCGCGGAGCGCCTCGTCGACCGGGGCGAGTGCGAGCCCGGCGACGAGGACACCGCCGAGCGGTGGACCGACCAGGTCGTCGCCGTCCTGCTCGGCGGGGACGCGGCGGAGGCGGCACGGACGGACGCCGGCAGCACCGACGCGGGCACCACCGACGCCGACGCGGGCGACCTCGGCGCTGCGTGGCCCGGCGCCCCGGCGGGCCGGCTCGACGGCACCGTCACGGCCGTCGACCGCCAGACGTCCGCGCGCGACGCGGCCGACCGCTCCACCTCGGCGCGCGCGACCCGTGCCCGCCCGGGCGTCGCGCACCTCGTCGGCAACCGGCTGCTGAACCTGCCGGGCTCCGCGAAGGAGGTACGCGAGGTCTGGTTCGACACGTCCCGGTCGCCCGCGCCCCTGACCTACGCGGCGGGCGACGCGCTCGCCGTCCGGCCCGTCAACGCCGCGTCGCTGGTCGAGGAGTGGCTGGACGCGACCGGGGTGGCCGCCGACGCGCCGGTCACCGTCGAGGGGGTAGGCACGGTCCCGTTCGCGGTCGCCCTGCGCGACGAGCTCGACGTCACGCGCGCGTCCCAGGACCTCCTGAGGTTCGTCCACGAGCGCTCGGGCAGCGAGCAGCTGCGCCGGCTGCTGCGCTCCGAGAACCGCAACGACCTCGCGAAGTGGCTGTGGGGTCGGCAGGCGGTCGACGTGGTCGCGGAGCTGCGCGTCGACGCGACCGCTCAGGAGTGGGCGGACGTGCTGCGCCGCCTCCAGCCCCGGCAGTACTCGATCTCGTCGTCGCCCCTCGTCGACCCGCACCGCATCCGCCTGACGATGTCCGTCGTGCGGTACGAGGGACCGTCGGGAGCGGCGCGCGGCGGGGTGTGCTCGACGTTCCTCGCCGACGGGGGTCCGGACCTCGCGGTGTCCGCGTACGTCCAGCCGTCGACGCACTTCCACCCGCCGGCCGACCCGACGACGCCGATGATCATGGTCGGTCCGGGGACCGGCGTCGCGCCGTTCCTCGGCTTCCTGCAGGAGCGGCGCGCGCTCGGGCACCCGGGCGACAACTGGCTGTTCTTCGGCGAGCAGCACGCGGCGACCGACTTCTACTACCGCGACGAGCTCGACGCGATGCGCTCCGACGGCCTGCTCACGCGGCTCGACACGGCGTTCTCGCGCGACCAGCGGTCGAAGGTCTACGTGCAGGACCGCATGCGCGAGCACGGTCCGCAGCTCTGGGCGTGGCTCGAGCGCGGCGCGCACGTGTACGTGTGCGGCGACGCGTCGCGCATGGCGAAGGACGTCGACGCGGCGCTGCGCGAGGTCGTGTCCGTTCACGGCGGGCTCGACGCCGACGACGCGGCCGCCTACGTCAAGCGCCTGTCGTCCGAGCGCCGGTACGCGCGCGACGTCTACTGAGACGCGACGTGCCGGGTCCGGTCGCGACGCCGCACGGGTCTCAGCCGACGGTGACGCGGACCGTGTCGTAGCCCGTCGCACCGTCGGGGATCTCGCCCTGCTGCGCTCCGGTCTGCGGGCCGTCGGGGTCGAACGCCCGCACGAACAGCTGGTGCTCGCCCGGCTCCGCGGGCCAGGTCCAGCGCCACTGCCGCCACGAGTCGACGCCGCCGTCACCCGCGAGCTCCGCGTCCTGCCACTCCCCGTCGTCGACGCGCACCTGGACGCGCACGATCCCGCGGTGCTGCGCCCACGCCGTCCCGGCGACGACGACGTCACCCGCGTCGACCCGCGCCGACGGCCGCGGCACCTCGATGCGCGACTGCGTCTTGACCGGCCCGCGCTCCGACCAGCCGCGGTCCGTCCAGTACGCGGTCGCGGCGTCGAACCGCGTGACCTCGAGGTCGACCACCCACTTCGTCGCGGACACGTACCCGTACAGCCCCGGCACGACCATCCGGACGGGGAAGCCGTGCTCGGGCGGCAGCGGCTCGCCGTCCATCGCGATCGCGAGCAGCGCGTCGCGGTCGTCGGTCAGCACCTCGAGCGGCGTCGACGCGGTGAACCCGTCGACGCTGCGGGACAGCACCATGTCCGCGTCCGCCGTCGGCCGGGCGCGCGCGAGGACCTCGCGGATCGGCAGCCCGAGCCACCGCTGGTTGCCGATCAGGTCCCCGCCGACGGGGTTGGACACGCACGCGAGCGTCACCCAGGCCTCGACCAGGTCGGAGGCGATCAGCTCAGCCCAGGTGAGCTCGACCTCCTGCTCGACGAGCCCGTGCACGCGCAGCACCCACGTCGCGGGGTCGACCTGGGGCACGACGAGCGCGGTGTCGATCCGGTAGAACTCGCCCGCGGGCGTCTGCCACGGCGCCACGCCCGCGACGTCCACCTGCACGTCTGCCGGCACCGGAGCCGCGGACCGTGCGGGTGCGGGCAGGCGGAGCGCGTCCCGGGCCGCCTGCACGCCCCGCCGGGTGCCGCTCAGCGCACGGCCGACGACGACGGCCACGAGCCCCGCGGCCGTCGCGGTCCCGACCCCGACCAGGAACCCTCGCCGGGACGACCCGCGTCCGGACCCCTGGGTGCCGGGCGGCGGCACCGTCGGGAACGGCGAGTCGGGCGCGGAGCGCTGCCCGGGTGCGGGCGCACCGGCGACGGCCGTCGTGTCCGGGGCGGCACGCGTCGCCGTCGCGCGTGCGTCGACGGGCTCGTCGTCAGGCAGCCGACGGAGCAGCGCCCGCAGGGCGAGCAGACCCGCGGCGGCGCCCGCGACCGCGGGCAGCGGGGCGAGCACCCCCGCGTCGGGGCGGCCCATCGCGGCGAGCCCGACGACCGCGCCGAGCGCGACGACGACCGTCGCGCCCCACGCCCAGCGGCGGTGCGCAAGCACCCCGGCGAGCGCCGCGAGCCCGGCGAGCACGACGAGCTCGCCGATCCCGAGCACGACCTTGTCGGCCGTGCCGAACGTCGACGCCGCGAAGTCCTTGAGCCAGCCGGGCGTGGCGTCGACGAACGCGGCACCGACCGCGACCAGCGGGTCCGTCGACGGGCCGGTCAGCACGGCGACGAGCGAGCCGACGCCGAGCGTGACGACCCCCGCCGCGACGCCCGCGAGGGCGGCGGCACCGTCGCTGCGTCGCACGGTCACCTCCGGAACATCGGCCCGCACCAGGCGGGGTCGGGGTCAGGGCAGGGGGGACCGCTCGCGGCGTGCGGGCGGCGCGAGCGTCGTCAGAGCTCCGGCGACGCGAGCGCGGCGGGGACGTGCGCGCCGTGGCCGGCGTCGCGCAGCGCGGCGCGCACGCGCTCGGCGGCGGCGTCGAGGTCCTCGGCGGGCACGTCGTGCCGGGCGTTGGCGAAGGTCAGCGACGACTCGTCCCAGGCGGGCAGCACGTGCAGGTGCAGGTGGGGCACCTCGAAGCCCGCGACCAGCAGCGCGACGCGCGGGGACGACCACGCGGCCTGCTGCGCCTGCCCGACGACCTTCGCGACGCGCGTGAGGTGCGCGAGCAGGTCGTCGGACGCCTGCGTGAGCTCGACGACCTCGTCCCGCGGGACCACGAGCGTGTGCCCGTCGGTGATCGGGGCGATCGTGGTGAACGCGACGGCGACGTCGTCCGCCCACACGAACCGGCCGGGGATCTCGCCGTCGATGATCTTCGTGAAGAGCGTGGTCATGGGGCCACGCTAGGCGGTCGCACGCGATCGCGGACCGTCGTCGCGCTCAGACCGCGGTCGGCGTCCCGCGCAGCGCGTCGGTGAGCCGCATCCGCCCGCCCGAGTGCAGGACCGCGTTCGCGTAGACGCGCCCGGCGAACCACACGAGGAACGGCACGAGCGCGAGCGACAGACCGGCGGCGAGCAGGATCTCCCACGTCTCGACCGCGCCGAGCGCGACGCGCACGGGCATGATCATCGGCGCGCAGAACGGCACGAACGACAGCGCGGTGACGAGCGGGTTGTCGGGGTCCCACGGCGTGATCGAGATCGCCAGGACGTACGGGATGCCCATGACGAACAGCACGGGCGAGATCACGGAGCCGACGTCCTCCTGCCGCGACACGAGCGCGGCGAGCGCCGCGAGGAGCAGCGCGTACATGAGGAACCCGATGACGAACCACACGAGCGCCCACGCGGCGGTCGCCCCGAGGTCGAGCGTGGTCGTGTCGAGCAGCCCGAACGCCCAGGCGGTCCCACCGCCCGCGAGCACGACGAGCGCGACCTGCCCGAGCCCGATGAGACCGATGCCGAGCACCTTTCCGGCCATGAGGTGCCACGGCCGGACGGTCGCGAGCAGCAGCTCGACGACGCGGCTGGTCTTCTCCTCGACGACACCCTGCGCGACGAGCTGCCCGGCGGTCATGAGGCCGATGAACAGCAGGATCCCGGCGAGGTAGCCCGCGATGATCTGCGCGCCGTCCACCTCGGGCGGCGAGCCGAGCGTGGTCACGGACGGGGCGGCGCCGGCGACGTCGCCCGCGACCTGCCCGGGGTCGCCGCCGAGGTCGGCCACCGCGCCCGCGAGCGCCGCCTGCTGCGCGAGCGACGCGAGCACGGGCTGCAAGGGCTCGGGCACGGCGTCCTGCACGACGACGGTGAGCTCGGGGTCGGCACCCGTGACGAGCACGTCGACCTCGCCGGACGTGACCAGGTCCTCGCCCTCGGCGGTGCTGGTGACGTCGCGGACCTCGACCGGCACGCCCGCGGCCTGTGCGGTCGCGGCGAGCGGGTCGGCGACGGCGGACGCGTCGGCGACCACGCCGACGACCTGCGGCTCGGGCTCCCGGTTGCCGACGAGCCCGGCGACGACGCCCGCGAGCACCACGGCGGCGACGAGCGCGAGCGTGGTCCACAGGAACGGCTTGGAGCGCAGCCGCGTGCTGATCTCGCGGCCCGCGACGAGCCGGACGGCCGCGCCGGCGGTGAGGTCGGTGTCCTGCGTCGTGCTCATGCGCGGGCTCCCGCCTGCTCGGGCGTCTCCGCCGTGACGACGTGCCGGTACAGCTCGGTGAGGGTCGGCCGGAGGACCGCGAACTCGCGCACGGGTCCCGCGGCGAGCGCGGCGCGCAGCAGCTGCTGGTCGACGTCGGCCGGTGCCCCGCTGACGGCCTCGACGACGACGCGCCCGTCGTCCGCGCCGTCGGACAGCCGCGCGGTCGGCACGGCGGGCAGCCAGTCGGCCGCGGGTGGTCCGTCGACGACCCACCGCCGGTCGCCGGTGCTGCGCAGCTCGTCGATCCCGCCGACGGCGACCATCGACCCCGCGCGGACGATCCCGACGCGGTCCGACAGCCGCTCGACGAGCTCGAGCTGGTGCGACGAGAAGATGACCGGCACCCCCGCCGCGGCCTGGTCGCGCAGCACGGTGCTCATGACGTCGACGGCGACGGGGTCGAGCCCGGAGAAGGGCTCGTCGAGCACGAGGATCTCGGGGCGGTGCACGAGCGCGGCGGCGAGCTGCACGCGCTGCTGGTTGCCGAGCGACAGCTTGAGCACCTCGTCGTCGCGCCGCGCGGCGACGCCGAGCACCTCGGTCCAGCGCTCCATCGAGGCACGCGCCGCAGCGGGGTCGAGGCCGTGCAGCCGCGCGAGGTAGACGAGCTGCTCGCCGACCTTCATCCGCGGGTACAGCCCGCGTTCCTCGGGCATGTAGCCGATGCGCCGCCGCACGGCGTGGTCGACGGGCCGGCCGTCCCACGTCACCGTGCCGGAGTCGGCGGCGAGCACGCCGACCGCGATCCGCATCGTCGTGGACTTGCCGGCGCCGTTGGAGCCGACGAACCCGAAGATCTCGCCGGCGCGCACGTCGAACGTCATGCCCCGCAGGGCCTGGACGTCGCCGTACGCCTTGGTCAGGGCGTCGAACGCGAGGGTGGCCACGCATCGATCCAAGCAGAGCGTCCCTCGCGCTCCCTCCGTCTTCCGGTGGAGATCAGCCGTCCCGTTCGTGCGCGAGCCGCTGCAGCGCGAGGACCGTGTTCCAATTGCGCGCGGTCCCGACGCGGCCCGCGGCGCGCGACAGGACGTCGATCGTGAGCTTCGACCGGCCCTGCCCGTGCGGGTAGTACGCGTACGTCTCGCGACCGTGCCAGACGACGACCTCGTCGCCGTACCGCGACGCGTCGAACTCGCGGACGGACGCCACGTCGGGCACGTCGTCCCAGCACACGACGGCGAGGTGCGACGGGTCGTCGCGCGCCTGCGCGGGGAACGGCAGGACGCCCACGACGCGGTCCCACTCGGCCGTCGTGCGCGCGACGACGGGCACGTCGAACCCGACCTCCTGCGCGAGCGCGTGCGACAGGCCCTCCGCGACGTCGGCCGCCGACCGCCCGCCCGCGGGGACCAGGACGACGTTCCCGCTGTTCACGTACGTGACGACCTGCTCGTGGCCCAGGCCCTCCGCGACGGCCTTGAGCTGGGCGGCCTTCATGGTCCGCCCCCCGACGTTGACGGCCCGCAGCAGGGCGATGACGGCGCTCATGCCGCACAGCCTGGCACCGACGTCCGACGCCGGCCGGGCTCACACGGGCGCCGCGCCCCGAGTGAGCGAACCGTTCCGCCGAGGTAACGCACGCGCACCCGTGGACGAAACACGCGGTTCCTACCGTCGGAGGACGCCCTCGTCCCTACCTGACGGAGCCCCCCATGAACTCACGTCACCTCGTCGTCGTCGGCGGCGGCATGGTCGCCCAGCGGCTCGTCGAGGCGCTGCGCGACCGCGACACCGCGGGCGCCTGGCGCATCACGGTCCTCGCGGAGGAGCCGCGCCGCCCGTACGACAGGGTCGCGCTCACGAGCTACTTCTCGGGTCGCAAGCCCGAGGACCTCGAGCTCGGCGACCCCGCGCTGTGGGACGACCCGCTCGTGACGCTGGTCCGCGACGACGCCGTGACGGCCGTCGACCGGGAGGCGCGCACGGTGACCGCGGCGTCGGGCCGCACGTACGCGTACGACCACCTGGTGCTCGCGACGGGCTCGTACGCGTGGGTGCCGCCGACCGAGGGCGCCGACCTCCCGGGGGTGTTCGTCTACCGCACGGTCGACGACGTCGCGGCGCTGCGCGGGTACGTCGAGAAGCTCCAGCAGGACCTGGTGCGTCCGGTGCGCGGCGCGGTGCTCGGCGGTGGCCTGCTCGGCCTCGAGGCGGCGGGTGCGCTGCACGCGCTCGGCGCGCAGGCGACCGTGCTGCAGGTCGGCTCCCACCTCATGGACACGCAGCTCGACCTCGGTGGCGGGGAGGCGCTCCGGCGCCTCATCAACACCATCGGCATCGGCGTCCGGGTCAACGCGATGACCGTGAAGATCCGGCCGCACCGGCGCGGCGGCGTCGGGCGCCTGGACCTCGCGGACGGCGGCCGGGTCGACGCCGACGTGGTCGTCGTGGCCGCGGGCGTGCGGCCGCGCGACGAGCTCGCCCGCGCGGCCGGCCTGGAGATCGGCCCGCGCGGCGGCGTGGTGGTCGACGACACGTGCGTCTCGTCCGACCCGGACGTCTCCGCGGTCGGCGAGGTCGCGTGCATCCAGGGCGCGTGCATCGGCCTGGTGGCGCCGGGCTACGCCATGGCCGAGGTCACGGCGGACCGCCTGCTGGGCGGCGCGGCCGAGTTCCCCGGGGCGGACACCGCGACCAAGCTCAAGCTCTCGGGCGTCGACGTCGCGAGCTTCGGCGACGCGTTCGGGCGCACCGAGGGCGCGCTCGAGCTCGTCTGGGCCGACCCGGTCGCGGGCGTCTACAAGAAGCTCGTCATGTCGGACGACGCGCGCACGCTGCTCGGCGGCGTCCTCGTCGGCGACGCGTCGGCGTACGCGAGCCTGCGCCCGATGCTCGGCCGCGAGCTGCCGGGCGACCCGGCGGCGTTCCTGCTGCCCGAGGGCGGCGGGGCCGGCCTGCCGGACCTGGAGCTGCCCGACGACGCGGGCGTGTGCTCGTGCAACAACGTCTCCGCGGGCACGATCCGCGGCGCGGTCACCGAGCACGGCTGCACCGACGTCGGCGCGGTCAAGTCCTGCACCAAGGCCGGCACGTCGTGCGGCTCGTGCCTCCCGCTCGTCAAGAAGCTCGTGACGACCGAGCTCGGCAAGCAGGGCATCACCGTGAGCAACGCGCTGTGCGAGCACTTCGCGCTGTCCCGTGCGCAGCTCTACGACGCCGTGCGCGTCTCGGGCGTGCGGTCCTTCACCGAGGTCGTCGCGCGGTTCGGCACCCGGGCCGAGGGTCGCGGCTGCGACATCTGCAAGCCCGCGGTCGCGTCGATCCTCGCGACGACGGCCCCTGCGCACGTCCTCGAGGGCGAGCGCGCAGCCCTGCAGGACACCAACGACCACGTCATGGCGAACCTGCAGAAGGACGGCTCGTACTCCGTCGTCCCGCGCATCCCGGGCGGCGAGGTCACGCCCGAGGGGCTCATCGCGATCGGCGAGGTCGCGAAGGACTTCGGCCTCTACACGAAGATCACGGGCGGCCAGCGCATCGACATGTTCGGCGCGCGCATCGACCAGCTCCCGCTCATCTGGCAGCGGCTCGTCGACGCCGGCTTCGAGTCGGGGCACGCGTACGGCAAGTCGCTGCGCACCGTGAAGTCCTGCGTCGGGTCGACGTGGTGCCGGTTCGGCGTGCAGGACTCCGTGGCGCTCGCGGTGCTGCTCGAGCTGCGGTACCGCGGCCTGCGCTCGCCGCACAAGCTCAAGATGGGCGTCTCCGGGTGCGCGCGCGAGTGCGCCGAGGCCCGCGGCAAGGACGTCGGCGTGATCGCGACCGACAAGGGCTGGAACGTCTACGTCGGCGGCAACGGCGGGTTCACGCCCAAGCACGCGGTGCTGCTCGCCGAGGACCTCTCGACCGAGGACCTCATCCGCACCATCGACCGCTTCCTCCTCTACTACATCCGCACCGCCGACCGGCTGCAGCGCACCGCGCCGTGGCTCGAGGACCTCGAGGGCGGTGTCGACGCGCTGCGCGGCGTCGTCATCGACGACACGCTCGGCATCGCCGCGGACCTCGACGCGCAGATGGCCCAGCACGTCGAGGAGTACGAGGACGAGTGGCGCGCGACGCTCGAGGACCCCGAGAAGCTGCGGCGGTTCGCGTCGTTCGTCAACGCGCCCGCCACGCCCGACCCGTCGCTCGCCTACGTCCCGGAGCGCGGCCAGGCCCGCCCCGCGACCGCCGACGAGCGCGACGCCGCGCTGCGCGGCGAACCCGTCCTCGTCGCCGGCACGACCCTGGAGGTGCGCGCATGACCGTGTCCGAGACCCCCACGCTGCCCGAGCTCGACCAGACGGGCTGGCAGCCCGTGTGCGCGCTGCGGCACCTCGCACCCGAGCGCGGCGCCGCGGCCCTGTTCGGCGCCCACCAGGTCGCGCTGTTCCGGCTGGTCGACGACCGCGTCCTCGCGGTCGACCAGCACGACCCGTTCTCCGACGCGTTCGTCATGTCGCGCGGCATCGTCGGCTCGCGGTGGGTCGACGACGTCGAGGTCCCCACCGTCGCGTCGCCCATGTACAAGCAGGTGTTCGACCTCACGACGGGCCGCTGCCTCGACGCCGTCGGCAAGACGCCCGTGCGCGACCTGCCCGCCGACCTGCGGACCTTCCCCGTCCGCGTGGTCGAGGGCGTGGTCGAGGTCGAGATCCCGGTGGCGCCGTGACGACGATGCTCGGCGTCGACCTGGCCGGTCGGCGCGTCGTCGTCGTCGGCGGGGGACCGGTCGCCGCCCGCCGCGTCCAGGGGCTGCTCGCGGACGCCGCGGCGGTCGTCGTCGTCGCGCCCGCGCTGTGCGAGGTGCTCGCCGACATGCACCGCTGGGGGCTCGTCGAGTGGCGCCCGCGCGAGGTCGAGGAGCACGACCTCGACGGCGCGTGGCTCGTGCACACCGCGACGGGCGACCGTGCGACCGACGACGCCGTCGTGGCGTGGGCGGCCGCACGCGCGACGTTCTGCGTGGACGCCGGCACGGGAGCGCGCGGCAGCGCCCGGACGCCCGCGACGACCCGGCACGACGAGGTCCTCGTCGGCGTCGTGTCGACCGGCACCCCCGACCCGCGCCGCACGGCCGCCGTCCGCGACGCCGTCGACGCGCACCTGCGCGAGGGACGCGTCGACCTGCGCCGCCGGCGGTCCGGGGACGGGCGGGTCGTGCTCGTCGGCGGGGGACCGGGCGACGTGGGTCTCCTGACGCTCGCCGCGCGCCGCGCGCTCGCCCAGGCCGACGTCGTCGTGACCGACCGGCTCGGTCCGGTCGGCGTGCTCGACGAGCTCGCGCCGGACGTCGAGGTGGTCGACGTCGGCAAGTCGCCCGGCCACCACCCCGTGCCGCAGCACGAGATCAACCGCATCCTCGTCGAGCAGGCGCAGCGCGGACGCGTCGTCGTGCGCCTCAAGGGCGGCGACCCGTTCCTCTACGGGCGCGGCGGCGAGGAGGTCCGCGCGTGCCGCGAGGCGGGCGTGGCCGTCGAGGTCGTGCCCGGGGTGTCGAGCGCGCTCGCGGCCCCGGCCGCGGCCGGCATCCCGCTGACGCACCGCGGGACGGTCGGCGCCGTGCACGTCATGAACGGCCACGACGGCTGGACCTCCGCGGCGCTCACCGGGCTGCGGGACGCGTCGTGCACGGTCGTCGTGCTCATGGGCGTCACGGTGCTCGCCGACCTGGCCGCCGAGGCCGTCGCCGCGGGCGTCGACCCGCTCACCCCGGTCGCGGTCGTCGAGGACGGCACGCTGCCGACGCAGCGCGTCACGCGCGCCGCGCTCGTGGACGTCGCCGCGCGCGCGGCCGAGGTCGGCGTCCGGGCGCCGGCGGTGCTCGTCGTCGGTGCGGTCGCGGCCGAGGGGCTGCTCGACGCGCCGACGGCGGACCGGCCGACGGATGCGGTGCCCGCACGCGACACAATGACCCCGTGAGCGAGCCGATCGACCAGACCCTCGCGGGCTGCGTCGTCCTGATCACCGCGGACCGCCGGTCCGCGGAGCTCGCCGCCGCCCTCGGCCGGCGCGGCGCGGCGGTCCGGCACGCGCCCGCGCTCGGGATGGTCCCGCACATCGACGACGCGGCCTTGCTCGGCGGCACCCGGTCGCTGCTCGCCGACCCGCCGGACACGGTCGTCGTGACGACGGGCATCGGATTCCGCGGCTGGATCGAGGCCGCCGACGCGGCCGGTCTGGCCGAGCCGCTCGTCGAGATGCTGCGCGGCACGCGGATCGTCGCGCGGGGCCCCAAGGCGCGCGGCGCGATCCAGGCCGCCGGCCTGACGGCCGACTGGGTCGCCGAGTCCGAGACGAGCGCGGAGATCGCCGAGGTGCTGCTCGACGAGGGCGTCGCCGGGCACGACATCGCGGTCCAGCACCACGGCGCGGGCGCCGACGGGCTCGACGAGGCGTTCGCGGCCGCCGGTGCGCGCGTGCGCAGCCTCGTCGTCTACCGCTGGGGTCCGCCGCCCGACCCGGCCGTCGTGACGGCGTCGGTGCGCGCGGTCGCCGCTGGGGAGGTCGACGCGGTGGTCTTCACGTCGGCGCCCGGCGCCGAGGCCTGGTGGCAGGCCGCGGAGGCCGAGGGCGTCGCGGACGAGATCGTGCACCACTGCCGCGCCGGCAGGGTCGTCATGGCCGCCGTCGGCCCCGTGACCGCGCGCCCGCTCGTCGACCGCGGCGTCGAGCCCCTGGTCCCGGACCGTGGCCGGCTCGGCTCGCTCGTGCGCGCGCTCGTGTCGTACTACGGCGGCATGCAGGACCTCGCGACCGTCGCCGGCCCGCTGCGGGTCTACCGTGGGGCGGCGGTGCTCGACGGGCACGTCCTGCCGCTCACCCCGAGCGGCCTGGAGGTGCTCCGGCTGCTCGCCGGCGCCCGTGGCTCCGTCGTCCCGCGCGACCAGGTGCTCGCGGTCCTGCCGGGCGACTCGACCGACCCGCACGCGGCCGAGGTGGCGATCGCACGGCTGCGCGAGGCGTCGGGCAGCCGTGCCCTGATCCGCACCGTGGTCAAGCGGGGCTACCGCCTGGAGCTCGAGGAGGCACGATGACCAGCGCGCTGCACGCCGAGGGGACGCCCGTGGCGCCGACCGGCCCGGTCCTGGTCGGGTGCTCGCACGGCACCGACGACCTCGGCGGCCGGGAGGCGATCCGGTCGATCCTCGCCGACGTCGCCGCGACCCGCCCCGGGCTGCGCGTGCGCGAGGCGTTCGTCGACGTGCAGGTGCCCGAGGTCGCCGCCGTCGTCGCGGACGCGCTCGCCGAGCAGCGTGGCGGCGTCGTCGTCGTGCCCCTGCTCCTGTCCGTCGGCTTCCACGTCAAGGTCGACATCGCGGCCGCGGTGGACCGTCCCGGCGCGGCCGCGTCGGGCCCGCTCGGCCCGGACCCGCGGCTGGTCGACGTCCTCGTCGAGCGCCTGCACGACGCCGGCCTCGCGTCCGACGACGCGGTCGTGCTCGCCGCCGCCGGCTCGACGGACCCCGCGGCCGCCCTCGCCGTCGAGGCCGTCGCCGCCGGCCTGGCCGACCGCCTCACGCAGCCCGTGACGATCGGCTACGGCGCCGGCGCCGAGCCGCGCGTGCCCGCCGCCGTCGCCGCCGCGCGCGCCGACCTCGCCCCGGGGGGCCGGGTCGTCGTCGCGTCCTACCTGCTCGCGCCCGGCTACTTCTACGACCGCGTCCGCGAGGCCGGTGCGGACGTCGTGAGCCGACCCCTCGCACCGGACCCGCGGCTCGCGGAGATCGTGCTCGACCGCTACGACACCGCGTGCGCCGACGCGGTCCCGGACGGCGCCGCGACCGCCTGACGGCCCCCTCGCGCGGCCGGTGCGCGAGCCGGTGCCCGGCCCCCGGGTGTGCACGAACCAGCAGGTGGACACGGGGTTGTGCGTCCGGCGGGGGACCCCTAGGAATGCCCGCATGCACAGAGTCGTGAAGGTCAGGTCCGTCGTGCTCGGGGCCGGTGTGGGAGCGCTCCTGCTCGCCGGCTGCACGAGCCAGGGTGAGGAGCCGGAGCCCGACGCCGTCGCCCCCGAGGAGACCACCTCGGTGGGCCCGTCGCCCGCGATCCGGCCCGCGGACGTCCCCGACTGCGCACCCGAGGGCTCGGCCGCGGCCGCGACCGGCCCCGAGGACGACCCCACGCTCGTCGTGTGGACCGGCGCCGGCAGCAAGGGCGTCGTGCTGGCCCCGCAGAACCAGGCGGACTACTGCCAGTGGACCGACGAGATGACCCGTCTGGCGGGCGCGGGGTACCTCGTCGCGTCCTTCTCCTGGGCCGACGACTCCGCGTCCTCCCTGCTCGGTGCGGTCGACGCGCTGAGGTCCGTCGGTGCGCAGGACGTCGCGCTCGTCGGCGCGTCGAAGGGCGGCGCGTTCTCCGCCGCGCTCGCGGACGAGGCCGACGCCGCCGCCGTCGTCGCGCTCGGTCCGCCCGCGACGTTCGACGGGATCGACGCGTCGTCCGAGGCCAGCACGTACGACGGCCCGCTCCTCGTGGTCGCGTCGACCGACGACAGCCAGGTGAGCGTCGACGGGTCGCGCGAGGTCGCGCGCGCGGACGACCCGAGCACGTTCATGGAGCTGAGCGGGGGAGCGCACGGCGTCGAGCTGTTCGACGGCGAGCACGCGTCGCACGTCCGGACGGCGATCGACGGCGTGCTCGCCCAGGGCTTCACCGGGTGAGGACCGCGCGCGCGAGGGCGCAGGGCGGTCCCCGCGACGCGGGCACCCGGACGGGATCCGCGCGCCCTCGCCCGCGTCCGGGCCCGCTCGTGGTGCGCGCCGCCGGTCGTCCGGCCGGCGGCGTCCCCTCCGTGAGCGCCGCTCTCGCCGGGATGCTGCTGCTCGCCGCGTGCTCCGCCGGCGAGGCGGCGGGATCCGGCCGCACCGCGGCCGCGGGCGGGCCGACGCAGCGCAGCGCCGACGCGCCGCCGTGCCTCCCGGACGGCACCCGGGCGGCCGCGGTGGGGCCGGAGGACGACCCGACGCTCGTCGCGTGGACGGGTGAGGGGACCGACGCGGTCGTGCTCGCCCCGCAGAACGGCGGCGGTCCGTGCCAGTGGGCGGACCAGATGGCGAGGCTCGCGGGCGAGGGGTACCTCGTCGCGTCCTTCTCCTGGAGCGGCGACTCGCGGGCGTCGCTGCTCGCCGCCGTCGACGCGGTCCGTGCCGCCGGTGCGGAGCAGGTCGCGCTGGTCGGCGCGTCCAAGGGCGGGACGTACGCGGCGGGGCTCGCCGCCGAGGCGGACGCGGTCGCGGTCGTCGCGCTCGGGCCGCCCGCGGATCTCGACGGCGTCGACGCGCGCCCCGAGGAGAGCGGCTACGACGGCCCGCTGCTCGTCGTCGCGTCGACGAACGACGGTGACGTCGCCGTCGGGTCCTCCCGCTGGGTGTCGCGGCCCGACGACCCGTCCACGTTCCTCGAGCTGCCCGGCGGTGCGCACGGCGTGGCGCTGTTCACGACGGCGCACCGGGAGCAGGTGCAGGCCGCGATGGACGCGACGCTCGCGCGGGGCTTCGGTCGCTGAGCGCGCCCCTGCGGGTCGGTGCGAACCCGCGGTCGCGGCTCGCGCCGCCGCGGACGACAAGGCCCTCCCGGGAGGCCGCCGCACCCCACGTCGCCATTGACGTGGAGCACGGCGGCCCCGGCCGGGAGGGCGCGCGGAGCAATGTCTACCAGCCAGGACGACGCCGGCACGACCGCCAGAAGCGGACGAACCGGACATGCGACCGAACCGTTATGGGTCTGTGACCCCGATCACCCGGGCGGCGCGCGCGACCGGCCGCGTCAGAGGTAGCGCAGCGGGTCGAACTCGTCGAGCGGGATGATCCGCAGGCGGGGCAGCTGCACGTTGAACGCGGCCACGTCGGACTCCAGGTCGAACACCTGCAGGCCCCGCGCGGTGAGCCCGGCGAGCGCGGTGCTCGTGAACTCGCGGAACGCGAGGAGGCCGACGCGACGGCCGTCCTCGTCGACGAGCGTCTCGACCTCGGGCGCGAAGTCGCCGTCGTGGCTCGCGAGCAGCACGTCGCCGCCGCGCGACGCGATCGCCTGCAGCGTGCGCTTGATGCCGATGTCGACGACCTTCTCGTACGACTCCCCGGACAGGGGGATGGGCTGGAACCCGATCGCGAGGAGCGCCTGGACGAACGACATCGGCAGGTTGCCGTTGGACGCGTTGAGGAAGAACAGCCCCTTCACGGGCTGCCCCCACGTCTGCTCGGCGAAACCGAGCACGCGCTCCCAGCGCGGGCGCTGGTCCGGCGTCGGCCGGCCGCCGAGGATCGACGACCCGAGGGTCGCGTCGATGTTCTCGCCGTCGACGAGCAGGTAGGTGCTGCGGGCGCCCGCGTCGGTGCTCATCGCGTCAGCGTAGCGACGGACCGCACCGGTGCCTGCGCGTGCGGCAGGCACCGGTGCGACCGGGTCGAGCGGGGTCAGGCCACCGAGCAGGCCGTGCCGTTGAGCGAGAACGCGCTCGGCGCGGTGTTGGTGCCGTTGTGGGCGCCGTTGAAGCCGATCTGCGTGCTGCCGCCGGGCGCGATCGACCCGTTCCACGCGGCGTTGCGCAGGGTGACCTGCGAGCCGGACTGCGACGAGACCGACGACCAGGCCTGCGTGATCGTCTGGCCGGACGGGAACGCGAACGTCAGGGTCCAGCCGTTGAGCGCGGACGACGACGTGTTCTTGATGACGACGTTCGCGGTGAACCCGGTGTTCCACTGGTTGACGCCGTACACGACCTGGCACGCGCCGACGGGGGTCGTCGGGGTCGTCGTCGGCGTGGGCGTCGGCGTCGTCCTGGCTGGTAGACATTGCTCCGCGCGCCC
>NZ_JAPESW010000001.1 GCF_028527925.1 Cellulomonas fimi
GACCGTGCACCAGCTCGCGTTCCTCCGGCTGCTCGGGTCCGGCGCGTACGACCGGCACCTGCGGTCGTCACGCACCCGGTACCGGCGGCGCCGCGGGGGTGCTGGAGGCGGGGCGCGCGGTCATCGCTTTCCATGGTCGCACCCGATCCGCATCGACGCGAATCGATTCGATATGTCTCCGGTCACCCTGCCCCGGCCGCTCCCGCGACGACCTCCACCGCTGCTGCGAGCCGCGCGACGGCCTCCTCGAGCCGCGCGTCCGCGAGGTTCCCGTACCCGACGACGAGCCCATCCGGCGGCGCGGAACCCGCGGAGACGCGGTACCGCCGCACGTCGGCGACGCGCACGTCCCGGGCGGCAGCCGCCTCGACGACCTGCCCGGCGCTCGTCCCTGCGGGCAGCGTCACGACGACGTGGAGCCCCGCAGCGATGCCCCTGACCTGCGCGTCCGGCAACCGCGTCCCGAGCGCCTCCACGAGCGTCGCGCGGCGCCGCCGGTACCGGGTGCGTGACGACCGCAGGTGCCGGTCGTACGCGCCGGACCCGAGCAGCCGGAGGAACGCGAGCTGGTGCACGGTCGCCGGGGCCGACGCCCCGTCCCGCCCCACGAGGTCCCGCCACCGCGGCGGCAACACCGCCCAGCCGAGCCCGAACGCGGGCGCGAGCGTCTTGCTCACGGACCCGAGCAGCACCGTCCGCCCGGGCGCGAGCCCCTGCAGCGCCGCGACGGGGCGCCGGTCGTACCGGAACTCGGCGTCGTAGTCGTCCTCCACGAGCACCCCGTCGGCCGTGTGCGCCCACCGCACGAGCGCCTCCCGACGCTCCGGCGACAGCGCCGCACCGACGGGGAACTGGTGCGCGGGCGTGACGAGCGCCGCGCGCGCACCGGTCCGGGCGGCCGCGGCGACGAGCGCGTCCACGTCGACCCCCTGACCGTCGACCGGCACGGGCACCGGCGTGAGACCGGCGCTCGCCGCGACGTCGCGCAGCCGCGGCCAGCTCGGGTCCTCGACCAGCAGCGCACGGTGCCCGGAGCCCGCGAGCGCCCGCACGACGCGCGCCATGCCGTCGGTGGCCCCGTGCGTCACGACCACGTCGTCGGCCGTCACCTGCGCCGCGCGCGTCGCGGCGAGCCGGGCCGCGAGAGCGTCGCGGAGCCGGGCGTGCCCACGCGGGTCGGCGAGCCCGAGGTCGTCGCGGGCCGCGTCCGCGAGCGCGTCGCGCGTGGCGCGGGCCCAGTCCGCGCGCGGCACGTGGCGAAGGTCGGGCACCCCGGGCGCGAGGTCGTACGGCGGGCGCCCGGGCGGTGCGAGTGCGAGGGCTGGTACGGGTGCGACCGCCGGCGCGACGAGGACCCCGGTGGGGTCCGACGCGACCCGCGTGCCGGACCCCGTGCGGGCGTCGAGGACCCCTTCGGCGACGAGCTCGCCGTACGCCTGCGTGACGACCCAGCGGGAGACGCCGAGGTGCGTGGCGAGCGTCCGGCTCGGCGGCAGCAGCGCGCCGCGGACGAGCCGACCGTCGCGCACGGCCGTCCGCAGCGCGTGCGTCAGCCGCACGTGCACGGGCCCGTCGCCGGCGAGGTCGAGGTGGACGTCGGCCGTCAGATTGGTCTGGTCGAGGGACATCGGATCGGACAGTACTCCCGGTCCGATGCACATCTAGCGTGGACGCGACGACAAGGAACCGACACGGAGGACGGCCATGCGCTACCGCACGATCGGCACGGGCGAGCACGCCGTCGAGGTCAGCACGCTGTGCCTCGGCACCATGTACTTCGGCACCCGGACCGAGGAGGCGACGGCGGTCGCGATCCTCGACCGCTTCGTGGAGGCGGGCGGCACGTTCGTCGACACCGCCAACAACTACAACGCGTGGGTGGGCGGCAACGGCCGCGACAGCGAGGACGTCCTCGGCCGCTGGCTCGCCGCTCGCGGCCTAGCCGGGACCGTGCGCGTCGCGACGAAGTGCGGCGCCGCGGCCCGCGACACGAGCCGTCCTCTCGCACCCGACAACTTCCAGGGCCTCGCCCCCGACACCATCAAGCGTGAGGCGCACGAGAGCCTGCGCCACCTCGGCGTCGACCGTCTCGACGTGCTCTACGGGCACGTCGACGACCGCGACACCCCGCTCGCGGAGACCGTCGGCGCGTTCGGCGAGCTCGTCGCCGACGGCGTCGTCGGCTCCGCGGGCATCTCCAACGTCGCCACCTGGCGGCTCGTCGAGGGCCGCGACCTCGCGACCCGCGCCGGCACGGCGCCCTGGACCGTGGTGCAGCAGCGCGGCGGCTACGTCTACCCGCGCGCCCTGCCGCCCCGCACCGACTGGGTCACGGGCGACCTGCTCGACTACGCCGCGTCGGCCGGCGTCGACGGCCGTCCTCGGCTCGCCGTCGTCGCCTACTCGCCGCTCCACCAGGGCGCGATGAGCCGCCCCGACAAGCCGCTGTACGCCGGGGCCGACCACAGCGGGAGCCGCGAGCGGGTGCGCGTCCTGCACGAGGTGGCTGCCGCGGTCGGCGCCACTCCGAACCAGGTCGTGCTCGCGTGGATGCTCGGCGGCGACGTGCCGCTCGTCCCCGTGATCGGCCCGAGCAGCGTCGCGCAGCTCGACGAGCTCCTCGCCGCCGCCGACCTCGACCTCGACCCGGCCCTCCGCGCGCGCCTCGACGCCGCCTGACGACGACGGCCGGCCGTGGCCGGCGGCGCCGGGCCGCAGGCGAGTGTGTCACCGGCGCCTGGCAGGCTGGGCGCATGTGCGGTCGCTACGCCTCCTTCCGCGAGGACCAGGCCCTGGCCGACGAGTTCGCGATCGCGACCGTCGCCGACGACGTCCGGCTGCTGCCGCCGTCGTGGAACGTCGCCCCGACCGACGGCGTCCGGATGGTCGTCGAGCGCGCGGACAAGGAGACCGGCGAGATCACGCGCCAGCTCCGCGTCGCCCGCTGGGGCCTCGTGCCGTCGTGGGCCAAGGACCCGTCGGTCGGCGCGCGCATGATCAACGCACGCGTCGAGTCCGTCGCCGAGAAGCCCGCGTTCTCGCGTCCCTTCGCGTCGCGCCGTGCGCTGCTCCCCGCCGACGGCTACTACGAGTGGAAGAAGCCGGAACCGGGCGCGCTGACCCGCACGAAGCAGCCGTTCTACCTGCACCCCACCGACGACGACCTCGTCGCGCTCGCCGGGCTGTACGAGTTCTGGAAGGACCCGACGAAGTCCGACGACGACCCCGACCGGTGGCTCGTCAGCGCGACCGTCATCACCCGGCCCGCCTCCGAGGAGCACGCGCACATCCACGACCGGCAGCCGCTCATGCTGCGCCGCGACGTCTGGGATGCGTGGCTCGACCCGTCGGCGGGCGCCGACGAGGCGCGTCGCCTGCTGGAGGCACCGGCGCCCCGCCTCATCGCGACCCCGGTGTCCACGCTCGTCAGCTCGGTCCGCAACAACGGCCCCCAGCTCCTCGAACCGGTCGACCCGGAGGAGGAGACGCTGCTCTGACCCTCGGGCCGCGTCAGGCCGGCGCGGCGGTGAGGCGGTAGGGGGTGACCGTGCCGATGCCCTGGAGGTCGAGGGCGGGGCGCTCGTCGAGGACGAAGCGCGGGTCGCCGCCGAGCACCTGGGCGGTCTCGGGGTCGGTGAGGACGGTGCTCGGCTCGGCGATGTCCGTGAGGCGCGCGGCGAGGTTCACGTCGGGGCCGAAGACGTCGCCGAACCGGGACAGGACCCGACCCCAGACGAACCCGACGCGCACGGGCGTGACGCCGCGCGCCCCCTCGGCGAGCCCGCCGACGGCCTGCTCGCGGTCGACGTCGAGCGCACCCCCGAGCGCCTCGGCGAGCCCGAGCGCGACGCGCGCGCCGGTCGCGGGGGTGTCGGCGACGAACAGGACGGCGTCGCCGATGGTCTTGACGACGCGACCCCCGGCGCCGGTGACGACGTCGCGCGCGGCGGCCTCGAAGCGCTGCACGAACTGCGAGAGGTCGGTGGACCCGAGCCCGGCGGTCCGGCGGGTGAACGACACCATGTCGGCGAACCCGACGGCCCGCGCGAGCGGCAGCGCGGACGCGTCGACGCCGGGCGAGCGCTGCGCGCCGAACTCGGCGGCGTACCGGCCGGCGATCGCAGCGAGCTGCCGACGGTAGGCGTGCACGAGCTGCGCCTCGAGCAGGGGCGCGAGGTCCGCGAGCCGGTCGAGGGTCAGCAGGCGCGCGGTGGTGTCGTCGAGCTCGTAGCGCGTCGCCATGTCCTCGACGAGCGCCTCGACCTGCCACAGCGCGAGACGGTCGGCGGTGTGGCCGAGCGCGCGCGTGACGGTGAGCACGGTGCGGATGTCGAGCCCGTGCTCGCGCACCAGGGCGACCGCCCGGTCGACGGCCTCGGCGTCGCGCTCGGTGTAGACCGCGTCGTCGGGGTCGGCGTGCGGGAGGCCGACGGTCGTCCAGAAGCCGCGGACGATGTCGACGTCGATGTGCGCGCGTCGGGCCAGGTCGTGCGCGCTGTAGCGACGGGCACCGCCGAGCAGCTGGGCCTCGAGCTCGCCGACGGTCGACTCGGCGACCGCGGTCTCGTCGACGGGTCGCCCGGCACCGGTGTCGGGCGGGGAACCGTCGTCGGGCACGTGCCGAGCCTAGTTCACGCCCCGGACCGCACGTGACGGACGTCACCCGCGAGGACGTGGTGCTCGACCCCGGCGGCGTCGACCACGACGAGGCCGCCGTCGTCGTCGAGCCGCTCCGCCACCCCGCTCAGCTCCGCGCCGCCCGGCAGTTCGACGCGCACGCGTGCGCCGATCGTCGCGCACACCGCGGCGACCTCGTCGGCGAGCCCGGACGCGGCGGCGTCGCCCCCGGCGTCGCGCCACCGCGTGGCGACGTCGTCGAGCGCGGTGACGAGCGCGACGAGCAGCGCCTCGCGCGTGACGTGCTGCGCTCCCGCGAGCGCGAGCGAGGTGGCGTGCTCGACGGGCAGCTCGTCGGCGCGCTGCGCGACGTTGATGCCGATCCCGATGACGACGGCGGGCGTGACGCCGGCCGGCGTCGGCACGACCTCGGCGAGGATCCCGCCGACCTTGCGCGCGGCGCCCCAGCCGGCGACCTCGGTGTCGGCGGGGACGAGGAGGTCGTTGGGCCACTTGAGGACCGCGGGCACACCGGCGGTCGCGCGCACGGCGGTGACGGCGCCGAGCCCGGCGAGCAGCGGGAGCCACCCGAAGGAACGCGTCGGGAGGGCGGGCCGCGCGACGAACGAGCAGGTCAGCGACGTCCCGGGTGCCGTCTCCCAGCCGCGGCCGGCGCGCCCGCGGCCCGCGTCCTGCTGGTCCGCGACGAGCACGCTGGCGTGCGGCCACGCGTCCGGGTCGGCCGCGACGGCCGCGACCAGGTCGGCGTTGGTCGAGCCCGTGCGCGCGACAACGTCGATCCGCGCGAGCGGGCCGGCGGGCAGCAGCAGGAGCGAGGCGAGCGCGTCGGCGTCGAGCGCGGGACGGTCGGGCGGCGGGGACGACGTCATGCCGCCCATGATGACGCCGGGACGAGCGGCCCGACAGGTGGACGGCCACCGCGGTCACCGGCGAGCGGTCACGCACAACGCCCGCCGCGCCCGGTTGTGGGGTTCCGACGACCTGACGCCCCGAACACGGTCATCGCCCTGCAGGTGCCTGGTGGGGTTCCACAACTAGCCTCGGTCGGGTGACCCAGACGGACCAGACAGGCGTCCCCGCCCCCGGCACCGCCCCGCGCGGCACCGCGGCCCGCCTCGCCGACCTCGCCGAGCGCACCCGTGCGGCCGAGGCCGCGGAGCAGGGCGCGGCGGACAAGCAGCACGCGCGCGGCAAGAAGACGGCACGCGAGCGCATCGAGGCGCTGCTCGACCCGGGCTCGTTCACCGAGCTGGACGCGCTCGTGCGGCACCGCTCGACGAACTTCGGGCTCGAGAAGAAGCGCATCCCGGGCGACGGCGTCGTCACCGGGTACGGCACGGTCGACGGCCGGCCCGTGTGCGTCTACTCGCAGGACTTCACGGTCTTCGGCGGCAGCCTCGGCGAGGTGCACGGCCAGAAGATCACCAAGGTCATGGACCTCGCGCTGCGCACCGGCGTGCCGCTGGTCGGCATCAGCGACGGCGGCGGCGCGCGCATCCAGGAGGGCGTCGCGGGCCTCACGCAGTTCGCGGAGATCTTCCGCCGCAATGTCGCCGCGTCGGGCGTGATCCCGCAGATCAGCCTCATCCTCGGCCCGTCGGCGGGCGGCGCGGTGTACTCCCCCGCGCTCACCGACTTCATCGTCATGGCCGACGGCACGTCGAACATGTTCATCACCGGGCCGGACGTCATCCGCGCGGTCACGGGCGAGGACGTCGGCTTCGAGGAGCTCGGCGGTGCGACGACGCACAGCACGCGCTCGGGCGTCGCGCACTACATGGCGTCCGACGAGGACGACGCGATCGACTACGTCCGTTCGCTGCTGTCGTACCTGCCGCAGAACAACCTCACCGACGCGCCCGCGTTCCCGCACGAGGCGCCGCTCGAGGTGACCGAGGAGGACGCCGAGCTCGACGCGATCGTCCCCGACTCGGACACGCAGCCGTACGACATGCGCGCGGTCGTCGAGCACGTGCTGGACGACGGCGTGCTGCTCGAGATCCAGCCGCTGTACGCGCAGAACGTGCTCATCGGCTTCGGGCACGTCGAGGGGCAGCCCGTCGGGATCGTCGCGAACCAGCCGATGGCGATGGCCGGCACGCTCGACATCAACGCCGCCGAGAAGGCGGCGCGGTTCGTGCGGACGTGCGACGCGTTCAACATCCCGGTGCTGACCTTCGTCGACGTCCCGGGCTTCCTGCCGGGCACGGACCAGGAGTGGAACGGCATCATCCGGCGCGGCGCGAAGCTCATCTACGCGTACGCGGAGGCGACGGTCCCCCTGGTCACGGTCATCACCCGCAAGGCGTACGGTGGCGCATACATCGTCATGGGGTCCAAGCAGCTGGGCGCCGACGTCAACCTCGCCTGGCCGACCGCACAGATCGCGGTCATGGGTGCCGGCGGCGCCGTGAACATCCTCCAGCGGGGTGCGCTGAAGGGCGTCGCGGAGGCCGGTGGGGACGTCGAGGCCGAGCGCCGACGCCTCACGGCGGAGTACGAGGAGGCGATCGTCAACCCGTGGGACGCGGCGGACCGCGGCTACGTGGACGCCGTCATCGCCCCCTCGCAGACCCGGTCCGAGATCACCCGGGCGCTGCGCCTGCTGCGCACCAAGCGCGCGAGCCTGCCGCCCAAGAAGCACGGGAACATCCCCCTGTGAGCACGGAGGACGCGTGAGCGAGCACGACCACGACGAGCACACCCACGGCCTGGAGCCGCTGACGGGCGTCGACGCCCTGGAGCTGCACGCGGCCGTCGACCGGCTGGCGACGGCGCTGCACGCGTACGTCGAGACGGCCGTGGGGGTACGCGCGGAGTTCGGTGCGCACGAGGCCGACGAGGACCCGCGGGTGCTGTCGCTCGAGTCGGAGATCGGCGGGCTCAACGCGCAGCTCTACGACCTGCTGCACAGCCGGCTCGGCCTGCACGCGGACCTCACGGGCATGTCGTGGTCGGACGACGACGAGGGCGACGCGGACGCCGCGCCCGAGCGCACCGACGTCGACACGTTCCACCTCGGGTTCGTCGTCGGGCAGCCGCTCGCGACGTCCGACCTCTCGCTCGACTCGGTGCTCGACCTGGTCGACGCGGGCGGTGCCGACGTCGCGCAGCGCCTGGTCGACGCGGGCTTCGAGGTCACCGAGTGGGGCGCCTCGCGCGGGGCGCCGGTCGCGTTCGACGAGGACGAGGAGGGCGACGGGTGAGCGACGCGGAGACCGGCGCGCACGTGCACGTGGTGCGCGGCGCGCCCGACGAGGTCGAGCTCGCGGCGCTGGTCGCGGGCCTGGTCGCGGCGTCGACGCAGGACGCGCACGTCGTCGACGACCACGCCGGCACCCCGTCGGCGTGGTCCGACCGTCGCCGCGTGCTGCGCGGTGCGACGGGCCTCCAGCCGGGTCCCGACGCGTGGCGCTGGAGCCTGCGCGGCTGACGTCCGGGGCGTCGTACCCGCGGGTAGGGTCGTCCGGGTGACGACGACGCCCACCCCCAGCGGAGCCCGCCGACCGACCCCGATCGACGCGGTCGCCGAGGCCCACATCACCGCCTCCGCCGCCCTGCACCCGCTCGCCGCGACGGCGATCGGCCTGCCCGGCCACGAGCACGAGATGACCGACTTCTCGCCCGCGGGCCACGACGCCCGGGCGGACCAGACCCGCTCGACGCTCACCGCCCTCGACGGCCTCGCGCCCGTCGACGCGGTCGACGCGCTGACCCTCGCCGCGATGCGCGAGCGCCTCGGCCTCGAGCTCGAGCTGCACGACGCCGGCGAGCCGCTGCGCGACCTCAACAACATCGCCTCGCCGGTGCAGGAGCTGCGCGACGTCTTCGACATCATGGCGACCGGCTCGATCGAGGACTGGGAGAACGTCGCCGCCCGCCTCAACGCGCTGCCCCAGGCGGTCGACGGGTACGTCGAGTCCCTGCGTCTGGCCGCCTCGCGCGGCGACGTCGCGGCGATCCGCCAGGTCGAGGAGGCCGCCCGCCAGGCGACCGAGCTCGCCGACCCGGCGTCGTCGTTCTTCACGTCGTTCGTCACGGGCGCCGACGTCGACGCGGCCCTCGACGAGTCCGCCGCGTGCGCGCTCGTGCGCGGCGAGCTCGAGCGTGGCGCGGCCGCCGCCCGGCAGGCGTACGGCACGCTCGCGACGTTCCTGCGCGACGAGCTCGCGCCGCAGGCGCCGCAGCAGGACGCGGTCGGCCGGGACCGGTACGCGCTGTTCTCGCGCGCGTTCCTGGGCGCGACCGTCGACCTCGAGGAGACGTACCGGTGGGGGCTCGAGGAGCTCGCGCGCGTCGTCGCGGAGCAGGAGGAGGTCGCCGCCCAGATCGCCGGGCCCGGGGCGACGGTCGAGCAGGCCGTCGCCGCGCTCGACGCCGACCCGTCGCGACAGCTCCACGGCACGGAGGCCCTGCGCGCGTGGATGCAGGAGACGTCCGACGCGGCGATCGACGCGCTCGACGGTGTGCACTTCGCGATCCCCGACGCGCTCCGGACCCTCGAGTGCCGCATCGCCCCGACGCAGACCGGCGGCATCTACTACACGGGCCCGAGCGACGACTTCACGCGTCCCGGCCGCATGTGGTGGTCGGTCCCGGCCGACGTCACGACGTTCAGCACGTGGCGCGAGAAGACGACCGTCTACCACGAGGGCGTCCCCGGCCACCACCTGCAGATCGGCCAGGCCGTGCACGCCCGCGACACGCTCAACCGGTGGCGCCGGCTCGCGTGCTGGACGTCCGGCTTCGGCGAGGGCTGGGCGCTGTACGCCGAGCGGCTCATGGCCGACCTGGGCTTCCTCGACGACCCGGGCGACCGGCTCGGCATGCTCGACAGCCAGCGCCTGCGCGCCGCGCGCGTCGTGTTCGACATCGGCGTGCACCTCGGCCTGCCTGCCCCCGCGGAGTGGGGCGGCGGCACGTGGGACGCCGACAAGGGCTGGGAGTTCCTGCGCGCCAACGTCAACATGCCCGAGTCGTTCGTGCGGTTCGAGTGGACCCGCTACCTCGGCTGGCCCGGGCAGGCACCGTCCTACAAGATCGGCCAGCGCCTGTGGGAGCAGACGCGCGACGCCGCGGCGGGTTCGGCGCGCACGCGCGGCGACGCGTTCGACCTGCGCGCGTTCCACGCCACGGCGCTCGAGCAGGGCGCGCTCCCGCTCGACGTGCTCAAGCAGGTGTTCGCGACGTCCTGAGACGCCCGCGCACGACGCGAGGGGCGGCACCCGGGTGATCCGGGTGCCGCCCCTCGCGTGCGTCCGTCGGCGGGCGCGTCAGAGACGGGTGCGCGCCGTCAGAGCAGCGACCAGCCGTAGCCGAAGAACACGAGCGCGGCGAGGACGACGAGCACCGCGATCGTCACGAACCAGTCGTTGCCGGCCGCGACGAAGCGTCGGGCGCCCGGGCCGAACCGGCCGGGCAGGTTCAGGTGCCCGTCCCTGATGTTGATGCGCGTCAACCCTGCCCAGACCAGCGTCGTCGTCACCGTGATGAGCAGGCACCACGGGCACAGCGCCTTGATGTCGGTGTACGCCTCGTAGAACAGCCACCACGCGAAGACGAGGCCCGCGGTGTAGACGACCTCCGCGGCGAGCATGAACCAGCGCGGGAACAGCACCCCGCCGATCATCGCGACGGCCATCGTGAGGACCACGGCCTCGGCGGCGATGCCGAGGAACGCGTTCGGGAAGCCGAACAGCGACGCCTGCCAGCTCTTCGCGACGGTCGCGCAGTTGATGACGCTGTTGATGCTGCACCCGAGCTCGGCGTCCGCGTCGGCCGCGAGGACGACCGCCTCGATCGACAGGACGAACGACGTGTAGAGGCCGATCGCGCCCGAGACGGCCATCTCGATCGCGGTGCGGCGTCGCCAGGCGACGGGGGCCGACTCCAGCAGGTCGGGGTCGTCGTCGACGAGCTCGTCGTCGTCCCAGTCCTCGTCGTGCTCGTCCACCGCCGCGTCGTGTGCGGCCGCGCTGGTCGCGTCGTTCACCGGGCCTCCTCGGGTGTCGGTGCGCGCGGTACCCCCGCCGCACCAGGATCGGCCCCATTGTGCCCGCCCGACCTGTGCGATCAGCCCGACCTGGGTCCCGATCCGGCAGCGGGTCCGTCGTCGCGCGGAAACCCGTCAGCCCGGGACGGTCAGTCCGACCGCCGCCACGACAGCCGCCGCGGCCCACGCGGTCACGACCGCGCCGTACACCAGCCGCAGGGCGGTGTCGTGCTGGACGGGGGCGATCGACGCACGTCTCGCTGCATACACGCCCCGCTCGACGCCGAGCGCCGTCTCGACCACGCGGGCTCGGCTCACCAGGTCGTCGTGCAGCTGTGAGTTGCGGACGTCGTACAGCCGGATGCCCACGACGACGACCAGCCCGAGCAGCGCCGCACCCACGCGGACGGCCCGGGGCACCCCGGCGAACGGGCCGCCGGGCGACACCACGCCGACGAGCGCGAGCGCGGAGACGGCCGGCACGAGCGCGAGCAGCTTGAACCGCACGTCGACGAGGGTGCGGTGCTGGGTCGCCAACTCCTTGTAGACCATGCGCAGCGTGTCGAGCGCGTCACCGGGCGTCGGGGTGACGTCGGGCAGCACGGGACGCCCGCTGGGCCGTGCGAGGCGTTCGGCGCCGAGGGACACGGCGACGGCAACCTCGCCACGGGCGACGCCCGTCACGTCGCGCGCATGGCCGGCGTGAACGAGGAGCCACGGGCGCCGGGCCGCGTCGGCGTGCTGCACGAGGCGGTCGACCGAGCCGTGCACGGGCCGCAGGTGCACGACCTGACCCTGCTCCGCACCCGGGAGGTCGATCGATGCTCCGTCGTCGTCCGCGACGAGCCGGACGACCCACCCGCCGCGCACCAGGTGGCGGCGGTCGGTGAGCAACGCGGTCCGGCCGTCCGGCGCGGTGCCCCATGCGCGGCCGGCATGGTGCACCAGCACCCGCAGCATCCGCACGACGTCGGCCATGCGCCCACTGTCCCGCGCGGCTGCCCGCCCGTCACCCCGCGAGCCTGCGGCAGGCCCACGAACTAGGCTCGCGCGACGTGACCCGCCTGCTGCTCGCCTCCGCGTCCCCCGCCCGCCGCGCCACGCTCCAGTCGGCGGGCATCGACCCGCTCGTCGTGGTGTCGTCGGTCGACGAGCCTGCGGTGCTCGCGGCCGCCGCCGAGCGGTTCGGCACGCTCGACCCGGCCGACGCGGTGCTCGTGCTCGCGCAGGCGAAGGTCGAGGACGTGGCGCGCGCGGTCGCGGACGGCACGCCGGCCGAGCTGGCCGACGCGGACGACCTCGTGCTGCTCGGCTGCGACTCGATGCTCGAGCTCGACGGCGAGGTCCTGGGCAAGCCCGACGACGCCGAGGACGCGGTCCGCCGCTGGCGCGCGATGCGGGGACGCACGGGCGTGCTGCACACGGGGCACTGGCTGATCGACGAGCGCGCGACCCCCGACGAGGGCGGCGCGGGCACGCGCGGCACGCTCGGCGCGACGTCGTCGACGGTCGTGCACTTCGCGGACCTGTCCGACGACGAGGTCGCGGCGTACGTCGCGACGGGCGAGCCGCTCGCCGTCGCGGGTGCGTTCACGGTCGACGGCCTGGGCGGGCCGTTCGTCGAGCGCATCGAGGGCGACCACCACGGGGTCGTCGGGGTGTCGCTTCCGCTGCTGCGCGGGCTGCTCGCGGAGATCGGCGTGACCGTCCCGAGCCTGTGGCGCACGGCCTGACCGGCACCCGCCGGACCGCCCGGGTTGTGCCCTCCGGACAACGCACACGGGGCAGGAGGGACGTCGGGCACCCGTCCTCGTCGGATCCCTACAAAAGCCTTCCGGGCGGGGTTGGGCGGATCCCCAATCTTGGACGACCGACCCCGACGGAGCCGCGGAGCGCCGGGTCCCGCACGTTACGGTGGACCGTGCCCGTGATCTCCAAGGTCCTCATCGCGAACCGCGGTGAGATCGCCGTCCGCATCGCCCGCGCCTGCCGTGACGCACGGATCGGCTCCGTCGCCGTCTACTCCGACCCCGACCGCGAGGCCCTGCACGTCCGGGTCGCCGACGAGGCGTACGCGCTGAACGGCGCCCGCGCGGCCGAGACGTACCTCGTGGTCGACAAGCTGCTCGACGTCGCGCGCCGCTCGGGTGCCGACGCCGTGCACCCCGGCTACGGGTTCCTGTCCGAGAACGCCGAGTTCGCGCAGGCCGTCATCGACGCCGGCCTCACGTGGATCGGTCCCCCGCCCGCCGCGATCGACGCGCTCGGCGACAAGGTCAGCGCCCGGCACATCGCGCAGCGCGCCGGTGCGCCGCTCGTCGCCGGCACGCCCGACCCGGTGTCGGGCGTCGACGAGATCCACGCGTTCGTCGCCGAGCACGGCCTGCCCGTCGCGATCAAGGCCGCGTTCGGCGGTGGTGGCCGCGGCCTCAAGGTCGCGCGGTCGGCGGACGAGATCGACGAGCTCTACGAGTCGGCGGTCCGCGAGGCCGTCGCGGCGTTCGGTCGCGGCGAGTGCTTCGTCGAGCGCTACCTCGACAAGCCGCGGCACGTCGAGACGCAGTGCCTCGCCGACCAGCACGGCACCGTCGTCGTGGTGTCGACGCGCGACTGCTCGCTGCAGCGCCGCCACCAGAAGCTCGTCGAGGAGGCGCCCGCGCCCTTCCTCACGGACGCGCAGCGCGCGCAGCTCGTCGAGTCGAGCCAGGCGATCCTGCGCGAGGCCGGCTACGTCGGCGCCGGGACGTGCGAGTTCCTGGTCGGGGCCGACGGCACGGTGTCGTTCCTCGAGGTCAACACGCGCCTGCAGGTCGAGCACCCGGTGACCGAGGAGATCAGCGGCATCGACCTCGTCCGGGAGCAGCTGCGGATCGCGCAGGGCGAGCCGCTCGGCTACGACCACGTCGAGACACGCGGCCACTCGATCGAGTTCCGGATCAACGGCGAGGACCCCGCGCGCGGCTTCCTGCCCGCCCCCGGCCGCATCTCGACGCTGCGCTTCCCCGCGGGCCCGGGCGTGCGGGTCGACTCGGGCGTCGTCGAGGGCGACAGCGTCTCGGGCCTGTACGACTCGATGATCGCGAAGCTCGTCGTGACCGGCGCCGACCGGCCGCAGGCGATCGAGCGCGCGCGCCGGGCGCTGGCCGAGCTCGACGTCGTCGGCATCCCGACCGTCGTCCCGTTCCACCGCGCGGTGCTCGACGCGCCCGAGTTCGCCCCCGCGGACCCCACCGAGCCGTTCTCCGTGCACACCCGTTGGATCGAGACCGAGTTCGCCGACCGCCTCACGACGCTCGGCACCGGCGCCCCCGCGCCCGCCGCCGAGGACGAGGAGGAGGCGCCCGCGCTCGAGCGCGTCGTCGTCGAGGTCGGCGGCAAGCGGCTCGAGGTCGTGCTACCCGCGGCGCTCGCGCTCGGCCGCGGCCCCGGCGCCGCGCGTCCTGGCGGCCGGGCCGGTGCGGCCGGTCCTGCGGGTCCCCGTCGTCCCGTGCGACGCGCCGCCGCGAAGGCCGGCAGCAACGGCACGACGCTCGCCTCGCCCATGCAGGGCACGATCGTCAAGGTCGCGGTCGCCGAGGGCGCGGAGGTCGCCGAGGGCGACCTCGTCGTCGTGCTCGAGGCCATGAAGATGGAGCAGCCGCTCGTCGCGCACCGCGCCGGCACCGTGACCGGCCTGTCGGCCGATGTCGGCTCGAGCGTGAGCGCCGGGACGGCCATCTGCGAGATCGTCGGCTGACGCGTGGCGGACGCGACACCCGGGGGGACGCGGGGGTCGCGCGTGCCCGGCGACGGCCCCGGACCGACGGGGACGTCGGCGCCCGTCGTCCCCTCCGACGTCCCGCACCACCGGACGGCCGGCGACGGCTGGGTCGAGTGCGCGTGCGGTCGTCGGCACTGGGGTCGGTTCGGTGCTGCCGGGCTGCTGCTCGCCCGACGTGACGCGTCGGGGTGGCCCGTCGCGGTCGTCCTGCAGCACCGTGCACCGTGGAGCGACCAGGGCGGGACGTGGGGCCTGCCCGGCGGCGCGCTCGCGCCCGACGAGGATGCGGTCACGGGGGCCCTGCGGGAGGCCGCGGAGGAGGCCGGGATCGACCCGGACCACGTGCGCGTGACGGGCACGTCGGTGCTCCGGCACCCCGACTGGTCCTACACGACCGTGCTCGCCGACGAGACCGCCCCCGCGGAGCCCGCCGCGACCGACGCGGAGAGCGTCGAGGTGCGCTGGGTGCCCGTCGACGAGGTGGCGGCGCTGCCGCTGCTCACGGCGTTCGGCGACGCGTGGCCCGACCTGCGCCGACGTCTGGAGGCCGGGTCGCGCGCGGCCCGCAGCGCGGACGACGGTTCGCCCGCCGCGTGAGCGGCGTCACAGCACACGGCGCGGACAGGCGTCGCGGGGACGATCCGGACGGGAGTATCGTCGCGCCCCGGTGAGGTGAGCCTCACCTCACCGTCCCCCTCCCGGGAAGCATCATGGTCGCGAACTACCTGATCGGCCTGCGCGAGGGCCTCGAAGCCGCCCTCGTCGTCAGCATCCTCGTCGCCTACCTCGTCCGTACCGACCGCCGGCACCTGCTGCCCGCGCTGTGGACCGGGGTCGGCGTCGCCGTCGCCGTGTCGCTCGGCTTCGGCGCGCTGCTCACGTTCGGCCCGTCGGGGCTGTCGTTCGAGGCGCAGGAGGCCATCGGCGGCACGCTCTCGATCCTCGCCGTCGGGCTCATCACCTGGATGATCTTCTGGATGGCGCGCACCGCGCGGCACCTCAAGGCGGACCTGCAGCACAGGCTCGACGACGCGGTCGAGGCCGGCAAGCGGGCGGTCGTCGTCATGGCGCTGCTCGCCGTGGGCCGCGAGGGGCTCGAGACCGCGCTGTTCCTCTGGGCGGGTGCGCAGGCCACGGCCGGCTCGGACGGCGACGTCACGCCGCTGCTCGGCGCGGCGCTGGGCCTCGCGACCGCCGTGCTGGTCGGGTGGCTGCTCTACCGCGGCGCCGTGCGCGTCGACCTCCGCCGCTTCTTCGCCTGGACCGGTGCGTTCCTCGTGCTCGTCGCCGCCGGGGTGCTGTCGTACGGCGTCCACGACCTGCAGGAGGCCGGCATCCTCCCCGGCCTGCACGACCTCGCGTTCGACGTCTCCGCGACGATCCCGCCGGCCAGCTGGTACGGCACGCTGCTCAAGGGCGTCCTCAACTTCTCCCCCGCGACCACCAAGGTCGAGGCGATCGCCTGGGTCGCGTTCGTCGTGCCGACGATGTGGTTCTTCGTCCGCACCACGTGGGGGCGCCCGTCGCGCCCGACCCCGCCCGCACCGTCCCCGACGCCCGCGGTCGCCACCACCGCCGCAACCGCCGCGTCGCCCGCCGCCGGCTGACCGGCCCGCGCACCGACCCCTCCACGGTCCCGACCCGCGTGGACCCCGCCTGCTCGAGGAGCCCGATGTCCCACCGGCCCACCGCCGCGCTCACCCTGGCCGCCACGTTCGTCCTGCCGCTCGCCGCCGCGTGCGTCCCGAACGACGCGCCGGCCGACGACGCGACCGCCGCGGGCGCGATCACGGTCTCGTCGACCGCCGACGCGTGCGACGTGTCCACCACGGAGGCCGCGTCCGGCACGCTCACGTTCACGGTCACGAACGACGGCCAGGACGTCACCGAGTTCTACCTGCTCGGCGAGGACGGGCTGCGCGTGGTCTCCGAGGTCGAGAACATCGGCCCGGGCCTGAGCCGCGACCTCGTCGTCCAGGCACGCCCCGGCACCTACTGGACGGCGTGCAAGCCGGGCATGGTCGGCGACGGCATCCGCGCGAAGTTCACCGTGACAGACTCGGGCGCCGACACCGGCCCGACGGGTGACACCGCCGAGCAGCTCTCCGCCGCGGAGGCGTCGTACGTCGCCTACGTCAAGGACCAGGTGGGCGCGCTCGTCGCGGGCACGCAGGAGTTCGCCGACGCGTACGCCGCGGGCGACGACGCGACCGCGCGCGACCTGTACGCCGCGACCCGCGTGCACTGGGAGCGCGTCGAGCCCGTGGCCGAGTCGTTCGGCGACCTGGACCCGCTGCTCGACCTGCGCGAGGCCGACCTCGAGGACGGCGCCACGTGGACGGGCTGGCACCTCGTCGAGAAGGACCTGTGGCAGCCGACGCCCGACGCGAACGGCGGCGTCGCGTACACGCCGCTCACGCCGGAGCAGCGCCAGGCCGCCGCCGACGACATCGTCGCCAACACCGCGAAGCTCCAGGAGCAGGTCACCGACCCGGACTTCACCTTCGAGGCCTTCCAGATCGCGAACGGCGCGAAGGAGCTGCTCGACGAGGTCGCGACGGGCAAGGTCACGGGCGAGGAGGAGATCTGGTCGCACACCGACCTGTGGGACTTCCAGGCCAACGTGGACGGTGCGCGCGTCGCCTACGAGGTGCTCGCGGACGTCGTGCAGGAGCGGGACGCCGACCTGGCCGACCAGCTCGACGAGCGGTTCGCCGAGCTGCAGGACCTGCTGGCCGCGCAGGGCAGCGTCGAGACGGGCTTCACGCCGTACGACCAGCTGACCGAGGACCAGGTCAAGGACCTCGCCGCCGCGGTCGACGCGCTGTCCGAGCCGCTGTCGCGCCTCACCACGACGGTCACCGGGGCCTGAGGACCGATGACCGACGCCCCCGAGACCACGCCCGACCCGGTCGCGCCCGACGCCTCTGCGCCGCGGTCCGAGGGGCTCTCCCGGCGCGCGCTGCTCGGGCTGGGCGGCGGCGTCGCGGCGGTCGCCGCGGCGGCCGGCTTCGGTGCCGCACGCGCGACGACGGCCGCCGCGACCGCACCGACCGCAAGCGGGGCCCCGGGCACCTTCCCGTTCACGGGGGTGCACCAGGCGGGGATCGTGACGCCCGCGCAGGACCGCCTGTACCTCGCGGCGTTCGACGTCACGACGGACTCGCGCGACGAGCTCGTCGCGCTGCTCCGTCGCTGGACCACGACCGCGGCCAGGCTCACGCAGGGCCTGTCCGCGGGGCCGTTCGGCCCGGCGTCCGGGCCGTACGACGCCCCGCCGGACGACACCGGTGAGGTCGCGGACCTGCCGCCCGCCGGGCTCACGCTCACGTTCGGCTTCGGACGCTCCCTGTTCGTCGGCACCCCCGCGCCCGACGGCACGCCCGGCACCGACCGGTTCCGGCTCGCCGACCGGCTGCCCGGTGGGCTCGTCGAGCTGCCGCACTTCCCCGGCGACGCGCTCGACCCGGCGCGCAGCGACGGCGACCTCGTGGTGCAGGCGTGCGCGGACGACCCGCAGGTCGCCGTGCACGCGATCCGCAACCTGTCCCGCGCCGCGTTCGGTGCGGCCGCGATCCGGTGGACGCAGCTCGGCTACGGGCGCACGTCGTCGACGAGCACCGCGCAGCGCACCCCGCGCAACCTGTTCGGCTTCAAGGACGGCACGGCGAACGTCAAGGCCGAGGAGGACGACGCCCTCGACGCGCACGTCTGGGTCCCCGAGCAGGCCGCGCGGGACGACGCGGGCGGCGGCGTCGACTCGGCCTGGCTGACGGGCGGCACGTACCTTGTCGCGCGGCGCATCCGGATGATCATCGAGACGTGGGACCGCACGTCGCTGCGCGAGCAGGAGACGCTCGTCGGCCGCACCAAGGGCGAGGGCGCGCCGCTGTCGGGCGGCACCGAGTTCACCGAGCCCGACTTCGCGGCGACGGGCCGCGGTGACGCGCCGCTGATCGCGACGAACAGCCACGTCCGCCTCGCGCACCCCGACCAGAACGACGGCGTGCGCATGCTGCGCCGGGGCTACAACTTCACCGACGGCAACGACGCGCTCGGCCGACTCGACGCCGGCCTGTTCTTCCTCGCCTTCGTCCGGGACCCCCGCACGCACTACGTGCCCATGCAGAACCGGCTGTCGGCGCAGGACGGGCTCATGGAGTACCTGCAGCACACCGGGTCGGGCCTGTTCGCCGTCCCGCCGGGCGTCCCCGACGGGTCGCTCGTGCTCGGCGCCGACGGCACGCCGGTGACCACGGACGACAGCCCGTTCATCGGCTCGGCGCTCTTCGCCTGACGAACGCCCCCACGGCGGGCGCTCCGCCCGTCGGCGGTCTCCGGCGCCCCGGGACGGGTACCGTGCGGCGCGTGACCACCCCTCCCGGCGGCAGCCGCACCTCGACCCCCGCCGGCAGCGCCCCCGATGTCGACCCCACCGCCGCCGCCGGCAGCCCGACGTCGGCGGCGAGCGGGCGCAGCACGACGCCGCCGGACGCCGGCACCCCGACGCGCGTGTGGCTCGTCGCGGCGCTCACGCTCGCCGCGCTGGAGGCCGTCCGCGCGAGCGGCCCGATGCTCGACCGGTGGTTCGCGGTCGGCACCGTCGCCGCGGGCGGCGCGGCCGTCGCGACGTACGCGGGCGCGGGGATCGTGGCCTCCGCGCTGCTGCTCGCCCGTCGCCGCACGTCGGGCACGCCGGACGCGCGCACGGTCCTCGCAGGTGCGGGCGTCCTGGCCCTCCTGCGGCTCGTCGTGCAGGCGCTCGACGGGCTCGCGCTCGACATCACCGGGCTGGTCTGGGTGGCCGTCACGGTCGCGGTGCTGACGCTCGGCGTCGCGCACGTCGCCGGCCGCAGCGGCGGGGCCCGCCAGGCCGCGACCGGTCTCCTCGTCGGGTCCGGGCTCTCCGTGGGCCTCCAGCTGCTGCTCGGCACGTGGGACGCCGTCTGGCGGTCGGGAGCCGTCGGGTGGGTCGTCGCCCTGGCGGTCGCGATCGCGCCGTTCCTCGTGACGCGCGGGCTCGTCGGCCCGGACGCCTCCCCCGAGCCGACCGGCCGCCCCCGCCGCCTGTGGGCGCTCGGGCCGTTCCTCGCCGTCACCGTGATGCTGCTCGCCAACCCGGCGTTCGCGGCGTCGCAGGCCGACGTGCCGCTCGACGTCGCGGGCCTCGTGCTGCTCGGCGCCTCCGCGCTCGGCGCGTGGCCGCTGCTGCGCCCCGACGTGTGGCCTGCCGCCGTCCGGGTCGGTGCCGCCGCGCTCCTCGCGGTCGGCACGGGCGTGAGCCTCTGGACGTCCGGCCCGGTGGCCCTCGTGGCGCTCGCCGGGACGCAGGTCGTCGCCGGCCTCGTCGTCGCGACCGTCCTCAGCACCCGCCGCCCGGCGCCGCCCGGGATCCCGCGGACCGCGATCAGCACGGGCGCGGCCGGGCTCGGGGTCGTGCTGCCGCTCCTGCTCTACATGCTCGACTACGACGTGCCGCTGCCGATCGACAACGCGTGGGTCGTGGTCCTCGCGGCTGCGGTCGTGGGTCTCGCGGGGCTGCGGCGCCGCACGCCCGAGGTCGCCGCGCAGGTCGACGAACCGCCGCTCGACGACGAGAAGGTCCCCGCTCGGGTCAACGCCGCGCGCCTGCTGCTGATCCCGGGGGTCGTGCTCGCCGTCGTGGGCGTCCTCGCCGGACACCGCGGCTGGAGCACCACCGGCGCGACCGTCCCCACGGCGGCCGCCGACGGGCCGCTCACCGTCGTCGACTGGAACCTGCACTACGGGGTGTCCCCGCTGACCGCGGTCGACCTCGAGGGGATCGCCCGGACGATCGAGGCCCTTGACCCCGACGTCGTCACGCTGCAGGAGCTCGAGCGCGGCTGGGTCTTCGGCGGGGGCGCCGATATGGCGACCTGGCTCGCGCACCGGCTCGACATGACGATCCGCTTCGCCCCGGCCGCGGACCGGCAGTTCGGCAACGCCGTGCTCGCGCGCTCGGGTCTCACCGACGTGGCCGTGCACCCGCTCCCCTACGGGGACGGACCGCAGCAGCGGTCGGCGCTGTCCGCGACGGTGACGACCGCGTCCGGGACCTCGGTGCGGGTCACCTCCGTGCACCTGCAGCACCGCGCGTCCAACACCCCGACCCGCCTCGACCAGCTCGACGCGCTGCTCGCCGCCGAGCCCGTCTCCGGGGCCGCGATCCTCGCGGGCGACCTCAACGCCGAGCCGGGCTCGCCCGAGCTCGACCTCCTCACGGACGCCGGGTGGGTCAGCGCGGTCGACGAGGCGGGCGACCCCGACGCGCTCACCGAGCCGAGCACCGACCCCGGGCACCGCATCGACTGGGTGCTCGGTCAGGGCGTGACGTTCACCGCCGCGACCGTGGGCACGTCGACGCTCTCCGACCACCTCCCGGTGACGGCCACGTTCACGCCCTGACGGGCCGGCCGCGCTCCGGGCTCAGTCCGCACCTAAGCGGCCCGAGCCCTGCGCTCCGCTCCCGGCGCGTGCCGCTGCGCGACCCGCACCGTCCGCTGCGCTCCGGCCTCAGTCCGCGGAACGGTGGTGGAGCATGCGCGCGACCTCGCCGATCGTCCCCGACATCGACGGGTACACCGTCGACGCGTCGGCGACCTGGTCGGCGGTGAGGCGGTGGGTGACGGCGAGCGTGAGCGGGAAGATCGACTCGCTCGCACGCGGGCCGACGACGACCGCGCCCAGGATCGTGCCCGTCCCCTCGGCGGCGAAGATCTTCACGAACCCGTCGCGCACGCCCAGCATCTTCGCGCGCGGGTTCCGGGCGAGCGGCAGCGTGCTGACGGTGTAGTGCACGCCGAGCTCGGCGAGGCGTGCCTCGGACGAGCCGACGGTCGCGATCTCGGGCGCGGTGAAGATGTTCGCCGACACCCCGCGCACCGACAGCGGCTTCACGGCGTCGCCGAGCGCGTGCGACATCGCGATGCGCCCCTGCGTCGCCGCGACGGACGCGAGCGGGAAGACCCCGGTCACGTCGCCGGCCGCGTAGACGCCGCGCACGGACGTCCGGGACACCTTGTCGACCTCGATGTGCCCCGACGGCGTGAGGCGCACGCCCGCCTCCTCGAGCCCGAGCCCCGCGGTGGTCGGGATCGAGCCGACGGCGAACAGCACGTGCGACGCCTCGATGACGCGCCCGTCGGCGAGCGAGACCTCGACCCGGTCGCCGACGCGCCGCGCCCCCGCGGCGCGCGAGCGCGACAGCACGGTCATGCCGCGCGCCTTGAAGACGTCCTCGAGCACCTGGGCGGCGTCGGCGTCCTCTCCGGGCAGGACGCGGTCGCGCGACGACACGAGCGTCACGTCCGCGCCGAGCGACGTGTACGCGCCGGCGAACTCGGCACCCGTCACGCCGGACCCGACGACGACGAGCTTCTCGGGCAGCTCCTGCAGGTCGTACAGCTGCGTCCACGTGAGGATGCGCTCGCCGTCGGGCACGGCCTCGGGCAGGACGCGCGGCGTCGCGCCGGTCGAGACGAGCACGACGTCGGCGTCGAGGACCTGCTCCTCACCGTCGGCCGACGTCGCGACGACGCGCGACGGGCCGTCGAGCCGGCCGTGGCCGAGGACGGTCCGGACGCCCTCGCGGTCCAGTCGCGCGCGGATGTCGGCGGACTGCGCGGCCGCGAGCGCCTTGACGCGCGCGTTGACCGCGGCGAGGTCGATGCTGTGCCGCACGAGCGAGCCGACGCCCGACTCGGCGATCGAGCCCGGGGTGCTGATCCCGTCGAGGCGGATGCCGAGCTCGGGCGCGCGGTCCGCGATCGTCATCCACTCCGCGGTGGCGATGAGCGTCTTCGACGGCACGACGTCGGTCAGCACCGCGGCACCACCCAGGCCCGCCCGCTCGACGACGGTGACGTCGGCGCCCAGGCGGCGTGCGACGAGCGCGGCCTCGTAGCCGCCGGGTCCGCCGCCGACGACGACGACGCGGGGCGCTCGGGAACGGTCGGTGTCCTGCGACGGGGTGCTCACGGGTGCCCATTCTGCCTGCCCGCCCCGCTCGCGGCGTCCTGCGTCGGAGCCGTCGGTGCGGGCTAGCCTTCGAGCATGAGCGACCTCACCGACGTGCCCGACCTCGACGACCCCGCGACCGACCCGTTCGAGGTGGCCCGTGCGGCCGCCGCCCACCTCGCGAGCGCGACCGGTGTCGCGAAGCACGACGTGGCGCTCGTGCTCGGCTCGGGCTGGGGCGGCGCGGCGGACCTGCTGGGCGAGACGGTCGCCGAGCTGCCGAGCACCGAGGTGCCCGGGTTCAGCGCGGCGGCGGTCGTCGGCCACGTCGGCACGATCCGTTCGATCCGCATCGCGGGCTCGCCCGACGACGCCCCCCGGCACGCGCTCGTGCTCGGCTCGCGCACCCACCTGTACGAGGGCCGGGGCGTGCGACGCGTGGTGCACGGCGTCCGGACCGCGGCCGCCGCGGGCGCGTCGGTGCTGGTCCTGACCAACGGCTGCGGCGGGCTCAACCCGGCGTGGGGTCCGGGCACGCCCGTCCTCATCAAGGACCACATCAACCTCACGGCGACGTCGCCGCTCGAGGGCGCGACGTTCGTCGACCTCACCGACCTGTACTCGGCACGGCTGCGCGACGTGGCCCGCACGGTCGACCCGTCGCTCGACGAGGGCGTGTACGTGCAGTTCCGCGGCCCGCACTACGAGACGCCCGCCGAGGTCGCGATGGCGGGGCGGATCGGCGGGGACCTGGTCGGGATGTCGACGACGCTCGAGGCGATCGCGGCCCGTCAGGCGGGCCTGGAGATCCTGGGCGTGTCCCTCGTGACGAACTTCGGCGCGGGCATCAGCGACCAGCCGCTGTCGCACGCCGAGGTCCTCGAGGCCGGTGCGGCCGCAGGCCCGCGGATCAGCGCGCTGCTCGCGGAGGTCGTCCGGCGCGTCTGACGCCGGCCTCGCACGAACCTCGCACGACCCCGCACGACCCCGCACGACGACGGACGCCCGCGGCCACCGGATCCCGGCTGCGGGCTTCCGCGCACGTCAGGAGCCTCGGCACACGTGCCCGCCGCGCCACCGGGACCTTCGGCGGGACCTTCCGCGACGCTTTCAGTACGTTGGCCCCATGACCGGCGACGTGGTGTGGGCGGACCTCGAGGCGCAGGTGCAGGCGTGGATCGACGACGACCCTGACCCGCGGACGGCGCAGGAGCTGCGCGACCTGCTGACGACGGCCCGGACCGGGCCCGTGGGGCTCGCCCCGGGGCAGGAGCCCGACCCGACGCAGCGGCAGGCGCTCGACGCCCGACGCGTGGCGCGCAACGAGCTGGCCGACCGCTTCCAGGGGCTGCTGCAGTTCGGCACGGCCGGGCTGCGCGGGCGCCTCGCGGGCGGTCCGCACCGGATGAACCGCGCGGTCGTCATCCGCGCCGCGTCGGGCATCGCGGACTTCCTGCTGGGCGAGCTCGACGGTGTGACCCCGCCGCCGCGCGTGGCCGTCGGGTACGACGCGCGCCACAACTCGCGGCAGTTCGCGCTCGACACCGCGGGCGTGCTGACGGCGGTGGGCATCGAGGTCCTGCTGCTGCCCGAGGAACTCCCGACGCCCGTGCTCGCGTTCGCGGTGCGCCACCTCGAGGCCGACGCCGGGATCATGGTGACCGCGTCCCACAACCCGCCCCAGGACAACGGCTACAAGGTCTACCTCGGCGGTCGCGTCGTCACGGACGGCGGCCAGGGCGCCCAGATCGTGCCGCCGACCGACACCGCGATCGCCGCCGAGATCGCGCGCGTGCCGTCGGTCGCCTCGGTCCCGCGCGCCGACCACGGCTGGACCGTGCTCGGGCCCGAGGTGCTCGACGCCTACGTCGGCGCGGTGGTGGGCCTCGCGGACCGGTCGCCGGAGGCCCGTGCGGCCGCCAAGAAGCTGCGCATCGTCCTCACGCCGCTGCACGGCGTCGGCGGGAAGGTCGCGCAGCGCGTGCTCGCCGCGGCGGGGTTCACGGACGTGCTCGTCGTGCCGGAGCAGGAGTTCCCCGACCCGGACTTCCCGTCCGTCGCGTTCCCCAACCCCGAGGAGCCCGGCGCGATCGACCTCGCGATCGGCCTGGCCGGCGACGAGAACGCGGACCTCGTGCTCGCGCTCGACCCGGACGCCGACCGGTGCGCCGTCGCGGTCCAGGACCTGCGGACGCGTTCCTACCGCGGCCCCGACACCGCGGGCGCCGAGGGCTGGCGCATGCTGCACGGCGACGAGACGGGTGCGCTGCTCGGCGACCTGGCCGCGCGCCGGGCGACGGCCGCGGGGACCGACCACGCGGTCCTCGCGAGCTCGATCGTCTCGTCGCGCCTGCTCGGTGAGATCGCCACCAGCGCGGGTCTGCGCCACGCCCAGACGCTCACGGGCTTCAAGTGGATCTCGCGCGTCGACGGCCTGGTGTTCGGGTACGAGGAGGCGCTCGGGTACTGCGTCGACCCCGCGCACGTGCGCGACAAGGACGGCATCTCGGCCGCGCTCACCGTCGCCGGGCTCGCGGCCTCGCTCAAGGCGCAGGGTCGCACCCTCGTCGGCGCGCTCGACGACCTCGCGCGCACGCACGGCCTCCACCTCACCGACCAGGTGTCGGCGCGGTTCGCGGACCTCGCGGACATCGCCGCGACCGTGCAGCGCCTGCGCGAGGCGCCGCCGCAGCACATCGCCGGGGTCCGGGTCACGTCCGTGGTCGACCTCGCCGCCGGCACCGACGACGACCGGGACGGCCTGCCGCCGACCGAGGGGCTGCGGCTCCTCACGGCCGACGGGACGCGTGTCGTCGTGCGGCCCAGCGGCACCGAGCCCAAGGTCAAGTGCTACCTCGAGGTCGTCGAGCCCGTCCCGGCGGGGGCGGACGACGACGCCGTCGGGCATGCGCGGCACGCGGCGCGTGCCCGGCTCGACGCGGTTGCGGCCGACGTCCGCTCGGTGCTCGGGCTCTAGCGCCGACCGGCGCCGACGCGCTCGGGCCGCTGACGGACGCCTCGTGCGCGCGTCAGCGCGTCTGCGTGCAGGCGACGGGATGCACCGCCCGGGCGACGTCGGGTGACGGCGCGGTTCCTTGCAGGCCGAACGTCGCGGTCTCACCCGCGCGGAGCGTGCCGTTGTACGACATGTTCTCGGCGGTGACGGCGGAGCCGGACGTGCCGAGCTGCGCGTTCCACACCGCCGTCACGTTCTTGCCCGCGGGCAGGGTCCACGACACGGCCCACCCGCTGACGCCTGCCGACCCGGCGGTGACGACGAGCTCCGCCTGGTACCAGGCACGCCCCTCGCTCTCCCACGTGGTGGTCACGCGGTACGTCGCGGAGCAGCCGCCGGCGGTCACGGGCTCGGGGGGTGCCACGCCGCCGTCCGTCCCGCCGCCGTTCGCGGGCGGCGGCGCCGGCGTCCCCGTGCCAGCGCCTCCGCCCCCGGCCGGCGGCACGGGAGGGCGCGAGGCCTGCTGGGTCGGCTGCTGCGACGGCGAGGACGACGGACCGGGCTCGGGCTCGGCCGTCGCGGTGACGGCGGGCTGCGGTGGCGCGAGCTGCGGGTCCGCGAAGACGAGGGCGTCGGCGGGCAGCGGCGTGGGGGCGACGTTGACGTCGGCGCCCGCGGGCTGCCCGTCGCACGTGCGGGCGGGCTCGTACGCGACGTAGCCGCCCGCGTCGCACGAGAAGGACACCACCGCGTCCCCGCCCACGACGACCGAGCCGGACAGGCGCGCCGACGAGCGCACGACGGCCATGTCCTTCACGACCGCGTCCCCGCCGACGACCGCGCCCGGCTCGACCCACGCACGTCCCTCGACCCGCGCCGACCCGGTCACGCGCGCGTCGCCGCGGACCACCGCGTGCGGGCCCACGTAGGCGGTCGCGTCCACGCGGGCCGCGTCGTCGACCCAGCCGCCGCCGTTGGGGTGCCGGTGGCCGCCGGGCGCCGCGGGCTGGGTCGACTCGTCGACGACCGTCGCACCGGCGAGCCGGAACTCGTACGGGTAGCGCGGCACGTCGCCGAACCCGCTCGCCGAGTCGACCACGTGCGCGCGCGCGGGGGTGCCCGTCACGACGAGGTAGACCTCGCCCTCGCCGTCGCGCAGCGAGAACTGCAGCTCGGCGTCGTCGCCCTCCGTCACCGGGCTGTACCGGGGGGACTCGCCGCCGAGCGCGACGAACCCGACGGACCAGCCGGCGTCCGGCGCGGCGCTGTTGCCACGGAGCCGCACGTGGACCGTGCGCGCACCGGGCTCGGGCTCGAGGCGGACGACGTTGAACCCGTAGTCGGACGGCGCGAACGCGTCCGGCACCCGGTAGTGACCGGGGTCGTCCGGGACCGCCTCGACGGGAGTCGTGCGCCCCGCGAGCAGCACCGGGTCGAGCGCCGCGACGGCGTCCGCGAGCTCGCGGGACGGGCCGAGGTCCCACGCGACCGTCCGCATCGCGTACTCGGCGACCCGGCGGTTGAGGGCGGACTCGGTGAGCCCCGCGACGCCGCGGTAGGCCTCGAGCGCGGTGCGCGTCCCGTCGGCACCACGCCAGATGCGCGACACGACGCGGTCGTCGTCGCGCTCGGCGAGGTACTGCAGGAGCAGCCACCCGCCGTCCCCGAGCCGCGCGCTCGACCACGGCACCGAGGGGCTGCGGACCAGGTCGGCGAGGTCGCCGATCCCCTCCGCCGCGCCGATGGTCGCCAGGTACGCGGCGCTGGCGTCGGCGAACGCCCCGGCGGAGTCCCCCGCGACGCTCCCCTCGGGCGACTCGCTGCGGGCGAAGTCGAGGACCATCTCGGCGAAGCCGCGCGCGAGGTCCCAGGACGGCGCGGGCGCCTCGGAGCCGCCGCCGCCCGCGAGGGCCGGAACCGTCGCGCGGACCAGGCCCACACCGCCGTCGACGGCACCGCTCACCGCACGCGTCCCGGCCGACAGACCGCCGTGCGCGGGCGCCACGGGCTGCTCGCGACCCGACCCGGGCCCCTGCGTCCACGTGCCGTCGACCACCACCACGACCTTCGACGCGGCGATCGCCCCGTCGGGTGCGGCGACGGCGAGGTCCTCGACGGTCGTCCCGTACAGCTCGTCGAGCGCGGCGACGGTCCGCGCGGGGTCGAAGCGCAGGTCGAGCGTCGCGTGCGTCGGGTCGGCTCCGGGCAGGTCACCCCACGCGAGGACGACGGCGTCACCCTCGCGGACGTGGCCGTCCTCCCAGGCCTGCTCCCACCCCGTGGGCACGACGACCGGGGGCGTCTCGTCGGAGCGCGAGAGCGCGACGGCGACGACTCCACCAGCGGCGAGGACCGGCACGACGAGGGCGGCGACGACCGCGGCGCGTCGGATCCGTGCCATCCCGGCGCGTCCTCCCGTCCGTCGGTCGTCGCGCGGGCAGCGCGACGCGACCGCGCCGGAGCGCGCGGCCCGCCCCACTGTCCCGGGGCGGCGCGGCAGGAGTCAATCGACGGAGGTCCCGCATCCGGGTGAATCGGCCGCACCGGACACGCGAGACGCGCCGGTCACGGCGCTCGCGGCAGGTCGAGGGCCGGCCGAGGGCGCGGGTGCGCGCTCAGTACCCCGCGTCGGCCTCGAGCCCGGCGAGGACCGCGGCGGTGCCGGACAGGCCCAGGCGCGTCGCGCCCGCGTCGACCATCGCGACGGCATCGGCGGCCGTGCGGATGCCGCCCGACGCCTTCACGCCGAGGCGTCCGCCCACGGTCTGCGCCATGAGGGCGACCGCGTGCACGGTCGCGCCGCCCGCCGGGTGGAAGCCCGTCGACGTCTTCACGAAGTCCGCGCCCGCGCGCTCGGCCGCCTGGCACACCGCGACGATCTGGTCGTCGGTGAGTGCCGCCGACTCGATGATGACCTTGAGCACGACGTCGCCGGGCGTCGCGGCACGGACCGCGGCGATGTCGGCCTCGACCGCGTCGTACCGCCCCTCGCGCGCCGCGCCGACGTCGATGACCATGTCGACCTCGTCGGCGCCGTCCCGCACCGAACGCGCGGCCTCGGCCGCCTTGACGTCGCTGTGGTGCTTGCCCGACGGGAACCCGCACACGGTCGCGACGTGCAGCCCGGGCGCCGCGGAGGTATCGACCGGCAGGAACGACGGCGAGATGCAGATCGAGTACACGCCGAGCCGGGCGGCCTCCTCGACCAGGGCCTGCACGTCGGCGACGGTCGCCTCCGGCTTGAGGAGCGTGTGGTCGACGAGCCGGGCCAGCCCGGCGGCGTCGTGCGTCGTGGTCATGCGCGGTGCCTTCCTCCCCGGGCAGCCGCGTAGGCCGGCCGGATCACGGTGTCGATGAGTGCGTCGCGCTCGTCGTGGTGGGCGAACGCGTAGGCGGCCGCGGTCACGGCCACGTCCTGCAGGTCGTCGAGCGTCCAGCCGGCCTCCTGCACGAGCAGCGTGAGCTCGCGCGAGAGAGTCGTGCCGGACTGCAGACGGTTGTCGGTGTTGACCGTGACCTTGAAGCCGAGGCGCTTGAGGCGCGTCACGGGGTGCTCGGCGACGGTCGCGGCGATGCCGGTCTGGAGGTTCGACGACGGGCAGAGCTCGAGCGGGACGCGACGGTCGCGCACCCACTGCGCGAGCGGTCCCAGCCGGTCGCCGAGGTCGTCGGTCGCGATGTCCTCGACGAGCCGGGCGCCGTGACCGAGGCGGCACGCCTGCGCGACGTGCAGCGCCTGCGCCACCGACTCGAGGCCGGACCCCTCCCCCGCGTGCACGGTCGCGGGGACGTGCGCGTCGGCGAGCGTGCGGAACGCCGACGCGTGCCGCGACGGCGGGAAGCCCTCCTCGGGCCCGGCGATGTCGAAGCCGACCACGCCGTCGCCGCTGCGGGCGATCGCGAGCGCCGCGATCTCGTCCGCGCGGTCCGCCTGGCGCATCGCCGACAGGATCGTCCCGACGCGGATCGTCCGCCCCTGCGCCGCGGCCTCGGCGACGCCCTCGGCGAAGCCCTGCTGGACGGCGTCGACGACCTGCTCGAGCGTCAGCCCGGCGCGCTGGTGCTGCTCGGGCGCGTACCGCGACTCGGCGTACACGACGCCGTCGGCGGCGAGGTCGAGCGCGGCCTCGCGCGCGACCCGCCGCAGCCCGTCGACGGTCTGCATGACGGCCACGGTGTGCTCGAACGTCTCGAGGTAGCGCTCGAGGCTGCCCGAGTCGGCGGACTCGACGAACCAGCGCCCGAGCGCGTCGGCGTCGGTCGTCGGCAGCTCGTGGCCCACCTCCGCCGCCAGCTCGACGATCGTCGCGGGCCGCAGCCCGCCGTCGAGGTGGTCGTGCAGCAGGATCTTCGGCAGCCCGGGGACGAGGGCGACGAGCGCCGCCGTCGCGTCGTCGTCGGCGGTGCGCGCGTCGGGGGACGTCATGACGTCACCGTACCGGCGCACGCGCGACGTGCCAGGTCAGGCCACCGGCACCGCGGTCGACGCTGGGGACAGCCGCTCACCCGGCGGCGCCCGGCTCGTCGTCGTCGGCGGGCACCTCGGTGTCCTGCTCGACGACGTCGGCCTCGTCCGCGCGGCCGTCGCGGTCGGCCCGGGGGAACCCGGGCTGGTACTCCTCGGGGTCGGCGGACCCGTCGGTGGCGTCGTCGGTCAGCCGCAGCGGCGTCTCCGGAGCCACGGGCTCCAGGCCCGCGTCACGCCACGTCTCGTCGCCGGGGACGGTGCTCATCGGTCCTCCCTCACGCTCGGCGGTCGTCTCCATCGTGCTCCGGTACCGCCCCCGCCGCCACGGTCACGGCGGGAGCAGCGCGGGATCAGGCGGTGACGCGGTCGAGCACGAGCGGGCGCGGCTCCACACGTGTGCCCGCGGGTGCGACGACGAGGCCGCCGTCGAGCGCCTCGCGCGCGCGGCCGAACCGCTCGGGGGTGTCGGTGTGCAGCGTGAGCAGCGGCTGCCCGGCGCGGACCTCGTCGCCGGGGCGCACGTGCAGCTCGACGCCCGCGCCCGCCTGCACCGGGTCCTCCTTGCGCGCCCGCCCTGCGCCGAGCCGCCACGCGGCGATCCCGACGGCGTACGCGTCGACGGTCGTCACGACGCCGTCGGTCTCGGCGACGACCTGCTCGGTCTCGCGCGCGACCGGCAGCGGCGCGTCGACGTCGCCGCCCTGCGCCGCGATCATGCGCCGCCACACGTCCATCGCCCGCCCGTCGGCGAGCGCCGCGGCGGGGTCGGCGTCGGGGCGTCCCGCGGCGTCGAGCATCTCGCGCGCGAGCGCGACCGTGAGCTCGACGACGTCGGCCGGGCCGCCGCCCGCCAGGACCTCGAGCGACTCGCGGACCTCGAGCGCGTTGCCCGCGGTGAGGCCCAGCGGCGTCGACATGTCGGTGAGCAGCGCGACCGTCGTGACGCCCGCGTCGGTGCCGAGCTCGACCATCGTCTGCGCGAGCTCGCGCGCCCGGGCCTCGTCCTTCATGAACGCGCCCGACCCGACCTTGACGTCGAGGACCAGCGAGCCCGTGCCCTCGGCGATCTTCTTGCTCATGATCGACGACGCGATGAGCGGGATCGCCTCGACCGTGCCCGTCACGTCGCGCAGCGCGTACAGCTTGCGGTCGGCAGGGGCGAGGCCCGAGCCGGCCTGGCAGATGACCGCGCCGACGTCCTCGAGCTGCCGCATGGTCTCGTCGTTGGAGAGCGCCGCGCGCCAGCCGGGGATCGACTCGAGCTTGTCGAGCGTCCCGCCCGTGTGGCCGAGGCCGCGGCCCGACAGCTGCGGGACCGCGACCTCGAACACCGCGACCAGCGGGGCGAGGGGCAGCGTGATCTTGTCGCCCACGCCGCCCGTCGAGTGCTTGTCGGACGTCGGGCGCGACAGCGACGAGAAGTCGAGCCGCTCGCCGCTCGCGATCATCGCGGCCGTCCAGCGCGCGATCTCCGCGCGGTCCATGCCGTTGAGCAGGATCGCCATCGCGAGCGAGGACATCTGCTCGTCCGCGACGACGCCGCGCGTGTACGCGTCGACGACCCAGTCGATCTGCGCGTCGGTCAGCCTGCGCCCGTCTCGCTTGGCGACGATGACGTCGACGGCGTCGAACGGCTCGCTTGCTGTGCTCATCGGTCGGCCTTCCCTGCGTTCCGTTCCCGGCGGGCGCCGCCTGCGGCGCCCCCCACCGTCCACTGCACTCCGGGTGCGGCCTCCGGCGTCACGCCCGCGTCTCCAGGTCCTCCGGGCCGAACGCGTCCGGCAGGACCTCGGTCATCGGCTTGATGCCCGACACCGTCTCGACGAGCAGCCGCGCGCCGCCGTGCTCCCACAGCAGCTGCCGGCAGCGCCCGCACGGCATGAGGACGTTCCCGTGCCCGTCGACGCACGTGAACGCGACGAGCCGCCCCCCGCCCGAGACGTGCAGACCGGAGACGAGCGCGCACTCGGCGCACAGGGTCAGGCCGTACGACGCGTTCTCGACGTTGCAGCCGACGACGACGCGGCCGTCGTCGACGAGCGCCGCGACGCCCACGGGGAACTTCGAGTACGGCACGTACGCCCGGTGCATGGCCTCGGTGGCCGCGGCGCGCAGCGCCTCCCAGTCGATCTCCACGGCGGTCACTCCTTGACGTACGGCTGGCCGGCCGCCGCGGGCGCGCGCGAGCGGCCGACGAGCCCGGCGACCGCCAGGATCGTCACGACGTACGGCAGCATGAGCATGAACTGGCTGGGTACGGGTGCCCCGACGATGCTGAGCGCGCCCTCGAGGTTCGACGCGAAGCCGAACAGCAGCGCGGCGAGCGCGGCACGGATCGGGTCCCAGTTGCCGAAGATGACGGCGGCCAGCGCGATGAAGCCGGCCCCCGCGGTCATCTCCTTGCCGAAGCTCGACACGGACACGACGGTGTAGAACGCCCCGCCGACGCCCGCGACACCGCCGGCGATGAGGACCGCGCGCCAGCGTGTGCGCTCGACCTTGATGCCGACGGTGTCCGCGGCCTTCGGGTGCTCGCCGACGGCCCGCACGCGCAGGCCCCAGCGGGTCCGGCTCAAGGCGAACCACACCGCGGGCACCGCGACGTACATGAGGTAGACGACCACGGTCTGGTTGAACAGCGCCGGTCCGATCACGGGGATCTTCGACAGCACCGGGATCGCGATGCGGTCGAAGCGGGTCGTGTCGTTGAGCTGCTCGGCGCTCGGCACCAGCACCTGCGAGTAGAAGAAGCTCGTGAGCCCGATGACGAGGACGTTGAGCACGACGCCGACGATCACCTGGTTGACGCGGTACTTGATCGCGAACAGCGCGAGCACCGCGGCGACGAGCACACCCGAGACGATCGCGGCGAGCAGGCCGAGCCACGGGGAGTCCGTGATCGACCCGACGACGGCCGCGGTGAACGCACCCGCGAGCAGCTGGCCCTCGATCGCGATGTTCACGACGCCCGCGCGCTCGCCGATCACGCCGCCGAGCGCCCCGAACACGATCGGCACGGCCAGGAGCACCGAGCCGCCGATGAGCCGCACGAACGGCACGTCGCGGTCGCTGCCGGCGGCGGCCCACGCGAGGAAGCCGAACAGGAACACCACGGCGAACAGCACCGGGACCCACAGCGGGACCTTCCGGCCGCGGGCGGACAGCGCCGCCACGACGCCGACGAGGCCGGCCATGATCGCGACGCACACCCACGCGGTGGCCATGCCGGGCACGGAGAGGTCGGGCAGCGTGAACAGGTCGCCCTCGGTCGCGAGGCGGAACGCCGCGTTGCCCGCGCGCGGGGCGAGGAGCAGCAGCAGCGCGAACAGCACCGTGACGATGCCGAAGCCGATGGTGGCCTTCCAGCTCACCACGGTGACGTGACGGTGCTCGACCACCGCCTGGTCGGGGACCGGGGCCAGGGTCGTCATCGCTCCACCGCCGTCGTCGTGTCCTGCGTCGTGGCCGTGTCCTGCGTCGTCGCCGCGTCCGGTCGTCTCCGGGGCGGCCGCTTGCGGTCGGGCTGCGGCAGGCGGAACACCGCGCGCACCAGCGGCGGCGCCGCGATGAACAGCACGATGAGCGACTGCACGACGAGCACGATCTCGATCGGGATCCGCTGCGAGGCCTGCATCGCGGAGCCACCGGCCTTGAACGCGCCGAACAGGAGGCTCGCGAACAGCACGCCCACGGGGTTGGAGCCGCCGAGCAGGGCGACGGTGATCGCGTCGAACCCGATCCCGGCGTCGATGTCGGAGCCGAACCCGGTCGTGATGAGCCCGAGCACCTGCGTCGACCCGGCGAGGCCGATCAGCGCACCCGACGTCACCATCGCGAGGACGGTCGTCCGCGGCACGTGGATGCCCGCGACGCGCGCGGCGTGCGGGTTCTCGCCGATCGCGCGGAACGCGAACCCGGCGCTCGACCGGTTGAGCAACCACCACACGACGACGACGGCCACGAGCGCGAGCAGGAACCCGAGGTGCAGCGCGTACCGCGGCCCCAGCAGGTCCGGCAGCACCGCGGTGTCCTTCATGCGCGGCGTCTTCGGGTTCGCCGAGCCGGGCGCCTGCAGCAGCCCGGGGGTCGCGAGCAGGTACGACAGCAGGTAGAACGCGACGTAGTTGAGCATGATCGTGACGATCACCTCGTGCGCGCCGGTCGTGGCCTTGAGCAGGCCCGCGATGCCGGCCCACAGCGCACCGGCGAGGATGCCGACCACGAGGGCGACGACGAGGTGCACGCCCGGCGGGAGGTCGAACGCGAAGCCGACCCAGCCCGCGCCGGCGGCCGCCGCGAGCATCTGCCCGAGGCCGCCGATGTTGAACATGCCGGCGCGGAACGCGAGCGCGACGCCCAGACCGGCCGCGATGAGCGGCGTGGCGTAGGTGAGCGACTGGGTGAGCGGGCGGATGCCCGTCGCGAAGTCGTCCGCGCGGAAGTCGTACACCGCGCCCCGGAACAGGGCCGCGTAGGCGCCGCCGACCGCCTGGCCGATGGCCGCGAGCGTGTCGCCCGGCCGCGCGAAGAAGTAGCTGGACGCCTCCTGCACGCCCTCGTCCGTGAACGCGATCATGATCGAGCCGGCGAGCACCGCCAGCACGACCGCGCCGAGCGAGACCGCCCACCCGCCCGAGACGACGCGCTGGAACGCGTCCCCCCAGCGGTTGTCGCGCGTGTCCGGGAGCTTCGCGGCGTCGTCGCCGCCGGCGTCCGTCACGACGGGCGTCGTGGGCTGCTGCGTCGAGCCGCTCATGCGACGTCCGCCGTGTCCTGCGGCGCGATGCCGGCCATCATGAGGCCGAGCACGTCGCGCGGGGTGGTCGCGGGGACGATCCCGACGACACGTCCTCGGTACATGACCATGATCCGATCTCCGAGCGCCACGGCCTCGTCGAGCTCGGTCGACACGACGATCACGGGGATCCCCGCGTCACGCGTCTCGACGATCCGCTTGTGGATGAACTCGATCGAGCCGACGTCGACGCCGCGCGTGGGCTGCGCCGCGACGAGCAGCCGCAGGTCGCGCGACAGCTCACGGGCCAGCACGACCTTCTGCTGGTTGCCGCCCGAGAGCCGCCCGACGGGCGTGTCGATGCCCTGCGTGCGGATGTCGAACTCGTCGACCTTCTCGCGGGCGAAGGCGTCGCGGGCCTTGAGCTGCAGCGCGCCGCGCCGCACGAACGGCGGCCCGTCGGTGCGGTCGAGCACGAGGTTCTCGGCGACGGAGAACGAGCCGACCAGGCCGTCCTCGTTGCGGTCCTCCGGCACGAACCCGACCCCGGCGTCGAGCACCTGGCGGACCGGCCGCCCGACGAGCTCGGCGCCGTCCAGACGGATCGAGCCGGTGACGTTCGGCTGCAGACCGCCGAGCGCCTCGGCGAGCTCGGTCTGGCCGTTGCCCTGCACGCCCGCGACGACGAGCACCTCGCCGCCGCGCACCTGGAAGCTCACGTCGTCGACCAGCACGGCGCCGCGGGAGTCGGAGACCTGCAGGTCCGTGACCTCGAGCAGCGACTCGCTGTGCTGGGGCGCGTCCTTCTGGACGGTCAGCTCGACCGCGCGGCCGACCATGAGCGACGCGAGCTCGGCGTCGCTCGCCTGGGGGCTGGCCTCGCCGACGACCGCGCCACGGCGCACGACGGTGATCCGGTCCGCGACCTCGCGGACCTCGCGCAGCTTGTGCGTGATGAAGACGATGGCGGCGCCGGACTCCTTGAGCTGGCGCATGATCGCCATCAGCTCGTCGGTCTCCTGGGGCGTGAGCACCGCGGTGGGCTCGTCGAACACGAGCACGCGGGCGTCGCGCGACAGCGCCTTGATGATCTCGACGCGCTGCTGCACGCCGACCGGGAGGTCCTCGACGCGCGCGTCGGGGTCCACGTGGAAGCCGAACCGGGCGGCGATCTCGCGCACCTTCGCGCGGCCCGCCTCGAGGTCCAGCCGCCCCCCGGAGGAGGTCTGCTCGTGCCCGAGCATGACGTTCTCGGCGACCGTGAACACCGGGATGAGCATGAAGTGCTGGTGCACCATGCCGATACCGGCGGCCATCGCGTCGCCCGGCCCCGCGAACGCCTGCGGGACGTCGTCGAGCAGGATCTGGCCCTCGTCCGCCTGGTACAGGCCGTACAGGACGTTCATCAGGGTGGACTTGCCGGCCCCGTTCTCGCCGAGGAGGCAGTGGATCTCCCCGGGCTCGACGGTGAGGTCGATGTGGTCGTTGGCCACCAGCGCCCCGAAGCGCTTGGTGATGCCACGCAGCTCCAGCTTCATGTCGTGATCCTCGCGCGACGGACGGTCTCGGCGCAGCAACACGCTGCGGGGAGGTCGTCGCGACCTCCCCGCAGCGGTGTCGTCACTCGGACAGGTACGAGGTGACCGTGACCTCGCCGTCGATGATCGCCTGACGCAGCGCGTCGACCTCCTCCACGAGGGCCGGGTCGACCTTGTCCTCGAAGTTGTGCAGCGGGGCCAGGCCGACGCCCTCGTTCTCGAGCGTGCCGACGTAGGCCTCGAAGTCGAAGTCGTCCTCGGCGGAGGCGAGCACGGCCTCGTAGGTGGAGACGTCCATCTTCTTGAGGATCGACGTGAGGACGAGGTCCTGCGTCGACGGGTCGGTCTCGTAGAAGTCGGCGTCGACGCCGATCAGGGCGATGTCACGGCCCGAGTCGGCGATGGCGTCCATCGCGGACTGGTAGATCGGGCCACCGACGGGGAGCAGGACGTCGACGCCCTGGTCGATGATGCCGGCCGCGACCTCCTTGGCGGTGTCGTTGGCCTCGAAGCCACCGGTGAACGAGCCCTGGTCGCCACCCTGGTAGCCGACGACCTGGACGGACGTGCCCTTCTGCGCGTTGTAGTACTCGACGCCCTGCTTGAAGCCGTCCATGAAGATCGTGACGGTCGGGTAGGGCTGGCCGCCGAAGGTGCCGACCTTGCCGGCCTCCGAGTAGCCCGCGGAGAGGTAGCCGGCGAGGAACGCGGCCTGGGCCGTGTCGTAGAGGAGCGGCTTGATGTTCTCCGCGTCCTTCTCGCCGTCGAAGTCGTTGTCCGCGGCGTCGTCGACGAGGACGTAGCTGATGTCGGGGTTCGACGTCGCCGACTCGACCGTGTCGGCCGAGAGCGCGAAGCCGACGGAGACGATGGTGTTGCAGCTCTCCGAGACGAGGCTCTGGAGGTTGCCGGGGAAGTCGGCCGACGAGTCGGACTGGACCTCGGCGAACTCGGCGCCGAGCTCGTCGGCGGCCTTCTTGGTGCCCTCGTAGCTGAGCTGGTTGAAGCTCTTGTCGTCGAAGCCGCCCGCGTCCGAGACGATGCAGGCCTTGAAGTCCGAGGCGGCGTCGCCGCCGCCTCCGGCGGTCTCCTCGGTGTCCTCGGGGGCGCTGCCACAGGCCGTGAGGGCGAGCGCGACCGCTCCACCGAGGGCGGCCACACGGATGATCTTCTTCACGCGTCTCTCCTGATCTCGTCAGCCGACCGCCGGGACGGCAGGTGGCCGTCGCCGGGACGGTCTCCTGCCCGGCGTCGATGCTCAGGACAGTAGTGAGCCGCAGGTGACGCGCTTGTTACCAGGTGGTATCCGCCGAGGTTCCGTTACCTAGTTGGAATGTCCGCCCAGGTGACGGACACGGCATCTCGCGGAGAGAGACGGACGACCCGGACACCGGACGCCGGTCCGGCGACCTGCGGAGTCAGTGCCGCCCCGCGAGCAGCGCCGCCCTGGCCAGCAGCAGGGCACCCGACTCGACCGCACGCTCGTCGACGCGGAGGTCGCCCTGGTGGATGTCGTACGTCCGCCCGCCGGGCGTGCGCGTGCCGAGCCGCGCCATCGCTCCCGGCACCTTCGTCAGGTACCAGGCGAAGTCCTCGCCGCCGAGCGACTGCTCGGTCAGCAGGACGGCGTCGGGCCCCAGCACGTCGCGCGCGGCGGCCTCGAGGATCCCGGTCGAGCGCTCCTCGTTCTCGACCGGCGGCACGCCGCGGTGGTGGCGGACCTCCGCCTCGAGCCCGAGCGGCGCGACGACCTGCTCGACCGCCTGGTGGAACACGTCCGACGCCTTCTCCCAGGCACGCACGTCGAGGCAGCGCAGCGTGCCGCGCACGGTCCCCGACGCGGGGATCGCGTTGTGCGCCGAGCCCGCCTGGACCGCACCCCACGTCAGGTTGACGCCCGAGCGCGGGTCGAGCCGACGCCCCAGGATCGCGGGGACCTGCGTGATGACCTGCCCGAGCCCGAACACCAGGTCGCCCGTCAGGTGCGGGCGCGACGTGTGCCCGCCCGAGCCCGTCAGCACGACCTGCACCTCGTCGCTCGCCGACGTGATCGGCCCGATGCGCGTCCCGACCTGGCCGACGTCGACCTTCGGGTCGCAGTGGATGCCGAAGATCTGCGCGACGCCGTCGAGGCCGCCCGCGTTGATCACGTCGATCGCGCCGCCGGGCTGCACCTCCTCGGCGGGCTGGAACACCAGCCGCACGCCCGTCGCGAGCTCGCCCGAGGCCGCGAGCTCGGCGAGCGCGAGTCCCGCGCCCAGCACCGCCGCGGTGTGCACGTCGTGGCCGCACGCGTGCGCGACCCCGCGGTTCCTCGACGCCCACGGCAGGCCGCAGGCGTCGGCGACGGGCAGCCCGTCGAGGTCGGCGCGGAGCGCGATGCGCCGGCGCCCCGAGACCGCGGGCGACGGGCCGATGTCGCAGACGAGGCCCGAGCCGGGCAGCAGGTGCGGCGACAGGCCCGCCCGGCGCAGCCGCTCGGCCACCACACGCGTGGTCCGCTCCTCGGTGCGCCCCAGCTCCGGGTGCGCGTGCAGGTCGCGGCGGATCTCGACGAGCTCGTCGCGCAGCGCGTCGAGCAGCGTCACCAGCCGCACCACCTGCGAGTCGGTCGACCGTGCGGGGACGTCGAGCGCCGGGACGAGCGTGGGGACGGAGGTGGACGTGTCGGGCACGCACTCGACCTTAGTGGGCGTGTCGCCGACCGGCCCCGGCGTCCACCGCGGGTCGCACCGGTGGGTGCAGGTCAGCGCGGTCGTGCGGCCCCTGACGGGTCAGACGAGGTCGTCGCGGCCGCGCTCGCGCCACCCGTCGACGGCCGACTTCACGGACTGCGCGTGCGCACGCGTCGTGACGAGGACCGCGTCGGGGGTGTCCACCACGACGGCCCCGGGCAGGCCGACGACCGTCACGGTCCGCCCGCCGCCCGCGACGACGAGGGCGTCGGGAGCGCCGACCCGCAGCACCACCGCGTCGTCACCGAGCGTCGGGCTCGGCAGGAGCTCTGCGAGCGACGCGAAGTCGCCGACGTCGTCCCACGTGAAGTCACCCGGCACCACGGCCACGCCTCCCGCCGCCGCCACGGGCTCGGCGATGGCGTGGTCGATCGCGATCTTCGTCAGGCCCGGCCACACGCGGTCGAGCACGGCGTCGCGGTCGGGTCCGTCCCACGCCGCGGCGATCTCGACGAGGCCCGCGGCGAGCTGCGGCAGCTGCGCCGCGAGGTGGTCCAGCAGGACGCGCGCCCGCACGATGAACATCCCGGCGTTCCAGCGGTACTCGCCGGTCGCCAGGTAGGCCGTCGCGGTCTCCTCGTCGGGCTTCTCGGTGAAGCCGAGCACGTGGTGGACGCTCGGCGCGTCCGCGAGGCCCAGCGGCTCGCCCGACCGCACGTACCCGAACGCGGTCGACGGACCCGTCGCCCGGATGCCGACCGTCACCACGTACCCGGCGCGCGCCGCGACGACGCCCTCACGCACGGCGCGCTCGAACGCCTCGGTGCCGCTGATGACGTGGTCCGCCGCGAACGACCCGATGACGACGTCCTCGCCGTGCCGCTCGAGCAGCACGGCCGCCGCGAGCCCGATGGCGGCCATCGAGTCGCGCGGGGACGGCTCGGCGAGCAGCCGGTGCGGCACGCCGCCCGGGCCGTCGAGGAGCGCGGGCACCTGCTCGGCGACGGCGCCGGCGTGACGGTGGCCGGTCACGACGAGCACTCCCTCGGGCCCGGTCAGCGGCACCAGCCGGTCCACGGTCGCCTGGAGCAGCGTCCGGCCGGACCCGGTGAGGTCGTGCAGGAACTTGGGGTGGCCCGCGCGCGACAGCGGCCAGAGTCGGGTGCCCGCGCCACCGGCGGGCACGACCGCGTAGAGACCGGGCACCGGACCCTCGGCGGCTGCGGACGGGGACGCGGAGGCGGCGCTGGGCATGGCGCCCAGGCTAGCGGCCCCCGACCTCGCCCCGGCCGCGTCCGGCGTCGCTGTGGAGTTGCTCACAAACGGCCCTCCGGGCGGGACCAAGGGCCCAGCCCGGCGGGGAGTGAGGGAGACGTGTCTATACAGTGAGACCGACAGGCACGGCGAGGTCAGGGACGTCCCCGCCGTGGCTCACCCCTGACCCGCCAGGAGGCCCCCCAGTGCCCGCAGCGCCTGCCAAAGCGCCGGCTGGAACGCTCTACCGAGGGCGCGAAGGCATGTGGTCGTGGGTCGCGCACCGCGTGACCGGCGTCGCCATCTTCTTCTTCCTGCTCGTGCACGTGCTCGACACGTCGCTCGTGCGGGTGTCGCCCGAGGCGTACAACGAGGTCATCGCCACCTACAAGAACCCCGTCATGGGTCTGGGTGAGGCGGGGCTCGTCGCCGCGATCGTGTTCCACGCGTTCAACGGCATCCGGATCATCCTGGTCGACTTCTGGTCCAAGGGCACGAAGTACCAGCGCGTGATGCTCTGGATCGTGCTCGGCCTGTTCGTCGTGACGATGGCCGGCTTCCTGCCGCGTCACCTCATGCACGTCTTCGGAGGTGAGTGATGAGCCTCGTCGCCGACCCCAAGGCACCGCGTCCGCCGAAGGCGGGCCCCGGCCGACGCACCACGCGCGGCAACACCGAGCTCTACGGCTGGGTGTTCATGCGCGCGTCGGGCGTCCTGCTCGTCGTGCTGATCTTCGGGCACCTGTTCGTCAACCTCGTCGCCGGTGAGGGCGTCTCGCAGATCGACTTCGGGTTCGTCGCCGGCAAGTGGGCGTCGCCGTTCTGGCAGGTCTGGGACCTGCTCATGCTGTGGCTCGCGATGATCCACGGCACCAACGGCATGCGGACGATCGTCAACGACTACGCCGAGAAGGACACGACGCGCCTGGTCCTCAAGGGGCTCCTGTACTTCGCGTTCGTCCTCGTCGTCGTGCTCGGGACGCTGGTCATCTTCACGTTCGACCCGTGCCCGACGGGCAGCCCGGCGGACCTGCTCCCCTCGTTCTGCACGGCCTGACGCCGACGTCGGACCACCCCCACCCCCAGCTCGCCAGCAGGAAGGCATCGCCACCGATGCAGACCCACCAGTACGACGTCGTCATCGTCGGCGCGGGCGGCGCGGGCATGCGCGCGGCCCTCGAGTCGTCGACGCGCGTGCGGACCGCCGTCATCTCCAAGCTCTACCCGACGCGCTCCCACACGGGTGCCGCGCAGGGCGGCATGTGCGCCGCGCTCGCGAACGTCGAGGAGGACAACTGGGAGTGGCACACGTTCGACACCGTCAAGGGCGGTGACTACCTCGTCGACCAGGACGCCGCCGAGGTCATGGCCAAGGAGGCCATCGACGCGGTCCTCGACCTGGAGAAGATGGGCCTGCCGTTCAACCGGACGCCCGAGGGCAAGATCGACCAGCGCCGGTTCGGCGGCCACACCCGCAACCACGGCGAGGCGGCCGTGCGCCGGTCCTGCTACGCCGCGGACCGCACGGGCCACATGATCCTGCAGACGCTCTACCAGCAGTGCGTGAAGAACGACGTCGAGTTCTTCAACGAGTTCTACGTGCTCGACCTGCTCGTCGACCACGACCTCGCGGCGGGCCACGTCCCCGACGGCGAGGAGGTCAACGTCTCGGGCGTCGTCGCCTACGAGCTCGCGACGGGCGAGATCCACGTCTTCCGCGCCAAGTCCGTGGTCCTCGCGACCGGCGGCGCCGGCAAGATCTTCAAGACGACGTCGAACGCGCACACGCTGACGGGCGACGGCATGGCGCTCGCGTACCGCCGCGGCATCCCGCTCGAGGACATGGAGTTCTTCCAGTTCCACCCGACCGGTCTCGCGGGTCTCGGCATCCTGCTGTCGGAGGCCGCACGCGGTGAGGGCGGCATCCTGCGCAACGCGCAGGGCGAGCGGTTCATGGAGCGCTACGCGCCCACCATCAAGGACCTCGCGCCGCGCGACATCGTCGCCCGGTCCATGGCCAACGAGGTGCGCGAGGGCCGCGGCGCCGGTCCCAACAAGGACTACGTGCTGCTCGACCTCACGCACCTCGAGCCCGCGCACATCGACGCCAAGCTGCCCGACATCACCGAGTTCGCGCGCACCTACCTCGGCGTCGAGCCGTACACCGAGCCCGTGCCCGTCTACCCGACCGCGCACTACGCGATGGGCGGCGTCCCGACGAACATCGAGGGCGAGGTCCTGCGGAACTCGACCGACGTCATCCGCGGCCTGTACGCCGCGGGCGAGGTCGCGTGCGTCTCCGTGCACGGGTCCAACCGCCTCGGCACCAACTCGCTGCTCGACATCAACGTCTTCGGCAAGCGCGCCGGCATCAGCGCCGCGCAGTACGCCGCCGGCGCGCAGTGGGTCGACATCCCCGAGAACCCCGCCGCGACGGTCGAGGCCGAGCTCGAGACCATCCGCACCCGCGGCGACGGCGAGCGCGTGGCCGACATCCGCCGCGCGCTGCAGGAGACGATGGACGCCAACGCGCAGGTGTTCCGCACCGAGGAGTCGCTCGAGCAGGCGCTGTCCGACCTCAAGGCGCTCCGCAAGCGGTTCGCGGCCGTGAGCGTCCAGGACAAGAGCCGCACGTTCAACACCGACCTGCTCGAGGCCGTCGAGCTCGGCTTCCTGCTCGACATCGCCGAGACCGTCGTCGTCGGCGCGCTCAACCGCAAGGAGTCGCGCGGCGGGCACTTCCGGGAGGACTACCCGGACCGCGACGACAAGAGCTACATGCAGCACACGATGGCGTACCGCCGGCCGCTCGCCGCCAAGGGCCACCGCCTGTGGGGCAGCGACTCGGACGGCGACCGCAAGGGGTCGTTCGCGCACACGACGGTCTTCGACGACTACCAGGTGGTGCTCGGGTCCAAGCCCGTCACCGTCACCCGCTACCAGCCGATGGAGCGCAAGTACTGATGACTGCCACGCTCGACGCCACCCCCGAGGTCGGGGCCGTGCCCTCGTTCGAGGTCACGCTCAAGGTCATGCGCTACCTGCCGTCCGACGACGGCTCCACGCCGGTCCCCCACTGGGACGAGTTCCGCGTGCAGGCGCACGGCACCGACCGCGTGCTCGACGCCCTGCACAAGGTCAAGTGGGAGCAGGACGGCTCGCTCACGTTCCGCCGCTCGTGCGCGCACGGCGTGTGCGGCTCCGACGCGATGCGCATCAACGGCCGCAACCGCCTCGCGTGCAAGACGCTGCTCAAGGACCTCGACCCGTCCAAGCCGATCACCGTCGAGCCCATCAAGGGCCTGCCGGTCGTCAAGGACCTCGTCGTCGACATGGAGCCGTTCTTCGCGTCGTACCGCGAGATCATGCCGTTCCTCGTCACGACCGGCACCGAGCCCACCAAGGAGCGCCGCCAGTCCGCCGAGCAGCGCGAGCGGTTCGACGACACCACCAAGTGCATCCTGTGCGCCGCGTGCACGTCGTCCTGCCCCGTGTTCTGGACCGACGGGCAGTACTTCGGCCCGGCCGCGATCGTCAACGCGCACCGGTTCATCTTCGACAGCCGTGACGAGGGCGGTGCGCAGCGCCTCGAGATCCTCAACGACAAGGAGGGCGTGTGGCGTTGCCGCACGACCTTCAACTGCACCGAGGCGTGCCCGCGCGGCATCGAGATCACGAAGGCGATCCAGGAAGTCAAGCGCGCCATGATCACGCGCGCCTTCTGACCGTCTCCCGCGTCCTCGTGAGGCCGTCCCGCACGTCGGGGCGGCCTCACGGCGTTCGCGGGACCTCGGGCCTCTCGACGGGTGCCGGGCACGGTGCTTGGCTGGGCGCATGAACGCCGAGTGGCACGACGCGCACGTGCTGGGTCAGGGTGCGCCGATGGACGAGCGCGTGACGTGGCACCTCGCGCACGCGCAGGAGTGCGGGTGCCGCGACATCCCGCGCACGGTCCGCGAGGAGCTCGAGCGTCGCGGCGTCGAGATCCCGGAACGGGCGGCGCGCTGACGGGGCCCTCCCGTACGGTGTCGGCCGTGCTCACCCCCGACGCCTTCGACGCGCCCGACGCACCCGACGCCTCCGACGCCCCGGGCACCGACGAGGTCGAGGTCGCGCTGGAGGGCGGCAACGTCGGCGGCGCGGTGCGTGTCGGCGACACCGTCCGCCGCCCCACCGGCCCGTGGACCCCCGCGGTGCACGAGCTCCTCGACTTCCTCGCGACGACGGACCTGCCGCACGTGCCGCGCGTCCTCGGCATCGACGACCGCGGCCGCGAGATCCTCACGTACCTCCCGGGCCGCGTCGTGCCGATCGGCGTCGAACCGCTCACGGACGGCCAGGTCCGCTCGGCGATGCGCTGGCTGCGGCACTTCCACGAGGTCGTGGCGGACTTCCCGCGTGAGACCCGTCGGTGGCGGTTCGTCGAGCGCGCGCTCGAGCCCGGCGAGATCGTCTGCCACCACGACAGCGCGATGTACAACCTGGCCTTCGACGGCGACGAGCTCGCGGGCGTCTTCGACTGGGACGCCGCCGGACCGGGCCGCCCGATCGACGACCTCGCGATCTTCGCGTGGAACGCGCCGCTGCTGTTCCCCGACCGTGACCCGGCCGCGTCGGCGCACGGTCTGCGGGTCATGGCGGACGCGTACGGCGACGTCGACCCGGCCGCGATCCTCGACCACGTGGCGGTGCGCATGACGGACGCGTCGGACCGCATCGAGGAGGCCCAGCGGCGCGGCGACCCCGGGATGCTGCGGCTCGGTGAGATCGGCGAGCCGGCGTCGACGCGCGCCCGCATCGTCACGCTGCGCGCGTGCACCCCCGCGATCCGCGCGCTGCTCTGACCGCGCCGCTCGACACGCACCACTCGCTGTCCGGTCCCGCGACCGTCGGGCCCGTGCCGACGACGGCGCGCGGGCGACCGGGCCGGAGCGCCCGACCGCAGGCGCGCGTCAGTCGGCCCCGACCGGGCTGTCGACGTCCTCGGGCTTCTCCTGCGGCGGGTCCGCCGTCCACGCGGCCGCGAGCAGCATGATGCGGGCCAGCAGGTTGATCCAGATCAGCAGCGTGACGATGACGGCGAACGACGCCAGCACCGGGTTGCGCGTCGCGCTCCCGGCGACGACGGACGTCCCGAGCAGCCGGACGACGCCGATGCCGACGGCCGCGATGACCGAGCCCCAGAAGAGGTCCTTCCAGGCGGGCCGCTGCCCGGCGAGGAACCACACGATCAGCATGAACATCGCGGCGTCGACGACGAAGGACACGAGCGCCGCCGCCACGGTGCCGGAGGTGTCCGGCCACCCGACCAGCGTCGTGAGCCAGTCGGACGCCGCGGTCGCCGCGGTCGTGAGCACCGCGGACACGAGGACCGCGAGGGCGATCCCGACGAACCCGCCGAGCTCGCGCAGCTTCGAGAACACCGCGTTGTCGCCCGTGACGCGCCCGAACATCGCGCGCACCCCCGTGCGCAGCGCCGCGGTCGCGGAGAGCGCGCTCAGCACGAGGACGACCAGGGCCACGATGCCCGCGACCGTGAGCGCGGGGTTCAGCACGAGCGAGTCGGGGTCGATGAGCCCCTTGTTCGTGCCCGTGTCGATGAGCCCCGGCAACGTGTCGTCGATCGCCGCGAGCACCTGCTGGCGGAGGTCGTCGTTGTCGCCGAGCACCGCCATGAAGATCGTGTAGCCGATGGTGAGCCCGGCGAAGACGGAGAACAGCGCCGCGTAGGCGATCCCGCCGCTCAACAGCCCGCCCCCGGCGGCGCCGAAGCGCGCGTTGGCCCGCGCGGGACGCGTCTGCTGCCACCACGCGAAGAGCGCCTTGGCTCGCTCGACGAGCGAGGGGCGCTTCCGGGGCAGCGACGCCTCCTCGGTCCGCTGCGCACGCGCCTGGGCGGCCCCCGAGCCGGCCGCCGGGCGGGTCACGTCCGTCGGCTCGCTCGTCATGGCTCGACCCTAGGTCGGGCGCACCGCTCCGGCATCCGCGTCGGACGCGTCGTCCGACGTGAGCAGCCCGACGGGCGCGGACCCCAGGTCGAGCGCGAAGTCCTGCACCGGACGCCACACGCCGTCGTCGCCGTGCAGGTAGCTGTGGAACTCGGTCACCACGAAGGCGGCCTCGAAGTCGGCGAGCCCGGCCGCCGCGGCGTCGAGCCGGTCGTCGGGCACCTCGTGCGCGACGGTCACGTGCGGGTGGTAGTCGAACCGCAGGTCCTGGTCGAGCACACCGGTCCGGACGCTGCGCTCGAGCGCCGCGCACCCCGGCGCACCGTCGACGAGCTCGACGAACACCACGGGCGAGACCGGCCGGAACGTGCCCGTCCCGCGCAGCCGCACGACGAACGGCGTGTGCCGTGCGGCGGCCTTCGTCAGGTGCTCCTCGACCTCGACCATCTGCTCGGGATCGACGACGGTCGGCCCGAGCAGCGTGATGTGCGGCGGGATGAACTCGGCGAGCGGGTCGCCGTAGCGGGACCGCGCGGCGCGCAGCTCGCTGCCCCACGGCTCGGGGACCGTGACGGCGACCCCGATGCGGAGCTGGTCGCCGGAGCGTTCCGGCAGCCTCATGCCCCGATCCCCACCCCGGCGTCGACCTCGTCGCGGACGACCCGGCGCGACCCGCGACGACGCAGCAGGCCGAACCGGTCGTAGAGGCGCTCGAGCGTCGGGGCCGCGATCTCCTGCGCCCGGTCGGCGCCGTCGGCGAGCACCGCGTCGAGCGACGCCGGGTCCGCGAGGTAGCCGTGCACGCGCTCCTGGAAGGGCGTGAGGAACGCGAGCACGACCTCGGCGACGTCCTTCTTGAGGTCCCCGTAGCCCTTGCCCTCGTACTCCGCGACGAGCGCGTCGACCGGCCGGCCCGCGAGCGCCGAGTAGATCGTCAGCAGGTTGGAGATGCCGGGCTTGGCAGCCGGGTCGAAGCGGATCTCGCGCTCCGTGTCCGTCACTGCCGACCTGATGCGCTTCGCGACGACCTTCGGGTCGTCGAGCAGCTCGATCAGGCCGTTCGGGCTCTCGGCCGACTTGCTCATCTTCGACGTGGGGTCCTGCAGGTCGTAGATCTTCGCCGTGGCCTTGACGATGTGCGGCTCGGGCACGACGACCGTGTCCTTGCCGAACCGGTGGTTGAGCCGCTGCGCGAGGTCGCGGGACAGCTCGAGGTGCTGACGCTGGTCCTCGCCGACGGGCACCAGGTTCGTGTCGTACAGCAGGATGTCCGCCGCCATGAGCACGGGGTAGGTGAACAGCCCGACGGTCGTGCCCTCGGTGCCCTGCTTGCTCGACTTGTCCTTGAACTGCGTCATCCGTCCGGCCTCGCCGAAGCCGGTCTGGCACGACAGCAGCCAGGCGAGCTCCGCGTGCTCGGGGACGTGCGACTGCACGAACAGGATCGACCGTGCCGGGTCGACGCCCGCGGCGAGGAACTGCGCCGCGGTGCGCCGCGTCCGGTCCCGCAGGACAGCCGGGTCCGGGTTGACGGTCAGGGCGTGCAGGTCGACGACGCAGTAGATCGCGTCGTGGTCGTCCTGCAGCGCGACCCACTGCGTGAGGGCGCCCAGGTAGTTGCCGAGCTGGAGCGAGTCGGACGTCGGCTGCATCCCGGAGAAGATGCGCGAGCGGTGCGTGGCCATGCGGACCCTCAGTCCATTCTGTCGGTGCGCCGTGCCCGCCCGGGAGCGGGACGACGGGGTGTGCGGGGGGTGCGTCTGCGCGGGCGGCGGGACCGGTGAGGCAGGGCCTCGACCGGCCACGTCGGCGACCGCGCGCCGACGCGGTACGTCAGGTGGCTTCGTCGTCGAACGGTGCGCTCCGCCATCGCTCGCCCGGGTCCCCGGCCACCCCGACCCCGCCGCCCTTCGTGGCGGCGGCAGCAGCGGCTGCACCGCCGGCCGCGGCGGCGGCACGGGCGGACGGCGAGGGTCGCGCGGGGGCGCGTCCGGACGTCGGCGGCAGGTCGTCGAGCAGGGCCTCGCGCACGATGCGGCGCGGGTCGTACTTGCGCGGGTCGAGCGCCGCCCAGTCGACGTCGCGGGCCTCCTCGCCGAGCTCCTCGTCGACGCGCGCCTTGGCGTCGGCGGCGAACTGGCGTGCACGCCGGACCCACTGGCCCAGCTGCTCCGCGTACCTCGGCAGGCGCTCGGGGCCGATCACGAAGGCCGCGACGAGGAAGAGCACGAGCAGCTCCCCGCCGTTGATTCCGAACACCGGGTCAGGGTACCCCGCGCGACCCGCCGGCAGGCCCCCGTCGGGCGGCCGCCGGCGGCCGTCTCAGCGGGCGTCGGCCTCGTCGAGCCGCACGCGCACGTCGCGCTCGTCGGAGCCCGTCCGCACGCGCAGCACGACCGTCTCCCCCGGTGTCCGGGCGCGGATCGCCACGATGAGCTCGTCCGGGTCCGTGACCGGCCGGCCGTCGATCGCGAGGATGACGTCGCCGCGCCGGATCCCGGCACGCTCCGCGGGGCCCTCCGGCGACACGGCGGGCGTCCCGTCGCGGTCCTCGGTCGACACCTGCACGCCCTCGCCCACGTACCGCTGGTCCAGCAGCACGCCGATGATCGGGTACGTCGCACGGCCCGTCTCGATGAGCTGCTCGGCCGTGCGCCGGACCTGCTCCGACGGGATCGCGAAGCCGAGCCCGATGCTCCCGCCCGACGTCGACGGCGTGCCGGGCGGCTGCGCGATCGCGGAGTTGACGCCGATCACCTCGCCCTTGGCGTTGACGAGCGGGCCTCCCGAGTTCCCCGGGTTGATCGCCGCGTCCGTCTGGATCGCGTTGATGAAGGCCGTGTCCTCCTCGTCGCCCGCCGACACGGGCCGGTTGAGCGCGCTCACGATGCCGGTCGTGACGGTGCCGGCCAGCCCGAGCGGGGCGCCGATCGCGACCACCGGGTCGCCGACGACGACCGCGTCCGAGTCCCCCAGCAGCAGCGGCGTCAGGCCCGTCACGTCGACCTTGAGCACCGCGAGGTCGTACTCGGACGTGCGGCCGACGACCGTCGCGCTCTCCTCGCTGCCGTCGGCGAACGTCACGACCATCGACGTCGCGGCGTTCGCGGCCTCGGCGACCACGTGGTTGTTCGTGACGAGGTAGCCGTCGGCACGCAGCACGAACCCCGACCCCGTCGCGGTGCCCTGCGGCCCGTCGACCTCGATCGACACGACGCTCGGCAGGACGGTGGCCGCGATGCCCGCGACCGACTCGGGCGCGCGCGCGACGTCCGCCGCACCCGGCACCGTCGTCGGGAGGCCCGCGTCGGCGAGGCGGTCGTCATCGCCGAACCGTGCGCCGAGCACACCTCCGACGACACCCGCGACGAGTGCGAGCACCACGAGCGGCACCACCCACGCGGCCGAGAGCGTGCGGCGACGACGCCGGGGCGCGGCGAGCACCGGCAGGTGCGCCGTGCCGTCGGGGCCGTCGGTCCGCGTCGGCGCGCCGAACGGAGGTGCGCCGTCGGCCGTCTGGCCCGGCGGGAGGACGCGGTACTGCCCGGCGGGGAGGCCGCTGCCGTGCGCGGCGACGTCGGGACCGGCGTGGCGCCGCGCGAACCGCGGGTCACCACCCGGACCCGGCTGCGCGAACCGCGGGTCACCGCCCGGACCCGGCTGCTCGAACCGCGGGTCGCCGCCGTGGCGGGGCTGCGCCACGCGCGGGTCGGACGCGCGGACCTGCTGCGGGGTGCCGTGGTCCGGGTACGCGGGACCGGCGCCGTGCGGCGTCGAGGGCGCCGGGCGGTCGCCCGCCGGCGTGCCGGGCTCCACGCGCGGCGCGGGGTCCGGCGGCAGGACGCGCCGACCCGACGGGGACGCGAACGGGTTCTCGAACGTCTCGGCCGCGGCCGGCGTCGTGGGACGGCTCGCGGGCGCGGGCGTCACGTGCTCGGCAGGCGCGGCCGGCGACGCCGACCGCTCCGTCGGGGCGTCGGCGGGTCGCGGAGTCGCACCCGGGGCGGCTGCCGGCTCGGTCGGTCGGCTCGCCTCGTCGGGGGTCGTCATGGGGTCTGCAGGGCTCCCGTCACCGTCTGCCAGCCGCGCGTGATGCGCGCGGGCACCCCGTCGTCGTAGGCGCCTCCGGGAAAGGCTGCCACGAGCGGCGCCAGGACGTCGTGCCCGTCGGCACCCACGACCTGCACGACGGTCGCGTCCGCCTGCCAGGCGAGGTGCGACGGCTCCGACGCGAGCACGTACACGGCGCGCCCGCCGAGCTCGTGCACGCGCGCACCCGCGATCGCGTCGGTGTCGAGCCGTCCCTGCTGCTCGGTGACGACGATCGTGCCCGCGGGACCGGTGACGTCGACCTCGAGCACCGAGCCGCCCTGCGCCCAGCGCAGGCCCGTGACCGACCATCCCTCGGGCAGGTCGGTCGGGAACGACCACGCGTGCGCGCGCAGCCACGCCGTGGTCGCGGGGTCGACCTGGCCCGCCCGCACGGCGTCGTCGAGGACGGGACGCCCGTCGACCTGGTCCGGACCGACGGCCGGCTGCGCGAGGAGCGCGAGGTCGGCACCGGGGTGGCTCACGGGGACGATCTCCGGGCGCTCGCCGAGCACGAAGAGCATCGCGGCGACGGCTCCCAGGCCGGCGACCGAGCCGACCGCGAGGCGCGTCGGGTGCCGGCGGGAGGTGAGGTCGGGGCGCAGACCCGCGGACGAGCGACCCGTCCACGAGCGCGGCACGAGGCCGGCCGACGCGAGCGCGAACCGGTCGGGCGGCGCGGCGAACGGATCGCGCGGCGGCTGCGGGCGGCGGGTCTCGGACGCATCGGGCTCGGGGGCGAGCGACAGGAGCCGGGCCGTCAGGTCCGGTGCGGGTGCGACGTCATCGGCCGCGGACGCGAGCGCGCGTCGGGCCGCGCGGGCCGCGGCGAGCTCGGTGGCGCACTGCGCGCACAGCGCGACGTGCGCGAGCGCCCGCTCCGTCTGGGCGACCGAGAGCTGGCCGTCGACGAGCGCGCTGATCCGGGACCCGAGGTGGCTCACCCCACGCTCCCCCGGCCCGTGCCGACGGTGTGCAGGTCCGGCTCGACGGCCGTGACAGGGACCGCGGGCGCACCCTGGACGTCGGGCGCGCGGTGACCGAGCGAGTCGCGCAGCCGCGCGCGCGCCCGGTGGATGCGCGAGCGGACCGTGCCGAGCTTGATGCCGAGCGTGACCGCGATCTCCTCGTACGAGAGTCCCTCGATGTCGCACAGGACGACCGCGGCGCGGTACTCGGGCGGCAGCTCGTCGAGCGCGCGCTGCACGTCGTGGTCGAGGTTGCCGTGCTCGTACGCGCGCTCGGGGCTGCCCAGGCTGTCGACCGACGCGTAACGGTCGGAGTCGTCGCCCATCGCGTCCATGCGCACCCGCTGCTTGCGGCGCGCCTGGTCGAGGAAGAGGTTGGTCGTGATGCGGTGCAGCCAGCCCTCGAACGTGCCCGGCGTGTACGTGTTGAGCGAGCGGAACACGCGCACGAAGGTCTCCTGCGTGAGGTCCTCCGCGTCGTGCCGGTTGCCCGTGAGGCGGTACGCGAGGCGGTAGACGCGCGCCGAGTGGTCCCGGACGATCTGCTCCCACGTCGGCGGCTGCCAGGCGGCCGGGGGCGTGGTCATCGGGTCGGGCTCCTTCGGGGTCTGCGGACGGGGCACCAGTCTCCCAGGTCGCGCGGCGGTCTTCGAATCGTGACGTGCGTCCTGGTGGAACGCGCCGACGGCCCGGAAAGTTCCGCGGACGCCCCGCCCGCCTCCCTCGGGCGCCGGGGGCGCACCGATAGGCTGGCCGCATCCCACGCCCCACTGCACCGCCCCGGGAGGCTGCCATCTCCACCGACAAGGCCCAGAGCTGGGTCTACTGCGAGGAGTTCCTCCCCGAGGACGACGTGCTCCTGCGCGCCCGCGAGCGTGCGGCGCAGCTCGGCTGCACGCCCGTGCTCCCGGGGTCGGGGGCCGCGCTGTCGGTGCTCGCCGCGGCGGCCCAGGCGCGCGCCGTGGTCGAGGTCGGCACGGGTGCGGGCGTCGGGTCGCTGTACCTGCTGCGCGGCATGCCGGCCGACGGCGTGCTGACGACGATCGACCTCGAGGTGGAGCACCAGCGCGCCGCCAAGGAGGCGTTCGCGGAGGAGGGGGTGCGGGGCACGCGCACGCGCACGATCTCCGGCCGCGCGCTCGACGTGCTGCCGCGCCTCACCGACGGCGGTTACGACCTGGTCTTCGTCGACGCCGACAAGGAGTCCTACCCCGGCTACGTCGAGCAGGCCGTGCGCCTGCTCCGCCCGGGCGGCGTGCTCGCCGTCGACAACGCGCTGTGGCACGACCGCGTGGCCGACCCGGCCCGGCGCGACGAGACCACGACGACGATCCGCGAGGTCGGCCGTGTCGTCCGCGCCGACGACCGGCTGCTGCCCGCGCTCCTGCCGACGGGCGACGGCCTCCTGGTCGCGGTCCGCCGCTGACGGGACCAGCCCGACGCACGGGCGTGCGCCCGGCGGCCGCGGCCGTCAGCGCAGCTGGGCGAGGAACTCCAGCAGCAGGCGCGCCCCGTAACCGGTCGCGCCCTCGGTGACCTCGTGCTTGTCCGCCGCCGCGCGGGCCGGCCCCGCGATGTCGAGGTGCGCCCACCGGCGGTCACCGACGAAGTGCTGGAGGAACAGCGCGGCCGTGATCGACCCGCCACCGATCCGGCGGTCGGACGGCACGTGCCGCAGGTCGGCCACGTCGGACGACACGGCCTCCTCGTACTCGGCCACGAGCGGCATCGGCCACGCGAGCTCGCCCGACGTCTCCCCCGCGGCGACCAGGGCCGCGACCAGCGCGTCGTCCGTGCCGTACAACGCCGCGTGCTGCTTGCCGAGACCGAGCGTCGCGGCGCCCGTGAGGGTCGCGACGTCGACGAGCACGTCGGGGTCGAGGTGCGCGTCGGCCCAGGCGAGCGCGTCCGCGAGGACCAGGCGGCCCTCGGCGTCGGTGTTCGCGATCTCGACGGTCGTGCCGCCGAACAGCGTGAGCACGTCACCGGGCCGGTAGGACGCGGCGCCGACGTGGTTCTCCGCGAGCGGCAGGACCGCGGTGACGCGGTGCGCGACACCCGCCTCGGCCGCGCCGAGCACGGTGGCGAGCGCGACGGCGGCACCCGTCATGTCGGTCTTCATCGGGACCATCGCCTCGCGCGGCTTGATCGAGAGGCCGCCCGTGTCGTACGTGATGCCCTTGCCGACCACGACGACGTGCTGCGCGTCGGGGCCGGCGGTGGCGGGCCGGTAGGCGACGGTCACGAGCCGCGGCGACGAGGCCGAGCCGGCGCCGACCGCGAGGATCCCGCCGAAGCCCTCGGCGGCGAGCTCGCGCGGGGTGCGCACGGTGACCTCGAGCCCGGCGGCACGGCCGAGCCGGCGCGCCTGGTCCGCGAGCCACGCGGGGTTCTTGATGCTCGACGGGGTCGCGGCGAGGTCGCGCGCGAGCCAGGTCGCGCGCGCTGCGGTCCGGCCCGCGTCGACCGCCGCGGCGACGCGCGTGCCGTCCCGGCCGAGCAGGACGAGGGGCGCGGGCGCGGGGTCGGGCTTGCCGGTCGCGAGCGTCGGCGTGCGGTACGCGGCGAGCAGGTAGCCCTCGGTGAGGGCACGAGCGGCGGCGGCCTCGTCGGACGACGACTGACCGGCGTACGCGCCGACGGTCGTGACGACGCGACGCAGGCCGCGCGTCGCGCGCGCGAGCGCGGCTCCGGCACGGCGGACGTCGCGCGGGGAGCCGTCGCCGACCCCCACGACGACCAGGCGCGGGGGCAGCCCGGCCCAGGGCAGCGTCACCGCGGACCCGACGGGTCGCGGGAGCTGCAGGACGTACGCCTCGCCGGCCGCGCCCGTGAGGCGCACGCGCTCGGCGATCTCCGCGAGGTCGACGCCGTAGCGTGCCGCGGCGTCCGCGGTGCCCTCGCGGGCCTCGACGCCCTCGTCGCCCGGTCCCGGCGGGGCGACCGGGACGGCGACGGCGTCGACCGAGCCGTCGGTCAGCAGCGGGCTCGTCGCGAGCCCGCCGCCGACCGTCGTCACCTCGGGCGGCGTCCGGCCGATGGAAGCGGTGAAACCAGTCGTCGGCCTCGCCATGTCGTGCGGTCCGTCGTCAGGAGACGACGGACGTGAGGGCCTCGCCCAGCTCGGCGGCCTCGGTCGCGTTGAGCTCGACCACCAGCCGTCCACCGCCCTCGAGCGGGACGCGCATCACGATGCCGCGCCCCTCCTTCGTCACCTCGAGCGGTCCGTCGCCGGTCCTCGGCTTCATCGCGGCCATACGGGGGGCCTCTCCTTCGCTCGTGCGTCCCGGCCGGGTGCTCGTGCGCGGAGCGCGCGACGAGAGGCCCGCTTGGCCGGTGGTCCGCCGACCATCTTAGTTCACCCGAGGGTCCCCCACCTCGACCGATGCGACGCGGACCGCCCGATCGGCTCCCGTCAGGACGCCGGTCCAGGTGCACCGGTCACGGCGGCCACCCCTGCGGCGGCGTCAGCCGCCACATGTTCCAGACCCAGACGAGCTGGAGCGCGAGCATGAGGACGAGCACGCCGGTGAACCAGAGCCGCCGCGCCGCCGCGGGTCGGGTCACGACTCCGGCCGTGACGGCGCCCAGCGGGAAGGCGAGGACGAGGAACCGCGCGAGGCTGCTGCCGGGCTCGATCACCGCCGCGATGTAGAGGAGGTACGCCGCCGGCCAGGCGTGCAGCTCGTTGCCGAGCCGCCAGGCCGCGGGGACGACGAGCACGGCGATCACGAGCGCGAAGCCCGCGACGAGCACCCACGGCGCCCACTCGCCGAACCAGAACCGCGACACGTATCCCCAGGCACCGAAGGGCTGGACCTCCCGCAGCCCGCGCCACGACTCCTGCGTCTGCAGGTACCCGTCGGGCACGCCCGTGACCCAGCCGCAGATGAGAGGCCACGCGACCCCCGAGACGCCCGCCGCGACCGCGAGCGCCGCGAGCCCGCCGAGGTCCCGGCCGCCGAGGTGGTCCTGGCCGCGCCGGCTGTGCCACCAGCGCACCGCCGCGTGCACCACGATCACCGCGGCCATCGGCAGCGCGACCGCTCGCGTGAAGCCGAGCGCGAGCACGACGACGGACATCGCGAGGTAGCGCCGCTCGACGAGCAGCAGCAACGCAGCGGCGATCAGCAGCAGCGCGAGCGACTCGGTGTACGCGACCTGGAGGACGACGGCGGTCGGGAACGCGGTGACGAGCGCGACGGTCGCGAGCGGTAGACCGGGTCGTGCGGCGACGGCGCGCGGCGCACCGCGCTCGACGAGCCGGTGGATCACGACGGCGGCAGCGGCACCGAGGACGAGCGCCGTGAGCGGGGCGACCACGTACCAGGGCCCCGTGGTCAGCACCATGAGCCCGCGGACGAGCATCGGGAACAGCGGGAAGAACGCCCAGACGTTCTGCTGGACCAGCCCGTCCTCGCCGACGGGCAGCGTATCGGGGTAGCCCTGCTCGGCGGCCTGGCGGTACCAGCTCGCGTCCCACATGAGCCCCGTGAACTGCAGGTACGACGGCTGCGCGGGCGTCCAGTAGTTCTCGACCTGCCCCTGCGCGGTGACGATCAGCGCGACCGCGCTGAAGGCCCGGCCGGCGAGGTAGACGGCGAGCGCCTGCACCCACCACGGCCAGCCACGCGGGTCGGCCCTCCGTCGAGCGGCGGGGACCGCGTCTCCGCGGGGCGCGTCCGTCGTGACCGGCGGGAGCCCGCCGTCGGCCGAGGGAGCCGACGTCGCCTCGTCCGCCGCCGTCGCGGTCGTGGTCGCGGTCGTGGTCCCGTCGCCGGGCGAGGTCGGGGCCGTCGCCCCGTCGGCCGCCGTCTCGTCGTCGGTCGGCCCGGCCGTCGTGCGCTCGCCGCTCATGCGAGCCCTCGCACGGCGCGGGCGGGCGCGGCGTCGCCCCGCAGGACGGCGACCATGTCCACCGTCCGCCGCGTCGCCGCGACGTCGTGCGCCCGGAAGACGCGTGCCCCGAGCCACGCCGCGACCGACGTGGCCGCGAGCGTGCCCTCGAGCCGCTCGTCGACGGGCAGGTCGAGGCTCTCGCCGACGAAGTCCTTGCGGGACAGGGCCATGAGGACGGGGAACCCCGTCGCGACGAGCGCGCCGGTACGCCGCAGCAGGTGCACCGAGTGCCAGGTGTTCTTGCCGAAGTCGTGCGTCGGGTCCACCAGCACGGAGGCGGGGTCGACGCCGAGCGCGACCGCCCGTCGTGCGCCTGCGGTGACCGTCGCCACGACGTCGTCGAGCACGCCGTCGAGGCCGTCGCCGGGGTACGCGACGCGGAACGGGTCCGTGCGGGGGCGGGCACCGCCGGTGTGCGAGCACACGACGCCCAGCCCGCGCTCGGCCGCGACCTCGACGAGGTGCGGGTCGTGGCCGGCCCACGTGTCGTTCACGAGGTCGACGCCCTCGTCCGCCGCGGCGCGTGCGACGTCCGCGCGCCACGTGTCGATGCTGACCAGCAGGTCCGGGTGCCGGGCACGCACGCGGGCGACGAGCGGCACGACCCGCGCGATCTCCTCCGCGACGTCGACGGACGGCCCGCGGCCGGCCCGGACACCGCCCAGGTCGACGATGTCGGCCCCCTCCTCGAACGCGCGCGCGACGGCGGCGTCTGCGGAGTCGTCGTCGTGCCGCGCGGCGGCGTAGAACGAGTCGGGCGTGCGGTTGACGACCGCCATGACGACGGGGCCGCCGGAACCCACGTCACGACCGCGCAGCCGTAGCGGCGCACCCGCCGGTGGGACACCGTCCACCGCGGCACCGGGCCCGGCGGCGCCGGGCGCGACCGCGGCCGTCACCGGCCCGCCGGTCACCCCGCGGCCTCGGGCGACGACTCCGCCTCCGCGGTCGCGCGCGCGGCGGCCTCCTCCTGGGCGCGCAGCTCGGCACCGCGTTCCCGGACGATGTCGACGGCCTCCTCGGCGTCGTCGACGACCTTGAGCAGCTCGAGGTCCACGGCGGAGATCATGCCGCGCTCGAGCACGGGCCCGCTCACCCAGTCCAGGAGGCCCTGCCAGTAGGAGCGCCCGACGAGCACGATCGGGAAGCTCGTGACCTTGTGCGTCTGGACGAGCGTGAGCGCCTCGAACAGCTCGTCGAACGTGCCGAAGCCGCCGGGGAGCACGACGAACCCCTCGGAGTACTTGACGAACATCGTCTTGCGGGCGAAGAAGTAGCGGAAGTTCACGCCGAGGTCGACGTACGGGTTCATGCCCTGCTCGAAGGGCAGCTCGATACCCAGCCCGACGGACAGGCCACCGACCTCGAACGCGCCGCGGTTCGCCGCCTCCATGATCCCCGGGCCGCCGCCGGTGATGACCGCGTAGCCCGCGTCCGCGAGCAGGCGCCCGACCTCGACGCCGAGGCGGTACTCGGTGCTGTCCGCGGGCGTCCTGGCGGAGCCGAACACGCTGACCGCCGGCCCGACCTCGGCCAGCGCGCCGAAGCCCTCGACGAACTCGCTCTGGATCCGCATGACGCGCCACGGGTCGTCGTGCAGCCAGGACGCGCCGTCGCCGCGGCTCAGCAGCCGCTGGTCGGACGTGCTCGAGGGGATCTGCCGGCCGCGCAGGATCACCGGGCCCTTGCGGTACCCCTGGCCGGGTGCGGGCTGACCGTCGTCGCTCATGGGGTGACTCTAGGCGCGGCGTCGCGCGGTCGCGGCCCGGCGCGTCAGGCCGTGAGCCACGCCCGCAGCGCGGCGTGCGACACCTCGATCTGGTCGACCGGGCAGCGCTCGTCGGCCTTGTGCGCGAGCAGCGGGTCGCCCGGCCCGAAGTTGACGGCCGGGACGCCCAGCGCGGAGAACCGTGCGACGTCGGTCCAGCCGAGCTTGGCCGCCGGCACACCCCCGGTCACGGCGAGCACGACGTCGGCGAAGGCGGCCGCGGCGGGGTGGTCGAGCCCCGGTCGGGCGCCCGGCGCCGCGTCGGTCACGACCACGTCGTAGCCGTCGAACAGGTCGCGCACGTGCTGAGCGGCCACCTCGACGGTCCGCGACGGCGCGAACCGGTAGTTCACGGTCACGACGCACGCGTCCGGGATGACGTTCGCGGCCGTGCCGCCGGAGATCAGCACCGCGTTGAGGCCCTCGCGGTAGACGAGACCGTCGACCTCGACCGACGCGGGCTCGTACGCCTCGAGCCGGCGCAGCACCTCACCGGCGGCGTGGATCGCGTTGCGGCCCGTCCAGGCGCGCGCCGAGTGCGCGGCGACCCCCGCCAGGCGCACCTCGGCGCGCAGCGTGCCGTTGCAGCCGCCCTCGAGGCCGCCCGCGGTCGGCTCGCACAGCACCGCGAAGTCGCACGCGAGCCACTCCGGGTGCGTCCGGACGAGCCGGCCCAGGCCGTTGAGGTCCGCGTCGACCTCCTCGTGGTCGTAGAACACCCACGTGACGTCGTGCGTCGGAGCGTCGAGCTCGGCCGCGAGCGCGAGCTGCACCGCGACGCCCGCCTTCATGTCGACGGTCCCCCGGCCCCACACGACCCGGTCGGCACCCTCGCCCTCCACGCGGGTCGGCAGGTTGTCGGCGAGCGGCACCGTGTCGATGTGCCCCGCGACGACGACGCGCGTCGGGCGGCCGAGGTGCGTGCGCGCGACGACCGCGTCGCCGTCGCGCAGGACCTCGAGGTGCGGGTACGCGCGCAGCGCCGCCTCGACCGCGTCGGCGATCGCCGTCTCGTCGCCGCTCACCGACGGCACGTCGCACACGGCGCGCGTGAGAGTGAGCAGGTCGGCGCGCAGGTCCAGGGCGGGCGTCGTCGGGTCCGGGGCGGGCGTCGTCGGCGAGGTCACGCGTCGACCCTAGCCGTCCGGCGCGGCACGCTCGGGGCGTGCGACGTCGCGGTGCGCGGCCACGCTCGGCCCGTCGCGGGGGGCTACCGCACGGTAAGCGCCTGCACGTTGTCTAGGGTTGTCCGCATGACAGCACGCACGGCTTGGGGCTTCGGCCTGGCCACGGTCGCCGGCGACGGCACGACGCTCGACACCTGGTACCCCGCTCCCGCGCTCGGGGAGCCGCCCGCCGACGCGACGGCCCCGGCCGAGCTCGTCGCGGGCGAGCGCGTCGACGAGGCCCGCGGCGTGCGCGTGCAGGTCGTGCGGACGGTCGTCGACCTCGACGCCCCGCCTGCCGACACGGCCGACGCCTACCTGCGCCTGCACCTGCTGTCGCACCGCCTGGTCCAGCCCCACGGGCAGAACCTCGACGGGATCTTCGGCGTCCTGCCGAACGTCGTGTGGACCGACCGCGGACCGTGCGCGGTCGACGGCTTCGAGACGACGCGCGCGCGCCTGCGCGCCGCGACCGGCGTCCCCGTCACCGTCCTCGGCGTCGACAAGTTCCCCCGCATGGTCGACTACGTCGTCCCGTCCGGGGTGCGCATCGCCGACGCCGACCGCGTCCGCCTGGGCGCGCACCTCGCGAGCGGCACGACCGTCATGCACGAGGGCTTCGTCAACTTCAACGCCGGGACGCTCGGCACGTCGATGGTCGAGGGCCGCATCTCCGGCGGCGTCGTGGTCGGCGACGGCTCCGACGTCGGTGGCGGCGCGTCGATCATGGGCACGCTGTCCGGCGGCGGCCGCGTCGTCGTGTCGGTCGGGCGGCGCAGCCTGCTCGGCGCGAACTCCGGGCTCGGCATCCCGCTCGGCGACGACTGCGTCGTCGAGGCGGGCCTCTACGTCACCGCGGGCACCAAGGTCACGCTGCTCGGCTGGGCTCCCGACGGCACGCCCGACCCGAGTGCCGAGCCGCGCGTCGTCAAGGCCCGGGAGCTCTCCGGCGCGCACGGCGTGCTGTTCCGCCGCAACTCGCTCACGGGCGGGGTCGAGGCCGTCGCGCGCGCCGGCGCGGGCGTCGAGCTCAACGCCGCCCTGCACGCGAACTGACGCCGTGGCCCGCCGACGCCCCCGGCGGCGCCGCGCAGGACGTGCCGGCTGCCTGGCCGTCGCGCTCGTCGTCGCCCTCGGCGGCGGCGTCGCGGCGGTCGTGACCGTGCTGCGCCTGCAGGACGAGGCGCCGCCCGTCGTGCAGCGCTGCGCCGCGACCGTCGACGGCACGGCGTGGTTCCTGTCGCCGGAGCAGGCCGACAACGCCGCGCTCATCGCCGCGACCGCCGTCCGCCGCGGCCTGCCCGCCCGCGCGGTGACGATCGGCCTGGCCACGGCACTGCAGGAGTCGAAGCTCGTCAACGTCGACTACGGCGACCGCGACTCGCTCGGCCTGTTCCAGCAGCGGCCGTCGCAGGGCTGGGGCACGCCCGAGCAGGTCCAGGACCCCGTCTACGCGACCGGGATCTTCTACGACCGGCTCGTGCAGGTCCCCGGCTACGAGGAGCTGCCGATCACCGAGGCGGCCCAGGCCGTGCAGCGCTCGGGCTTCCCCGACGCGTACGCCCAGCACGAGGTCCGCGCCCGCGCCTACGCGTCCGCGCTCACCGGCTGGTCGCCCGCCTCGCTGTCCTGCACGCTCCGCGACCCGGTGCCCGGCACCGGCAGCGTGGACGCCGTCACCGCGCGCCTGCACCGCGACCTCGGCGAGCTGCCCGTGACGTCGGCCCCGCGGGAGGACGGCGCCGTCGACGTCGTGATCGACGTCGTGCCGCTCTCCGCACCCGACGAGGCAGCCGTCGAACGGCTCGGGTGGTCCGTCGCGCAGTGGGCCGTCGCCGTCGCCGAACCTCTCGGGCTGACGCAGGTGGCGACCGCCGGCCAGGTGTGGGACCGCGCCGAGGCGTCCTGGACGGCCGCGACGGCCGCGGACTCGCCGGCGACGGGTCAGGTCAGGTTGACGCTCGCGCCCTGAGGCGCGGCGCCGCCCGACACCGCCACCCGCGCGGCAGAGCGCCACCCGTCCGACAAGCCGCCGCCCGTGCCGCGACGGCCGCGGCCGCGGCCGCGGCTCGGTGGTTACGCGGACGGCCCGGCACGTCGTGCGTGCCGGGCCGTCGCGTGCAGGTGAGGTGGGGCGTCAGCGGTCCGCGACGGGCGTGTAGTCGCGCTCGGTCGCGCCCGTGTAGACCTGCCGCGGGCGGCCGATCTTCGTCTGCGGGTCGTTCATCATCTCGCGCCACTGCGCGATCCAGCCGGGCATGCGACCCAGCGCGAACAGCGGCGTGAACATCGACTCCGAGAAGCCCATCGCCTTGTAGATGAGGCCCGTGTAGAAGTCGACGTTCGGGTAGAGCTTGCGCGACACGAAGTAGTCGTCGTTGAGCGCGATCTCCTCGAGACCGCGGGCCAGGTCGAGCAGCTCGTCGTTCTTGCCGAGCGCCGAGAGCACCGCGTCGGCGCTCTCCTTCACGATCGCCGCGCGCGGGTCGTAGTTCTTGTAGACGCGGTGGCCGAAGCCCATGAGGCGGACGCCGGGCTCCTTGTCCTTCACGCGCTTCATGAACGCGGTCGCGTCGCCACCGTTCGCCTTGATCTCGTCGAGCATCTTCAGCACGGCCTCGTTCGCGCCGCCGTGCAGCGGGCCCGACAGCGCGTTGATGCCGGCCGCGACCGACGCGTACAGGTTGGCGTTCGACGAGCCGACGATGCGGACGGTCGACGTCGAGCAGTTCTGCTCGTGGTCGGCGTGCAGGATGAGCAGCTTGTCGAGGGCCTGCACGACGACCGGGTCCGGCTCGTACTGCTGGTACGGCACCGCGAACGTCATGCGCAGGAAGTCCTCGACGTACCCGCGCGAGTAGTCGGGGTACAGCAGCGGCTCGCCCTTCGACGTGCGGTGCACGTACGACGTGATGGTGCGCGTCTTCGCGAGGATGAGGACGGTCGCGAGCTCGACGGCCTCGGGGTCGTGCGGGTCGAGCGACTCCGGGTAGAACGTCGACAGCGCGTTGAGCGCCGACGACATGACGGCCATCGGGTGCGCGTTGCGCGGGAACGTCCCCATGAACGTGCGGAAGTCCTCGTGCACCAGCGTGTGCCGGTTGACGCGCTCCTCGAACGCCTCGAGCTCCGACGGCGACGGCAGCTCGCCGTGGATGAGCAGGTAGGCGACCTCGAGGAACGACGACTGCTCCGCGAGCTGCTCGATCGGGTAGCCGCGGTAGCGCAGGATGCCCTCGTCGCCGTCGATGTACGTGATCTTCGACTCGCACGAGGCGGTGTTCATGAAGCCCGGGTCCACCGTGACCAGGCCCGTGTCGCGCAGGAGCGAGGAGACGACGATCCCGTCGTTCCCCTCGGACGCGGTCACGACGGGCAGGTCGCGGGACTGGCCGTCGACGATCAGCTGGACCGGCGCGGTGACGACGTCCGACATGGTGGTTCCTTCCTGCGACGACCCTGGCCCAGGGGATGCGCTGGGCGTCCGGCGGTCGGTTCGTGCGGCCTGCTCGGCCAGCTGCTCCGGCCCTCGTTGGCCAGCCTTGACGGTACCTGCGGCTAGCCTGCCGTGACCAATCCGTGACGGGACCTGGGTCCCGGTGTGACGGTCCTCACAGACCGTCGACGACGTGGTTCATGCGCCGGTCAGGCGCGCGGCCGCCTCGGCGACCTTCTCGTCCGAGGCGGTCAGTGCGACCCGCACGTGCCCGGCCGCCGCCGCGCCGTAGAACGCACCCGGCGCGACCAGGATCCCCTGCTGGGCGAGGTCGCCCACCGTCGACCAGCAGTCCTGGCCCCCGCCATCGGGACGCACCCACAGGTACAGCCCGGCGTGCGACCGGTCGACGACGTAACCGGCCTCCTCGAACGCGCCGCGCAGCAGCCGGCGGCGCCGCCGGTACCGCTCGCGCTGCTCGGCGACGTGCTCGTCGTCGGCGAGCGCGGCCGTCGTCGCCGCCTGCACGGGCCCCGGCACGATCATGCCGGCGTGCTTGCGCAGCTCGAGCAGCCGCGCGACCAGCGCCGGGTCGCCCGCGACGAACGCCGCCCGGTAGCCCGCGAGGTTGGACTGCTTCGACAGCGAGTACACCGCGAGCAGCCCCGTGAGGTCGCCGCCCGTCACGCGCGGGTCGAGCACGCTCGGCACGCCCGACGACGCCCACGGCTCGTCCCACGCGAGCTCGGCGTAGCACTCGTCGGACGCGACCACGACCGGCCGGCCGTCACGCTCCGCCGCGGCGCGCGCCGCGTCGACCACGCGCCGCAGGTCATCGACACCCAGCACCGAGCCGTCCGGGTTGCCGGGCGAGTTCAGCCACACGAGCCGCACGCCACCGCCGGTCGACGCGTCCGCGAGCACCTCCGCGGGGTCGTCCGTCGGGACCGGCGTCGCACCCGCGAGCCGCGCACCCACGTCGTACGTCGGGTACGCCGTCGCGGGGTGGAGCACGACGTCACCGTCGCCCAGGCCCAGCAGCGACGGCAGCAGCGCGACGAGCTCCTTGGAGCCGACCGTCGGGAGCACCGCAGCCGGGTCCAGCCCCGGCACGCCGCGGCGTCGCGCGAACCAGCGCACCACGGCCTCGCGCAGGTCGGCCGTGCCGTGCGTCAGCGGGTAGCCCGGCGAGTCCGCGGCAGCGGCGAGCGCGTCACGCACCACCGCGGGCGTCGGGTCCACCGGCGTGCCGACCGACAGGTCGACGATCCCCCCCGGGTAGGCGCGCGCCCGCTCGGCGTACGGGGTGAGCGTGTCCCAGGGGAAGTCCGGCAGCGCGCCGGTGAGGAAGCCCACGCAGGTGGCGTCAGTCGCCGTGCACGCGCAGCGGCAGCGTGGCGATGATCGGGTGGTCCTTGTCGATCTCACCCATCTTCGCGGCACCGCCCGGCGAGCCCAGGTCGTCGAAGAACTCGACGTTCGCCTTGTAGTACTCGCTCCACTGCTCGGGGACGTCGTCCTCGTAGTAGATGGCCTCGACCGGGCAGACCGGCTCGCAGGCCCCGCAGTCCACGCACTCGTCGGGGTGGATGTACAGCGACCGCTTGCCCTCGTAGATGCAGTCCACGGGACATTCCTCGATGCACGCCTTGTCCTTGACGTCCACACAAGGTTCGGCGATGACGTAGGTCACGGTGCGTCCTCCAACGCGCAGGGGGTCTGCCTAGTATCCCCCACATGCGAGCGCACGTGAGGTCGTGTCCACGGCGAGGAGCCCGACGGTCGCCGAGCGCGGTCGGCCAGGTGGTTCGGTGAGCCTCGACTGGCGCGCGTTGCACCCCGGAGAGCGCGTGGTCGTGCGACGCCGACGCGACGACGAACCGGCTCCGGGCGAGCCGCGGCTGACCGACGTCCTCGGCGAGGTCCTGCGCTGCGACGACGACGGCCTCACCGTGCGCACGCGCGGCGGTGACGTCGACGTACCGGGTGCGGACGTGGTCCTCGCCAAGCGCGTCCCGCCCCCGCCGCCGCGCCGGCCGCGCTGACCGGCGCGCGCCGACTGCGGCCAGGCACGCGCGAACCCGCCGGGCAGCAGCCTCGGCGGGTTCGCGCACGGTCGGTCAGGGGGTCGCGGGCGGGGTGGCCGTCGGCGGGGCGCCGCACACGATCTTGTTCTGCGGCTTGTACCGCCACGAGTTCGTGTCCGTGTCCTTGAGCTCGCCGTTGAGGTACAGCTTGCGCGTCACCGTCACCGAGAAGCCCGGGTTGCCCGCCGACTGCGGCTCGCACGTCGGCGACTGCGAGTAGACCGTCGTCGGCGCGACGACGCCCGAGCGCGGGCTCGTCGTCGACTCCACGGTCCAGTACTTCGTGCCCCAGATGCGCACGTAGACGCGGCCGCCCTCGACCCACGACTGCACCAGCGCGCCGTACGGGGTGTTGTTCTTCCAGCGCATGTCGAGCGTGCCCGTGAAGATCGTCGCCTCACGGCCCTCCGGGTAGCGCGCGAACCACTCGCTGTGCGGCTTGTGCTCGACGTCCTCGAACCCCGCGAAGTGCGCCGCGTTGTACGTCGTCGTCGAGATCTGCGACAGGCCGCCGCCCCACGCGTCGACGTGCTCGCCGCTCACGATCGCACCCGCCTGCACGAAGCCGTGCGCCGCGTCCACCGGACCCAGCGCCTCCGTCAGGCTGAAGGTCTCGTCCGGGCGGATCAGCGTGCCGCTGATCTTCGACGCGCCGTTCGCGATGTTCTGCGTGCGGCGCGGCTCCGACGTCAGCGGCGTCGAGAACTCCGAGACGATCTCCTTGATGCCGAGCGCCTCGAGCTCCGCCGTCGACTCCGCCGGGTCCGCCTGCACCAGCTCGACGGTCGCCGAGCGCTCGCTCGCCACCGCCGCGTCCGCGACCGCCGTCGCGAGCGACGCCGGGTCCAGCGTCGTGCCCGGCGTGCCCGGCACGATCACCGGCGTCCCCGACGACAGGTCGAAGTGCGCGTCCTCCGACGCCGTCAGCAGGTCCGGCAGCTCCTCGAGGACCGCGGCGGTCAGCGCCTCGCCGTTCATCTGGAGCACCAGGTCGCCGTCCACCGGGACGAACGACGCGTTCGCCGTCACGGTCGCCGGCTCGAGCGTCGTCGACCGGTCGCCCACGGTGACCGACACGGGCCCCGACGCGACCTTCTTCGCGACCTCCAGCGCCGCGTCCGTCTCCGCCTGCGTGATCGCCGGCTCGACCGTCGTGGTCGGCAGCGTCAGCGGGCGCGCACCGTCGAGCCAGCTCTCGTGCAGCACCTGCGACGCGCCGTCGACGTCCAGCTCCCAGCCGTCGGTCGCCTGCGTGGCGTTCGCCGTGCCGTCGGCGAACACGATGGTCCCGTCGACCGGCGCGAGCACCAGCGACGAGCCCAGGTCCTCGAGCGCGGCGGACAGCGCAGCGTCGTCGACCCGCGTCACCGGCGTCTGCGCCCCGACCCCGACGACCTGGTCCCACAGCCGCAGCGGGTCCGCGAGGTCCACGCCCGTCATCCGGTCGACCGTCGCCTGCGCGTCGAACGCGAGGCCCGCGGTCGCCGGGTCGACCGACGCCTGCACGTCCTGCGCCTCGACCGGCACCGGCTCCGTGGCGGTGCTGCTGAGGGACTCCTCCAGCCGGTCCACCGCCTCCGACGACGACAGCCCGCCGACGTCGACGCCCGCGACCGTCGCACCGCGCGGCACCCGGTCGGCGAGCGCGAACGACGCGCCGACGTACAGGCCGCCCAGCACGACGAGGATCCCCGCGATCACCAGCACGGGCCGCACCCAGCGCCGCCGCCCGTCGTCCGGCTCGAACACGTCGAGCGGCGACGCCTCACGGTCGTCCTCACGGTGCGGGACCGGGCCTGACGCGATGCGCGGTGCGAGCGGGTCCGGGCCGCGCGACCCGATCGGCGCGAAGGCGCCACCGCTCGCCGCCGCAGCACCCGCGGCCGCGGCCGCCGGCCCGTGCGGCGCGGGCGCCGTGGGGGGAAGCACCGCCGTCGGCTCGCCGGCCGCGGCGGGGCGCGTCGGGGCGGCCGAGGACGCCGCGCCCGACGCGGGGAGCACGGCCGTGGACTCGGCCGCCGGACCCGGCCGGGCTCCCGGCTGGGGGGCCGGTGCCGTCGGCGGGATCACCGCCGTCGCGTCACCTGCCGACGACGTCGGAGAGGCCTGCGAGGTCGAGGGCGTCGAGGGCGGCGGCACCGTCCGCTCGGCGGGCGCCGCTGCGGCCGCCGGCGGGACCGGCGCCGCCGATGCGGGCGCGGCATCGGGAGGCGTCGTCGCGGACGCGGGCGGAGCAGCCGGGAGCACCGGCGCGGCCGCGGTCGAAGCCGCCGGAGGGACCGGAGCCGCCGCGGACGGAGCGGCGGGTGCCGCCGCCGCAGCAGCCGGATCACTCGGAGCCGCCGCCGGAGCGACGGCTGCCGCCGGAGCAGCCGGGGGAACGGGGGCGCTCGCCGTCGGAGCAGCGGGAGACGTCGCGGCCGCCTGCGCCGGAGCGGCCGAGGACTCCCCGCCGGGCGCGGAGGGCGACGCCGGCGTGCCTGCCGGGGTGGCCGTCGGGCCGCCCGGGCTCGGCCGGCCGGCCAGCGGCGACGCGGGCGCACCGTCCACCGAGGCCGTCGCGTCGCTGGTCACGCGAGGAACGGCACGCGTGGCAGCGTCCGCCGGCTCGGCGCCGCCCGCGGTCGTGTCGTCGCGCTCCGCCGCGGCGATCGTGCCAGGACCGGTCGCCCCGGCCGACGGCGGGACCGAGGGAGCGGACGCGTCGCCGACGATCGCGACGTCGCCGTCGGTCGCCGTGTCGCCGACGGTGGACGTGTCGCCGACGGTCCCGGCGTCGCCGGCGGTTGCGGTGTCACCGGCGGTTGCGGTGTCGCCGGCGGTTGCGGTGTCGCCGATCGTCGCGGCGCCACCGTCACCGGACGTGGTCGTGGCCTGCTGCGTCTGCGGGACGGTGTTCGCGTCCGACGGCGCGCTCGGCGACGCCGACTGCGCGCCCCATACGGGCCAGACCGTCGCGGCGGCGGGCGCCGCCTCTGTCGCCGGGGCGGAGTCGTCGGCCGTGGTGTCCGTCGACGACTCGGCGCCCTGTCCCTCCGAGACGGGGGCGGCTGCAGCGGAGGTGTGCGATCCGGCCCGGCCGTCCTCGGTGGCGGGGACGGCGTCGGACGCCTCGGCGGCGGCGCTCGGACCGTGCTCCTCCGCGTCCGCCGTGCTCGCAGCGACGGGCTGGACCCGGGAAGCCGTGCTCTGCGTGGGGGCGTCCTCGCCGGCGGCCGCTCCGTCCGCTCCGCGGTCGGTCGGGGCGTCGACGTCGGCGGGCCCCTGGCTGTTCTCGGCGGCGCGGTCCGTGGCGGGATCCACCTCGGTCGCACGGTCGGCGGCGTCACGCACCTCGTCGGCGCCGTGGCCACCGGCGGCCGCGTCGACCGCGACCGGCTGGTCGGCGGTGGGCTGGTCGACCACGGTCACGGCGTCCGCGGCGGCCTTGGCGTCGACGCTCGCGTCACCCGTGGCCGACTCGTCGACGACGTCCGCCTCGCCCCTGGCGGACTCGCGGTCGACGCTCGCCGCGCCCGCGGGGGTCTCGTCGTCCGCACCCGCCTCGCTCGTGCCGGGCTCGTCGACGACGCTCTCGTCGCCCGCGGCCGACGCGCCGACGACGCTCGCCTCGCCCCTGTCCGACTCGCCGACGACGCTCGCCTCATCCGCGCGGGTCTCGTCGTCCAGCCCCGGCTCGTCCGTGGCGGGCGCGTCGACGACGCTCGCCTCGTCCGTGCCCGCCTCGCCGTCGGGGCTTACCTCGTCGCTCGCGGGCACGTCCTCGGTGGCCGTGCCGTCACCGACGACGTCGTCGGACTCGCCGAGCTCGGCAGCGGGCGGCGTCGGGGCCTCGGCCGCGTCCTCGCCGGGCCGACGCGTGGCGTCCTCGGGCGTGGTCACGTCGGCCTCGGCGGCGGGGGTCCCCGGCCGCACGGAGTTGTCGCGGTCGGTCCGCTCGGTCATCCTGCTCCCCTGCTGATGCGCACGTCGGCGCGCGTGGCTGGACGCTGTCACGCGCCCGCGCGATTCTACGGTGCGCGCCTGAGGCGACGAGGTGGGACGGGCCGCGCGTCGGCGGTTCTCACCCGGCACGCACAGCACCCGCGCACGTCCGCCACCGTTCGACCCGCGGCGCGGTGGGCGTGGACGTCCCCGGATGACGTCAGCGGACCGGGCGCACGCGTCCGCGCAGGTGGACGAGGCCGCCGGCGGAGGGATCCCCCTGGGCGACGGCGAGCACGCGGCCCACGACGACGTCGTGGTCGCCCGCCCGGTGGATGTCGGTCGTCCGGCAGTCGAACCAGGCGGCGGCACCGTCGAGCCACGCCGCACCGGACACGGGCGCGCTGCGGTGCGGCACGCGCGCGAGCTGGTCGAACGCGGGCCTGCCGGCGGACGCGAGCCAGTCGGCGGTCGGCGCCTGGTCGTCGGCGAGGACGGAGACCGCCCACGTGTCGACGTCGTCGAGGGCGTCGCGCAGCCGCGCGTCGACGTGCACGCAGAACAGGAGGAGCGGCGGGTCGAGCGAGACCGAGACGACGCTGCCCACGGTCGCCGCGTGGTCGGTCCCCCGCCAGCGCAGCGTCACGACGGCCACCCCGGCCGGCAGCCGTCCGACGGCGGAGCGGAAGTCGTCCGACGCGACGGTCGCGTCGTCGGTCATCGCGCCGCGTCCGGCGTCGCCCCGTCCGGCCCTCGCCCCTCGCGACCCGGCTCGCCGTCGCGCGACGACACCGTGCCGGCCGCCGGAGCACCCTCGACGAGGCCGGCGACCTGCTCGGTCCGCGGCTCCGGCACGTCCCCCGACGGCACCGGACGCGGCCGCTCGCCGCGTGGCTCGTCGCGGAAGAGCGCGCGGGGCGCGACTGCGGCGGCGACGAGCGCGACGACGGCGCCGACGACCCAGGCCCAGCCGATGCCCTGCTGCGCGGGGACGAGGACGTCACCGCCGGGGCCCGAGCGGGACAGGGTCGTGACGCTGAGGAACATGCCGCCCGCGAGCCCGGCGAGCGCGACACCACCGCCCCACGCACGGGAGAGGAACCCGGCGCACGCGACGAGCAGCAGGCACAGGACGAGGCCCCACGGCTGCGCGCTGCGGTGCATCGCGGTGCCGACGGCGCCGACGACGAGGCCGAGGACGAACGTGGACGCGGCCTTCGTGAGGACGTCGGTGCTCAGTGGCTGCACGGCGGTCAGGCTACCGGCCGGACGCCGGGCGCCCCGGCGAGCACGTCGACGCGGCCGGCGGCGAGCCGGTACCCCTCGACGGGCAGGACGGGCGCGAGCACGTCGTTGCTGAGCGCGTAGCAGCCGACCAGACCGGGCGTCCCGTCGAGCGCGCGGACGGCGCGGACCTGCGTCCCGTGGGCCCGCATCGCGCCCAGGACGGCGTCGCGGACGGGGAGCACGTCGACCGCGAGGTCGAGCGTGTCGACCGCGACGGACGGGAGGGCGCCGTCGGGGTCGGGCAGGGTGAGGTCGGCCCGCTCGTCGCCCAGTGCGAGCGTCACGGAGCCACCCGCGAGCGCGCGGTACGCGGCCCGCAGGTGCGTGCGCCGCTGGGCGGCCCACAGCACGGTCGGGTGCAGGTCGTCGGCCGCGACCAGGTCGACGGCGCGCATCGTCACGCGGTGCGCGTGGACGTGGTCGGGGTGGCCGTAGCCGCCGTCGGGCTCGTAGGCGACGACCACGTCGGGCTGGCGCGCCCGCAGGACGTCGGCGAGCAGCGCGGCGGCCTTCTCGACGGGGACGCCCACGAAGGCCTGGTCGGGCAGGTCGGCCGCCACGCCCGCACGCCCGGTGTCGAGCCAGGCCATGCCCGAGTCCTCGAACCGCTCCCCCGCGGGCGCGGTCGCGTCGAGGAAGACGTGGTCGGACACGCCCAGGGACGCCAGCGCGGCGGCGAGCTCGGTCTCCCGGTGGGCGGCGAGCGCCGGACCGTCGCCCTCGAGGTGCGCGAGCGTGTCCCCGATGACCTCGCCGCGCTCCCCGCGGGTGCACGTGACGACGGTGACCGGCAGTCCGGCGCGAGCCCACGTGGCGAGCAGGGCGCCGGTCGACAGGGTCTCGTCGTCGGGGTGCGCGTGCACCGCGACGAGGCCGCCGACCGGCGCCACCGGCGTCAGGACTTCTTGTTGCGCGCGGTGATGCGGGCGCGCTCGGTCTGGTCGAGCACCACCTTGCGGATGCGCACGATCTCGGGCGTCACCTCGACGCACTCGTCCTCGCGCGCGAACTCCAGCGACTCCTCGAGCGTGAGCTTGCGCGGCGGGACGAGGTTCTCGAAGTTGTCCGCCGTGGAGGAGCGCATGTTGGTGAGCTTCTTCTCCTTGGTGATGTTGACGTCCATGTCCTCGTTGCGGGAGTTCTCGCCGACGATCATGCCCTCGTAGACCTCCTGCGTGGGGTCGACGAAGAACGAGCCGCGCTCCTGCAGGTTGATCATGGCGAACGGCGTCACGACGCCCGCGCGGTCGGCGACGAGCGAGCCCGACTGGCGGGTCTCGATCGGGCCGGCCCACGGCTCGTATCCCTCGGAGATGGACGACGCGATGCCGGTGCCGCGCGTGTCGGTGAGGAACCGCGTGCGGAAACCGATGAGGCCGCGCGCGGGGACCAGGAACTCCATGCGGACCCAGCCGGTGCCGTGGTTCGACATGGTCTCCATGCGGCCCTTGCGCTGCGCGAGGAGCTGCGTGACCGCGCCGAGGTACTCCTCGGGGACGTCGATCGTCATGCGCTCGACGGGCTCGTGCACCTGGCCGTCGACCTTCTTCGTGACGACCTGCGGCTTGCCGACCGTGAGCTCGAAGCCCTCGCGGCGCATCTGCTCGACGAGGATCGCGAGCGCGAGCTCGCCACGGCCCTGGACCTCCCACGCGTCGGGGCGGTCCGTCGGGACGACGCGGAGCGACACGTTGCCGATGAGCTCCTTGTCGAGGCGGTCCTTGACCTGGCGCGCGGTGACCTTGTGGCCCTTGCCGCCCTTGCCCGCGAGCGGGCTCGTGTTGATGCCGATCGTCATCGAGATGGCCGGGTCGTCGACCGTGATGAGCGGCAGCGGGCGCGGGTCGTCGGGGTCGGTCAGCGTCTCGCCGATCGTGATGTCCTCGATGCCCGCGACGGCGACGATGTCACCGGGCGCCGCGGACTCCGTGGGGACGCGCTCGAGCGCCTTGGTCTCGAGGAGCTCGGTGATGCGGACGTTCTGGAGCGAACCGTCGGACCGCGCCCACGCGACGGTCTGGCCCTTGCGCAGCGTGCCGTTGAAGATGCGCAGCAGCGCGAGGCGGCCGAGGAACGGGGAGGCGTCGAGGTTCGTGACGTGCGCCTGCAGCGGCGCGCCCTCGTCGAACGTCGGGGCGGGGATCTTCTCGAGGATCGTCGCGAACAGCGGCTCGAGGTTCTCCGAGTCCGGCAGGCCGCCGTCGGCGGGCTGGTTCAGCGACGCGCGGCCGGCCTTCGCGGCGGCGTAGACGACGGGCACGTCGAGGATCGCGTCGAGGTCGAGGTCCGGGACCTCCTCGTGCAGGTCGGACGCGAGGCCCAGCAGCAGGTCGGTCGCCTCGTGCACGACCTCCTCGATGCGGGCGTCGGGGCGGTCGACCTTGTTGACCACGAGGATGACGGGCAGCTTCGCGGCGAGCGCCTTGCGGAGCACGAAGCGGGTCTGCGGGAGCGGGCCCTCGGACGCGTCGACGAGCAGCACGACGCCGTCGACCATCGACAGGCCGCGCTCGACCTCGCCGCCGAAGTCGGCGTGGCCCGGGGTGTCGATGACGTTGATCGTGATGCCGTCGGGCTGACCCGCCGCTGCCGCCGCGGGACCGGCGTACCGGACCGCGGTGTTCTTCGCGAGGATCGTGATGCCCTTCTCGCGCTCCAGGTCGCCGGAGTCCATCGCGCGCTCGTCGACGTGCGCGTGCTCGCCGAAGGCGCCGGACTGCCACAGCATCGCGTCGACGAGGGTGGTCTTCCCGTGGTCGACGTGGGCCACGATCGCGACGTTGCGCAGGTCGGCGCGCACGCCGGTGACGGTCGTGGACTCAGGCATGGGTGTACTCGGCTTTCGCAGGTGGGGAGCGCGCCGGGACGTGGCGCCGGACGATTCTACCCGCCCGACCCCCGTCTCCGCCGTGGCGCCCGTCACCCCGGGCGGCTCAGGCGTCCGTGCGCGCCCAGTCCCACCACGACGTGAGGTCCGCGCGGCTCAGCGCGAGCGGCGGCACGGGATCGAGCTGCGGCAGCCGGCCCTCGTCGTCCGGGTCCGCGTCGCGCGTCGCGACGACGACCGGCTGGCGCACGAGCGAGAGCACCGCGGCGCCGTCCGCGAGCGTCGTGGCCACGGCGTCGAACGCGTCCGCCCGGGCCGCGGGGTCGACCATCGCCGTGAGCGCGTCGACCGCGGCGTCCGTCTCGGGCGAGGTCCACCCGGTGACGTTGGTCGACCCCTGGCTGCGCCAGCGGGCCGCCGTCGCGGTCGCGCCCAGCTCCGACTGCGGCACGGGGAGCAGCGCGACGTCCCACGCGGACGGGGCACCACGCAGGTCGGCGACCATGCCGTCGGCCTGCTCGTACCGTCGCACGGCGAACCCGGCCTCGGCGGCCTGCTCGGTCACCAGGTCGAGCACGCCGAGGCGCACGGGGTCGGCGGTGTCCGTGAGCACGCGCACGACGACGGGCGTCGTGACGCCGGCGTCGGCGAGGGCCCGCTCCGCGTCCGCGACGTCACCGTCCGGCACGTCGACCTCTCCGACGCTCGCGCCCGCGGCGGGCAGGAGCGCGTCGGCCGGCGCCGCGTCTGCCCACAGCGGCTCCGCGACCGACGAGACCACCGCGTCGCGCGGCACCGTCGCGAGGAACGCCGCGCGCACCGCGGCCGCCTTCGCGGCGTCCCCGTCGTACGTCGCGGGGTCGAACGCCCCGCCCCCGGCCACCTGGAGCTGCATCTGCAGCGTCGCGTCGCCGCCCGAGCGCGTCGTCACGCCCTCGACGTCCTCGAGCGCGTCCAGGACGTCGGCGGTGTCGGTCGGCGCGATCACGTCGACGTCGTCGCCCCGCAGCGCGGACACCTGGTCGAGCGGGTGCAGCCCGGTGCGCAGCACGACGCGGTCGAACGCCGCCGGCCGCGCGCCCTCGTACGACTCGTTCCGGGCGAGCTCCACGCGCTCCTGGCCGACGACGCGCTCCACGACGTACGGGCCGGTCGTCACCGCGGCGGTCGCGTCCTCGGCGAGCAGCTCCGCGGTGAGGCCGGTCCGCCACGCGAGCGACAGCGACCGCAGCGCTCCCTTGTCCTCACCGGTGATCGCGGCGGTCACGGCCGCCGCGGCCTGCGCCGGGTCGTCGATCCCCAGCACCGAGGCGCCCAGGACGTGCGCGGGCACGTTGACGTCGAGCGCGACCTCCCAGTCCGCGACCGGTGCGTCGTACACGAGCGTGACGCTGGACCCCTCGACCGTCGGGACCGCCGGGACGTGCACCAGCGCGGCCGACGTCGCGGAGAACGCGACCCCCGCGTCGAGCGCGTCCGCGTTGGTGATCTCGCCCGACGCGTCGAGCTCGGGCGTCACGTCGTCGTACAGGCCGCTGCGGGCCGCCCACTCGAGCACGAGGTCGTCGGGGGTCACGGGGACGCCGTCCGACCACAGGGCCGTCGGCGAGATCGTGTAGCGGACCGTGAGCGGCGCGTCCGCGATCTTCTCGACCGTGCCGAACGACTCGTCGAACACGGCCGCGCCGTCCTCGTCGACCGACACGAAGCCCGACTGCGCGAGCGACCGGACGAGCGTGCTCCCGGGGGTGCGGCCGAGCGTCGTGCCCGCGTTGAGCGACCCGAACGTGCTGGCGACCGCGACGACGACCGTCCCCGCCCGCTCCGGGTCGGGCTCCGGCTGCGTGCAGCCGCCGAGCACCAGCCCGAGGACCGCGAGGAGCGCGGCACCCCCCACCGTCGACCTGCGCACGCCTCGGACCTCCCGGATCGCCTGCCGCACGGGACTCCCCCGTCGGACGTCTCGCCTGGACGGTCTCATACCGCCGCCACCTGCGGATATCGGTCGTCACCACCCGGAACTGAACTCTGCCGGACAACTCGGGTACCGAGAACACCGGCGACGCGTCGTGCGCGACCACGCGGGCCGCGTCCGGGTCCGCCTGCCGACGACGAGGCCGCGACCGCACGCGCGGTCACGGCCTCGTCGGACGTGTGTGACCCAGGACTCCACCCGGGTCGGTCGGGTCAGACGCTGCCGCCGCCGCGGGGCGGGTTGGTCGCGTCGAACTGGCCCTTGGTGCGCTGCTCCTGCTGCTCGAACTCGTCGAGGTTCTTGCCGTGCGCGACCGCGTCCGCCTGGGCGTCGGCCTGCCGCAGCGCGGCCTCGGCCTCCTCGATGAGGCGGTCGCGCTCCTCGCGGCGGAGCTTCTGCTCGGCCGGGTTCGGCACGGGCACCGCCGCCAGCAGGCGCTTGGTGTAGTCCTGCTGCGGGTTGCGCAGGATCGCGTCGCGGTCGCCGACCTCCACGAGCAGGCCCTTGTTCATGACCGCGATGCGGCTGGACAGGATCTCGACGACGGCGAGGTCGTGGCTGATGAACAGGCACGCGAAGCCGTACTCGCGCTGCAGCTCCTGGAACAGCTCGAGCACGCGGGCCTGGACCGACACGTCGAGCGCGGAGGTCGGCTCGTCGGCGATGAGCAGCTTGGGGCTCAGGGCGAGCGCACGGGCGATGCCGACACGCTGCCGCTGACCGCCGGAGAGCTCGTGCGGATACCGGTTGCGCATCGACCGCGACAGGTGGACGCGGTCCAGCAGGTCCTCGACACGCTTGCCGAGCTCGGCGCCCTTCGCGACGCCGTGCAGCTTGAGCGGCTCGCCGATGGACTCGCCGATCGGCAGGCGCGGGTTGAGCGACGAGCCCGGGTCCTGGAAGACGATCGAGACGTCCTGGCGGACCTCGCGCAGCGTCTTCGGCTTCACGCCCGCGAGCTCGACGCCGTTGACCTTGAGCGACCCGCCCGCGACGGGCAGCAGGCCGACGGCGGCACGGCCGACGGTGGTCTTGCCCGAGCCGGACTCGCCGACGAGGCCGAGGACCTCGCCGCGCGCGATGGTCAGGTCGACGCCGTTGATCGCCCGGAACGCGGGGATCCGGCCGCGCGACGGGTACTCGATGATCAGGTCCTTCGCCTCGAGCGCGTAGCCCGTGGCCGTGTCCGCCGGCGCGGGCGCCTGGACGGGCGTCGCCGTCGTGGCGGAGGTCGAGGTCACGTCGTGCTCGGCACCCGGCGCCTGGAGCGTCGCCGAGCCCAGGTGCGGCACGGACTCGAGCAGCTGGATCGTGTAGGGGTGCGTCGGGCGGTTGAAGATCGTGTCCGACACGCCCGACTCGACGATGCGCCCGTTCTTCATGACGAGCACGCGGTCGGACAGGTCGGCGACGACGCCCATGTCGTGCGTGATGAGCACGATGCCGGAGTCGATGCGGCTGCGCAGGTCGCGCATGAGCTTGAGGATCTCGGCCTGGACCGTGACGTCGAGGGCCGTGGTCGGCTCGTCGGCGATGAGCAGCTTCGGGTCGCACGCGAGGGCCTGCGCGATCATGCCGCGCTGACGCTGACCGCCGGACAGCTGGTGCGGGTACTTGTCGACCGCGCGCTCGGGGTCCGGGATGTCGACGAGCTTGAGCAGCTCGATCGCGCGCTGGCGCGCCGCCTTGGGGCCCATGTCGAAGTGCACGCGCAGGGTCTCGATGATCTGGAACCCGACCGTGTAGACGGGGTTCAGCGCGGTCATCGGCTCCTGGAAGATGACCGCGACCTCCTTGCCGCGCACCGAGCTGAGCTGCTTGTGCGTGAGGCCGAGGAGCTCACGGCCCGCGAGCTTCGCGGAGCCCGACGCACGGCCGTTCGGCGGCAGCAGGCCGATGAGGGACATCGACGACTGCGTCTTGCCCGACCCGGACTCGCCGACGATGGCGAGGACCTCGCCGGGCCGGACGTCGTAGGTGACCTCCGTGGCGGCGGGGTACCACTCGCCGTCGACGAAGAACTCGACGGTCAGGTCACGGACCTCGAGGATGGGCGCCTTGCCGTCCGGCGTCGGGGCCGGGGCGTTCGCGAGGGTCTCGGTGCTCACTGGTCGAGCAGTTCCTTCCGTGCGGGGGCCGGGGCGGTCGCGCGGTGGCGCGCAGCCGGTCCGGAGCCGTCTGGGACGATGACCGCATGGTGGCGGACGTCGTGGAGTTCCGGCCGGGGTTCGGCCGATGGGTTGCCGGTGGTGTCGTGGTGCTGTGCCTGGTGGGCGCGGTGACGGGGCTGGTGGACGACGCGTCGACGACGCTCCCCTACCTGCCGCTGCTGGCGCTCGTCGCCGTCGGCGCCTGGGCCGCCTACTGGCGCCCCGCGGTGATCGTGACGCCCGCGGGCGTCGAGATCCGCAACGTGCTGCGGACCGTGGAGATCCCGTGGCCGGCGGTCCAGGAGATCGGCACGCAGTACGCGCTGACGCTGCGCACCGTGTACGGCCAGTACTCCGCCTGGGCCGCGCCCGCGCCGAGCGCCGTCCGGACCGGCCGCACGCAGGCCGGCGCCGACAAGAACCTGCCGAGCAGCACCTACGGCCCCGGCGGCGGCGTCCGCCCCGGCGACCTGGCGGGCACCGACTCCGGCGACGCGGCCGCGATCGTGCGGCAGCGCTGGGAGGAGGCCCGTGACGCCGGGCTCCTGGACGACCCGCGGTTCGAGCGCGAGCGCCCGCGCGTGCGCTGGCACACCGGCACGATCGCCGCGCTGGCGATCCTGCTGGTGGCCAGCGTCCTGGCGCTCGCGCTCTGAACCGCGGGTCACGGGATCAGGCTCCGGCGGTGGCCGGGACGCCGGACTTGCGCTCGGCGCGACGCGACGCCCGGGCGAGGGCCCGACGCGTCGGGATGCGCCGCTGACGCGGGTCGAACGCGTCGCGCAGGCCGTCGCCGATGAAGTTGATGCAGAGCGCGATCGTCACGATGAACAGACCGGGCCACCAGAAAAGCCACGGCCGCGTCGCGAACGCCGTCTGGTACTCGTTGATGAGGTTGCCCAGCGAGACGTCGGGGAACGCGATGCCGAAGCCGAGGTAGCTGAGCGCCGTCTCGAGCAGGATCGCCGCGGCCATCAGGAGCGTCGCGTTGACGATGATGACGCCGACCGCGTTCGGCAGGATGTGCTTGAACATGATCCGGCCGTTGCTCGCGCCGGCCACGCGGGCCGCGTCGACGAACTCCCGCTCGCGCAGCGACAGGAACTCGCCACGGACCAGACGGGCCATGGACGTCCAGCTGACCGCCGCGAGGGCGAGCGCCAGGGTCACGGGGTTGGCACCGCCGACCCACGCCCCGAGGATCGCGCCGACCATGATCACGGGGATCGTGATGACCATGTCCGTGAACCGCATGAGCAGGTTGTCCAGACGGCCGCGGAAGAAGCCCGCGGAGGCGCCGATCGCGATGCCGATCGCCGACGCGAGCAGGCCGATGATCACCATGACGGTGAGCGACTGCTGCGTGCCGCGCATGACGAGCGCGAACACGTCCTTGCCGATGTTGTCCTGGCCGAACGGGTGCTCGCCGATCGTGATGCCGCCCGAGAACGACAGCGTCGGGGCGCCGCCCGAGTTGACGATCGGCGACAGGTCCGTCGGCGTGTACTTCCACCAGCCGGGGATGGGACCCCAGCCGATGGACGTCGTCGCCAGGACGACGACGCACAGGAGGACGAACGCCGACGCCATGGCGCCGCGGTGGCGGAGGAACCGGCGCAGGACGATGCGGCCCTGCGAGAGGCCCTCGACCTCCTTGAGCTCGATCGCGTTCTCGACGACGTCGTGGTGCTCGGGACCGTCGAGCTGCTGGGGCGTGATGGGGGTGGGGGTGGTCATGCGTTCACCCGGATCCTGGGGTCGAGGGCGGCGTAGACGAAGTCCACGACGATGTTGGCGAGGACGAGCAGCGTCCCGACGACGAGGAAGTACCCCATGATCGGGTCGGCGTCTCTCGCCCCCAGCGAGTGGATGAAGAGCGAGCCCATGCCGCTCCACGAGAAGATCCGCTCGGTGATGATCGCGCCGCCGAACAGGGCTGCGATGTCGAGCGGGATGATCGTCGCGAGCGGGATCAGCGCGTTGCGGAACGCGTGCCGCACGGTGACGACCCGCTCCGGCAGGCCCTTGGCCCGCGCGGTGCGGATGTAGTCCTGGTTCATGACCTCGAGCAGGCTCGCGCGCGAGTACCGGGTGTACGACGCGAACGAGATGAGGATGAGCGCGATGGTCGGAAGGATCAGGTGCGTGAACCGGTCGAGCGACTCGACCCAGTAGTCGCCGTTGAGGCCAGGCGTCTGCGAGCCGATGGTCGCGATCGGGCGGCCGTTGATGTAGCTCGAGTCGCTGTAGGGCTTCCAGACCTGCATGATCCGGTCGACGAAGATCAGGCCGGCCACGACGAACGCGGTGATCGCGGCGTTGCGCATCGACTGGCCGTAGTCGGGGCCGCCGTACAGACGACCGACGACGAGGCCGACGACGACCGACAGCACGCCGAGGCCGAGCACCCACAGGCCGTTGAAGCCCGGGACGACGAACAGGTACTGCAGCGGGAACCACAGCGCGACGCCGATGGCGACGACCGTGAGGGAGGACAGCAGCGCGCGGCGGTTGTGCAGCCCGGTGGTCATCGCGGTGAGGCCGACGGCGGCACCGGCGCCGAGGACGGCGATGCCGACCATGCCGAGGCTCGGGTCGAGCAGCCAGCCGCTCTCCAGCACCGCGAAGATCACGACGCCGGTCGAGAGCGCGGACGTCGCGAACGTGATGAGCCGTCGTCGCAGGTCCCCGCCGATCAGCACCTGCCAGATCAACCCGGCCAGGACGGACAGGAACACGATCATCGCGGTGCTCAGCGTCGGGTCCGCGAGGAAGTCGTTGAAGCCGATCGCGCCCCACAGCTTGAGGAGCACGGCGACCCAGAAGGACGGCAGCGAGTACAGGACGAACGACATGAACGTCACCGAGTAGTCGAACCCGGTGTACTGCCGCAGCGCCGAGGCGATGCCGACGGTGATGCCGAGGACGACGGCCAGCACCGTGGCGCCGCCGACGAGCTGGACCGTCGACGGGATCGCGCTTGCGAGGAGGTCCGTGACCTCCTGGTTGGTGACCCAGCTCTGGCCGAGCGTCCCGCGCCCGATGAGGTAGCCGAGCACGCCGGCGAGCCACTTGAAGTAGCGGATGACCGGCGGGGTGTCGAGGTCGAGCGCCCGGATGCGGGCCTCGATCAGCTGCTCCTTGTTGGGAGCGCTGCTGGCGTACAGGTCCTCGAGGGGGTCCAGCGCGTACGCGAGGAGCATGTAGACGATGAACGTCGCCCCGAGAAGGACGATCGCCGAGGACAGCAGACGGCGACCGATGAAGGTCAACGTCGGCGCGGAGGCGCTGAGGCTTCGGCGCCGGGGGGCCTGCGCGGCCGGTGCGGCTGTGGCCGCTGCCGGAGCCGGCGCGAGGCTCTTCTCAGAGGTGACCATGGGGTCCCAACCTCGTTCGCGTGGGGATGGTGGCGAAGGACGATTCTACGAGGGCTCGGCGGTGTCGGTGGTGCCGCAGGTCCCACGTCTGTGTCTGCCCAGGTCAGCGACCATGCTGTCGGTGCCCGGGCGAACGACGAGGGTGCCGCGGCCTGGTGGCCGCGGCACCCCCTGTCGTGCGTGTCACAGCGAGCTGAGGGTCAGCCCTCGGTCTCCTCGGTCGCGGCCGGCGTCGCCGTCGGCGCGTCGAGCGAGTCCTCGGCGCTGATCTCCCACTCCCAGTAGTTCCAGAAGATCGTCGGCGACAGCGGGATCGTCGAGACGCCCTTCAGGACGGAGCGGTTCGCCACCACACCGGGGAACTGGAAGATCGGGACACCGAACGCGTCGGCGAAGAGCTGCTTCTCGATGTTGGTCGTCAGCTCCTTCTCCTCGTCGCCCTCGGCCGTGGCCATCTCGCCGTACCAGGCGTCGACGTCGGGGTTGGAGTAGCCACCGAAGTTGTTCAGGCCGCCGGTGACGTAGTTGCCCTCGGAGTTGAGCGCGAACGTGTTCGTCGACTGCCAGCCGAACAGCGACGCGTCGTACGAGGCCGTGTCGGACAGACGCGAGCCCCACTGGTCGTCGCCCTCGTCCACGACGTTGAAGCCGGCCTGAGCGGCCGAGGCAGCGATGAGCTGGTACTCGTTCGCACGGCGGACGTTCGACTTGCCGTAGAGGAAGCGGACGTTGACCGGGGTCGCGACGCCGGCCTCGGCGAGCAGCGCCTGCGCACCCGGGATGTCGACCTCGGCGAACGCGTCGGAGCCGTTGTTGGCGATGACGTCGTCGTAGGTCGGCGAGCCCGGGACCACCGTGAAGGAGTCACGCGTCTCGGCGTCCTCCTGCAGCGGCTTGATGAGCTTCTCGATGATCTCCTGGCGCGGGATCGTCTTGAGGAACGCCTCGCGGACCTTGCGGGCCTTCTCGGCGTCGCCGCCGTAGGTCGCCGGGTCGAACGGACCACCGTTGTTCATGATCGTGTCGACGTGCTCGAACGTGCCCTCGGGCGCGGTCGTGTACTCGATGTTGTCGAGGCCCTCGAGGGTCTTGATGACGTCGACGGACGACTGCGGCTGGATGAGGTCGACCTCACCGTTCTGCAGGGCCGTGACGGACGCCAGCGGGTCCTCGGTGTAGCGGATCGTGATCGACGAGACCTTGGGCTTCGGGCCCCACTCGTAGTCGTCACGCGCCGTGAGCGTCATGTACTGGTTCTCGACGTACTCCGACATGACGTACGCGCCGGACGACAGGTACAGCGACTCGTCGTCGGGCAGCGAGGTGAAGTCGAACGAGGAGTTCCAGACCTTGGCGATCTTCGACAGGTCCTCGGTCTTGTTCTCCGAGAACGCGTCGATGATGGCCTGCTTGCCCTCCTCGGCGTCGTCGATGCCGAGCGCGAGCTTGGCGACGGCGTGCGCGGCGACGGGCGAGGGCTGGAAGGAGACCTCCCAGTCGGAGCGGGGCTCCGAGTAGACCAGCGTGACCGAGCGGCCGTCGTCCGAGATCTCGGGAGCCTCGTTGATCAGGGTCATCGCGACGGAGGAACCGTCGAAGTAGACGCCCGCGTCGATGGCGTCCTGGTTGGTGACGTTGCCCTCCTCGTCGTACTCCGGCTGGACGTTGTCGAAGTCGTCGTCCTGCGGGCCCCAGTACAGGAGGAGGTCGGCCGCGTCGACGGGGGTGCCGTCGGACCACTTCACGCCCTCGTTGATCGTGTACTTGATCGTCAGCGGGTCGTCGGAGACCTTCTCGTACGTGCCGACGTCCTCGTTCTTCACGAGGTTGAGGTCGCCGTCGTAGTAGTTGAACTGCGCGTTCGTCAGGTACAGAACGTTCGCGTTGGTGGTCGCGTTGCCGACCGACGTGAGGTTGTTCTGCGAGTAGAACGGCTGGTTCCAACCGACGCTGACCGAGGTGTCCTCCTCGATCTCCGAGCCCGTCTCAGGTCCGGAGCACGCTCCGAGCACCAGGGCGCCGACGGCGACCGGGGCCGCCATGGCGCTGATTCGCCTGATCTTCAATGTTCCTCCTGGGAAGGGGAGGACGTGCGGCGCCGCCGAGCGCCCGGGGTCACCGTGCGCCTGGACGGCGGGCAGGTACACGTCCGCCGTGAGTTGGGCACACGCTAGTCAAGCAGCGTCGGACAATTCGGGCACGTGGTGACTCGCGGCCCGATCGTTACCTGATTGATACTGGCTGGTACCGTCCACGATACGAGACGGGTGGCCTGGGGAAACATCGAGGAAACATGTCCGATCCGGTGATCGCGAGCCTCTGAACGGGCAATTCGTTCCCGCTCCCCCCAGAAGTGTGCTACGGCGGGCGTCTCACGTCGTCAGGTCAGACCTCTCGCCGGCATGCCCCAGGATTCACCCGTGACCTCCCTCCTACGACGCCTCGGCCGCACGCGCGCCTTCGCACGGCTCGGGCGCGCCGTCTCCGGCCTCGACCGGCGCATCCAGCAGGCCACCGACGGCCGCTGGAGCGTCCTCGGCCGGCCCACCCTCCCCCAGCTGGTCCTCACGACGACCGGCCGGCGCAGCGGCGAGCCGCGCGACGCCGTCCTCCTCTACGCGCGCGACGGCGACCGGTTCGTCGTCATCGGCTCCAACTGGGGCCAGCAGCACCACCCCGCCTGGTCGCTCAACCTCCTCGCCGACCCGCGGGCGCGCGTCGCCGTCGACGGGCGCGCTGTCGACGTCGTCGCGCACCTGGCGTCGGACGCCGAGCGCGACCGCCTCCTCGACGCGCTGCGCGCCGTCTGGCCGGGCTACGACGAGTACGCCGCGCGCTCCGGCCGCGACCTGCGCGTCTTCGTCCTCGACCCGGTCGCAGGCTGACCGACGGCACCGGTCAGGATCGAAGAAGCGCTCGCGACGAGGCCGTTCCTAGCATCGGGACCACGGAACGACGCACCACGACCCGGAGGACGACGTGAACGCCGCCAGCACCGACGAGCAGGACCAGAACTTCACCGCCGAGGAGCGCGCCGCGATGAAGGAGCGCGCCACGGAGGTGCGGACCGCGAAGCGCAAGGGCTCCGACGCGGGGCTGGCGGACGTGCTCGAGAAGATCGCCGAGATGCCCGACGCCGACCGGGAGATCGCCGAGACGGTGCACGCCATCGTCACGGAGGTCGCGCCCGACCTGCAGCCGAAGACCTGGTACGGACAGCCGGCGTACGCGAAGGGCGGCAAGGTCGTGCTCTTTTTCCAGGCGTCGTCGAAGTTCAAGACCCGCTACGCGACGCTCGGGTTCAACGAGGACGCGGCGCTCGACGACGGCGAGATGTGGCCCACGGCCTTCGCGGTCACCGCGGTGACCCCGGCCGTCGAGTCGACGATCCGCGACCTCGTGGCGCGGGCGGCCGGCTGACCGGACGCGCGCGGCGCGTGCGGGCGCGCGTCAGTACGCGTTCTTGATGACGAAGAACGAGCCGCGGATCGTGCCCGCGAGCTTCGACCGCTGCCTGGCGAACTTGAAGCGGTCGGCGAGCTCGTCGGGCACGTCCATCCCGTCGGACAGCTTGAAGCCGACCGCGCGCTTGCCACCCTCGGCGAGCGTGTACAGGACGTTGACCGACAGTCCCGACTCGTAGAAGACGTACGTCCAGCGGACACCGTCGACCTCGAACGAGGTCGCCTCGAGCGGCCGCGAGGCGATGACGAGGTCGCGCTCCTCCTTCAGGATGCGGTGCACGTACTCCACGGCCTCGGCGGCCTCGGACGCCGGCTCGGTCGCGAACACGTGGTCGTACTTCGTCCGGAAGTACCGCGCCTCGTTCGCCCGCAGACCGGCGAGGGCGTCCGCGACGGGCGACGTCTCCAGCCCGACCGTCGAGACGTGCTGGTAGTCGACGACGTACGACACGTGCTCTCCCTCTCCTCGTCCCGCCCTCGGCGGGCGGTCGTCGCCCGTCGACGCGTGCTGTCGCCATTGAAGCGGACGCGCGCGCCCGCTGTCGTCGGGCACCTGTCGTCCGTCCCGTCGTGCGTCCCCTGGTCGACGGCACGGTCGCGCGCCACGATCTCCTCATGCCGCGCTACGCGATCGACGCCCGGACCCTGCTGTGGCTCGTCGACCAGGACCGACTCCTCGCGCCCGACGTCCAGCTGGTCGCCCCGAAGTCCGTGCTCGTCGACGGCCTCGACCTGCTGCTCACGGCGGTGCGCGCCGGCGAGCGCCACCGCGCCGACGCGCTCGACGCCCACACGCGCATGACCGAGACGAAGATCCGGCTCCTCGGCGACCGCGTCTCCCGCCGCCGCGCGTGGGACCTCGCGCTCGAGCACGGCTGGACCGGCGTCCGCACCGGCGAGTACGTCGCGGTCGCGCAGCTCCAGTCCGACGCCCTCGTGGCGAGCGACGCCGACCTCCGTGCGGCGGCGGACGGCCTGGTCCCGCTCGCGGACCCGACCGACCTGGTCGGCTGACGGTCGCGCCGGCGTCAGCGCATCGCGGGCACGCCGATCACGGAGAGGAGCTGGAGCTTCTCGTAGGTCTCCGAGCCCGGGACGGCCGTGTAGACGAGCAGCGAGTGCGACTGGCCGGGGTCGATCAGCGTCTGGCACGTCAGCTCGAGGGTCCCGAGGTCGGGGTGCACGAAGTGCTTCACCTCGGGCGGCAGGACACCGACCTCCTGCCGGTCCCAGAGGGTGCGGAACTCGTCGCTGCGCGCGAGCAGGTCGTCCGCGAGCGCCGCGGCACGCGAGCCCCGACCCCGGACCGCCGAGACCTCGCGCAGCCCGGACACCCACAGCCGCGACAGGTGCGCGTGGTCCTCGGGCGCGTACAGGAGGCGGCTCGACGGGTCGGTGAACCAGCGGTAGCCGATGCTGCGCGCGGGGCCGGTGTAGCGCATGAGGTCGCCGGTGAGCGCGACGCCGAGGGGCGTCTGGCGCAGCGTCTCGCCGAGCTCCGTGACGATCTCCGCCGGGGTGTCCTCCAGCCGGTCGAAGATGCGCAGCAGGCCGGGGCTGACGTGCTCGCTCGGGGTCCCGCTCGGCGGCGGGCGGTGCCCCGCGAGCCGGTACAGGTGGTCGCGCTCGGCGACCGTCAGGTGCAGACCCTGGGCGATCGACGCGATCATCTGCTCCGACGGCTGCGGCCCGGTCCCGCGCTCGAGCCGCGCGTAGTAGTCGGTCGACATGTGGCACAGCGCGGCGACCTCCTCGCGGCGCAGCCCGTCCGTCCGCCGGCGTCGCCCGCGGGGCAAGCCGACGTCCTCGGGCTGCAGGACCTCGCGTCGGTGACGCAGGAACTGCGCCATGCCGGGCCGGTCGATCGCCACGTGTGTCCTCCTCAGGTCGTCGGGACCGTTCTACCCGGCGGTGATCTGCGGAACCACTGACTGGCAGGTCCTGGATAGCGGCCGCGGCCCGGGCGAGGGTCGTGCCATCCCCATCCACGAAGGAGCCCACCCATGGCACGCGCACCCCACGACGTCACCGTCCCCGACCTCACCGGCACCCGCGCGGTCCTCACCGGCGGGAGCGACGGCATCGGCCTGCGCATCGCGACCCGCCTCGCCGCGGCCGGCGCGCACCTCGTGCTGCCAGTCCGCAACGTCCGCAAGGGCGAGGCGGCGGTCGCCACGATCCGCTCGACGGTGCCGGACGCGACGGTGTCGCTGCATGCGATGGACCTCGACAGCCTGGAGTCCGTCGCCGCGTTCGGCGACGTGATGCGGAGCGAGGGCGACCCGATCCACCTGCTCGTCAACAACGCGGGCGTCATGACGCCACCCGACCGGCAGACCACCCGCGACGGGTTCGAGCTCCAGCTCGGCGTCAACCACCTCGGTCACGTCGCGCTTGTCTCGCACCTGCTCCCGCTGCTGCGGGAGGGGCGTGCACGTGTGACGTCGCAGGTCAGCATCGCCGCGCGGCGGGGCAGCATCCACTGGGACGACCTCAACTGGGAGCGGTCGTACGACGGCATGGCCGCGTACCGGCAGTCGAAGATCGCGTTCGGGCTGTTCGCGCTCGAGCTCCAGCGCCGCAGCGACGCCGCCGGCTGGGGCATCACGAGCAACCTGTCCCACCCCGGCGTCGCACCGACCAGCCTGCTGTCCGCCCGCTCGGAGCTCGGACGCGGCGACGACACGCGTGCCGTCCGCGTCATCCGCTGGCTGTCCGCGCGGGGCATCCTCGTCGGCACCCCCGAGACCGCCGCGCTCCCGGCCCTCTACGCCGCGACCTCGCCCGACGCGCAGCCCGGCGTGCTCTACGGCCCGCAAGGCCCGGGCAACCTCGGCGGCGCACCCGGCGAGCAGGCGCTCTACCCGTCGCTCCGCAGCGCGGACGAGGCCCGCCGCGTCTGGGAGACGTCGCAGGAACTGGTCCGCGAGACCTTCCCCGTGGCCTAGGCCCGGGGGCTCGTCCGTCAGGCGGCGAGCGGGTGCCCGCCCGTCGCTGTGACGGGGGGCGGTCGCCACGCGTCCCCGTTCCGGGCATCAACCCTCTGCGGCGCCGCGAGCCCCGCGGCAGGGGGGGACATCCACCTCGGGTGCGTGCGCGAGTCGACGCACGAACGGCAGATCGGTGTCGCTCACCCGCTCGACAGGTCCCGCTGCCCGCGTCACGATGTCGAGCCCCCGGCGCCGGCCGTGTCGCCCGACCGCGCCGAATGACGACGCGTCACCTCACCTCTGGCGGACCGCCATGACCCGCTCGACGGCCCGCTCGCGCTCAGTCATGGAGCCAGGCCGAAGCGCGGCATCGTCCATCGCTTCTCCGCGGCGTCAGACGTTGAAGCGGAACTCCACCACGTCGCCGTCGGCCATGACGTAGTCCTTGCCCTCGACGCGGGCCTTGCCGGCCGCGCGCGCGGCGGCGACGGAGCCGGCGGCGACGAGGTCGTCGAACGAGATGACCTCGGCCTTGATGAAGCCCTTCTGGAAGTCCGTGTGGATGACCCCGGCGGCCTGCGGCGCGGTCCAGCCCTGGCGGATCGTCCAGGCGCGGGCCTCCTTCGGGCCGGCCGTGAGGTACGTCTGCAGGCCCAGGGTGTGGAAGCCGACGCGGGCGAGCTGGTCGAGGCCCGCCTCGTCCTGGCCGTTCTCGGACAGCATCTCGGCGGCCTCGTCGGGCTCGAGCTCGACGAGCTCGGACTCGAACTTCGCGTCGAGGAAGATCGCGTCGGCGGGCGCGACGAGGGCGCGCAGCTCGTCCTGCATCGCGGTGTCGGCGAGGCCGGCGTCGTCGGTGTTGAAGACGTAGATGAAGGGCTTGCTCGTCATGAGCTGGAGCTGCGCGACGTGCTCGTCGTCGGCGAGACCGGCGGCGAACAGCGTCTGGCCCTTCTCCAGGACCTCGCGCGCGGAGACGGCGGCGGCCAGGAGTGCGGCGTCGGCCTTCTTGCCCTTGACCTCCTTCTCCAGGCGCGGGATGGCCTTCTCGAGCGTCTGGAGGTCGGCGAGGATCAGCTCGGTGCTGATGATCTCGATGTCGTCCTTCGGGTTCACCGCACCGGACACGTGCACGACGTCGGGGTCGGCGAACGCACGCGTGACCTGGCAGATCGCGTCGGCCTCGCGGATGTTCGCGAGGAACTTGTTGCCCAGGCCCTCGCCCTCGCTCGCGCCCTTGACGATGCCGGCGATGTCCACGAACGACACCGTGGCCGGCAGGATGCGCTCGGAGCCGAACAGGTCGGCGAGCACCTGCAGCCGCGGGTCGGGCAGCGGAACGACGCCGACGTTCGGCTCGATCGTCGCGAACGGGTAGTTCGCCGCGAGGACCTGCGCCCGGGTCAGCGCGTTGAAGAGGGTGGACTTGCCGACGTTGGGCAGGCCGACGATGCCGATGGTGAGTGCCACGGGCGGCAAGTCTACGGGGGGCGCTCGACGACGGCGCCGTCGCGCGCGTCAGGCGAACGCGACGAGCTGCTTGAGCAGGTCCGTCTGGCGGCGCTCGAGGATCCGTCCGCCGACGCGGACGCCGACGACGAGCGCGACCGTCCCGAGCACGAGCCCCACGACGAGCGTCACGGCCCCGAGCCACGCGAGCTGCTGGCGCACCGCGACGAACGCCAGGATGCCTTCGGGGAGTGCCGCGGCCGCGACCGCGAGCGACCCGGCGAACTGCGAGACCACCGCGGTCGTGCCGCCGTTCGACTTCGTCTGGAACGGGTTCTCCCCCGCCTTCTGCACGGGGTAGACGACGAGCGCCGACGCGATGCTCGACGCGCCCCAGGCGGTGAGCAGGACGCCGAACGAGACGCCCAGCAGCGCGGGCAGCGCGTCAGCTCGGCCGACGACGAGCGCGGGTGCGACGACGCAGACGAGCACGAGCGGCACGCCGAGCACGGCGGCGGACAGCACGCGGCCGAGCCGGTCGACCGAGCCGCGCAAGGGCGCGGCGACGTGCGTCCAGAACGCGGAACCGTCGTAGGCGACGTCGGCGGAGATGCCCCAGCCCATGAAGTACGCCGCGACCGGCCCGAGGATCAGCAGGAGCTCGCCACCGGGCGAGGAGAACCACAGGAAGATCGGCACGATCGGGATGAACACGAGCGACGCCGCGTAGCGGGGGTCGCGCACCCAGTAGGTGAGGCAGCGGGCGGTGACGGCGCCGAGCGGCGTCGCGGGGAGCCGCGTGAACCAGCCGAGGTCACGGCCCTTGCCGCCGACCCGCTCCTGGATCGGGTTGACCAGGCTGTGCGCGAGGCTCCGGTCCCAGGCGACGGCCAGCACGAGCAGCGTGACGGCGGCGACCGCCAGCCGGCCGAGGGCGACCAGCCACTCGCCCTCGACGACCGCGGCGGGCACGCCCCACGCGGCGCCGAGCGGCGACCACGCGAGGCCCGCCACCAGACCGTCGAGCTGGGCGCCGTCGAACGCGCCGTCGAGGCTCGACAGGATCGGGCCGATGAGGAAGATCGGCAGCAGGGCGACGATCGCGAGGACCTCGCGCACGCGCCGACGCGCGACGAGTGGTGCGACGAGGGTCGTCGTCGCGCGGCTGCCGACGACGGCCGTGGCGAGGAAGAGCAGCGCCGCCGGGACCGCGGCGACGAGCGCGGCCGGGTCGCGCCACCACGCCGCGACGGTCCCGATCGACACGAGCGTCGTCATCGCGCCGGGCACGCCGATCAGGCCGCCGAGCGCGAGGCCCGTCACGAGCTGGCGGCGCGGGATGGGGAACGTCGCGAACCGCGCGGGGTCGACGGTCGAGTCCACGCCGAACGCGACGAGCGGCACGACCCACCAGCCGAGCATCACGGCGGACCCCGCGAGGACGACGACGGTGGGCAGCAGGTCGGGCGACGCGACGGACACCGTGATGACGGCCGCGACCGCGATCACCGTGACGAACAGCCCGTAGAGCAGCCCGACGACGAGCCCGATCACCTGCCAGACGCTGCGCTTGAGCCCGTTGCGCAGCAGCGTGAGCTTCAGTCGGACGAGGTGCGCAACCACGCGAGCCCCTCCCCGCTGACGCGCCCGCCGACGAGGTCGACGAACCGGTCCTCCAGGCTCGCGTCGCCGCGCACGTCGTCGACGGTGCCCGCGGCCAGCACGTGACCGCCCGCGATGATCGCGACGTGGTCGCACATGCGCTGCACCAGGTCCATGACGTGCGACGAGACGATGACGGTCCCGCCCGAGCGGACGTACGACGCGAGGATGTCGCGGATGTTCGCGGCGGACACCGGGTCGACGGCCTCGAACGGCTCGTCGAGGACGAGCAGGCGCGGCACGTGCACGAGCGCGCACGCGAGCGCGACCTTCTTCGTCATGCCCGCCGAGTAGTCGACGACGAGCGTGCCCGCGTCCTTCGTGAGGTCCATCGCGGCGAGCAGGTCGCGCGTGCGCTCCGCGGTCGTGTCCCGGTCGAGGCCGTGCAGCAGGCCCGCGTAGGTGATGAGCTGCTCGCCCGTCAGGCGGTCGAAGAGCTTCACGCCGTCGGGCAGCACGCCGAGCATCGCCTTGACGTCCAACGGCGACGCCCACAGGTCGTGGCCGTGCACCCAGACGCCGCCCGCGTCGGGCTGCAGCAGGCCCGTGGCCATCGAGAGCGTCGTCGTCTTGCCCGCCCCGTTCGGGCCGACGAGCCCGTAGAACGACCCGGCCGGCACGTCGAGGTCGATGCCCGCGACGGCGACCTTCTCGCCGAACCGGCGCCACAGGCCGCGCAGCGCGAGCGCGGGCGCGGCCGCCGTAGCGTGCGGGACGTCGTCGGGCGCGGGCGCCGGCGCGGGGCCGGGGTCCGGGACCGACGCGGTGGACGGGGTCGGGGCGACGTCCTCGGGCGGCATCGGCCCAGCATAGGCAGCGGGTCGGGCCGTGCGGGGCGGGTCGGCGCCACGCCGACGCGCACGACCGCCGGTGTCGGTGGCGGCTGAGAGGGTTCCGGCATGGACACGACCGCGCTGCTCGTCGGCCTCCTGATCGGCCTGCTCGCCGGCGCGACCGTCGCGTGGGCCCTGGCGTCGTCGTCGGCCGGGCGTCGGTCCGCCGCGCGCCTGCACGCCGCCGAGGTCGAGGCGGCCCGCGTGCGCGCGGTGCTCGACGCCGAGCGCGCCGCGACCGCCGACCGGATCGCCGCGGCGCAGGCCGACTCCGAGCGGGTGTCCGAGCAGTTCCGCGCGCTGGCGGCCGACGCGCTCGCGACGAGCTCCGACCAGTTCCTCGCGCTCGCGCACCAGCGGTTCGCCGCGGACCACCAGACCCAGGTCGGCGAGCTCGCCCAGCGCGAGCAGGCCGTGCGCGCGCTCGTCGAGCCGCTCACACGCACCCTCGACCAGGTGCGCGCCGAGCTCGCCGAGGCTGAGAAGGCGCGCGTCGAGGGCCACGCCGCGCTCGGCGAGCAGGTGCGCGCGATGCGCGTCGCGTCCGAGCAGCTCCGTGGTGAGACGGCCCAGCTCGTGACGGCGCTGCGGTCGTCGCAGGTGCGCGGCCGGTGGGGCGAGGTGCAGCTGCGCCGCGTGGTCGAGGCCGCGGGGATGCTCGCGCACGTCGACTTCGTCGAGCAGGAGCAGGTGCGCACCGACGACGGGCTCCTGCGCCCCGACATGGTCGTGCGGCTCGCGGGCGGCAAGCACGTCGTCGTCGACGCCAAGGTCGCGTTCCTCGGGTTCCTCGAGGCGTCGCAGACCGACGACTCCGCCGTGCGCGCCGACCGGCTGGCCGCGCACGCCCGGCACGTCCGCAAGCACGTCGACGACCTCGCGTCGAAGCGGTACTGGGACCAGTTCGCGCCCGCGCCCGAGTTCGTCGTCATGTTCGTGCCCGCCGAGTCGTTCCTGCACGCCGCCGCCGACCAGGACCCGACGCTCGTCGAGTACGCGTTCGAGCGGAACGTCGTGCTCGCGACCCCCGTCACGCTGCTCACGCTGCTGCGGACCGTCGCGTACGCGTGGCGGCAGGACGCGCTCGCCAGCAACGCGCAGGCCGTCCTGTCGCTCGGCAAGGAGCTGCACGGGCGTCTCGCGACGATGGGCGCGCACCTCACGCGCCTCGGGCGGGCGATCGACTCCGCGGCGGGTGCCTACAACCAGGCGGTCGGCTCGCTCGAGACGCGTGTGCTCGTGAGCGCGCGGCGGTTCGCCGACCTGCACGTGGTCGACGGCGACCTGCCGACGCCGACGCCCGTCAACCCGCAGCTCTCCGTCGTCAGCGCACCCGAGCTCGTCGCGTCCGCCGAGGAGCAGATCGTGGCGCTCGACGACCGCGTGCTCGGGGAGGGCGTCGAGCGGCGCGACGCGCGGGCCTTCGACGACGAGACCGTCCGTACGGAGCCGGACCTCCGCGAGGCGGGCGGCGCGACGACGGCCTGAGCCGACCGCCGACCGCGCGCGGACGGGCGGAGCCGTCAGGCGGGCTGGACGTCGAGCGAGCGCCGACCCTCGCGGCGCGGCCGCTCCGGTGCGGCGCCGGAGGCCTTGAGATCGGCACGGAGCTCGCGCGGGAGGGAGAACATGAGGTCCTCGGTCGCCGTCCGGACCTCCTCGACCTCGCCGTAGCCCAGCCCGGCCAGCAGCTCGAGGACGTCGCGGACCAGGATCTCCGGCACGGACGCGCCGGACGTGACGCCGACGGTGGTCGCACCGTCGAACCAGGCCGGGTCGATCTCGGACGCCTTGTCGACGCGGTACGACGCGCGCGCGCCGGCGTCGAGCGCGACCTCGACGAGGCGGACCGAGTTCGACGAGTTCGCGGAGCCCACGGTGATGACGACGTCGCAGTGCGGCGCGAGCTTCTTGACCGCGACCTGGCGGTTCTGCGTGGCGTAGCAGATGTCGTCGCTCGGCGGGTCCTGCAGGTGCGGGAACCTCTCGCGCAGGCGGCGGACCGTCTCCATCGTCTCGTCGACGGACAGCGTGGTCTGCGAGATCCAGACGAGGCGCTCAGGGTCGCGCACGACGACGTCGTCCACGGCCTCCGGCGAGTTGACGACCTGGATGTGCTCGGGCGCCTCGCCCTGCGTGCCCTCGACCTCCTCGTGGCCGTCGTGGCCGATGAGCAGGATGTCGTAGTCCTCGGCCGCGAACCGCACGGCCTCCTTGTGGACCTTCGTCACCAGGGGGCACGTCGCGTCGATCGTCTGGAGCGAGCGGGCCGCGGCCGCGGCGTGCACCGCCGGGGAGACGCCGTGCGCGGAGAACACGACGCGCGCACCCTCGGGCACCTCGTCGGTCTCGTCGACGAACACGGCGCCGCGGGCGGCGAGCGTCTCGACGACGTACTTGTTGTGCACGATCTCCTTGCGGACGTACACGGGCGCACCGTAGTGCTCGAGGGCCTTCTCGACGGCGACGACGGCCCGGTCGACGCCGGCGCAGTACCCGCGGGGCGCGGCGAGCAGCACACGCTTGGTCGGGGGCACGCCGGGGGCCTGGTCGGTCGCAGAGGTCACGTCACGAGTCTACGTTCGCGACCTGCACGCACGGCCCCCGCGCCGGTGTGCGTTCGCGCACCTCCACGCGACGTCCACGGGCCTCGCACGCGTTCGACCGGACCGCGTCCCCGTCATGACGCCCGCACGGCGGACGTGAGCGGGCGTCATGACGGGGTCAGGTCGCCGAGCGGGCCCGGCCCGGCCGGTGACGACGGGGTGTCCGGGGTGTGGGGCAGGCTGTGCGGGTGAGCAGCGAACCCCAGGAGCCCGCCGCGCGGCTGCCGCTGCCGCTGCGTGCGGCGGAGACGACCCCCGAGCGCCCGTGGCCCGTCCGGCACCTCGCGCCGAAGATCGCGGACTACATCGCGAAGATGCCGCCGGTGTGGGTCGAGGGGCAGGTGCTCAACCTCAAGCGGTGGAACACGATGTACTTCCTCACGCTGCGCGATACGGACCTCGACATGTCGCTCTCCGTGACCGCGCCCGCGGGGGCGATCCGCCGGCTCGGCGACGCCGCGACCGACGGCGCGCACGTCGTGGTGCGCGCGAGCCCGCGGTTCCACGCCAAGAAGGGCGACCTGACGTTCCAGGCCGACGACGTGCGCCTCGTCGGGCTCGGCGAGCTGCTCGCGCGGATCGAGCACCTCAAGGGCGTGCTGGCCGCCGAGGGGCTCTTCGACCCGGCCCGCAAGCGGCCGCTGCCGTTCCTGCCGGCCGTGGTCGGGCTCGTGTGCGCGCAGCAGGGCGACGCCGAGCACGACGTCGTGTCGAACGCGCGGGCGCGGTGGCCCGGGGTGCGGTTCGAGATCCGGCGCGTGACCGTGCAGGGCCCGCGCGCGGTTCCCGAGGTGTCGGCGGCGATCGCCGAGCTCGACGCGGACCCGCGTGTCGAGGTCGTCGTCGTCGCGCGGGGCGGCGGGTCGTTCGAGGACCTGCTGCCGTTCAGCAACGAGACGCTCGTGCGCGCGGCGGCGGCGTGCCGGACGCCGCTCGTCTCCGCGATCGGGCACCACATGGACTCGCCGCTGCTCGACCTCGTCGCGGACTTCCGCGCGTCGACGCCGACGGACGCCGCCAAGCGCGTCGTGCCCGACGTGAGCGAGGAGCGGGCGCGCGTGCTGCAGCTGCGGCACCGGTCCCGCGGTGCGCTCGTGCACCGGCTGACCCGCGAGCAGGCGGGGCTCGACCACTGGCGCAGCCGCCCGGTGCTCGCGAACCCGACGGCGCTCGTCGACGGTCACGAGGCGCGCGTGCACGTGCTGCGCGACGCGGCCCGGCGGGCGCTGCACACCGAGCTCGTGCACGGCCGTGCCGAGGTCGCGGGGCTCGCGGCCCAGGTCCGGGCGCTGTCGCCGGCGGCGACGCTCGAGCGCGGGTACGCGGTCGTGCAGCGCGCGGACGGCCGCGTCGTGCGCGACCCCGTCGACGTCGACCCCGGCGACCGGCTGCGCGTCCGCGTCGCGCAGGGCGAGATCGCCGCGGAGGTCGTCGCCCCCTGAGAGCGGAGTCGGGCCGCTTCGGCTCGAGGCGACAACGGCTCGGGCGTGCGACATCGATGTGTCGTCCTCGAGCCGTTGTCACGCTCGCGGCGAGGGGCACGCCGGTGTTGCCGGTCGTCCGCGGGGTGGACGTCCGGTCGGTGGGGGGCGGACGGCTGCGTGGGCCGCGGGTGGTTGACTGTGGGTCGTGCCGACGACGCCCTCCCGCAGCAGCTCCGACACCCCTCCCCCGCAGGACGCCGACGTGTCGGCGCTGACCTACGAGGACGCCCGGGACGAGCTCGTCGCGGTGGTCGCGCGGCTCGAGGCGGGCGGTGCGTCGCTCGAGGAGTCGCTGCGGCTCTGGGAGCGCGGCGAGGCGCTCGCCGCACGCTGTCAGCAGTGGCTCGACGGCGCACGCGAGAGGCTCGCCGCCGTGCGCGCGGCGGACGGACCCGACAGCCCGACGGCCGGGACGGCCGCGGACGAGCAGGAGGACGACCGGTGAGCGAGCGGGCCCTGGTGATCGGCGAGGCACTGATCGACGCGGTGCGTCGACCGGACGGCTCGCGCGCGGAGCACCCGGGCGGCAGCCCGGCGAACGTGGCGCTCGGCCTCGGGCGGCTGGGGCGCGACGTCGACCTGCTGACGTGGCTGGGCCTCGACGCGGAGGGGGACGCGGTCCGCCGCCACCTGGAGGCGTCGCACGTGCGCGTGCTGCAGGGTGACCGGTCGCCCGCCCGGACGCCGGTCGCGACGGCGCACCTCGACGGGCAGGGCGTCGCGACGTACGAGTTCGACCTCGAGTGGGATCTGCCGACGTCGTGGGACGAGCCGCCCGGTGACCCGGTCGTCGTGCACACGGGGTCGATCGCCGCGGTGCTGCAGCCCGGGGGCACGCGCGTCGCGCACGAGGTGTCGCGGCGGAAGGCGACGTCGACGATCACCTACGACCCGAACCTGCGGCCCGCCCTCATGGGATCCCCCGCGCACGCCCAGCCGTACGTCGACGCGCTCGTGCGGCTGGCGGACGTGGTCAAGGTCAGCGACGAGGACCTCGCGTGGCTGCACCCGGGCGTCGCTCCGGCGGAGATCGCCGAGGAGTGGAGCCGGTCGGGCCCCGCGCTGGTGGTCGTCACGCACGGCGGCGAGGGCGCGTTCGCGAGCACGTCGGCGGGTGCCCGGATCACGGTGCCGGCTCCGAAGGTGCAGGTCGCGGACACCGTGGGCGCGGGCGACTCGTTCATGGGCGGGCTGATCGACGGGCTGTGGTCCGCGGGCCTGCTGGGCGGTCACCGCCGCAAGGCGCTGCACGACGTCGACACGGCGACCGTCGAGCGGGTGCTCGAGCGGTGCGCACGGATCGCCGCGATCACGGTGTCGCGCCCGGGCGCGAACCCGCCGACGTCGGCCGAGCTCGACGCCTGACGCCTCCCGTCGGGTCCCGGCGCGGCGGCGACATCCCAGACGTCACGCGCGTGAGGGGGTGGCCCACGTCCGGCGGCACCGCGCACCGGCGACGACGCCCGGCCGCGCGGCCGACGCCTCGCAGGTCGCCGACGGTCAGGCCGTCTTCGTCCGCTCCCGGTCGCGCTGCTCGCGCGCGTGCGCACGCTCGAGCGACGCCTTGCGGTCCTGCTCGTTCTGCTCGTCGATGGCCTTGGCCTCCCGCTCGTCGAACGTGAGGTTCTCGCCCGTCTCGGGGTCGAAGACGAGGATCTTCGAGGCGTCGAACCAGAGCGGGGCCCGGTCGCCGTCGCGGACCCGGGAGTCGGACGCGAGCGCCACGACGAGCTGCGTGCGCAGGCCCTCGCCGTCGAGGTCGCGGTCGAGCTCCTCGAGCTTGCCGCGGACCGACTCGTGCGTCTCGAACGGGATGTAGGCGAACAGGTCGGAGCCCAGCCACTCGGTGACGTCGACGTCCGCCTCGAACGTGACGCCGCCGGTCCGGCCCTGCCGCTGCGCGACCGTGCCGTCCTCGAAGTGCTCGGGCCGGATGCCGACGATCACCAGCTGACGCGACCCGATCCGGCGCCGCAGGTCGTCGCTGAGCGGGACCTCGGCGAACGGCAGGCGCAGCGTGTCGCCGGACATCTCGCCGGGCACGAAGTTCATGGGCGGCGAGCCGATGAACCCGGCGACGAACAGGTTGACGGGGTGCTCGTAGAGGGCGCGCGGCGACGCGACCTGCTGGAGCTCGCCCTTGCGCAGGACGGCGACGCGGTCGCCGAGCGTCATCGCCTCGGTCTGGTCGTGCGTGACGTAGACGGTCGTCGTGCCCATGCGGCGCTGCATGCGGGCGATCTCGGTGCGCATCTGGCCGCGGAGCTTGGCGTCGAGGTTGGACAGCGGCTCGTCGAACAGGAACGCGCGCGCGTCGCGGACGATCGCGCGGCCCATCGCGACGCGCTGCCGCTGCCCGCCGGACAGGTTCGCGGGCTTGCGGTCGAGGTGGTCCTGCAGCTCGAGGGTCTCGGCGGCGAACCTGACCTTCTCGCGGATCTGCGCCTCCGTGAACTGGCCCTTCGTGAGCCGCAGCGGGAACGCGATGTTCTCGGCCACCGTCAGGTGCGGGTAGAGCGCGTAGTTCTGGAACACCATGGCGAGCTGGCGGTCGCGCGGCGCCTTCTCGTTGACCCGCTCGCCCCCGATCGTGAGCTCGCCGTCGGTGATGTCCTCGAGCCCGACGATCATCCGCAGCAGCGTCGACTTCCCGCAGCCGGACGGCCCGACGAGGATGACGAACTCGCCGTCGGCGATGTCGAGGCTGACCCCCTTCACGGCGTGGAAGCCGTCGGGGTAGCGCTTCTGGATGTCGGTGAGGGTGATCGCAGCCATGGAGGTCTCCTTCGGGTCAGCCCTTGACCGCGCCCTGGGTCAGGCCCGCGACGATCTGGCGCTGGAACAGCAGCACGAGGATGACGACGGGGATCGTGACGATCACCGCCGCGGCGGAGATGGCACCGGTCGGCTCCTCGAACTGAGAGGCGCCGGTGAAGAACGCGAGGGCCGCGGGCACGGGACGCGCGCGGCTCGTCGAGGTGAGCGAGATGCCGTAGACGAAGTCGTTCCACGCGATGAAGAACGCGATCAGGGCGGTCGTGAACACGCCGGGTGCGGCGAGCGGCACGATCGCCTTGCGGAACGCCTGCCAGTTCGTCGCGCCGTCGACCTGCGCGGCCTGCTCGAGCTCCCAGGGGATCTGCCGGAAGAACGCGGCCAGGGTCCAGATGGAGATCGGGAGCGTGAGGGACAGGTACGGGATGATGAGGCCGGCCCACGTGTCGTACAGGCCGATGTTGCGCCACAGGTTGAACAGCGGCGTGACGATCGAGATGACGGGGAAGATCGAGACGCCCAGCGCGGTCGTGAGGATGAGCCGCTTGCCGGGGAAGTCGAGCCGCGCGATCGCGTAGGCGGCGAGCGTGGCGAGGACGACGGCGATGGCCGTGGCGATGAGCGAGATGCCGATCGAGTTGCGCAGCGCCGGCAGGAACAGGTCCCGCGCCGACCCGTCGGGCCCGAGGATCTCGTTGTAGTTCGTCCACGTCCACTGCGACGGGAGGAACGTGCCGGTGTTGAGCTCGCTGGGCAGCTTGAACGACGTCGCCATGATCGACAGCACGGGGAACAGCGCGTAGGTCAGCACCAGGACCGTGATGACGGCCCATGCGACCTTCATGCGGGTGGACAAGGCGCTCATCAGCTCTCCCCCCTCGCGCCGGCCAGATCGACCTTGAAGAGCTTGATCGCGATCCAGCAGATGCCGATCACGGCGAGGAACAGCAGCACCGAGATCGCGGACCCGAGGCCGATCTCGAGTCTCCCGATGGACGTCCGGTAGGCCAGCAGCGACAGCACCGTCGTGCCCGCGGAGCCGTTCGTCATGATGAAGACGTTGTCGAAGATGCGGAACGCGTCGAGGGCCCGGAACAGGACGGCGACCATGATCGCGGCCTTCATGTTCGGCAGCGTGACGCGCCGCAGGCGCTGCCACCACGTCGCGCCGTCGACCTCGGCGGCCTCGTCGAGCTCGCCGGGCACCTGCGCGAGACCGGCCAGGAGCAGCAGCGAGATGAACGGCGTGGTCTTCCAGATCTCCGAGGCGATGATGACGAAGATCGCGGTGCCGAACTCGGCGAACCAGTTGAGGTTCTCGTCGATCCCCGGCACCCAGTCGAACCACGTGTTCACGTAGCCGGAGTTGATGTCGAACGCGTAGAACCACGCGAACGCGGAGACGACGGTGATGATGCCGTAGGGCACGAGGATCGCGGTGCGCAGCAGGCCGCGCAGCCGCTTGATCGCGCGGTGCATGACGAGCGCGAGCGCGAAGCCGAGGACGAGCTCGACCGCCACCGTGATGACCGTGATGAGGACCGTCACGCCGAACGCCTGCCACCACACCGCGTCCGACAGCACGACGCCGTAGTTCGCGAGGCCGACGAAGGTGCGGTCGTCGGGCGCGGTGAGCCGGTACCGGAACAGCGAGTCGTACGTCGCCTGCAGGATCGGGTACAGCGTCACCGCCAGCATGACGACGAACGCCGGTCCCGCGAGGTACCAGCCGAGCCGTGCCTCGGCCCGCGCGCGGTCGGACCGCAGCGCCTTCGCGGGTCGCCCGGCCGTGCCGCTGATCTCCGCCGCCGCGGGGGCGGTCGCCTGGCTCGTCATGACCCCTCCCCTCTCACAGCAGCTGGTCGCCGCGGAGGACCGCGGTGATGAAGTCGGTCGACCTCTGCGGCGTCGTCTCGGGGTTCACCGACGACGGCGGGTGCCAGGTCTCCTGCAGACCGGACGACACCTCGTTGTAGTAGGGCGTCTGCGGTCGCGGTGCGGCCTGCTCGAGCGACTGCCGGATGACGGGCGCCATCGGGAACGCCTCGATCACCTGCGGGTCGTCGAAGGCCGTCGTGTTGGACGGCGGGTTGCCGTTCTCGACGAAGTAGAAGACCTGGTTCTCGGGCTGGACGATGCACTCGGCCGCGGCGAACGCCTGGTCGACGTACCGGCTGTACGCGCCGACGCCGAGGTTGATCCCGCCGTAGGGCGGCCGGGACTCCTGCGCCCCGTCGACCTGCGGGTACAGGGCCCAGCCGATGTCGTCGAGCACCGACTGCTCGATCGCGCCGTCCTCGACGCCCGCCTTCGTCGCGGGCCAGACGAACGGCCAGTTGACCATGAACGACCCGCGGTCCCCCTGGAAGATCGTCATCGACGCGTTCTCGTCCTCGGTCGGCAGCGCGGGCCCGGCGAGGTTGTCCTTGCCGATCGTGCCGATGATCTCGGCGGCGGCGCGGCCGGCGTCGGAGTCGAGCCCGAGCTTCAGCTCGTCCGCCGGCGCCTCGGGGTTCTCGAGGATCTGCCCGCCCGCCGACTCGACCAGCGCGTTGATCCACACCGTGAGCGACTCGGCCTTCGCGCCCTGCACGCTCAGGTACTTGTCCTGCGACTGCGACGCCTCCATGATCTGCTGCCACGTCACGGGCGCGGTCGCCGGGTCGAGCCCCGCGGCCTGCGCGACCGACTTGCGGTACCAGAGCAGCTGCGTGTTCGCCCAGAACGGGACCGTGACGAGCTCGTCGCCCCAGGTCGCGCCGTCGAGCGCACCCTGCACGACGTCCTGCGAGACGCGCTCGGCGACGTCGTCGGGGATCGGCGCGAGGAACCCCGGCTCGGCGAGCTCCGGGATGAACGGCGGGTCGAGGCTCATGAGGTCGATCGACGTGTCCTTCGCGGCGAGGCGTCGGGCCAGCTGCTCGCGCTGCGACGCGGCGTCGCGCGGGAGCACCGAGACCTCGATCCGGTACTCGCCGCCGGCCTCGTCGGTGCAGCGGCTCGCGATCTCCGCCTGACCGCCGTCGTCCGGGTTGATGTACCACGTGAGCACGGGCGGTCCCGACTCGGCCGCGCACGCCGCCAGCGGCGCGAGCAGACCGACCGCCGCCACCATCACGAGCGCTCTCGTCCGGCGTCGCACGAGCCACCTCCCCCGTCGGCGCAGCGTCGCGCCATGACCTTGCCTACTCCTGTCGTCGCAGGTCCGCCACGGGAGCGCGGTGCCGCAGCGAGCGTGCGACCGCCTGACGGTCACGCGCTGCCGGTCGGGCTCGTTCCTGCCACGATGTCCGTCGTGCCGAACGTGACGCCCGCCGAAGCCTGGTCCGCACTGCGTGAGGGGAACGCCCGGTTCGTCCGCGGCGAGATGGAGCACCCGTCGCAGGGCATCGACCGCCGCACCGAGGTCTCCACCGCCCAGCACCCGTTCGCCGTGATCTTCGGCTGCTCTGACTCGCGGGTCGCGGCCGAGATCATCTTCGACCAGGGTCTCGGCGACGTGTTCGTCGTCCGGACCGCCGGTCACGTGCTCGACACGACCGTCATCGGGTCGATCGAGTACGGCGTCGAGGTGCTCGGTGCGTCGCTCGTCGTCGTGCTCGGCCACGACTCGTGCGGCGCCGTCGCCGCTGCGACCGCCGCGCTGCAGGAGGGGTCGCTCCCCCGCGGGTTCGTGCGGGCCGTCGTCGACCGCGTCATCCCGTCCATCGTCAACCTCGCGGGCGAGGGCGGCATCGGGAACGTCGACGCCGCGACGCTCGGCCACGAGCACGTCCGCCACACCGTGCGGATGCTGCAGGGCTACTCGGTGTCGCTCGCCGAGGCCATCGCCGAGGGGCGCTGCGCGATCGTCGGCCTCGAGTACACGCTCGCGGACGGCCAGGTGCACCTGACGGAGTCCGTCGGCGACATCGGCTGACGCGCGCGCGGACGGGACAGGGGCCCGCGGACCACACGGCAGGCCACCGCCGGGAGGCCGGTGTCAGAGCCAGGAGTCCTCGGGGCTCGGCCGGGCGCCGGGCTCGTCGTCGTGAGCCGTGAGGCGCTCGCGCCAGTACAGCCCGCCGTCCTGACGGCGTCCGACGAGACCCGCCTCGACGAGGTCACGGCGCAGGCGGACGGGGTCGTCGGAGACCTCGGCGAGCCGTGCCGTCAGGGCCGGCTCGGGCGCTGCCTCCCCCGGCGCGAGCAGGCGCGCGGCCAGGTGCTCGAGCACGAGCATGCGGTCGTCGAGGCGGCGCGGGGTCCGCACGAGGCGGCCGTGCTCGAGGAACCTCTCGGCCGCGCACGCGGGCGTCTCGGACGTCATGTGGCCATCGTCACGCGTCCGGCGCCCGGGCGCCGTGCGGCAGGATGGACCGCATGACTTCCGCACCTGTCACGGGCACGTCGTCGTCGCCCGAGTTCCGGATCGAGCACGACACGATGGGCGAGGTCCGGGTCCCCGCGGCCGCGCTCTACCGCGCGCAGACGCAGCGGGCCGTGGAGAACTTCCCGATCTCCGGCAGCACCCTCGAGCGCGGGCACATCGAGGCGCTCGCCCGGATCAAGAAGGCCGCCGCCCGCGCGAACGCCGAGCTCGGCGTGCTGCCGCAGGACGTGGCCGACGCGATCGTCGCCGCCGCCGACGAGGTCGCGGCGGGCGCGCACGACGCGCACTTCCCCGTCGACGTCTACCAGACGGGCTCGGGGACCTCGTCGAACATGAACACGAACGAGGTCCTCGCGACCCTCGCCACGCGCGGGCTCGGCAAGGACGTGCACCCGAACGACCACGTCAACGCGTCGCAGTCGTCGAACGACGTCTTCCCGACGTCCGTGCACGTCGCGGCGACGGCGGGCGTCGTCCGCGACCTCGTGCCGGCGCTCGAGCACCTCGCCGCCGCGCTGCAGGACAAGGCCGACGCGTGGGCGACCGTCGTGAAGTCGGGCCGCACGCACCTCATGGACGCGACCCCGGTGACGCTGGGCCAGGAGTTCGGCGGGTACGCCGCGGCCGTCCGGTACGGCGTCGAGCGGCTGCAGGCCGCGCTCCCCCGCGCCGCGGAGGTCCCGCTCGGCGGCACGGCCGTCGGCACGGGCATCAACACCCCCGCGGGCTTCCCGCAGCGCGTCATCGAGCTGCTGCGCGAGGACACCGGCCTGCCGCTGACCGAGGCGCGCGACCACTTCGAGGCGCAGTCGTCGCGCGACGGCCTCGTCGAGCTGTCCGGCGCGCTGCGCACCATCGCGGTCAGCCTCACCAAGATCTGCAACGACCTGCGGTGGATGGGCTCGGGCCCGAACACCGGCCTGGGCGAGCTCTTCATCCCCGACCTGCAGCCCGGGTCGTCGATCATGCCCGGCAAGGTCAACCCCGTCGTGCCCGAGGCCGTGCTCATGGTCGCCGCGCGTGTCGTCGGCAACGACGCGACCGTCGCGTGGGCCGGTGCGTCGGGCTCGTTCGAGCTCAACGTGCAGATCCCCGTCATCGCGTCCGCGGTGCTCGAGTCGATCCGCCTGCTCGCCAACGCGAGCCGCGTGCTCGCCGACAAGACCGTCGCGGGCCTCGAGGCGAACGAGGAGCGCGCCCGCGCGTTCGCCGAGTCGTCGCCGTCGATCGTCACGCCGCTCAACCGCGTCATCGGGTACGAGGCCGCCGCGAAGATCGCCAAGCACGCGGTCAAGAAGGGCCTCACGATCCGGCAGGCCGTCGTCGACCTCGGCTACGTCGAGCGCGGCGAGGTCAGCGAGGAGCAGCTCGACGCGGCCCTCGACGTCCTGAGCATGACGCGCCCGCCCCAGGCCTGACACGACCGCGCGGACGGTCCGGTGCTGGACCGTCCGCGCGATCAGGACCGACGCCCACCGGCGTCCGTCGCGACGTCAGGCCTCGGCGCGCGCCGGCTCGGGGGCCTGCTGGGGCGCACCGTGGTGCGCGGGTCGCACCGCGTGCATCGCGAGGCACGCGACGAGGCCGAGCGCGAGCACGGCGACGGTGAGCAGCAGCGTCTGCGCGACGGCCGTCGAGAAGCCCGCGTGCACGGCCTGCGTCGCCGCGTCGGTGATCTGCCGCGCGACGTCCGCCGGGACCGAGTCCGGGAGCTGCGGTGCGGCGGCGGCACCCGCGCCCGTCGAGAACTGGTCGGGGTCGACGCGCGAGAAGCCCTCGAGGAACGCCTGGCGCGCCTGCTCCGGCAGCGCCGCCGCCTCGTCCTGCGCGGCCGCGGGGATCGCGATGCCCAGGCGCGACGAGAGCATCGCGACGACGGCCGCCGACCCGATGACGCCGCCGATCTGCCGGTTGGTGTTGAACGCGCCCGCGCCGGCGCCGGCGTTGCGCTGGTCGAGGCCCGCGGTCGCGGTCGCGGCCAGCGGCGAGAAGAGCATGCCGGTGCCGATGCCGAACACCGTCATGGGCAGCACGAGCTGCCACACGGGCACCTCGGGCCGGATGACGGCCGCGAGCCACGCCACGACGACCACGAGGATCGCGAATCCGGTCGCGACGATCCACTTCGCGGGGACGCGGTCGGACATCCGACCGGCGACGGGCGCGACGACGCCCGACAGCAGCGAGCCGCCGAGGCCGATGAGCGCCGCGTGCAGCGGCGACAGGCCGAGCACCAGCTGGGCGAAGATCGTGAACGGGAAGAAGATGCCGGTCATCGCGAACGTCACGGCGAACCCGGCGACGTTGGACAGCGAGAAGTTGCGCACGTGGAACAGCCGCAGCGGCATGAGCGCGTCGTCGCCCAGGTGGCGCTGCCACAGCACGAACCCGACGAGGACGAGGACGCCCAGCCCGACGATCTCCCAGATCGTGATCGGCCCGACGACGGTGCCCCAGTCGTAGGTGTCGCCCTCCTGCAGACCGAAGACGACCAGGAACATGCCGAGCACGGACAGCACGACGCCGAGCCCGTCGAACGTCCGCGCGTGCGTGGGCAGCGCGGGCAGGCGGCGCAGCGCGAGCCACAGCGCGACGACGCCCACAGGCACGTTGACGTAGAAGATCCACTCCCAGCCGACGGTCTCGACGAGCAGGCCGCCGAGGACCGGCCCGGTGATCGTCGCGACACCCGCGACCGCGCCCCAGACGCCCATCGCCGCACCCCGGCGCGCGGGCGGGAAGACGCGCGTGATCATCGACATCGTCTGCGGGGTCATGAGCGCGCCGCCGATGCCCTGCACGGCCCGCGCGGCGATGAGCATCCCGATCGAGCCCGACAGCCCGCACCACAGCGACGCGAGCGTGAAGACGACGAGGCCGACGACGAAGACCGGCTTCGGGCCGAACCGGTCGCCCAGGCGTCCGGTGACGAGCAGCAGGACCGCGAACGTCAGCAGGTACGCGCTGTTGACCCAGCCGACCTCAGTGAACGACGCGTCGAGCTCGGTGACGAGGGTGGGCACGGCGATGTTCACGATCGTGGTGTCGATCATGATCATGAAGAAGCCGAGGCACAGCGGCGGGAGCACGCTCCACGGGCTGCGCCCGTGCAGGTCGACGAGCGCGCGGGGCTGCTCGGTGGTCATGGGTCCTCCGGGACGGTGTGTGGGGTGCGGCGCGGGTCGCGGGCGTGGCGTGCCGGGTGCGACCGCTCCGGTCAGCGGCTGGGTGCGGTCGCCGCAGGGCGGCCGTACCGGGCCTCGAGGAAGGCGGCCGGGAACGGGTCGTCCCAGCCGAGGGAGTCGTCGTCGAGCTCGGCGACGGTCCGGTCGAGCCACTCGACCTCGTGGCGCAGGTGTGCGACGTCGTGCTCGACGTCGAGCAGGTGGCGGCGCGGGAGGCCCTCCGCGCGCACGCGGGTGTAGGCGGACTCGAGCTCGGCGAGGCGCTCGGCCTCCCGCTCGCGGCGCCGGACGAGCGCGTCGCGGACGACGTCGCGCGGCAGGTCGACGGCCTCGGCGAGGCCGACCGAGAACACGGGGTGCACGGGGTGGTCGTCCCCGAGGAAGCTCACCAGCCGCCGCTCGTAGGCGGTGCGGCCGGCGTCGGTGAGCCGGTAGGTGGTGCGCTCGGGGCGGTTGCCGCTGCGCTCGGTGCCGACGGCCTCGACGAGGCCGTCGCGCGCCAGCCGCTCGACCGCGTGGTACACCGCGCCGGGGTTGACGCGCACGAGCCGGGTGTCGCGCCGGTCGACGAGCGTCTGGAAGACGTCGTACGGGTGCCGCGGGTGCTCGCGCAGGAGGCCGAGGACGAGCACGGCGACCGCGGACAGCTCAGCAGGCACGTGTCTCCTCCTCCGGACGGACTATTCCACCCGGAATATACACGCGCCTGCGGCGCGCGCGATCCCGGCATCCGCGCGCGAGTCTTGACCGCGCCAGTTGCCAAGGTCACAGGTCGGTCTCGGACTTGCGGAATCGCTCCCACGCCCGCGGACGGGCTGCTTAGCATCGACGCATCCCGCGCCCGTCGCCCCGTCGGCGCGTGCTGACGACGAGGTCCCCGGAGGCTCGATTGGGCTGGACGCTGCGTGTGCTGCGGCACCGCGCCGCCGCGCAGAGCACGCTGCTCGCCGCCGTGCTCGCCGTCGCTCTCGTCGGTGCCACGCTGCTCGGCACGTTCGCGCTGCTGCTGCACACGAGCGAGACGCGGGCGCTCGGCGAGGCGCTCGGCCGGGCGTCGGCGACCGACACCGACCTCGACGTCGTGCTCACGCTCGGCGACGAGGCCCCGGGCGAGGCGCTCGGGGTGGCCGGCGGCTACCTCGACGACCTGCTGGGCGACATCGACTCCGACCGGTCGACGTGGCTCACGTCCGCGCTGTACCACGTGGGCACCGGCAACCGGATCGGCCTGCCGATGGCCTACCTCGCGTCGGAGCCGACGATCCCCGAGCACGCGACCCTGGTCGCCGGCGCGTGGCCCGACGTCGCCGTCGATGCGGACGGCCGCGTACCCGTGGCCGTGCCGAGGACCGCGGCCGACGCGCTCGGCTGGACCGTCGGGACGGTGCTCCCCGGGCGCAGCTCCGAGACCCGCCAGGACCTGCCCATGGTCGTCGTCGGCGTGCACGAGCTCGACGGGCCGGGCTCGCTGTGGACCCGGGACCTGCTCGACGGTGCGCAGTACCACCCCGCGTGGCCGATCCCCGGCACGTTCGGCTTCAACACCGCGCCGCTCTACGGGCCGCTCGTCACCGTGCCCGAGGCGCTCGCCGACGGACCGGTCCAGGTCGCGAACGCGCGCGTCGTCGCCGCACCGCAGCTCGGCGACGCGTCCACGGCCGACATCGCCGCGCTGCGCACCGCGCTCACCGACGGGCAGGCGACGCTCAGCGCCGCCGCGTCGCCCGTCTCGACCGGTGCGGTGCTCCTGACGGTCCTGCCGATCACGGTCGACGAGGCCGTGGCCGGGCTCGCGGTCACGCGCATCACGCTCGTCGTGGTCGGGCTGCTCCTCGTCGTGCTCGCCGTGACCGTCCTGCTCCTCGCCGCGCGCCTGCTCGCCGAGCGGCGCGCCGCCGAGCAGACGCTCATGGCGTCGCGCGGCGCGACCGCCGGCCAGATCCTCCGGCTCGCCGCGATCGAGGCTGCGGGCGTCGCCGCCGTCACCGCGCTCCTCGCCCCGTGGCTCGCCCGCCTCGCGTACGACGCGATCACGCGCCTCGACGTCCTGCGCGACGCCGGGCTGCACCAGGACCCCGGCGCGCCGGTGTCGCTGTGGGTGACCTGCGCGGTCGCCGCGCTGCTGCTCGCGGGCGTGCTGCTGCTGCCGCTGCTGCGGCGCCGCGGCAGCGTCGTCGAGGCCGAGCAGCAGCTCGTCCGGCAGGACCGGCGCGGAGCGCTCGCACGCTCGGGCGCCGACGTCGCGATCCTCGTGCTCGCCGGCCTCGGGATCTGGCAGCTCCAGGGTTACCGCTCCCCCGTGCTGGCGGGCACCGGGCCGGCGCGGATCGACCCCGTGCTCGTCACCGCGCCCGCGCTGCTCCTGCTCGCCGGGGCGGTCCTCACGCTGCGGCTCCTGCCGCTCGTGGCGGGGCTCGGCGAGCGCGTCGCGTCGCGCAGCCGGTCGCTCGTCGTGCCGCTCGGTGCGTGGGAGGTCGGCCGGCGCCCCGCGCGTGCGTCGGGGGCGGTCCTGCTGCTCACCCTCGCCGTGGCGGTCGCGTCCTTCGCGCAGGCCTTCCTCGGCACCTGGCGGACGTCGCAGCACGACCAGGCCGACCTCGCGACGGGCACCGACCTCCGTCTGGACCGGCTCCCCGGTGCGCCCCTCGAGCAGACGGCCCGCGTCGCCGCGATCGACGGCACGACCGCCGTCAGCGCGGTGACGGACCGGCAGGTCGCGGTCGGCGGGTCCATCGACACGCTGAGCGACGCCCGCCGGCCCTGGGCCGAGCTCCTGGCGGTCGACACGACGCAGGCCGACGCGCTGCTGCGCGGCCGGATCGGCGACGGCTGGGCGGACGTCACCGCACCGCTCGCGCCCGAGGGGACCGACGACGCGGGCGGCGTCGCGCTGCCCGGCCCGGTGCGCGCGCTCGTCGTCGACGTCGGGACCGACGCCCAGCCGCCGGCCGGCGTGCTCGCCACCGTCACGCTGGTCGTCGAGGACGCGCTCGGCGTCCGCACACCCCTCGCCGTGCCCGGCACGTTCGAGCTGGGCGAGCGCGCCGACGACGTGCGCATCGAGCTGCCCACGCCCGCCGACGGGCTGTCGCTCGTCGGCGCGGTCGTCGACCTGGAATCCGGCACGGACGAGGCCGCGCCGGAGGACCGCGGGAGCCGCGTCCGTGGCGAGGCGTCCGCGATGACCGTGGCGCTCTCCGACCTGCGCGTCGTCGCACCCGGCGCGGACGGCAGCGCCACCGGGACGGTCACACCCGCCCCGGTCGACGGCGTCGCGTGGCACGCCCGGCAACCCGTCCTCGGTACGCCGAAGCCCCCGGGCGTCGCCGTCGTCGACGGCAGCCTGCGGCTCGGCGTCAGCGTCATCCCGGAGTTCCTGCGCGCGGGCGGCATGACGTTCGCGGGCACCACGTTCGAGCCGCCCGAGGTCGTGCCGGCCGTCATCACCGACACGCTCGCCACCGCGACGACCGCCGAGGTCGGGGACGAGGTCGCGCTCGACCTGGGCGACGGCCGCGCCGTGGCGATCGAGGTCGAGCGGATCGTCCCCTACCTGCCCGGTCACCCGCGCGGGTCCGCGCTCGTCGTGGACCGCGACCTGCTCTCGCGCGCGACGCTCGGGTGGGGCTGGGCCGACCCGATGCTCGACGAGTGGTGGTTCGGGGTGCCCGACGACCGCGCCGCCGACGTCGCCGCCGCGGTGGTGCGCGACGAGCTCGGCGACCCGACCACGCGCGTCGAGGCACGGACCGTCGCGACCGACGGCCCATTGCGGGTCGGCGTCCAGGCCGCGCTGTGGGTGGTGACGATCGCGGCGCTCGCGCTCGCGTTCGCCGGCTTCGCGATGAGCGCGACCGTCTCGGTCCGGACCCGTCGCCTCGAGCTCGCGCGGCTCCAGGCGCTCGGCGCCCCGCGTGGCGGCATCGTGCGCGCCGTGCTCGTCGAGCACGGGATCATCGGCGTCCTCGGTGTCGCCGCCGGGCTCGCGATCGGCGGGCTGCTCGCGGGCGTCGTCGGGCCGCTGCTCACGGTCTCCGGCCAGGGCCGCCGACCGGTGCCGCGTCCGCTCGTCCAGTGGGAGTGGCCCGCGCAGGCCGTGCTCGTCGCGGTCCTCGTCGCGCTGGTCGCCCTCGCGGTCGCCACCACGACGAACGCCCTGGTGCGCCGGGCGTCGGGCACGCTGCTCCGGCTGGGGGACGAACGATGACGACCACGACGACGCGCCCCGGCACGCCCGCCGTGACGCCGACCGACGAGGGGCGCGGCGGCTCGCTGCGCGCGGCGACGGCGCTCGCGCCGCTGGTCAGCCGCCGGCGCAGCCGCGACGACGCAGGGTTGCTCACGCTCGCGGCGGTGCTGCTCGCGGTGACGGTGATGCTGTCCGTGGCCCTGCCGCGGCTGCAGGCCCGGACCGCGGACGCGACCGTGCGCGGCGTGGTCGCCGAGTCCGGGACCGACGCCGACGTCTCGATCCGGCTGCCGAACCGCGACGACATCGGACCGCGCGAGCCCGACCCGGACGAGGCGACGCTCGTCGCGAACCTGGCCGCGGTCGTGCGGGACAAGACGCCCGCCACGATCCGGTCCGTGACGTCGTCCCCCGTGACCGCGGTGGAGACGGTCGCGGGCACCTCGCGCGTCGCGGGCGCCGGCCAGGTCGTGCGGCTCGTCCACGTCGGCGGCGTCGAGCTCGGCGCACCGCTGGTCCGCTGGGTCGCGGGCGCAGCCCCGGGCGCGGCGCCGGCGCCCGCGGCGCCCGAGGACACCCCGAGCACGGGCCCGGGCGTCGTCGACGTACCCGCCCCCGAGCGGGAGATCCGCGTCGGCCTCGCCGCGCGCACGGCCGAGGAGCTCGGGATCGAGGTGGGCGCCCGCTTCCCGATGACGCTGCCCGCGGAGGGACGCGTCGTCGCGCAGGTCACCGGCTTCTTCGAGCCGCTGGACCCGGCCGCGCCGCAGTGGCGCACGTACGACGACCTGCTCGCGCCGCTGCCCGCCCCCACGGGCAGCAAGGCCGACCACCGGGTCGCGTACCTGCTGTCCGACGAGTCGCTGCCCGACGCGATGGCGGCGCTGCACGTCACCGCCTACTCGCGCCTCGTGCGGATGCCGGCCGAGCCCGACGCCTTCTCCGAGCGCACCGCCGCGCGGGTCGCGCGGGACCTCTCCGTGCTGCTCGCCACGCCCGGCAGCTACGCGACGCCGGACGGGCAGCCCGGGATCGAGACCGACCTGCCGGTCGTGCTGCAGGACGCCGTCGACCGGCTCACCGCCGCGCGCGCCCAGGCGTCGGTGCTGCTCGTCGGTCTCGCGACCGTCGGCGCGCTCGCGCTCGTGCTCGCCGCGCGCCTGCTCGTCGGGCGGCGCGAGGGGCTGCTGCTGGCCGAGCGTGCCCGTGGTGCGTCGGTCGCGTCGGTCGTCGTGCGCGCGCTCGCCGAGAGCGTGCCCGTCGGTCTCGTCGCCGCCGCGACGGGAGCGCTCCTGGCGGTGCTGCTGGTCCCCGGCGCGGAGGGGAGCTGGCTGGTGGCCGGCACGGTCACGGTCGTGGCGATGACCGCGCCCGCGGTCGCCTCGGCGCTCGTCGTGCGGCGCGCGTGGACCGGTGCGCGCCAGCCCGCCAACCGCAGCGACCGTGACCGGCTCGCCCGCCGCCGCGGGGCGCGCCGGGTCACCGCGGAGCTCGCGCTCGCCGCGGTCGCCGCCGCCGCGGTCGTGTCCGTGCGCGGCCGCGGTCTCGTGCCCACGAGCACGGGTGACGTGGACCTGCTCCTCGCGGCCGCCCCCGCGCTGCTCGCCGCGGCCGCGACCGTGCTGGCCGCGCGCCTCCTGCCGCCCCTGCTGCGCGGGCTCTCCCGGGCCGCGACCCGGCGTCGCGGACTCGTGGGCGTCGTCGCGTCCGCGCGTGCGGCACGCGCGACCGGCACGCTCGTGCCGATCCTCACGCTCACGACGGCCGTCGCGCTCGTCGTGTTCAGCGGGACCACCGCCGTGACGGTCCGCGCGGGTCAGCTCACGGCCGCGGACGTCGTCGTCGGCGCGACCGTGCGGCTCGACGGCCGCGTCACGAGCGAGCAGGTGGACCTGCTGCGCACCGCGCCCGGCGTCACGGCCGTCGCGTCGGCCGCGGAGCAGATCGGCCGGTCGTTCGGGCGGTCCAGCGGCGTCAAGGCGCGGCTGCTGCTGGTCGACACCGCCGACATGGCCCGCGTGCTCGAGGCGCGGGGCGAGCCGTCCGACGGCTGGGCCGCTCTCGCGGAGCCGTCCGCGGCGGGCCTGCCGACGCTGCTCACCGCCGACCTCACCCGGACCGCGCAGATCCTCGAGCCCGAGTTCATGGCCGCGGACGGCTTCGTCCCGCTCGACGTCCAGGGGACCGTCGCCGACGTGCCGCGCGTGACGCCGCTCGACGAGGAGGAGCTCGCGGAGCTCCAGGCGGGCGGCGAGGACCCCGCCTTCGTCGTCGACCGGACGCGCTACCAGGAGGCCGTGGGCGCTGCGGTCACGCTGCAGACCGTGTGGGTCGAGGGACCGGGGGCCGCGGCCGCGGTCCGCGACGCGGGCCTCGAGGACAAGCCCGGCGTGACGGTGACCGTGCGCGACGAGTGGCTCGAGTCGGCGCGCACGTCGCCCGTCGGCGCCGGGCTCACCGTGCTCCTGCTCGCCTCGGCAGGGCTGCTCGCGATGTACGCCGCCGTGGCGCTCGCCCTGACCGTGGTCGCGACGTCCCGCGAGCGCGGCCGGACCCTGTCGGCGCTGCGCACGCAGGGCCTCGACGCCGCGACCGCCCGCGCGCTCACACTCGGCGAGCTCGCGCCCCTGGCGGTCGTCTCCGTGGTCGCCGGCACCGCGATCGGTGTCGTCGTGCCGTGGGCGCTGACCGACGCGCTCGGGCTCGACCTGCTGACCGGCGCGCCGGGCACCGCCGAGCTCCGGCTCACGTGGGTCCCGGTCGCGGGCGCCGCCGCCGTCATCGGCGTGAGCCTCGTCGCCGCCGTGCTCGTCGAGTCCGCCGTGCGCCGTCGCGACCGGCTCGGCGAGGTCCTCCGGGTCGGCGAACGATGACCGCCCCACCGCGGCCGCCCGCCGCCTCGTCCCCGTCCGTCCCGCTCCCGTCCCGTCCCCCTCGGAGGTCCTCGTGAACGCCACGCCGACGGCACTCGCGCCGACGCTGGGCACGCTGGAGGAGCGCGCCCGGCAGCGGACCGGCGCGTTCGGGGAGGACGCGCTCATCGTGTGCGACTCCCTCGTCCGCATCTACCAGTCCGAGGGCGTCGAGGTGCAGGCGCTGCAGGGCCTCGACCTGCTCGTCGAGCAGGGCGAGCTCGTCGCGATCGTCGGCGCGTCCGGCTCGGGCAAGTCGACGCTGCTGTCGGTGCTGTCGGGGCTCGACGTGCCGACCGCGGGGCGCGTCCGCGTCGGGCCGTGGGATCTCATGTCGATGACCTCGAAGCAGCGCGTCGCGTACCGGCGGTCGATGGTCGGGTTCGTCTGGCAGCAGACGGCGCGCAACATCGTCCCGTACCTCACCGCTGCGGAGAACGTGGAGTTCCCGCTCGCGCTCGCGGGTGCCCGGCGACGCGTGCGGCGCGCACGGGCCGCGGAGCTCCTCGACGTTCTCGGCGTCGGCTACTGCGCCGACCGCCGCCCGTCGCAGATGTCCGGCGGCGAGCAGCAGCGCGTCGCGATCGCCGTCGCGCTCGCCAACAGCCCGCAGGTGCTGTTCGCCGACGAGCCGACCGGTGAGCTCGACACGGCGACGTCGCACGACGTGCTCGAGGGCCTGCGCACCGTCAACCGCGAGCTGGGCACCACCGTCGTCGTCGTGACGCACGACTCGGGCGTGAGCGAGCACGTCCAGCGCACCGTCGCGATCCGCGACGGCCGGACCAGCTCCGAGGTCGTGCGGCGCACGCACACCGCCGACGACGGCACCGAGCACGTCGTCGCGGAGGAGTTCGCGGTCCTCGACCGCGCGGGCCGCGTGCAGCTCCCGCGCGAGTACCGCGAGGCGCTCGACCTGATCGGCAAGGTCCGGCTCGCGCTCGAGTCGTCGCACGTCAGCGTGTGGCCCGACCGCCTGCCGCCGGACCGCCCGCAGGAGCCCCCGACGCGCACCGGCCGCCACCGCGCCGTCCCCGCCCCCGAGGAGCAGCAGTGACCACCACGACCGAGGCCCGTCACGGAGGGCCGGCACCGGCCGGCGTCCCGCTCGTCAGCGTCGAGCACGTCGGGCGCACGTACGGCACCGGCAGTGCCGCCGTCCACGCGCTCCAGGACGTGTCGTTCACGATCGCGCCGGGGGAGCTCGTCGCGCTCGTCGGCCGGTCGGGGTCGGGCAAGACGACGCTGCTCAACATCATCGGCGGCCTCGACAAGCCCGACGCGGGCCGCGTGGTCGTCGACGGGCGCGAGGTGTCGTCGCTCGACGAGGGCGGCCTCGTGGAGCTGCGGCGCGACGTCGTGTCGTTCGTCTTCCAGACGTTCGGGCTCGTGCCCGTGCTGTCGGCGGCGGAGAACGTCGGCGTCCCGCTGCGGCTGCGCAAGCTGCCGACGGCGGACCGCGAGGCGCGCGTCGAGCTGCTGCTCGACCTGGTCGGGCTCGGCGCGCACGCGCAGCAGCGGCCCGGCGAGATGTCGGGCGGTCAGCAGCAGCGTGTGGCGATCGCACGCGCGCTGGCGAACTCGCCGCGCCTGCTGGTCGCCGACGAGCCGACCGGGCAGCTCGACACCGAGACCGGCACGGCCGTCATGGCACTGCTGCGCGCGGTCGTCGAGGCCGAGGGGATGACGGCGATCGTCTCGACGCACGACCCGCTCATGATGTCGCTCGCGGACCGTGTGCTGCGGATCGCCGACGGGCGGCTGGTCGAGGGCTGACGCCCCCGCCACGCCCGGGACAGCGCGACGGCCCCCGACCAGCGCGGTCGGGGGCCGTCGTCCGTCGTCAGCAGGTCACGTCCACTGCGTGAGGACGCGGCCCTCCTTGTCGGTGAACTTGCCGATGATGAGGATCACCAGGTCGATGAGGGTCCAGATGCCGAGGCCGCCGAGGGTCACGAGCATGAGGACGCCGGTGCCGATCTTGCCGACGAAGAAGCGGTGGACACCGAGCGTGCCGAGGAAGAAGCAGAGCAGGACCGTCGGGAGCAGCAGCTTCGGGCTCGTCTCGGTCGCGACGGGAACGGTCATGGAGGGCCTCCTGGAGGGATGGTCGGCACCGGCGACACTGACGGCGCCGCGTGGGTCGAGCGCAGACTAGTGAGTCGCGACACCACGCGTGGCCGTTTCGCCAGGTGACTTCGCGCGAAGTCGTCCGTCCGGCCGAACGGCCGGCCCAGGCGGTCGGACGGGGACGGCCCCGCACGCGACGGCCGGCCCGCGTCGCACCGGGCCGGCCGTCGCGTCGCTCAGACCTCGATGCCCTCGAGCAGCTCGGTGACGAGCGCCGCGACAGGCGAGCGCTCGGACCGGGTGAGGGTCACGTGCGCGAACAGCGGGTGGCCCTTGAGCGCCTCGATCACGGCGGCGATCCCGTCGTGCCGGCCCACGCGCAGGTTGTCGCGCTGCGCGACGTCGTGCGTGAGGACGACGCGCGACGACTGCCCGATGCGGGACAGCACGGTGAGCAGCACGTTGCGCTCGAGGGACTGGGCCTCGTCGACGATGACGAACGCGTCGTGCAGCGAGCGCCCGCGGATGTGGGTGAGCGGCAGCACCTCGAGGATGTCGCGGTCGAGGACCTCCTCGACGACCTCCTTCGACACGAGCGCGCCGAGCGTGTCGAAGACCGCCTGCGCCCAGGGGCTCATCTTCTCGGCCTCGCTGCCGGGCAGGTAGCCGAGCTCCTGGCCGCCGACGGCGTACAGGGGGCGGAACACCATGACCTTGCGGTGCTGGCGCCGCTCGAGCACGGCCTCGAGGCCCGCGCACAGGGCGAGCGCGGACTTGCCGGTCCCGGCGCGGCCGCCGAGCGAGACGATGCCGACCTCCTCGTCGAGCAGCAGGTCGATCGCGACCCGCTGCTCGGCGCTGCGGCCGTGCACCCCGAAGACGTCCTGGTCGCCCCGGACGAGCTGCACGTGCTTGTCCGCGGTGACGCGTCCGAGCGCCGAGCCGCGGGGGCTGTGCAGCACGAGCCCGGTGTGGCAGGGCAGGTCGCGAGGCGCCGTCACGAGGCCCGACGAGTCGTAGTCGGCGACGTCCGCGAGCGCGAGCGACTCGTGCTCCCAGAGGTCGGCCATCTGCTGCTCGGTGAGGTCGAGCGCGTCCATCCCGGTCCAGCCGGAGTCGACGGCGAGCTCGGCGCGGTACTCCTCGGCCCGGAGCCCGACCGCGGACGCCTTGACGCGCATCGGCAGGTCCTTGGAGACGACGGTGACGTCACGCCCCTCGGCGGCCAGGTTCGCCGCGACGGACAGGATGCGGGTGTCGTTGTCGCCGAGCCGGAAGCCCGCGGGCAGCGCGCTCGGGTCGGTGTGGTTGAGCTCGACGCAGAGCGTGCCGCCCTGGTCGGTCATGGGCAGCGGGTGGTCGAGCCGGCCGTGCTTGATGCGCAGGTCGTCGAGCATGCGCAGCGCGCTGCGGGCGAAGTAGCCGAGCTCGGCGTGGTGCCGCTTGGCCTCGAGCTCGGTGATGACGACGACGGGGAGGACGACGTCGTGCTCGGCGAAGCGCAGGATCGCCCGCGGGTCGGACAGGAGCACCGAGGTGTCGAGCACGTAGGTGATGCGCCCGGACGTGTCCGGGGCCTCGGTTCCGTGCGACGTGCCCGGGGTGTGCTGTGCGTTGCTGACCACGGCAGGCTCCCTCCGGCGCTCGGTGCGCCGAGACGGACGCTTCACGACGGCAGCCCGCTCGCGCGGGCGGAGGGGGCCGACGATCGGCGGCGGGACGGGGGCGGCCGGCCCGGTGCGTGAGGGCCGGGACCGACCCTCCTCCCGGAGCGGATGCTCCATGGGCTGGCCTCCCGGGGACGGCGGTCGCCGTCCTCTACGCGGAAAGTAACCCGCGCCGCCGACATGTGAGGCACGACACGCGCCCGTGTCACACATCGTTCACCGGGGCGCCACCGCGCGGTCCCGCCCGCGCGGTCGTCGTACCACCCCGACGGGCGCGTCGCGAGGTCCCGTGCGGCCGTGCCACGACCGCGGAACACCCCGCGCACGCACGCGGGCACCCCGCCCACGCGCGGCGGGCACCCCCGTAACGAAGCCGCGCCCCCACGGACGGCACGCGGGGCTGCGTCCGGAGGGGGTTCGCGCGGCGCCGGGCCACGCCGGCGTCCGGCCGGTCGGGACGTCGGCGCACACGGGGTGACGTGGCGGGCTCAGCCGCGCAGCGTGCGGCTGGGCGGGACGCCGTAGACCTGCCGGTACGCGGCCGCGAACCGGTCCGGCTTGACGAACCCCCACCGCAGCGCGACGTCGGCGACCGTGTCGCCCGCCGTGGGGTCGGCTGCCTGGAGGTCGCGGTGCGCACCCTCGAGCCGGGCGCGCCGGAGGTACGCCATGGGCGTGACGCCGAGGTGCCGCTGGAACGCGCTCTGCAGCGCGCGTGCGCTGACGCCGGCGGCGCGCGCGATGTCCGTCACGGTGATCGGCAGCGAGGCGTGGTCGTCGATGAACGCGACGGCACGGCGCACCGTGGACGGCGCGGCGTACCCGGGTCCGCGCACGAGCGCACGGTCGAGGGTCGTGTTCGGGAAGGTGGCCAGGGCGCCGGCGGCGACCAGGTCCGCGAGCGCGGCGGCCGCGATCGGGTGCGCGGCACCCGGTGCCTCGTCGGCGAGCTGCGCGGAGACGAAGTGCGCGAGCCGTGCCCACGCCCGTCCCGCGGCCGGGGACACGGGTTCGAGCCCGGCGAAGCGCACGCGGTGCCCGTCGAGCGGCAGCTTCTCGGACGCCACCCGTTCCACGACCGACCGCCGCAGCCGCATCACCTGCAGCTCGATGCCGTCCCACGTGGCGGTCAGCGGGACGTCGTCGGGGAACCGGAACACGGAGCCGGCCCCGATGCGGACCTCGTCGCCGCGCACGTCGTAGCGCCCGGCACCGACGACGCCGGTCGTGACGAGCAGGTAGTCGACGGGTGCGACCGTGCACTGCACCCCGGTCGAGAGCCGCACGGTGTCCGCGCCCAGGTCACCGGCGTCGGTCGCCCGCAGGTCGCACAGGAAGGTGGGCGCGGCCGTCGCGAGCGTCAGGCGCTGGTGCGGGCAGTACACGTCCTTGAGGACGGAGTACGCGACGTCCGGCTGACGTGTGGAGACGGACAGGACATGGACCGGCATCGACGGCACCCCCCGCGCTGCGCGCCAACGGCCCGCAGCCCCCTGCTCCGGACCTCTCTCCATCGTCGGCGAGATGCCGGGGTCCCGCACCCGGACAGTTGTCCGGGGCACCGGCCTGCGCGGACCCGGCTCAGCGGCCGAGCCGGCGCTCCCGGGCCGCGTAGGACCGCACCGCGCGCAGGAAGTCGACGCGACGGAAGTCAGGCCAGTAGGCCTCGCAGAAGTAGAACTCCGAGTGCACCGACTGCCACAGCAGGAACCCGCCGAGCCGCTGCTCGCCCGACGTGCGGATGACCAGGTCGGGGTCGGGCTGACCCTTGGTGTAGAGGCGCTCGGCGATGTGCTCGACGTCGAACTGCTCGGCGAGCTCGTCGACGCTCGTGCCGGCCTCGGCGTGCTCGCGCAGGAACGAGCGGACGGCGTCGGCGATCTCGTGCCGCCCGCCGTAGCCGACCGCGACGTTGACGTGCAGGCCGTCGACGTGCGCGGTCGCGGTCTCGGCCTCGCGCAGCGCGGCGGCGGTGCTCGCGGGCAGCAGGTCGAGCGACCCGACGGCCTGCAGGCGCCAGCGACCGGCGGCGGCGAGGTCGCGGACGGCGTGCTCGATGATGTCGAGCAGCGGGTCGAGCTCCTCGGCCGGGCGGTTGAGGTTGTCGGTCGACAGCATCCAGAGCGTGACGACCTCGACGCCGACGTCCTCGCTCCAGCCCAGCAGGTCGGCGATCTTGGCGGCGCCCGCCTGGTGCCCGTGCCGCGTGGACTCGCCCATGCTGCGCGCCCAGCGACGGTTGCCGTCGAGGATGACGCCGACGTGGCGGGGCGCCCGGTCGCGCGGCAGCGAGGCGGCGAGTCGCTTCTCGTAGAGCGAGTACACCGGGTGGGGCAGGCGCACGCGGACCTCTCCTTGACGGGCGACGGCGGGAACCCGCTCACGGTACCCGTCCGTCGTGTGCGCGGGAGGCGGATCGGACAGGATGGACGTGACGCCGGGCGCGTCGACAGCGCTACCTACGGTGACGTAACCTACGGGCTCGTAGGTTACGTCGGACGACGGAAGCGAGACCGCCGATGAGCTCCACCTCCGCGCAGCCCTCCGGGCTCCCCGGTGCGGTCGGCCAGGTGGCCGACGCGATCAAGCCCCGGCTCCGCGGGTGGATCCACGCCGGCGTCGCGCCGCTCGTCCTCGCCGCGTCGATCGTGCTGGTCGTCCTGTCCCCCACGCCCGCCGCGAAGTGGTCCACGGCCGTCTTCGGGCTCACCGCGGTCATGCTCTTCGGCACGAGCGCCGTCTACCACCGCGGACGCTGGTCGCCGCGCGTGCAGGGCGTCCTGCGCCGCCTCGACCACACGAACATCTTCCTCATCATCGCGGGCACCTACACGCCCCTCGCGGTGCTCCTGCTGCCCGAGCAGACCGCGCGCGTCCTGCTGATCATCGTGTGGTCCGGCGCGCTCCTCGGCCTGCTCGCCCGCGTCCTGTGGCTCGGCGCACCCCGCTGGGTCTACGTGCCCGTCTACGTCGCGCTCGGGTGGGTCGCCGTCGCGTTCCTGCCGCAGTTCTGGCGGTCCGGCGGGCCCGCGATCGTGTGGCTCGTGGCCGCCGGCGGGCTCGCGTACACCGCGGGCGCCGTCGTCTACGGCCTCAAGCGGCCCAACCCGAGCCCGCGGTGGTTCGGGTTCCACGAGGTGTTCCACACGCTCACCGTCGTCGGGTACACGTGCCACTACATCGCGGTGTCGATGGCGTCGTACGGGTCCGCCTGACCGCGCCCGACCGGTCCGCCCGGGACCCGGGCACCGACCGTCCGCAGCGAGCGGTCAGTCGCGCGGCACCACCGTGTAGCGACGGTTCGCCAGCGAGGGGTTCGTCTCCCGCACCTGCGCGAGCAGCGCACCGTCGACGTCGACCGTGCGCACGCCCGGCGTCTCGTCCAGCTCGAGCCCGACGACGCCGTCGGGACCCACGACGAGGGATCGCCCGGTGACGCCCTTGCCCGCCTGCCCGACCGCCACCACCGCCGCGGTGTTCTCGATCGCCCGCGCGACCGCGAGCGACCGCCAGTGCCACGCCTTGAGCTCGCCCGCCGCCCACGCGGCCGGGTACACGAGCACCTGCGCACCCGCGTCGACCAGCCGCCGCGACGACTCCGGGAACCGCAGGTCGTAGCAGGTGAGCACGCCGAACCGCAGGCCCGCGACGTCGAGCACGAGCGGCGGCGCGTCGGCCGGACCCGGCTCGAGGCGCTCGGACTCGCGCTGGCCGAACGCGTCGTACAGGTGCACCTTGCGGTAGACGCCCGCCAGCTCGCCCGTGCCGTCGACGGCCACGACCGCGTTGACCGCGCGCGCGCCCGTCCCCGGCAGCGTGGTGCCCGCGACCACCGCGACGCCCGTCGCCGCGGCCCGCTCGCGCAGCAGCCGCACGAAGGGTCCGTCGAGCGGCTCGGCGTGCTCCTGCCCGACGCCGTGCGGCTGGAAGCCCGACGCGTACTCGGGCAGGACGAGCAGGTCGGCGCGCGCCCGCTCGGCGGTCGCGAACGCGTCGCGCACCATCTCCCGGTTCGCCGCGTGGTCCTCGCTGACGGCGACCTGCGCGAGCGTGACCCGCACCGCCGGGCGCACCGGCGCCTCGGGGCGCGTGCTCACCGGCCGCCGCCGGCCGTCCCGGGGCCGCGCGGCCCGTCGGACGGGTCGGTCGTGCCGTCCGGGCCGCCCTCGGCGCCCGCGGCCGTCCCGCCCTGGTCGCCGTCGTCGTCCAGCCCGAGCTGCTTCGCGCGCCGGTCGACGATGCGCAGCTGCTTGGTCAGCGACAGGAACAGCCCGATCGCCGCGACGGCGAGCAGGAACGTCACGACGAACCCGATGAACCCCGGCGACCCGCCGCCGGGGGCGGTGAGCTCGACGTCGCTCGGCGACGGGCTCGGCGTCGCCGCGAGGACGCGCGCCACGACCGCGCTCACGCGCCCACCACCCGCTGGATGCCGGCGAAGAGGTCGTCCTCGGGGGTCGTCGTCGGCACGTGCGAGTGCGCGAGCTCGTACTCCTCGGTCGGCCACTGCGCGAGCTCGATCTCGCGCGGGATGGCGAAGAAGAAGCCGTCGGGGTCGATCTGCGTCGCGTGCGCCCGCAGCGCGGCGTCCCGCTGCGGGAAGTACTCGGACACCGGCACGAACGTCGTCGCGGTGCGCTCGGGGATCTCGCGCGCCTGCCGCGAGTCGATCCAGTCGCCGAACGGCGACTCCCGGCCCGCGGCGACGAGCGCGTCGTGCATCGCGCGCATGCGCCTCAGCGAGAACCCGTGGTTGTAGTAGAGCTTGAGCGGCGTCCAGGGCTCGCCGCGGTCGCGGTAGCGCTCCGGGTCGCCCGCCGCGTGGTACGCCTCGTACGCGACGCGGTGGCACATGATGTGGTCGGGGTGCGGGTAGCCGCCCGACGGGTCGTAGGTCGTCATCACGTGCGGCCGGAACTCGCGGACCAGCTCGACGAGCGGCGCGGACGCCACCTCGAGCGGCTGCAGCGCGAAGCACCCGTCGGGCAGCGGCGGCAGCGGGTCACCCTCGGGCAGGCCCGAGTCGACGAAGCCCAGCCAGTGCTGCCGGACGCCGAGCGCCTGCGCGGCCGCGGCCATCTCCGCGGTCCGCACCGCCCGCATGCCCTCGATGCCACCCTCGACCTCGCCGTACGACGGGTTGAGCACGTCGCCGCGCTCACCGCCCGTGCACGTCACGACGAGCACGTCGACGCCGTGCGCCGCGTACATCGCGGTCGTGGCCGCGCCCTTGCTCGACTCGTCGTCGGGGTGGGCGTGCACCGCCATCAGGCGCAGCCGCTCTCCGGTCACGCGAGGCCTCCGTTCGGGACGTGCGGGGGGACGAGGGACAATGATCGCGCACACGACGCGCGCTGCCCCCGCCCGTCCCGTCGCCGAGGAGCCCTGTGAGCCAGTCCCCCGCCGTGCGCCCGCCCGCCGGGCGCTACGGACCCGAGCCTACGTCCCGGTCGACCACGCTCCGGCGCGTCGGGCTCGGCGCGCTCGTGCTGGTCGCGGTCGTGGTGCTCGCGTGGGTCGGCATCGGCGTGGTGCGCGAGCCGGTGCAGTGGAAGGACGTCGGGTTCCGCGTCGACGGGCCGACGTCCACGCAGGTGACGTTCGACGTCACCAAGGCCCCCGACGCGGCGGTCACGTGCCAGGTGCAGGCGCTGTCCGAGTCGTACGCGCAGGTGGGCGTCCGGTCGGTCGAGGTCGGGCCGGCCGACACCGCGACGCAGCGGGTCACCGTCACCGTGCAGACCGCCGAGCTCGCCGTGTCGGGCGTCGTGGCGGGCTGCACGCCCGTCGACTGAGGGGGCCTTCGGACGCGCCCGCGGACCGGGCTGAACAGGGGCGAGCAGAGGCCGGACGGGGCCGTGCGCTATCCTGGTCGTTTCACACGCCGCCCCGGTCCGGCGTGACCGCTGGTCGACGCGACCGAGTGGGAACGGCGTGCACCTCATCACCGTGCCCCACCACGCGCGTCCTGACCTCGGCGCGGTACCCCGGGACGAACCGCCGGTCACCCACCGGCACGCATGCATGGAAGGAGCGATCGTGACCGACACGACTGCGGCCACGTGGCTGACGCAGGAGGCCTACGACCGGCTCTCGGCCGAGCTCGACCGCCTCAAGGGCGAGGGTCGGAGCGAGATCGCGGCGCGGATCGCCGCGGCCCGTGACGAGGGCGACCTCAAGGAGAACGGCGGCTACCACGCCGCGCGCGAGGAGCAGGCGAAGCAGGAGGCCCGCATCCGCGAGCTCGAGGCCAAGCTCCGCAACGTCCAGATCGGCACGCCGCCCGACGACGGCGTCGTCGAGCCCGGCATGGTCGTGACCGCCGAGGTCGCGGGCGACGAGATGGTGTTCCTGCTCGGCTCGCGCGAGATCGCCGGGACCGCGGACATCGACGTGTTCTCGCCGACCTCGCCCCTGGGCGCCGCGATCAACGGCACGAAGGTGGGCGACAAGACGTCGTACACCGCGCCGAACGGGAACGAGATCCCGGTCAAGATCCTCGCCGCGAAGCCCTTCGACGCCTGACCTCACGGTCCTCGACGCGGCGCTCCCCGGTCCTGGGGGGCGCCGCGTCGGCGTTCCCGGGCGGTGTGCACGCAACACGCCGGCCGGGACCCACGGCGCCGGACCCGTCAGTCGCCGTGCACCTGGTAGCCCGTCGCCCGCAGGTGCGCCATGACCTGCGCGCAGTGCTCGGGCCCCTTGGTCTCGACCTGCGCCGACACCGTCACCTGGTCGAACGCGAGGTCCGACCCGGTCCGGGCGTGCGTGAGGTGCATGACGTTGCCGCCCGCACCCGCGATGTCCTGCAGCAGCGACGCCAGCGCACCCGGACGGTCGTCGATGCGCACGCGCAGCGCGAGGAACCGGCCGGCCGACGCGAGTCCGTGCCGCACGACGTGCAGCAGCACCTGAGGGTCGATGTTGCCGCCCGAGAGGATCGCGACGACGGGACCCTCGAACGCTCCCGGGTCGGCCATGAGCGCCGCGACGGCGACGGCCCCGGACGGCTCGACGAGCAGCTTGGCCCGCTCGGCGACGAGCAGCACGGCGCGGGAGATGTCCTCCTCCGAGACGGTCCGCACCTCGAGGTGGTGCCGGTCGAGGACCTCGAACGGCACGGTGCCGGGCAGCCCGACGGCGATGCCGTCGGCCATGGTCCGCAGCTCCGGCGCGGGGACCGGGTGGTGCACGGCGAGCGACGCGGGGTAGGCGGCGGCCCGGGCAGCCTGCACGCCGACCACGCGCACGCCGGGACGCACCTGCGCGAGCGCCTCGACGACGCCCGCGGCGAGCCCGCCCCCGCCGACCGGCACGACGACGGTCGCGACGTCGGGCACCTGCTCGACGATCTCGAGCGCGATCGTGCCCTGCCCGGCGACGACGTCGGGGTGGTCGAACGGGTGGACCAGCACGGCTCCCGTGCGCTCGGCGTGCTCGCGCGCGTGCACGAGCGCCTCGTCGACGGAGGTCCCGACGAGCTCGACGTGCGCGCCGTAGTCGCGCGTCGCGGCGATCTTGGGCAGCGCCGCGTCGACGGGCATGTAGACGTACGCCTCGATGCCGAGGATGCGGGCCGCGAGCGCGACCCCCTGCGCGTGGTTGCCCGCCGACGCCGCGACGACCCCGCGGGCGCGCTCGTCGTCGGTCAGCCGGGCCATGCGCGTGTAGGCGCCGCGGATCTTGAACGAGCCGGCGCGCTGCAGGTTCTCGCACTTGAGCCACACCTCCGCGCCGGCGATCTCGCTCACGGCACGGCTGCGCTGGACGGGCGTCAGCTCGGCGACCCCGTCGAGCAGGCGCGCGGCCGCGGCGACGTCGAGGCTCACCGCTCCCCGCCGTCGCGCGTGCTCCCGCGACCGGGCCGGTCGTCGGCTCCCTGGACGGTCGCGCCCTCGTCCTCACCCGTCGCCTCGCCCGCACCGAGCTGCTCGTCGGTCCGCTGGGTCGCGTCGCGCTCCGACTCGCGCTCGGCGACCTGCGCGACGGCCCGGTCGAGCACGGGATGCCCTCGCCCGCGCACGGGGACGTGGTCCCCCGTCCCGAGCTGCGGGAACTTGTCGTGCCCGTGCAGGTACAGCACCACGGTGTTGAGCACGGCCGCGATCGGCACCGCGAACAACGCACCGATGATGCCCGCGACGAACGAGCCCGCGGCCACCGAGAGCAGCACCGCGACCGGGTGCAACGACACCGCGTGGCCCATGAGGAACGGCTGCAGCACGTGCCCCTCGAGCTGCTGGACGCCCAGGACGATCGCGAGCATGACGAGGGCCGCGCCGGGCCCCTGGGCCACGAGCGCGACCAGCACGGCGATGGACCCGGTGACGACGGCGCCGACGATCGGCACGAACGACCCGAGGAACACGAGGATCGCGAGCGGCAGCGCCAGGGGCACGCCGAGGATCGCCGCACCGACGCCGATGCCGACGGCGTCGACCGCGGCGACCAGGATCTGGGTGCGCGTGTAGGCGCCGAGCGTCACGACGCCGCGCCGGGCGGCCTGGTGCACGTGCTCGCGCGAGCCGCGCGGCAGGAGCCCGACCACCCAGGCCCAGATGGTGCGGCCGTCGAGCAGGAAGAAGAACGTGCAGAACAGCGCGATGAGCGCACCCGCCACGACGTGCCCGACGGTCGTGGCGCCGGACACCACGCCGGACAGCACGCTCGACGACGCGCCCGACGCGGACTCCTGGATGCGGTCGACCCACGTCTGCATGTCCTCGGTGGACAGCTGCAGCGGGCCGGTCGCGAGCCAGTCGAGGATCTTGTCGACGCCCTGCGACGCCTGCGACCACAGGTCGCCGATGCCGCGCACGACGGATCGCCCGGCGAGCCCGAGGAGCGTCCCGACGACCGCGACGAGCGCGACGACGGCGAGCCCCGCGGCCGCCCCGCGCGGCAGCCGCAGCCGGCGGTGCAGCCACCCGACGAGCGGCGTCAGCAGGACGGTGAGCAGCAGCGCGATCGCGACGGGGACCACCACGACCTTGAGCTGCGTGATGAGCCACAGCAGGACCGCGAGCGCCGCACCGATGAGCAGGAGGCGCCACGACCACGACGCGGCGGCGCGCACCGACGGCGGCACGGACTCCGCACCGGCGCGGGCGCGCCGCTCGGCGGCGGGACGCGTCGCGGAGGTGGCCGCGATCGCGGCCGGCGCGGCGCCCACGACCGAGGGCTCCTGCGCGGTCGACTTGTCGAGGGTCACGCGCCACGCCCCGCGGCGAGCGCGCGGTCGAGGTCGGCGACCAGGTCGTCGGCGTCCTCGATACCCACGGACAGCCGGACGAGGTCGTCGGGGACCTCGAGCGCCGTTCCGGCGACCGACCCGTGCGTCATGCGGCCGGGGTGCTCGACGAGCGACTCGACGCCGCCGAGGGACTCGGCGAGCGTGAACACCTCGGTCGCCGCGCACACCGCGAGCGCCGACTCCGCGCTCCCGGTGCGGAACGACACCATGCCGCCCGCGCCGCGCATCTGGCGCGCGGCCAGCTCGTACCCCGGGTGCGACTCGAGGCCCGGGTAGATGACCGACGTGACGGCGTCGTGCCCCGCGAGGAACTCGGCGACGCGCTGCGCGTTGGCGACGTGCCGGTCCATCCGGACGGCGAGCGTGCGCAGGCCGCGGAGCGTGAGCCACGCGTCGAACGGGCCGGCGATCGCGCCCGACGCGTTCTGGTGGAACCGCAGCGCGTCGGCGAGGTGGGTCGTGCCGGTCGGGCCGTCGAGGCCGACGGGGAGCTGCGCGCCGTCCGCGACGACCAGCGCGCCGCCCACGACGTCGGAGTGCCCGCCGATGTACTTGGTCGTCGAGTGCACGACGACGTCGGCGCCGAGCGCGAGCGGCTGCTGCAGGTACGGGGTCGCGAAGGTGTTGTCCACGGCGAGCAGCGCCCCGACGCCGCGCGCGAGCGCCGAGATCGCCGCGATGTCGGCGACGTTGAGCAGCGGGTTCGTCGGCGTCTCGACCCAGACGAGCTTGGTGCGCCCGGGCTGGATCGCCGCCGAGACGGCCCCGGCGTCGGTGAGGTCGACGGGCGTGTGCTCGATCCCCCACGGACCGAACACCCGCGCGATGAGCCGGTACGTGCCGCCGTACGCGTCGTCGGGGACGACGACGTGGTCGCCGGGGCGCAGCGCGGCGCGCAGCAGGGTGTCCTCGGCGGCCAGGCCGGACGCGAACGCGAACCCGGCGGCGCCGAGCTCGAGGTCCGCGAGCGCCGCCTCGAGCGCCGCGCGCGTCGGGTTCGCCGAGCGTGAGTACTCGTAGCCGCCGCGCAGGCCGCCGACGCCGTCCTGCTTGTAGGTGGACACCTGGTAGATCGGCGGGACGACGGCACCCGTCGTCGGATCGGGGTCCTGACCTGCGTGGATGGCGCGGGTCGCGAAGCCGGCGGTGGGTCGGTCGTCGCCGTCGGTGCTGTGTGGGGTGGTCACCGCCCCAGGCTAGGCCGTGGTGACCCGGGACTGCCGCCGGACGCGCGCCCCGTGGGTCGCCGCGGCGGCTCGGTGTCCTCGCCGGCCGGGGCGCGGCCCGGGAACACCGGACGTGCGCGCGCGGTTGTGCTGGCCGGGATGGACCAGGCGAACCGCCGGTCTCCCGGAGAGGACCAGCGACCATGAACTGGCTTTTCGGCTCAGCGCTCCGCTCGACGATGGTGGCCCCGGACCGGGCCCTCGCCGGCCGCGACGGCTACGCGTACACGGTCCCGGAGACGCACACGGTGCTCGGCACCCCGCTCGCGGGCCCGTGGCCCGCGGGCACGCGCGTGCTGTACGTCGCGATGGGCTGTTTCTGGGGCGCCGAGCGCGCCTTCTGGCAGCTGCCCGGCGTCGTCACGACCGCCGTCGGCTACCAGGGCGGCTACACGCCCTTCCCGACCTACGAGGAGACGTGCACCGGCCTGACCGGGCACACCGAGATGGTGCTCGTGGCGTACGACCCGACCGTGCTGTCCGACGACGACGTGCTGCGCACCTTCTGGGAGTCGCACGACCCGACCCAGGGCTACCGCCAGGGCAACGACGTCGGCACCCAGTACCGCTCCGCGATCTACACGACGACGCCCGAGCAGGCGGAGGCGGCGATCCGCACGCGCGACGAGTACCAGCCGCGCCTGACGCGGTCGGGCTTCGGTGACATCACGACGGAGATCCGCACGGCCGACGAGGCCGGGCCGTTCTTCTACGCCGAGGGCTACCACCAGCAGTACCTGGACAAGAACCCCAACGGCTACTGCGGCCTGGGCGGCACCGGCGTCTCCTGCCCCCGCCCGACCGGGGCCTGACCGTCCGACCCTGACGTCCCGCCGCCGTGGGGGCGGGACGTCAGGGCGACGTCTCGGGTGGGCGGACGGCGAGGAGCGCCCCTCTCCCGTGCCGTCCGCCCACCCTGCGGCAGGTCGCGGGCCCCCGTGACCGCCTGACCCGCCGCCTCCGGTGAAGGCCTGCGTCCGCCGCGAACGTAGCCCGCACGGGTGAGCCCGGTCCACGCCTGTCCACGTGGGACCGGACCGCGGTCCAGGACGTCTGCGCAGGTGGGACGGGCTGACAGGGCGGTCAGCGACCCCCTTGCGGCGCCCGTCCGGCGGCCGTCAGAGACCGTCGGAGTGCCCCAGCGGCTTGTCCGGCGCGACGACGTCCCGGACCCGTCGCTTGAGCACGGTGATCTCCGGGAAGCCGCCCTCGACCTTGCGGTCCCACACGACCTGCCCGTCGGCCTCGACCGTGAAGACGCCGCCGTTGCCGGGGCGCAGCGCGACCTCGCCGAGCTCGCGGTGGAACGTCGTGAGCAGCTCCTGGGTGTACCAGGCGGCGCGCAGCAGCCAGCGGCACTGCGTGCAGTAGGTGATGACGACGCGCGGTGACGGTCCGGGCACGGGCGCGGCTGGGGCGTCCGTTGCGGCGGGCTCGGCGGTCGCTACCTCGGACTCGCCGGTCGAGCGGTCGGCGGGTGCGGCCGCGGGCCGGTCGGCAGCGCGGTCGAGGGGCTGGTCGGCGGGTGCGCCGGAGGGCTGGTCGTCGGGCATGCGCACAGCGTTCCACCGGACGAGCGGTCGCGGGGACCACGTCCCGCCCCGCAGACTGCACGGGTGGACGCCGCCCCGATCGACGCCCCTGCCGCCCCGACGACACCGACCGCCCCGCGCCTGTCCTGGGCGCGGCGCGACGTGCTGCGCGTCCTCGCCGCCGCGCTGGTCTGCGGGTCGGCGGTGCTGCTGTTTGCGGTGCACGTGCGGCCGCTGGGCTACGTGCCGCTGGTCGCGGGGATCCTCCTCGCGCTCGTCGTGGACCGGGCGCTGGGCCGCGACCTCGCCGTCGTCGGGCTCGGCATGGCGATCATCACGACGATCTCGCTCGAGGCCGACCTGTCCGACGCGGGGATCGCGCGGTTCGCGGTCGTGCTGTCGGCGGCGGTGCTCGTGCCGTACGTCGTGCACCGGTACGTCTTCCGGCAGGACGCGATCCGCTTCCCCGTCCGGACCGGCCGACGCTGGACGCGCACGCAGGTGGTCTACCTGCTGGTCGTCGTGCTGCTCGCGTACCTGATCCTGCCCTGGTACTTCCTCGGGTCGGGCGCCTACCTCAACTGGCCCGTGGTCGACACGGGGCAGGAGGTCGCGCGGCTGTTCGTCGGGGTCAACGCCGTCGGGATCTGGGACGAGCTGTTCTTCATCTGCACGGTCCTCGCGCTGCTGCGCGTGCACTTCCCGTTCCCCGTCGCGAACGTGCTGCAGGCGGCGGTGTTCGTGTCGTTCCTGTGGGAGCTCGGCTACCGCGAGTGGGGTCCGCTGCTGACGGTCCCGTTCGCGCTGGTGCAGGGCTGGATCTTCCGGAAGACCGCGTCGCTCACCTACGTGGTGTCCGTGCACTTGCTGTTCGACCTCGTCGTGTTCATGGTCCTCGTGCACGCGCACGAGCCGTCGCTGTTCGACGTCTTCGTCACGGCGCCGTCGTCCTGGTGACCGTAGGTTGGGTGGGTTCGACGACGAGAGGACCGCAGCCCGTGACGCTGACGAACTGGGCCGGCAACTACACGTACCGCGCACCGCGGGTGCTCACGCCCCGCACCGTCGCCGAGCTCCAGGAGGTGGTCGCCGGCGAGGACCGGGTGCGCGCCCTGGGCACCCGGCACTGCTTCAACGACCTCGCCGACCGGCCGGCCGCGCTCGTCTCGCTCGAGGGGCTCGAGCCGGAGATCACGCTCGACGAGGACGCGCGCACGGTCACCGTGACGGGCGGGACCCGCTACGGGGCGCTCGCCCGGTTCCTGCACGACGCGGGCTGGGCGGTGCACAACCTCGCGTCGCTCCCGCACATCTCCGTGGCCGGGGCCGTCGCGACGGCGACGCACGGGTCGGGCGACCGCTCGCGCAACCTCGCGACGGCGGTCGCGGCGCTCGACCTCGTCGGGCCGGACGGGTCGCTGCGGCACGTCGCGCGCGGTGACGACGACTTCGCCGGGTCCGTCGTCGCGCTCGGTGCCCTCGGGGTGGCGGCACGCGTGACCCTCGACGTCGAGCCGACGTTCCTCGTCGCGCAGGAGGTGCACGTCGACCTCCCGTGGGACGCCGTGCTGACCGACCTCGTCGCGATCACCTCGAGCGCCGACTCCGTGAGCCTCTTCACCGACTGGACGGGCGACGCGGTGCAGCAGGTGTGGCGCAAGACGCGCGTCGGCGACGACGGGTACGAGCGCCGGACGGAGCTGTTCGGCGCGACGCCTGCCGACGGGCCGCGTCATCCGCTGCCCGGCATCGACCCCGTCAACTGCACGCAGCAGCTCGGTGTCCCCGGCCCGTGGCACGAGCGGCTGCCGCACTTTCGCCTCGAGTTCACGCCGAGCAACGGCGACGAGCTGCAGTCCGAGTACCTCGTGCCGCGCGGGCACGCGGTCGACGCGCTGCAGGCGGTGCGCGGCCTGGCCGACGTCGTGTCGCCGTTGCTGCAGGTCAGCGAGGTCCGCACGATCGCCGCCGACGACCTGTGGCTGTCCACCGCGTACGGCGACGACCGCGTCGGGCTGCACTTCACGTGGAAGCCGCTGCAGCCGCAGGTCGAGGCGGTCCTGCCGACGCTCGAGGAGGCGCTCCTGCCGTTCGACGCCCGCCCGCACTGGGGGAAGCTGTTCGCCGACCCCGGGCGCGACCTCGCGCGGCTGTACCCGCGGTGGGACGACTTCGCGGCCCTGGTCGCGCGGACCGATCCCGACGGCAAGTTCCGCAACGACTTCGTCGCGCGGCACGTGCTGCGCTGACGCTCCCCGGGCAGCACACGGCCCCCGTCGCTCACGGGCGACGGGGGCCGGTGCGTGCAGAGCGGCCGGTGCGCGTCGGCGGCCGGCGCGCGTCAGCCGCGCGTGGTCGTCAGCGGCTGGTGCCGACGATGTCGACGACGAAGACGAGCGTGTCGCCGCCCTTGATGCCGGCCTGCGGCACGCCGCGGTCGCCGTAGCCGAGGTGCGACGGGATCGACAGGAGCACGCGCGAGCCGACCTGCTGGCCGACGAGCCCCTCGTCCCAGCCGGCGATGACCTGGCCGACGCCGATCCCGAACGAGATCGTCGAGCGGCGGTCGTACGAGTTGTCGAAGACGCCTCCCTGCCACGACTGGCCGAGGTAGTGGACCTCGATGTCGTCGCCGGCCTCGACCAGCTCGCCGTCGCCGCGCGACAGCACGACCACCTCGAGCTCGCCGGACGGCTGCGCGTCGGGGAACGTCAGCGTGGGCTTGTCGCCGAACGACCCCGAGACCTCGGGCAGCGCTGCGGACATGACGGAACTCCTTCGGTGGGTGACAGTGCCGGTCCATCGTGCCGCACGTCGCGCGCTCACGCCGTGCGCGAACGCCCTTGCGGCGCGTTGGCTAATGGCATTAGCTTTGCTGCCATGACGACCACACAGCACCTCCAGCGCCCGTTCGGCCGGCTCGCCTTCACCGTCGACGGCCCCACCGACGGCCCTCTCGTCGTGCTCGTCCCGGGCATGGGCGACCTGCGCACGACGTGGGCGCCCGTGCTCCCGGCGCTGCACGCGCACGGCTTCCGGACCGCGTCGCTCGACCTGCGCGGCCACGGCGACACCGACCCGGTCGGCGCCGACGGGCACGGTGTCGAGGGCATCGCCGCCGACGCGCTCGCGCTCGCCGAGCACCTCGGCGCGACGCCGCAGCGTCCGGCGGTCCTCGTCGGCAGCTCGGTCGGCGCCGGGGGCGTCGCGCGCGCCGCCGCCGACCGCCCCGACCTCGTCGCGGGCGTCACGCTCCTCGCCTACGCCGCGAACGACGGCCCCGCGTCGGGCGCCGTCCGCGCTCAGGTCAACCTGCTCCTGCGCCGGCCCTGGGGCCCGCGCGCGTGGGCGTGGTTCTACGGGACGCTCGTCAAGGCGCCGGTCGACGTGCGCGCCCACCTCGCGGACCTGCGCCGCGACCTCGCGCGGCCCGGCCACGTCGAGCAGCTGCGCGCGCTCGCGCTCCGGCTCACCGAGGGCGCCGAGGACACGCGCCTCGCGGACGTCACCGTCCCGGTGCTCGCGATCACCGGGAGCGCGGACCCCGAGTCGACCGATCCCGCCGCTACGCTGCGCGGCGTGGCCGAGACCGCACCCCACGTGACGCCCGTCCTGCTCGACGGCGTCGGGCACTACCCGCAGCACGAGGCCCCCGCGGCCGTGGCCGAGCACCTCGTCGCGCTCGTCGACCGCGTCGCGGGCGGGGCGGACCGGCGTGCCTAGGGCCGGCCTCGACCGATCGGCCGTCGTCGCGCTGGCGCTCGCCGTCCTCGACGAGTCCCCCGGCGGGCTCGGCGACCTGACGCTCGCCGCGGTCGCCGCGCGCGCGGGCGTCGCCGTGCCGAGCCTCTACAAGCACGTCGACGGCCTGCCGGGCCTGCGGCGGGACGTCGCGCGCGCGTGCGTCGAGGACTTCACCGAGACGCTCGACGACGCCTCCCCCGCCGACGCCGAGCCGGAGCAGCGCCTGCGCGCGATGGCCGACGCGCTGCGGGACTACGCGCGCCGGCACCCCGGCCGGTACCGGGCCGTGCAGGTGGGCGGCTGGCCGCAGGACGCCGACGCGACCGCGGTGCAGGTCGCCGCGGCCCGGACGGTGACGCTCATGGCGGAGACGGTCGCCGGGCTCGGCGTCCCCGCCGCGCGGCACGTCGACGCGGTCCGCGCGGTCCGCGCCGCGCTGCACGGGTTCGTCGTGCTCGAGCTCGACGGCGGGTTCGGGATGCCCGACGACGTCGACGTCAGCTACCGCTTCCTCGTCGACGGTCTCGTCCGCGGCCTCCTCGCGACGTCGGACGCGCCCGTCGCCTGAGCGGCCGACCAGCCGAGCGTCGCGCTCACGCCCGGGAGCGCGGCGTCATGCCGGCGCGACACCCTGCCTGCGACTCCTGCACGCCCGGGTCAGGCCGCGCCGCCCGCGAGCACCTGCTCGCGCACGACCCGGCGCAGGACCTTGCCGACCTGCGAGCGCGGCAGCTCCGAGAGCACCACGAGACGCCGCGGCAGCGCGTACCGCGCGAGCCGCTGCTCGCACCACGCCCGGACCGCCGCGAGGTCGACCCCGGACGCGTCGTCGGCCAGCACCACCGCGGCGACGACGGACTCGCCCATCGCACCCCCGGGCACCCCGACGACCGCCACGTCGGCGATGCCCGGCATGCCGCGCAGGTGGTCCTCGACCTGCGACGGGTACACCTTGAAGCCGCCGGTGACGATCATCTCCTTCATGCGGTCCACGAGGACGACGCGGCCGTCGACGACCTGCACGACGTCCCCGGTGCGCAGCCACCCGCCGGGCAGCAGCTGCGCGGCGGTCTCGTCGGGCCGCTGCCAGTACCCCTGGAACACCTGCGGTCCGCGGATCAGGAGCTCGCCGCCGGTCGCCGGGTCGACGTCGCGCGTCGGGTCCTCCTGGTCGACCACGCGCACCTCGGTGCTCGGGAACGGCAGGCCGAGCGTGCCCGGTCGACGCTCGGGCGTCAGCGGGTTGCCGAGCGCGACGGGTGACGTCTCCGTCATGCCGTAGCCCTCGACGACGAGCCCTCCCGTCGCTGCTTCCCACCGGCGCGCGGTCTCGGCGGGCAGGGCCATCGCGCCGGAGATGGCGTGCGTGAACGACGAGAGGTCGGCTCCCGCGGCCTCGGCGGCCGTGACGAGGCGGTCGAGCATGGGCGGCACCGCGGGCAGGAACGTGCCGGGCCGGCGGCGCTGCGCGGCGACGACCGTCGCCGGGTCGAACGACGGGAAGACGACGAGCGTCGCACCGACGCGCACCGCGTACGTGAGGCACAGCGTGAGGCCGAACGCGTGAAAGAACGGCAGCACGCCGTAGACGACCTCGGTGCCGGGCACGACGCCCGTCCAGGCATGACCTTGGACGGCGTTGGCGACGAGGTTGCGGTGGCTGAGCACCGCCGCCTTCGGGGTGCCCGTCGTGCCGCCGGTGTACTGCAGGAGCGCGACGTCGTGCGGCTCGGGCTGCGGCGTCGCGGGGTCGACCGGCCGCGCGTCGGCGACGAGCCGGTGCCACGTCGGGACGTCGGCGGGGACCGGCCCCTGCATGGCCGCGCGCGTGCGGCGCGCCTTGGCGACAGGCAGCCGCAGCGCGAGCCGCTGGCGCCACGGCAGGTCGGCGGCGAGGTCGACGGCGACGACGGTGCGCAGGTCGGTCCCGTCGCGTGCCGCGAGCACGGCCGGGACGGTCTTCTGCCAGACGAGCGCGACGACCGCGCCCGAGTCGGCGAGCTGGTGCGCGAGCTCGTCGGCCGTGTAGGTCGGGTTGTGCTCGACGACGACCGCCCCGATGCGCAGCACAGCCTGGAACGCGACGACGTGCGCGGGGCAGTTGGGCAGCGCGAGCGCGACGCGGTCGCCGGGCCCGACGCCGAGGTCGAGCAGGACCTGCGCGGCGCGCGCGACCTGGTCGGCGAGCTCGCGGTACGTCGTCGTCGCGCCGAGGAAGTCGAGCGCGACACGGTCGGGCCACGTCGTGGCGGCGCGGTCGAGGGCGGCGGTCAGCGGCTCGTCCGGGACGTCGACGTCCCGCGGGACCCCGGGCGGGAGGTCGAACGAGAGAGGGCGCGAACTGTCCATCGCACGACCGTAACCTACGGAACCGTAAGTTACTAGTCCGTAACTTAGGTCTCACCCGCCGGCGGGTCCGGGTCAGAGCGCAGCCGCACCCGCCACCGCACCCTCCGCCACGGACAGCACCGACGGCAGCCACCGGAGCTGGCGCTCGAGCTGGTGCGCCTGGCCGCCCTCGTGCTGGTTGAAGGTGTAGACCTCGATGTCGGTCCGCGGCCGGTCGCCGGTCAGACCCGCGTAGTGGTTGTACGCGGCGAACACCGTCGACGGCGGGCACGTCATGTCCCGCAGCGCGACGGAGAACAGCGCGGGCGCGGTCGCCCGGCGGGCCAGGTGCACGCCGTCGAAGTACGCCAGGGTGCGGAACACGCGCTCCTCGGCGCCGCGGTGCACCGCGAGGTACTGCACGAGCTCGCCGTACGGGAACGCGTCGGTGATGTCGACCGCCCGCCGGTAGTGGCACAGGAACGGCACGTCGGGCATGGCCGCCGCGAGCTCGTCGGACAGGCCCGCCGCCGCGAGCGCGACCCCGCCGCCCTGGCTGATGCCCGCGACCGTGACGCGCTCCCGGTCGACCCCGGGCAGCGCACGCACCGCGTCGACCGCGCGCACCGCGTCCGTCATGAGACGGCGGTAGTAGTGCTGCTCGGGGTCGTGGATGCCGCGCGTCATGACGCCGGGCGACGCCGGACCCGACCCCACGGGGTCCGGCGTGTGGCCGCCGTTGCCCCACGCCGAGCCCTGCCCGCGCGTGTCCATGACGACGTGCACGAAGCCCGCCGTCGCCCACGCGAGCCGCTCGTGCGCGAACCCGCGACCGCCGCCGTAGCCGATGTACTCGACCACCGCGGGCAGGAGCTCGCCCGACTCCGCGCTGCCCGCCGGGCGGGTCACCCACGCACGCACCGGCTGGCCGTCGAAGCCCGCGAAGGTCAGGTCGTCGACGTCGACCAGGCGGAGGCCGGCGTCGGTCCGCGTCACGTCGACCAGCACCTCGTGGCGGCGGGCCTCGGCGAGCGTGGTCGCCCAGAAGTCGTCGAGGTCGGCGGGCTCGTCGAGCTCGGGGAGGTACCGCTCGAGCTCGGGCAGGGGCAGGTCGAACAGGGCCATCGTGCTCCTTCGGCGATGACGTGCGGACGTGCAGCGCGCCGCGCACGGCGCACGTCGGGACGCTACCCCGCCCGCCCCGCGGTCAGGAAACCGCCTCCCCGCACGTCCGTCGACCGCGCGTCGGGTCCCGCGTCGTCAGCGGGCCAGGTAGCCCAGGAGGTCGTGGCGGGTGAGGACGCCGACGGGCGCGCCGTCGTCGACGACCATGAGCGCGTCGGCCTTCTGGAGGGCCTCGCGCGCGTCCTGCACGGACTCCCCCGACCCGATGAGCGGGAACGGCGCCGACATGTGCCGGTCGACCCGGTCGGACAGCGCCGCGGCGCCGGAGAAGACCGCGTCGAGCAGGTCCCGCTCGCTCACGGACCCGGCGACCTCGCCGACCTTGACGGGCGGCTCGGCCCCGACGACGGGCATCTGCGAGACGCCGTACTCGTGCAGGATCTCGATCGCGTCGCGCACGGTCTCCGTCGGGTGCGTGTGCACGAGGTCGGGCAGCGAGCCCGTCTTGGTGCGCAGCACGTCGGCGACGGTCGCGCCCTCGTCGTCGGCGAGGAACCCGTACGACCGCATCCAGGAGTCGTTGAAGATCTTCGACAGGTACCCGCGCCCGCTGTCGGGCAGGATCACGACGATCACGGCCCGCGCCGCGGCCTCGGGGTCGCGCTCCTGGAGGTCGCGGGCGTACCGCAGCGTCGCCTCGACGGCCATCCCGCACGACCCGCCGACGAGCAGCCCCTCCTCGCGCGCGAGGCGGCGCGTCATCGCGAACGAGTCGGCGTCGGACACGGCGATGATCTCGTCCGGGACGCTGGGGTCGTACGCCGCGGGCCAGAAGTCCTCGCCGACGCCCTCGACCAGGTACGGCCGCCCGTCGCCGCCCGAGTAGACCGAGCCGGCGGGGTCGGCGCCGATGACGACGACGCGGCCGCCGTCGGCCTCGGGCCGGTCCGCGGACACGTCGTGGAGGTAGCGGCCGGTGCCCGTGATGGTGCCGCCCGTGCCGACGCCCGTGACGAGGTGCGTGATGCGCCCGTCGGTGTCGGCCCAGATCTCCGGGCCGGTCGACTCGTAGTGGCTCGCCGGGCCGTTCGGGTTCGCGTACTGGTTGGGCTTCCAGGCGCCCTCGATCTCGCGCGTGAGCCGGTCGGAGACCGAGTAGTACGAGTCCGGGTGGTCGGGCGGGACCGCGGTGGGCGTCACGACGACCTCGGCGCCGTACGCGCGCAGCACGTCGCGCTTGTCCTGGCTCACCTTGTCGGGGCAGACGAACACGCAGCGGTAGCCCTTGCGCTGCGCGACGAGCGCGAGCCCGACGCCCGTGTTGCCGGAGGTCGGCTCGACGATCGTCCCGCCCGGGCGGAGCTCACCGCTCGCCTCGGCGGCCTCGACCATCTTGAGCGCGATGCGGTCCTTCACGGACCCGCCGGGGTTCATGTACTCGACCTTCGCCAGGATCGTGGCGGTCAGGCCCGCGGTGACCGACGACAGCCGGACGAGCGGCGTGCCGCCGACCAGCTCGGAGATGTGCTCGGCGTACTTCACCGACACGACGTTACCGGCCGGTAGCGCGAGAGGTGCGCTACCGGCCGGTCAGGTCGTGCGTGCGGTCGTCGCGGGCGACGACCCGGAATCAGTCGCCGCGCAGGATCGCGAGCAGGCGGAGCAGCTCGAGGTAGAGCCACACCAGCGTGACGACCAGGCCGAAGGCGGCCGACCACGCGAGCTTGCGGGGGGCGCCCGCCTCGACGCCGCGCTTGATCGAGTCGAAGTCGACGATGAGGCTCGCGGCCGCGAGACCGACGGCGAGCAGGCCGACGGCCACGCCGATCCAGCCGCTGCGCAGCGGGCCGAACTCGCCGCCGCCCACGTTGAAGAACATGAGGACGACGTTGACCAGCGAGAAGACCAGGTAGCCGACGAGCGCCAGGATCAGCCAGCGCGTGAACTTCGGCGTGACGCGCACGCGGCCCGAGCGGAACAGGAACAGCGACGCGGCGAACACCGCGAACGTCGCGAGCACGGCCTGCACGACCAGGCCCGGCCAGCGCTGCTCGAAGTAGAGGCTGATGCCGCCGAGGAACACACCCTGCGCGACGGCGTACAGCGAGATCAGGACCGGGCTGGGCTCGCGCTTGAACGCGTTGACGAGGCCGAGCACGAGACCGACGACCGCGCCGACGACCCACAGGCCCGGCACGAGCGTCCACGTGATCGCCGCGCTCACCACGAGCATCGCGAACAGGCCCGCCGTCTTGATGATGACGTCGTCGTAGGTGAGGCGGCCGGTGTCGCGCGCCGTGGCGGACGGCGCCTCGTACATCTTGTCGAGCGTCACCGCGTCGATCGTCTGGGTCGCCATGGCGCCGCTGCCGGCGCCCGCCTGGGCGCGCGCGCGGTTGCGCCGGTCGTTCGGGTCCCCGAACACGGGACTGTTGCTGAAGACGGGGTTGCTCATGGCGTCCTCCGGGACGGCTTGGGCAGGCGGTGGGTCATCGGGTCGAGCGGTCGGTCCCGGCGTGAACCGGGCATTCATCGTACGGAACGTCGGTCGTCCCCAGATCGTTCCAAGGAGGGAGCAGGTCCGCGACCCTGATCCGACCTCAGGGTGACCCTGACCTGGATCTCAGGTCTTCCGACTGATGACCGGCCTCGTCGCACGGGCCTAGGGTCGAGCACGGCCACACCGTTCCCGACTTGAGGAAAGACGATGATCGAGGCACAGGGCCTGACCAAGAGATACGGCAGCAAGACCGCGGTGAACGACATCTCGTTCACGGTCCAGCCCGGCAAGGTGACGGGCTTCCTGGGCCCGAACGGCGCGGGTAAGTCGACGACGATGCGCATGATCGTGGGCCTCGACCGCCCCACGCACGGGACGGTCACGGTCAACGGCCGTCCGTACGCGCAGCACCGGTCGCCGCTCACCGAGGTCGGTGCGCTCCTGGAGGCGAAGGCCGTCCACACGGGCCGCTCGGCGCGCAACCACCTGCGGGCGCTCGCGGCGACGCACGGCATCCCCGAGAAGCGCGTCACCGAGGTCATCGGCATGACGGGCCTCGACGGTGTGGCGAAGCGTCGGGTCGGCGGGTTCTCGCTCGGCATGGGGCAGCGCCTCGGCATCGCGGCGGCGCTCCTCGGCGACCCGCGCACGCTCATCCTCGACGAGCCCGTCAACGGCCTCGACCCCGAGGGTGTGCTCTGGGTCCGCAACCTCGTGAAGTACCTCGCCTCCGAGGGGCGCACGGTGTTCCTGTCGTCGCACCTCATGAGCGAGATGGCCCTCACGGCCGACCACCTCGTCGTCATCGGCAAGGGGCGGATCATCGCCGACGGCCCGGTGTCCGACGTCGTCGCCCGTGCGACGCGCTCGACGGTGCGGGTCCGCTCGCCGCAGGCGACGCAGCTCGCCGAGCTCCTGAGCGGGCCGGAGGTCACCGTGACCGCCGTCGAGCCCGGTGTGCTCGAGGTGCTGGGGGCGACGTCCGAGGGCGTCGGCGAGGCCGCGGCCGCCGCGCGCATCGTCCTGCACGAGCTCACGCCCGTCACCGGGTCCCTCGAGGACGCATACATGAGCCTCACGCAGGACGCCGTCGAGTACCACTCCGCCACCGTGCCCGGCACGGCCACGACCGCCCAGGAGCAGTCCGCATGAGCACCGCGACCCTCTCCCCCACCACCCCGGCCAAGCCGGCGACGGCGAGCCCGTACCGGGTGACCTTCGGGCACCTGCTGCGCGCCGAGTGGATCAAGCTCTGGACCGTCCGCTCGACCATCTGGACCCTCGCGATGACGGTCGTCGTGATGGTCGGCCTCGTCGCCGCCGTCGCGGGCGTCATGTCGACCCAGATCGACGACGCCCCCTCGGGCACCGAGGCCATCGACCTCAGCCTCACGCCGTTCCTGCCCGCGGTGCAGATGGCGTCCATCGCGGTCGTCGTGCTCGGCGTGCTCGCGATCTCGGGCGAGTACACGACCGGCATGATCCGGTCGAGCGTCGCCGCGGCGCCGCGCCGCACGCCCGTGCTCTGGTCCAAGCTCGCGGTGCTGACCGCGACGATCCTCGTCGTCGCGGCCGTCGCGGTCGCGCTCGGCTACGCGGTCGCGTACCTGTTCCTCTCGCGCGTCGACCTCGCCCCGCAGCTCTCCGAGCCGCAGGTGCTGCGGGTCCTCGGCGGGTGCGCGCTGTACCTCGCGACGATCGCCGCGTTCGCGTTCGCGATCGGTGCGCTGCTGCGCCACTCGGCCGCGGCGCTCGCGACGATCCTCGCGCTGCTGCTCGTCGTCGAGAACGTCGTCGCGGCGATCCCGTGGGAGCCGCTGCAGTACGTGAGCCCCTTCCTGCCGGCGACGGCGGGGTCGAAGATCACGCAGACCGACATGACGGTCGACATGGTCAACTCGATGTCCGAGCACGGTGCGAACCTCACCGCCTGGCAGGGCTACGGCGTCCTCGTGGCGTGGGTGGCCGTGCTGCTGACGATCGCCGCGGTGCTCATGAAGCGACGCGACGTCTGATTCCCCACGGTGCCGTCGTCGCGTCCTCGAGCGCGACGACGGCACCACCCCGCACGGGCGCACCCCCGACTCTCGAGCCTCGGCCCGACGCAGCGGTGGCGCGCCCGTCGCGTTCCCACCCCGCCCCTCCCCGGAGGTCCCCGCGTTGACCGAGATGATCGCCGTGCCGCAGGCGGAGGGGCCCGTCCCGGCTGCCGTCGTGCTGGCCGTCGTCGTGCTCGCGCTCATGGCCGCGGTGACCGTCCTCGCGGCGAGGGCACGGCGCCCGGTGCTCGCGACCGGGATGACGGGTGACCTCGCGCTGGGGTCCGCGGTGCGCGACGCACTCCCGGGCCTGCGGGCGCACCGCCTGGCGGTCGCGCTCGTGGAGGACGGTCACGTGACGTTCGCGGGGTTCGGCGCGGACGAGCGCACGGTCTTCGAGATCGGCTCGGTGACGAAGGCGCTGACCGGGCTGCTGCTGGCCGACGCCGTCGACCGGGGCGAGGTGACGCTCGACGACCGGCTCGGCGAGCACCTCGACCTCGGCGGCGGTGCCGTGGCGGGCGTGCGGCTGGGCGACGCCGCGGCGCACGCGGGCCGGCTCCCCCGGCTGCCCGCCGACCCGCGCCTCCTGCTGCGGGGCACCCGGGCGTCGCTGACCGGACGCAACCCGTACGACGGCATCGACGTCCCGGCGCTGCTCGCCGCCGCCGCGCGCACACCGCTCGCGACGACGCCGACCCCGCAGTACTCCAACCTCGGCGCGGCGCTCGTCGGGCAGGCCCTCGCGGCGCGCGTGGGGACGACCTACGCGCAGCTGCTGGCCGACCGCGTCACGGGGCCGCTCGGGATGGGGGCGACGACGACGCCCGCCGCGGCCCGCGCCGACGACCCGATGGAGCCCGGGACCAGCCGCCGCGGCCGCCCGCAGGAGCCCTGGACCATGGACGGGTTCGCACCCGCCGGCGGCGTCCGGTCGACGACCGCCGACCTCGCGGTGCTGCTCGCGGCGCTGCTCGACGGGTCGGCGCCGGGCGCGTGGGCGCTGGACCCGCGCGCCGACCTCGACGCGACCGAGCGGGTCGGCCTGTTCTGGCTGACCCGCTCGACGGACGACGGCACGACGACGTGGCACAACGGCATGACGGGCGGGTTCGCGTCGTTCGTCGGCCTCGACCGTGCCGCGCGGCGCGGCGTCGTCGTCCTGTCGGACGTGGCGTCGAGCGTCGACGCGCTCGGCACCCGGCTGCTGGCCCCTGAGCGCGTGTGAGGTCAGACGACCTCGCCGAGCGCCTCCTCGGGCGTGCCCTCGACCGCGCGTGCACCGCGGTCCCACCGGGACCACAGGACGCGCTCGCCGACGCTGCGCGCCATGACGTGGGCCGTGGCGAGGAAGGCGACGACGCCTGCGCCGAGCACCGCGACCCCGACCCAGAACGGCGACGTCGGGCTCGCGTGCTCGGCGAGCAGGCCCGCGACGACGGGCGCGGGTGCGGCGAAGCCCCAGCGGACGAGGTTGAACGCACCGGTCGTGACACGGCGGTCGGGCGAGCCGGTCGCGAGCGCGAGGTCCGTGAGGTTGGCGTTGGCGATGCCCATGGCGACGCCGGCGACGACGAGCACGACGACCGACTGCGCGGTGCCGCGGGACGTGGCGAGACCGACCAGCGCGAGCAGGAGCACGACGACGGCGAGCCCGACGGTCTGCACGGCGCCCAGGCGGTGCGCGAGCCGGTGCCCGACGACGAGGATGCCGACGGCGAGGCCGATGCCCCACGCGGTGAAGACGAGCCCGAGCGGGACGACGTCGAGGCCGAGGAACACGGGCGTGTAGCCGAGCACGACGAAGAACACGAAGTTGTAGGTCGCGGTGACGACGGACAGCGCGACGAACGCCGGCCGGCGGAACGGCGTGAACACCTGGCCGAGGCGCAGCGGCGCGGGCGGCTCGGCGGGGTCCTTGAGCCGCGTCACCGAGAGCGTGAGCGCGACGAGCATGAAGAGGCCGCACAGCAGGAACGGCACGCGCCACGAGATCTGGCCGAGCAGCCCGCCCAGCAGCGGGCCCACGGCGAAGCCCAGCCCGACGCACGTCTCGAAGAGCTCGACGACCCACTCGCGGTCCTGCGCGAGCGACACGAGCAGCACCATCGCGGTCGCGAAGAACATGGCGTTGCCGAGACCCCACAGGCCGCGCAGCGCGGCGAGGGCGCCGATCCCGCCGGTCAGCGACGCGGCGACGGCGGCGACCGCGACGATGCTGACGCCCGTCGCGAGGATCTTCTTGTAGCCGAACTTCCCCGTGAGCAGGACGGCGGGGATCATGCCGAGGGCCATGACGGCGATGTACGCGGTGAAGAGGAGCTCGACCTGCCAGGTCGTGGCTCCCATCGCGGCACCGATCGCGGGCAGGATCGGGTCGACGATCGCGATGCCGGCGATCGCGAAGAACGCGGTGAGGGCGGTGGCGTAGATGGCGGTGCGGTGCGGTTCAGGGTGGCGGGAGGCCATGCGGATCCTCAGGTAGACGAGTGTCGGTGGGATTATCTGTATCATACATCTATCTAGTGAAGGAGCCGCCGTCATGGACGACGCCGTCCCCGACGTCGAGGAGCAGGTCGCCCTCCTCCTCCGCCTCGCCGACCGCAACCGGCGCCGCAGCAGCCGCCTCGAGGGCACCCTCGACCGGTCCGCCTACATCGCGCTGCGCCACCTCACCGTCGCGGGCCCGTCGGGCATCAACGACCTCGCGAACCGCCTCCGGCTCGACGCGTCGACCGTGACGCGGCAGGTCCTCGCGATGGAGGAGGACGGCTACGTCACCCGCGGGCGCGACAGCACCGACGGCCGCCGCGCGGTGGTCGCCGCGACACCCGCCGGCGAGCAGGCGCTCGCCCGCACGCGCGCCGTCCGCGCGGAGGTGTACGACGAGATCCTGCGACGCTGGTCCCCCGAGGACCGCCGCGCGCTCGCCGACGCGCTCATCCGGCTGAACGCCGACCTCGACCACGACCTCGACCGCGCCGCGGAGGACCGCTGACGCCGGGCCGGCGCGGACGCGCGCCGGCGTACGCCCCCGCGGACGCCGACGCCGGCTGCTCGCGCACGCGTCGACGTCGCCGGGGCCGAGCGGCTCGTGGACGCGCGCCGCGGAGCGGTCCGACGGCCCTCGCGCGCGGCGACTACGGTGACCCGGTGACCGACGCGCCCGCTCGTCCCCGTCCCGCCCCGCTCGTCGCCGAGGTGCTGCGCACCGAGCGCCTCTCGCCGTCGTTCGTGCGGGTCGTCGTCGGCGGGCCCGGGCTCGACGCGTTCGAGCCGTCGCCGCACGCCGACTCCTACGTCAAGCTCGTCTTCCTCCCGCCCGCCGCCGACGGGCACCGACCCCGGCGCGACGACGGTCGCCTCGATCTCGACGCCGTGCGCGCCGCGCTCGACCCCGCCGACGCGCCGCGCCTGCGCTCCTACACCGTGCGCGCGTTCGACCCCGCGACGCGCGAGCTCACGCTCGACTTCGTCGTGCACGGCGACGAGGGCGTCGCCGGGCCGTGGGCGGCGACCGCCGAGCGCGGCGACGAGGTGCTGATCATCGGCCCGGGCGGTGCCTGGTCACCCGACCCCGCCGCCGCGTCCCACCTGCTCATCGGCGACGCGAGCGCGCTGCCCGCGATCGCCGTGGCGCTCGAGCGGCTCCCCGCGGACGCCGTCGGGCACGTCGTCGTCGAGGTCCACGACCCCCAGGACGAGCTGCCCCTCGCCGCGCCCGCCGGGGTCCGGGTGCTGTGGGTGCACAGCGGGCTCGGGGTCCCCGGCGTCGCGCTCGTCGAGGCCGTGCTCGCCCTGCCGTCCCTGCCGGCACCCGTGAGCGCGTTCCTGCACGGCGAGGCCGGTGCGGTCCGCGAGCTGCGCCGCCACCTGCGCACCGACCGCGGCGTGACCCGCGACCAGCTCTCCGTGTCCGGGTACTGGCGGCTCGGCACCGACGACGAGGGCTGGCGCGCCGGCAAGCGCGCGTGGCTCGCCGACATCGAGCAGGCGGAGGTCGCGGCGGGTCTTGCCTGAGGCACCCCGCCGGGGAGGCCGTCGCTGTCGCACGCCGTCGGGCCGCGCCGTCGTCCGGCTCCGCCGACGCCGGGCTCCCGTCGCGCCCCGTCGCCGGGCGCGGGATCCGCGCACGGCACGGGATGTCGCACCGCTGCGCGCCGCGGCGGCTCGTAGGGTCGACACGATGGCCACCACCCGCAGCACCCGGCGCGTCCGCGCGGACCGGCGCCGACGCCGACGACTCGCGCAGGTCGACCACGACCTCACCGCGGCCGACTGGACGGCGCTGCGCGACGCGTGGGCGGGCTGCGCGTACTGCGGTGCCACGACGGGCGACCTGCAGCGCGACTGCGTGCTGCCGATCTCGCGCGGCGGGCGCTACACGCTCGGCAACGTCGTCCCCGCGTGCCGCGCGTGCAACGCGAGCAAGTGCAACGCCGAGGTGACCACGTGGATGCGGCGCAAGCGTCTCGACGAGGGCGCGTTCCTGGTCCGCCACGCGCAGGTCGTGGCGCTGCTGACCGCGGTCGTGGCGGAGCCGTGAGCACGGGGCGCGAGCACGACGTCGCCCTGCTGGGCGCCACCGGGTTCGTCGGCAGGCTCGTCGCCCGGCACCTCGCGGAGCACGCGCCGGCGGGGACGCGGGTCGCGCTGGCGGGCCGGTCCGCCGACCGGCTCGCGGAGGTCCGCGACGCGCTGCCCCCGTCGGCGCACGACTGGCCGCTCGTCGTCGCGGACTCCCGCGACGACGCGGCGCTCGCACGCCTCGCGGCGTCGGCGCGGGTCGTCGTCACGACGGTCGGACCGTACGCGCGCCACGGCCTCCCGCTCGTCAAGGCGTGCGCACGTGCCGGGACGCACTACGCCGACCTGACGGGCGAGGCGCCGTTCGTGCGCGCGGCCGCCGACCGCTTCGACGCGACGGCGCGGGCGACCGGTGCGCGTGTCGTGCACGCGTGCGGGTACGACTCGGTCCCGTCCGACCTGGGCGTGCTGCTCCTGCACCGGCACGCGGCGGCGGACGGTGCGGGTCCCCTGCGGGACGTCCGGCTGCTCGCACGCGCTCGCGGCGGGGTCAGCGGCGGCACCGTCGACTCGGTCCTGGGCATCGTCGAGCAGGCGGCACGGTCGTCGGCCGTGCGCCGCCTCCTCGCCGACCCGTACGCCCTCAGCCCCGACCGGCGGGCGGAACCCCCGACGGTCCAGCCGCCCGACGTGCAGCCCGTGCGCGTCCTGCGGGACGGGCGGTGGACCGCCCCGTTCCCGATGGCGTCGTTCAACACGCGCGTCGTGCGGCGCAGCAACGCCCTGCAGGGCTGGGCGTACGGGCGGGACCTGCGGTACGCCGAGGCGATGGGCGTCGGGCGCGGCGTGCGCGGCGGCGTGGCGGCGCTGGGCGTCACCGCGGGCCTCGGCGTCGCCGCCGCCGCGCTCGCCGTGCCGCCGGTGCGCGCGCTCGTGCGTCGTGCGCGCCCCGCGGGCGCCGGGCCGGACGAGGCGACCCGCGCGACCGGCTGGTTCCGCATGGACCTCGCGGCGCGGACCGAGGACGGCCGGCACTACCGCGCCGTCGTCGCCGGCGACGGGGACCCCGGCTACGCCGCCACGGCCGTGATGCTGGGCGAGGCGGCCCTCGCGCTCGCGCTCGATGAGCACCGGCTGCCCGACCGCGCGGGTTCCCTCACGCCGGCGGCCGGGCTGGGCGACGTCCTGGTCGAGCGGCTGCGCGCCGCGGGTCAGACGTACGACGCCGCCTCGCGCTGACCCGGCGCGTCGGTCGTCCCGTCAGCGGACGGTCGAGACGAGGTGGCGGCCCCACTCCCACGCGCGGTCGACCTCGCCGGCGGACGGCCCGCCCGCGGTGCCCACGACGCGGAACGTCTCCGGCGGCGCGACCAGCCGCCCGTGCAGCGCGAGCAGCCGCTCCGCGATGACGGCCGAGGCCGCCCCGCCGTCCGGCGTCCCCCACGCGGTGTCGAACGCCGCGACGGGCAGCTCGCGGACCGCGCGCGCCGACGCGAGCCACCGGTCGAGCCCCGTCAGCGCGGACACGACCTCACCGTGCTCCCGCGCGCTCGCCCGCGTCTCCCCGGTGCTCAGGCCCCGGCGGTGCGTCGGGCCCCCCACGACGAGAAGAAGGACGTCGTCCGGCCACCACGGCGCGCGCTCGCCGTCGCCTACGACGCGCCCGACCTCGACGACGTCGGTCGGCAGCCCGCACGAGGCGATGCCCGCCGCGACGGACTCCGCGACGGCCTGGGTGCCGCCGAACATCGACTCGAACACCACGATCGCTGTCATGTCCCCACGGTCCTCGGCGGACGAGCCGAGCGCCGCGGCCGTTGGTCCCGGGTCGCCCGACGGCACGTCGCCCCGCCTCGGTCGCGGGACCGTGGCGCGGCGTGGCGTGGTGCGGGCGCGGTGTGGTGCGGCTACCAGCACCACCCGACGTGCAGCGGCTCCTCGCGCAGCCGCCGCTCGGCCGCGCGCCCGGCAGGGCTGAGGAACCGCATCATGCGCAGGTCCGTGCTCGCGTGGTCGGCGTCGTCCTCGACCGTGCCGCCGGGGCAGACCGACCAGCCGGCCCGCGCGTAGAACGGCTCGAGGGCGGGCGCGCAGAACAGGCCGGCGACGTCGAAGCCGCCCTCGTCGACCAGGCCGCCCGCCGCCCGCAGCACCGCCGTCGCGTGGCCCTCGCCGCGGTACGGCGGCGACGTGAGGACGCTCGCGACACCGGCGACCCGCAGGCCCGTGCGGTGCACGTCGGCGGGCACGTCCAGCACCACCGCGTGCGACATCACCACCTCGCCGTGCCGGACGACCACGTACCGCGGCGCGACGTCCTCCTCGAACGGCCGCGTGATCCAGCGCAGGCCGGCCGCGAAGAGCGAGGGCCACTCGCTGCGCATGAGGGTCACGGCCTGCCACGTCACCGACTCCGGGACGTCGTCGTCGCCGAACACCTCGACCGTCCGCGGCGCGCTCTCCATGCGCGGACGCTAGGGCCCGCGCAGCGGAAATGGGAAGCCGGGCGCGGCCCCCGGGTCAGTCCGGCGTGCCGGCGGTCGTCGGCGCGTCGGGCGCCGGAGGCGCGGGCTCGGTGACGACGGGCTGCTCGGCGGCGGACGCCGACCAGGCGCCGCGCAGCGTCGCGAACGAGCCGAGCGCGCCGAAGCCGACGGCCCAGGCGAGGTCGCCGCCGTACTCGGGCAGGACCTCGGGCAGGATCGACCAGAACCACGACCAGAACCCGGGCTCGACGAGCGCGTCCCACGTGCTCATGCCGCTGTCCTCGCTCACCGCGACCGCGGCGTCCCACGCGATGCCGCCGACGAACGCCAGCGCGAGCGTCACGACGGTGACGGCCAGCACGACGAGCGCGCCGGGGCGGCTCAGCCGGCCCGCACCGAGGACGTACAGCCGCACGGCGAGGAACGCGACCAGCGCTGCCACCAGCGACGCGATGAACCCGAAGCCCCACAGCACGACCCAGGCGGCGACGCCGACCGGGATGGTCGCGAGCGCGAAGAGGGCGCCGCGTCCGACGTTGCCGTTCGGCGCGACGGCCGGCGGCTGGACGGGCGGGGCGGACGGGACGAAGTCGCTGGACACGCAGGGCCTCCTCGGCTGAGCCCCGGGGGCCCGGGACGGTCGGCGCACAACGTAGTGGCGGCAGCCGCTCGGCCGAGGCGGTTCCGTGTGCCGTCACCCGGAAGGGTGATCGTCGGCCGGGTGCACGACCGTGGGACGGGGCCCGACAGCTCGGGGTCGGAGCCCGGGCCGGGCACCGGTCGGGCCGGGACCGCGTCGTGCCCCCGCCGGGGCTCGAACCCGGACTGGGCCGGGTTTAAGCCGGCTGCCTCTGCCGATTGGGCTACGGGGGCGGCGTGCGACCGGCCGCGCGCTGCGGCCGTCGACGTGCACGCTCATCCTGCCAGCGCCCCGACCGCGGCTGTCGGTGGTCGCGTCTAGGGTCCGGCGCGTGCACATCGAGGAGCGCGGAGCCGGGACACCCGTCGTCATGATCCACGGGTTCGGCGTCGACCACCGGATCATGCTGCCGCTCGACCCGGTGCTCGCCGGGCACGGCCGCTGGCGGCGCCTCTACGTCTCGCTGCCGTGGACCGCCCGGACGCCGCTGGGGAGCATCCGCAGCAGCGAGGACGTCGCGACGGCGCTGCGGGACACGGTCCGGGACCGGCTGGGCGACGAGCCGTTCGCGGTCGTCGGCAGCTCGTACGGCGGGATGATGGCGCGGCGTCTCGCGCACGACCTGCGCGACCAGGTGATCGGGCTCGCGACGGTCGCCGGTCTCTGGGCCGGGGACGTCGACGCGCGCGTGCTGCCGCCGCGGGCCGTCCTGCGTGAGGACCCGGCCGCGCTCGCGGGGGTCGACGCCGCGGTCGTGACCGGCTACCGGGCGATGGCGGTCGTCGAGTCCGCGGCGGGACTCGACGCGTACCGGCGGTTCGTGCAGCCCGGCGAGGACGGCGCCGACCAGGACGCGCTCGCCACGCTGCGGGCGCGGTACCCGTTCGACGTCGAGCCCGAGGACGCGTCGCCCGAGCCGTTCACCGCGCCGACGCTCGTGCTGTGCGGGCGGCAGGACCACGTCGTCGGGTACGCGGACGCGGGGCGTCGCCTCGACCACTACCCGCGTGCGTCGTACGTCGTGCTCGACGCGGCCGGGCACAACGTGCACCTCGACCAGCCGCGGGCGACGGCGGCCGCGCTGGCGGCGTGGCTCGACGAGGTCGAGGTCGAGGAGGCGGCACGATCGGCTCACCGCCGGGAGACTGCCGACGCCTGACGCGACGAGGCCCGGCCCCCTGGGGGACCGGGCCTCGTCGGGCGTCCGTCGTGCGGTGCGTCAGCTCGCGCTCTTCGCGGCCTGACCGCTGCCCGTCGCCTGCTGCTTCTCGGCGGGCGAGCCGGCCTCGGCCTTCTGCGGCGGCAGGGCGGCGGTGTCGACCGCGCGCGGCTTCGGCGGGACGGCGGCGGCACGGAACTCGGCGCGCGGGTCGTGCACCGAGCCCAGCGCGACGACCTCGCGGCGCAGCAGGATCGAGCCGGTCCAGCCGGCCATGATCCGCAGCTTCCGGTTGATCGTCGGCATCGCGTAGACGTGGTACGTGCGGTGCAGGAACCAGGCCAGCACACCGCGGACCTTGATCTTGCCGAACATCTGCGCGACGCCCTTGTACATGCCGAGGGACGCGACGGCGCCGATGTTCTTGTGCTTGTACTCGGTCAGCTCGGCCGACCGGAGCACGCGCGCGAGGTTGTCGCCGAGGTGCTTGCCCTCACGGACGGCGTGCTGCGCGTTCGGCGGGCAGAAGGCGCCCGGGTTGAACAGGTCCGGCACCGCGGCGCAGTCGCCCGCGGCGTACGCGTCCGCGACGACCGTCCCGTCGGCGTCCACGACCTGGAGGAACTCGTTGCAGGTGACGCGGCCCATCTTGTCCAGCGGCAGGTCGGACTGCTGCAGGACGGGGTTCGCCTTGACGCCCGCGGTCCAGATGATCGTCTCGGCGTCGAACTCCTGGCCGTTGGACAGGACGACGTGGCCGTCGACGCACGAGTTGAGGAACGTCGAGAGGAAGATCTCGATGTCGCGCTTGCGCAGCTGCTCGAGCGTGTAGCCGCCGAGCTCCTCGCTGACCTCGGGGAGGATGCGCGGCGAGCCCTCGACGAGCACGAACCGCAGCTCGTCCTGCTCGATCTGGTTGTAGTGGCGCACCGAGTAGCGCGCCATGTCCTCGACCTCGGCGAGCGCCTCGATGCCGGCGAACCCGCCGCCGACGAAGACGAACGTCAGCATCTTCTTGCGGAGCTCGGGGTCCCACGTGCTGGAGGCGACGTCGATGCGGTTCAGCACGTGGTTGCGGACCGCGATGGCCTCCTCCACGTTCTTGAAGCCGATGCCCTGCTCCGCGAGGCCCGGGATGGGCAGCGTGCGGGCGACCGAGCCGAGCCCGACGACCAGGTGGTCGTACGTGATCCAGTACGGCTCGCCCTCCTCGGGCGTGATCTCGACCGTGCGCTCGGCGTGGTGGATCTGCGACACCTTGCCCTGGAGCACGTCGACGCCCTTGAGCGCGCGACGGTGCGGTGCGACGACGTTGCGCGCGTCGATCGAGCCGGCCGCGGCCTCGGGCAGGAACGGCGCGTACGTCATGTAGGGGCGCGGGTCCACGACGACGATCGCGGCCTCGCGCTTGCCGAGCCGCTTGCGCAGACGGCGGGCGGTCGTGAGACCGACCGAGCCGCCGCCGAGGATCACGACGCGCGGGACCTTGCGGGGCTTGCCACGGGGGACGACCGCACCGGCCGCGGGTGCGGCGTCGACCGGGGTCTGGACAGACGTAGCCATATCTCCACGGTATCCGCGACTGTCGAACCACGGCGACCGGTGGACGGTGACGCTGCGCACAGGGGCTGGGAAACGGCTGTGAGCCTGGTCTCAGGCGGCGCGTCGAGGATCCGCGACGCCGCCCGAGGTCGGTCAGGCGGGCGGGACGGCGCGCTGCGCGACGACACCGGCGTACCACCGCGCGCTCGCCTTCGGGGTGCGCTCCTGCGTCGCGAAGTCGACGTGCACGAGCCCCCAGCGCTGGTCCAGGCCCTCGGCCCACTCGAAGTTGTCCAGCAGCGACCACGCGTAGTACGCCTGCACGTCGACGCCGTCGTCCGCGGCCCGCGCGACCTGCTGGAGGTGCGCGCGCAGGAACTCGACACGTTCGGCGTCGTCGGTCGTCCCGTCGGGCGTGCGGTCGGGGATGCCGTTCTCGGTGACGACCAGCGCGGGCGCGGTCGGGTAGTCGTCCCGGACGCGGACGAGCGTCTCGTACATCCCCTCCGGGTGGATCTGCTGCCACGGCGCGTCCGACGTCGGGTACAGCTGCACGTTCTGCCCGCTGCTGTCGACGCCGGTCACGCCGTAGTACTGGATCGCGAGCACGTCGAGCGGCTCGCTGGTCGTCGCGAGGTCGCCGTCCTGCACGAGCGCGTCGAGCACCGCGGGGTCGGCCGGGATCTGGCCGGGCAGGTCGCCGAGCGCGTCGTCGGGGTAGGCGCCGCGCAGCACCGGGTCGAGGAACAGCCGGTTCTCGACGGCGTCGGCGCGCACGGCCGCCTCGTGCGCGCCCTCACCCGCCGGGTAGACGGGCTGGAGGTTGAGCGCGATGCCCACCCGCCCCGACGCGCCCGAGGCACGGAAGGCCCGCACCGCGAGCCCGTGCCCGAGGAGCTGGTGGTGCACGGCGGCGACCATCTGGTCGACGTCCCTGATGCCCGGCGCGTGGTACCCGCTGCCGTAGCCGACGTACGCGGTGGTCTTCGGCTCGTTGATCGTGAGCCACGGGCCGGTGACGTCGGGCAGCGCGTCGAAGACGAGCGCCGCGTAGTCCGCGAACCGGGAGGCCGTGTCGCGCGCCGCCCACCCGCCGCGGTCCTGCAGCGGCTGCGGCAGGTCCCAGTGGTACAGCGTCACCGCGGGCTCGATGCCGCGCTCGAGCAACCGGTCGACGAGGCGGCGGTAGAAGTCGACGCCCGCCGGGTTGACCGGTCCGGAACCCGTCGGCTGGATGCGGGGCCACGCGACCGAGAACCGGTACCCGTCGAGCCCGAGCTCGGCCATGAGGTCGACGTCCTGCTCCCACCGGCGGTAGTGGTCCGCGGCCGGGTCGCCCGTCGCACCGCCGCGGACGTTCCCCGGCTGTGCGGCGAACGTGTCCCAGATCGACCTGCCGCGACCGTCGGCGGTCGTCGAGCCCTCGACCTGGAACGCCGACGTGGCCGCGCCGAGCACGAACCCGTCCGGGAGCCGCATCGGCGACGCGGGCGGGGTCCAGGTCGGCGTCGCGCTCGCGCCCGGCGACGGGGTGCCGGCGTCGGGCGTGCACGCGGCGAGCGCGCCGAGCGCGAGCGCTCCCCCGCCGAGCCGCAGCACGTCGCGGCGGGACACGGGAAGGGCGGACGCCGAGGTCGTCCGTCGCACGGTGCGGTCCGGCACGCCCCGCATGCTCCCACCTGGGGCGACGCGTCGTCGAGGTGCCGTGCGAACACCGGGCCCGGCGGGTCGTGCCCGTGGCGTGCGGTGGGGCGCGCGGCAGGGCGTCAGGGCCCCGACGTGGCGCTCGCGGCCGGACCGGTGGGCTGCGGCGACGGCGTCCCGGCGTCGGCCCCCGCGTCGGCGGCGCCGTCCTCACCGTCGGCGACGACGGTCCCGCCCGACGACGTCGCGCTCTGCGCCGCGGGCACCTCGACGGCGGGCGCCTTCGCGAACGGCAGCGGCGGGAGGTCCGCGCGGACCCCGGCGTTCAGCACCATGCGGCCGCCGTCGTCGTCGTACCCGAACTGCGACGTCGGGCCGCCGCGGAGCGGGTAGACGTTCCACCGGGTGCGACCGTCCTCGGCCGTCGCGCCGACGAACTGCCACGGCTCGTCGACGCCCGGGAGGGTCCACGGCTCCCAGCCCTCGTCGAACGTCGTGCGCACGGGCCGGCCGCGGTCGTCGAAGATCTGCACGTCGGTCAGCGGGTTGCCCTCGGCGTCGTAGACGAACAGGTTGCTCACCTGCATGCCGTCCACGACGACGCCGTCGACCACCTGGTCGCGGAACTCGACGGCGGTGCCGCCCGACGCCGTCGGGTACCAGCGGGCGGTCCGGACGTCGTCCTGCATCGTCGACAGGACGGGCAGGACCGCGACGACCGCGACGGCGTTCGCGACGAGGGGCATCCACCGGGTCCGCCGGGACGCGACCCACGACCCGCGTCCCCACTGGACGCTCGCGACCACGGCGGCGCCGAGCAGCAGCCACGTCCAGGCCGTGTGCGGGACCCACTGGTAGCCGCCGACGACGAGCGCGACGACCAGGACGTACACGACCCACGCGCGCGCGACCCACCAGACGGGCCGCAGGGCCACCGCGAACGACTCGACGGGCGACCACCACGCGTGCTGCCGGAGCGTCGCGAGGACCCGGCGCCCGAGCTCGCGGCCCCGGCGGACCGGCCACGTGAGCGCGTCGCGGACGGGCCGACGCGTGCGCGGGGCCACGGGTGCGTCGAGGCCCGCGGCGGTGCGCAGCTCGGTCGCGTACGCCTCGGGCGTCCCGAGCAGGTCGGCCAGGGTGCGACCGTGGCCGACCCGGCGCTCGTCGTCGAGGGCGTCCTGGAGGTCGAGCTCGAGGTCGTCGGTCAGGTCGTCGACCTGCTCGGCGGTCAGACCCGCGAGATGCTGGCGGACTGCTGCCGCGTACTTCGCGACGTCCGAGGTGACGGCCTGCGTGCTCATCGCGATCCCTTCCGGCCCCGCGCTGCGCCCGGGACGTCCGTGTCCAGCAGCCGGGCCATGGTGCCCGCGAACTCCTGCCAGTCCTTGCGCTGGGCCTCGAGCATCGCCCGGCCCTGGGCGTTGATCCCGTAGTACTTGCGGTGCGGCCCCTCGTCGCTCGGGACGACGTAGGAGGTGAGCGCTCCCGACGAGTACAGCCGGCGCAGCGTGCCGTACACCGACGCGTCGCCGACCTCCTCGATGCCCGCGGCGCGCAGCCGGCGGACGACGTCGTACCCGTACCCGTCCTCGTCGGCGACGACCGCGAGCACCGCGAGGTCGAGCACCCCCTTGAGCAGCTGGGTCGTGTCCATCGGCCGCCTCCGTCCGGTCGCGGCGCCCGTGGCGCGGGGCCGTCATGTCCTGGTGCGGGAGCCTCCCTCCAGGCTCCCGCACGGCGCACACTAGTACACAGTGCGCACTAGTAGGCCGGTTTCCGCGCGTGTCGCACGAGCGGGGGTGCGCGGCGCCGGTCAGGCGGGGACGGCGCTCCAGGCGATGCCATCGAGGATGTCGTGCTCCGACGTCACGACCTCCGTGAGCTCACCGCCGGCCGCCGCGACCTCGTCGCGCACGCGGGTCACCACGTCGTGCCAGACGAGCGCACCCGCGCCGATGACGTCGACCCGACCGGGGTGCATGAAGCCCAGTCCCGCGCGCTCCTCGCGCGTCCGCCCGAGCAGGTCGTCGCACGCCGCGAGCACGGTTCCGACGGGCAGGACGGCCCCGTCGATGCGCTCGGGCCGGTAGCGGTCGAGCCCGAGCGCGTGCGCGGTCACCGTCGTGACCGACCCCGCGAGCCCGACGAGCGTCACGGTCTTGCCGAGCGGCACGACGCCCGCGGCCACGTCGAGCGCGGCGGCGACGTCGGCGCGCGCACCGGCGACCTCGTCGACCGTCGGCGGGTCGGACAGCAGGTGCCGCTCGGTGAGCCGGACGCAGCCGACGTCCATCGAGTACGCCGCCTCCGGCGCCGTGGTGCCGAGCACGAGCTCGGTCGAGCCGCCACCGAGGTCGACCACGAGGAACGGCCCGGGATGCGTCGCTGCGAGGACGCCCGTCGCGCCCCGGAACGACAGCGCGGCCTCCTCCTCGCCGCCGACGACCTCGGGCTCGACGCCGAGCAGCGACCGCACGCCGTCGACGAAGTCCGCACGGTTCTCCGCGTCGCGCGACGCGGACGTCGCGACGAACCGCACCGCCTCGACGCCCAGGTCGTCGCACACGTCCGCGTACCGGCGGGCCGCGTCGAGCGTGCGGGCGAGCGCCTCCGGGGCGATCCGGCCGGTGCGGTCGACGCCCTGGCCGAGCCGCACGACCTCCATGCGCCGGTCCAGGTCGACCAGCGTCCCGGCGCCGGGGTCGACGTCGGCCACCAGGAGCCGGATGGAGTTGGTCCCGCAGTCGATGGCAGCCACACGCGTCACCGGCACATCCTCCCATCCGTCACGCGGCACCTCGCGCCGTCGGAGCCCGGTCGCGCGGTCAGCAGGTGCAGCGGTCCGGGCGCCACTCGTCGCGCACCAGGGCCAGCACCTCGTCGCCGATCGGGTTGACGCCCGGACCGGCCGCGAGCGCGTGCCCCGCCAGCACGTGCAGGCACTTCACGCGGGTCGGCATCCCGCCCGCGGAGATCCCGGCGATCTCCTCGACGTGCCCGAGCTCCTCGCGGTCCGCGAGGTACGCCTCGTGGGCGCGCCGGTAGGCCGCCGCGAGCTCCTCGTCCTCGGCGAGCCGCGCGGTGAGCTCCTTCATGAGCCCTGACGCCTCGAGCGTGCTCACGGCCGCGACCGCGGGCGGGCACGTGAGGTAGTACGTCGTCGGGAACGGCGTGCCGTCGTCGAGCCGGGGTGCCGTGCGCACGACGAGCGGGCGTCCGCACACGCAGCGCGCGGCGATCCCGACGACGCCGCGCGGGGGGCGGCCGAGCTGCTCGGCCAGCACGACGAGGTCCTGGTCGGTCACGGCGGTGGCGGCGGTCGGGGTCACGACGGTCCGATCGGGTCGGGGACGATGTCCGGGCGCCGGCGCGGCGCCCTCGGCACGCATTCTCCCCCGCCGACCACCCGTCGCCGTACCGCGGTGCGTGGCCGCTGCGACTACGGCGTCGGCGCCGGCTGGTCGCCGCCGGCCGGCGTCGTGGGCTGCTCGGTCGTCGCCGGCCGCTCCTGGCTCGGCGCGGTCCCGGCGATCTCGACCGACTGCCAGACGGACGTGTACCAGGGCTGCGTCGCGCTCTCGTCGAGCACGGTCGACGACGGCCCCGGGTCGACGGCAGGCGTGTCCGGCACCGTCTCGGGGTCGAGCACGCGGAACGCCTTCTCCCCCGGCAGCACGAACGACAGGCGCTCGCGCGCCTGCGCGGCGACGTACGCCGGGTCGTCCCACCGGCCCTTCTCGGCCTCGAGGTCGCCGTTGCGCTGCTCGGCCGCGGCGACCTGCGCGCGCAGCTCGGCGAGCTCCTGCTGCTGCTGGAGGTAGGAGTGCAGCGTCGGGTAGACGAGGACGAACGCGAGCAGCAGCACGAGCGAGAAGACGAGGACCCGCACGGTGAAGAGCCGCGGCGGGCGCACCTGCACGCGCTCGGCGCGCGGCGTGCCGCGGGGCGGCGTCGACGCCTGGCCGCGGGACGCGGGTCGGGACGACGCCCCCGGCCGTGCGGACGGACGGGACCCGCTGGGCGGACCACCGACGCGCGGAACCTGACCCGAGCGCGGGGCCACGGGCCGCGTCGCCGCGCGCGCCGACGGCGTCCCCGTCGCGGGCGTGCCCGCCGCGGGCGTCGCGGGTGCCGGCCGGGGCGACGCCGGGCGGCGACCCGGGCCGCTCGGCGGCACGGGACGGCGCGGGGAGGGCATGGCGTCGATTGTGCCCTGCGGCGACGCCACCAGCCCGGACGTGCGACGGGCGGGTCGCCACCGAGGACGCCGGAGGCCGGCCACCCCACGGGGTGGCCGGCCTCCGGTCGTCGAGCGGGACCCGGTCGGGTCAGCCCTGGCGGAACCGCGGGAAGGCGGAACGCCCGGCGTAGCGACCGGCGTCGTCCAGCTCCTCCTCGATGCGGAGCAGCTGGTTGTACTTGTTGATGCGCTCGCCGCGGGCGGGGGCACCGGTCTTGATCTGGCCCGCGTTCGTCGCGACGGACAGGTCGGCGATGGTGGTGTCCTCGGTCTCGCCGGAGCGGTGCGAGGTCATCGTCGTGAAGCCGTTGCGCTGCGCGAGCGTCACCGCGTCGAGCGTCTCGGTGAGCGTGCCGATCTGGTTGAGCTTGACCAGCAGCGAGTTCGCGGCCTTGAGCTCGATGCCCTTGGCCAGACGCTCCGGGTTGGTGACGAACAGGTCGTCGCCGACGATCTGCACGCGGTCGCCGACCTCGGACACGAGCTGGGACCAGGTGCCCCACTCGTCCTCGGACAGCGGGTCCTCGATGGAGACCAGCGGGTAGTCGCGGACGAGCTGCTCGTAGTAGGCGACCATCTCCTCCGGCGTGTGGGCGCGGCCCTCGAACTGGTAGGCGCCGTCCTTGAAGAACTCGGTCGACGCGACGTCCAGCGCGAGCGCGACGTCCGTGCCGGCGGTGAAGCCGGCCTGCTCGATCGCGACGAGGATGAGGTCGAGCGCGGCGCGGTTCGACTCGAGGTTCGGCGCGAAGCCACCCTCGTCGCCGAGGCCCGTCGCGAGGCCCTTCGACTTCAGCACGGACTTGAGCGAGTGGTAGACCTCGGTGCCGGTCCGGAGCGCCTCGCGGAACGTCGTGGCGCCGATCGGGGCGACCATGAACTCCTGGATGTCGACGTTGGAGTCGGCGTGCGACCCACCGTTGAGGATGTTCATCATCGGGACGGGCAGGACGTGCGCGTTGGGGCCGCCGATGTAGCGGAACAGCGGCAGGTCGGCCGAGTCGGCCGCGGCCTTCGCGACGGCGAGCGAGACGCCGAGGATCGCGTTGGCGCCGAGCTTGCCCTTGTTCGGGGTGCCGTCGAGGTCGATGAGCGCGGCGTCGACGAGACGCTGCTCGGTGGCCTCGAAGCCGATGAGCTCGGGGGCGATGTCGTCGATGACCGCGTTGACGGCCTCCTCGACGCCCTTGCCCAGGTAGCGGGACTTGTCACCGTCGCGGCGCTCGACGGCCTCGAACGCACCGGTCGACGCACCCGAGGGCACAGCGGCGCGGGCGATGGTGCCGTCGTCGAGGGCGACCTCGACCTCCACGGTGGGGTTGCCGCGCGAGTCCAGGATCTCGCGGGCGCCGACGGCCTCGATGCTGGCCATGGGTGCTCCTTCGACGAGCGGGTGGGTTTACGACCTCACCCTAGTGGGGTGCACGGAGGACCGTGCTGGGACGTCCGGCCTTGGACACGGCTGCGCCGCGCGGGTAGGGGCGGCCCCCGTCCCCCGCGCGGCGCAACGCCGGTGCTCCGTCTGCGGTCAGCGCACCACGCATGCCGTGCCGTTGAGGCTGGCGGCCGTCGGGTTCGCGGCCGGCGTCGCCGTCGACGAGCCGATGAACCCGAACGTCGTCGACCCGCCGTTCGCGGCGAGCCGGGAGTTCCACGAGAGGTGGGTCGCGGTGACGGTGCTGCCCTGCTGCGTCGCGGTCGTGCTCCACGCCTGGGACAGCCGCTCGCCGGCGCCGAACGTCCAGCGCACCGTCCAGCCGTCGACCGGCGCGGTGCCGTTGTTCACGACCGTCACCTGCCCGACGAACCCGCCCGGCCACGCGCTGGTCACCTGGTAGTCCACGACGCAGGCGCCGCCGGACGTCGGCGTGGGTGTGGGCGTCGGGGTCGTGGGTGTGGGGGTCGGCGTGGTGGGCGTCGTCGGCGTGGGCGTCGGGGTGCCCTCGATGCGCGACGGGTCGACGAGCCCCCAGTAGGCGGGCTTGGCCGTGAGCGTGCCGTCGAAGAGCAGCGGCGCGGCGCCCGACCGCAGCCAGGTGCGGCTGTCGTCGAGCCCCCACAGCGTGACCGACGTGAGCGAGGACGCGTGCTTCTTCAGCATCGCGAACACGTCGCGGTAGTAGTACGCCTGCTCGATCAGCCGTGACCGCGGCGGCGTGGTCCACGACTCCCCCGACGACCGGTACGTCGACACGTCGAGCTCGGTGACGGCCTGCGTCACGGGGAGCGCCTCGAACGCCGTGATCGTCGCGTCCATGTCGGTGATCGAGCGACCGACCTCGACGTGCAGCTGGTGGCCGACGCCGTCGACGGGCACGCCCTGCGCGAGCAGGCTCTTCACGAGCGACAGGTACGGCGCGCGCTTGTTCGAGAACTCGGTGTTGTAGTCGTTGATGAACAGCAGCACCTCGGGGCCGAAGGCGGCGCGCGCGTAGCGGAAGGCGTCGGCGATGTACGACGGGCCCAGCACGCGGTACCACTCGCTGCGGCGCAGGCCGTCGGCCTGGTTCTCGTCGACGACCTCGTTCACCACGTCGAACGCGAAGATCGGGTTGCCCGCGGTCCCGTACTCGCCGTACGTCGTGCGGAAGTGGTCGGCGAGCGTCTGGATGTGGGTCTGCAGCCGCGACCGCAGGAGCGCCTGGTCCTCGGCGCTCGTGGTCAGCGCGGAGCCGTCGGCACGCTGGAAGAACCAGGCCGGCGTCTGCTGGTGCCACAGCAGCGTGTGACCGTAGACGCGCAGGTCGTGCGCGACCGCGAAGTCGACGATCTGGTCGGCGCCCGCGAACGTCCAGGTGTCCTCCGCGGGGTGCGTCGCGTCGGGCTTCATCGCGTTGCCCACCGTGACCTGGCCGAAGTGCCGCAGCAGCAGGTCGGAGCGCGCGCCGAGCGTCTCGGGCGCCTCGACGGCCGCGCCGAGCGGGAAGGACGACGACCACGTCTCCTTCAGGGAGGGCAGCGTCAGGTCCGGCGTCAGGGCCGTGCTCGTGACGAGGACGTCGTCGAGCAGCAGGTCCGTGAGCGAGCCCGTCGTCTCGACGTAGAGCGATGCGGTGGCGAACGGGCCGGGCGTGTAGGCGCCCGCGATCTGCGTCCAGGCGCCCGAGGTCACGCCCTCGGCCGTCGCGATCGTCTCGTAGGACGTACCGCTCGGGTTGTCGCGCTGCGCGGACAGCCGCACGCCCGCGGTGCCCGAGGACCCGGCGGGCAGCCGCACCCACGCGGAGACCGTGTACGTCGTGCCGGGCTCGAACAGCGTCGTGACGTCGCGCGTCGCCCCGTTCCACGACTCCGTCCGGCCGGTCACCTTGAGGCTCTGCGTCCCACGGGGGTGGTCCGTGCCGTCGACCGCGACGGTCGCGGCGCCACGACCGGCCCAGCCGGCGGCGCCCGTCTCGAAGTCGGCGCTCAGCACCGTGACCGTGGCCGCCGCGGCGGGCTGGGCCCGCAGCGCGGCGAGCACGCCGGTGAGGACGAGCGCGAGCGCGGCGACCAGGACGGTCGCCGTGCGCAGGGGCGCTGAGGCACCGGGACGGGCCATGAGCAGGGGGCTCCTTCGCGACAGGCGGCGGGGGCGCGCGTGACGCTACGGAGCGGGCGGGCGAGGGTCCAGGTGCGAAACGTTTTGACGGCACGTCCCCGCAGGTGGACGCGGGGACGTGCCGTCCGGGGGCTCAGACGGCGTGGACGATCTTCTCCGTCTGCTCCTTCGCGTCGCCGAAGAGCATCGCGGTGTTGTCGCGGAAGAACAGCGGGTTCTGCACGCCCGCGTACCCGGTCGCCATCGAGCGCTTGAACACGACGACCTGCTTGGCGTGCCACACCTCGAGCACCGGCATGCCGGCGATCGGCGAGCCGGGGTCGTCGAGCGCCGCCGGGTTGACGGTGTCGTTCGCGCCGATGACGAGCACGACGTCGGTGTCGCCGAAGTCGGCGTTGATCTCGTCCATCTCCAGGACGATGTCGTACGGCACCTTCGCCTCGGCGAGCAGCACGTTCATGTGCCCGGGCAGGCGGCCGGCCACGGGGTGCACGCCGAACCGCACCTCGACGCCGCGGGCCCGCAGCTTCGCGACGAGCTCGGCGACCGGGTACTGCGCCTTCGCGACGGCCATTCCGTAGCCGGGCGTGATGACGACGCGCTTGGCGTCGCGCAGCAGGTCGGCGACGTCCTGCGCGGACATCTCGCGGTGCTCGCCGTAGTCGCGGTCGACCGCGGCGACCGTGCCCTCCTCGGCGCCGAAGCCCCCGAGGATCACGCTGATGAACGACCGGTTCATCGCCTTGCACATGATGTAGCTGAGGATCGCACCGGACGACCCGACGAGGGCGCCGGTGACGATGAGCAGGTCGTTGCTCAGCATGAAGCCCGCGGCAGCCGCGGCCCACCCGGAGTACGAGTTGAGCATCGACACGACCACCGGCATGTCCCCGCCGCCGATGGACGCGACGAGGTGCCAGCCGAGCGCGAGCGCGACGACGGTCATGAGCAGCAGCGGCACGATCGACGGCGCGGCGACGAACCACACCCCGAGCCCCGCCGACGCGACGAGCGCGACCAGGTTGAGCGTGTTCCGCCGCGGCAGCATGAGCGGCGCCGACGCGATCCGCGCCGACAGCTTGAGGTACGCGACGACGGACCCGGTGAACGTCACGGCACCGATGAGGACACCGAGGAACACCTCGATGAGGTGCACGGGGTCGGCGGGCTCGGTGAGGTACGAGTTGAACCCGACGAGCACCGCGGCGAGGCCGACGAAGCTGTGCAGGATCGCGATGAGCTCGGGCATCTGCGTCATCTCGACGCGTCGCGCCTGCCACGTGCCGACGACGAGACCGACCAGCAGCACGGCCGCGATGAGCGTGGCGGTGACCGCGACCTGCCGCTCGCTGCCGTCGAGGGACAGCGCGACCGTGGCGGCGAGCGCGAGGCCCATGCCGACCATCCCCGAGAGGTTGCCGCGCCGCGCGGTCTCCTGCCGGGACAGCCCGGCCAGGGACAGGATGAACAGGACCGCGGCGACGAGGTAGAGCGCCTGCGCGACCGACGTGAGCGACATCAGGCGTCCTTCCGGAACATGCGGATCATGCGGTTCGCCACGAGGAAGCCGCCGAAGATGTTGATGCTCGCGACGGCCGCGGCGACGCAGGCCAGCACCGTGACGAGCCAGTCGTCGGACCCGATCTGCAGCAGGGCGCCGACGAGGATGATCCCCGAGATCGCGTTCGTCTGGGCCATGAGCGGCGTGTGCAGCGAGTGGCTGACGTTCGAGATGACGTAGTAGCCGACGAACACCGCGAGCACGAACACCGTGAAGTGGCCGAGGAACGCCGCCGGTGCGAACGAGATGGCGAGCGCCACGAGCACCGCCGCGAGCGCGAAGGTCACCGTGCGGCGTTGCTTGCGACGCTCGGCGAGCGCGTGCGCGGCGGCCTCGGCGGCGGCGATCTCCTCGAGGCTCGGCGCGGCGTCGGCGGGTGGCGGCATCGCGGCCGAGACGGCGACGGGCGGCGGCGGCCACAGCACCTCGCCGTCGCGCGTCACGGTCATGCCGCGCTGCACCGGGTCGTCGAGGTCCAGCGTCGGGACGCCGTCCTTGCCGGGCGTGAGGAGCTGGAGCAGGTGCACGACGTTGGTGCCGAACAGCTGCGACGTGTGCTGCGGCAACCGCCCCGCGAGGTCGGTCCAGCCGAGGATGACGACGCCGTTGTCCGTGACGACGCGCTCCCCCGGCACGGTGAGCTCGCAGTTCCCGCCGCCCGACGCCGCGAGGTCGACGATCACGCTGCCCGCCCGCATGCCGGCCACCATCGCCGCGGTGATCGTCCGCGGCGCGGTGCCGCGCACGAGCGCCGTGGTGATGACGACGTCGGCGGCGGCCGTCTCGGCGGCGTACACGGCGGCCGTCGCGGCCTCCTGGTCCTGCGTCAGCGCCGACGCGTACCCGTCCGCGCTCACCTGCTGCTGCGCGGACTCGGCGCGGACGAACGTCGCGCCCATCGACTCGATCTGCTCGCCGACCTCGGGCCGCACGTCGAACGCGCGCACCTGCGCTCCGAGGCTGTCGGCGGCGCCGATCGCCGCGAGTCCCGCGACGCCGGCGCCGATGACGAAGACCTTCGCCGGCGGCGTCTTGCCCGCGGCCGTGACCTGCCCCGCGAACATGCCGCCGTACTCCTGCGCGGCCTCGACGACCGCCCGGTAGCCCGCGACGTTCGACAGCGTGGAGAGCACGTCGAGGCTCTGCGCGCGGGAGATGCGCGGCACCGCGTCGAGCGAGAGGGCCGTGACTCCGCGCGCGGTGAGCGCGTCCACGAGGTCGGCCCGGCCCCCGGGGTTGAGCATCGCGACGAGCACCGCGTCGGGTCGCAGCGCGGCGACCTGCGCGGTGTCGGGCGCGCCGACCGCCGTGACGACGTCCGCCCCCCACGCCTCGGCGGCGTCGACGATCGTCGCCCCCGCGGCTTCGTAGGCGGCGTCGTCGAACGTCGCCGCGGCCCCGGCACCGTGCTCGACGAGCACGTCGTAGCCGAGCGCGCGCAGCTGCGCGACGGTCTTGGGCGTCGCGGCCACCAGCCGCTCGCCGGGTCGCGTCTCGCGCGGCACCCCGATGGTCGTCACACGTACCTCCGTCGGCTCAGGCGGCCCGCGCGGGCCGCCACGGGGAAGAGTATCCGGGAAAGCGCCTTCCGACGAGAGACCTTGGTCCGGGAAGGACCGCGATCCTTCTGCCAGCATGGACCGGCTGTGCAGGTCGGACCACGAGCGTGGACCCGGCCGCGCGTGGCACACGTGCGGACCCGGCCGCGCCGGGCACCCGCAGCGCGCGCGCCGCGCTACAGACCGGCAGCCCGGTGATCCTGCTCCCACGCCGCGGTCGTGCGACGCAGCTCGCCCTCGGCGTCGAGACCGGCCGCGCGCGCCTCGGCGACCAGCGCGAGCAGCCGGTCGCCCAGCGGGGCGTCGGGGCCGGCAGCCGGCACGGACACGTCGTGGCCCGCACGCTCCGCACGCGCGACGAGCTTCTGCGCGCGCGCGAGGGCTCCGAGACCGAGCGGCACGCCGTCGAACGCGGACGCCCGCTGCTTCTCCGCGCGCTTGGCGCGGTCCCACGCGACGTGCTGGCCCTCCTCGTCGTGCACGGCCTCGGCGTCGCCGAACACGTGCGGGTGCCGCCGGACCAGCTTCGCGACGAGGTCCGCCGCGACGTCCTGCACGTCGAACGGGTCGTCGGCGTCCTCCTGGGCGATCCGGGCGTGGAACACCACCTGGAGCAGCAGGTCCCCGAGCTCCTCGCGCAGCCCGGCACGGTCGTCGGCCTCGACGGCCTCGGCGAGCTCGGCGGCCTCCTCGAGCGCGTACGGGACCAGCGAACGGTGCGTCTGCTGCGCGTCCCACGGGCACCCGCCCGGCGACCGCAGCCGGTCCATGACCGCGACGAGCTCCGCGAGCGCGTCGCCACGCCCGCCGGGGCCCGAGTCGGTCGCCCGCTCGCCGTCGTCGCTCACGCGTGCCCCCCGGTCTCGTCGTCGGTCGCGCCACCCGGCACGCCGGTCAGCACGGGCCCGTCAGGACGCCGACGGGCTGGGCTCGGGTGCGGGCTCGGTGCCGTCGCCCTGGCCGTCGGCGGTCTGCGGCACGACGATCCACGGCCGGGCCGTCGGCGCGACGATCGTGTTGACGTCGTCCGTCGTGCCGAACCGCGGGTTCACCTCGACGTCGAGCTCCGCGATGCGGTCCTGGGCCTCGCCGAGCACCTCCTGCGCGTCCTCGAGGCCCTGCAGGCGCGTGTACGCGAGCGAGTAGCGGGCGACGTCGAGCGACGGCTGCGAGAACGTCGTGTCGGCCTCGGGGTCGCGCTGCGTCGCGACGGACTCGAGCAGCTCGGCGGCCTCCTCGTCGGAGACGCCGACGCCGTTCTCCTCGGCGATCGCCACGACCGTCGGCTCGTGGACGAGCACGGTGAGCACGTTCGACGGCGACACGTCCTGCAGGTACGGCCGCAGCTCGTCGGACGCGACCCGCACGTCGGACGTCGGGATCGTCCTCCCGTCGACCACCGCCGCCGCGCCGGGCTGCCCCGCGCACCCGGCGAGCACGCCCGCGGCCACGCCGCCGGCGACCAGCACGCCGACCCGTCGCACGCCCGTACCCGCACGCCACTGCACCGCCACCTGGGACCTCCCGCGTCGTCGCTCGTCGATCGGCGTCATCGTAGGCCCCGGGAGCGCGGTCCTCGGCCCCCGAGCGGGCAGGGCACCAGGTCACCGCCACCTCGGCCGTCCGGGTGACACCGGACGAACCCTCCCGAATGCGGTCGGACGCGGCTCTACGGTCGGTGCACCGGTGACAGCCGGATGCCGACTGGAGGAGCAGACATGGGGATCTCGAGCATGACGTCCACGACCGGCCGGGCGGTGCGGCGCAGGGTGACCGGCGTGCTGGTCGCGGGTGCGCTGGTCCTGGGTGGCAGCGTCGCGACGGCGACCTCGGCGTCGGCCGCCAACGCGTGGACGTCCTGCATCACGCCCTACCAGAGCGCGTGGAACTCGACGTCCGGCAAGGTCTCCGACCTGATCTTCCACATCGGGTTCGCGAACTGCGCCGCGAAGCTGGCCAACCAGGCGTGGAATGCCGGTGACGTCGACCTGTACGCGCACTACTACGGGGTCTGGCGCACCCACTACGCGGCCGCCTCGGTCGTGGGTGGCCAGGTCGCGATCGACGCGTGGGCGAAGCTGTCCCGGTTCGGCATCAAGAAGGGTCTGTCGACCCTCTGACGACGACCGGCCCGCGCGGTACGAGCTCGCTGCGCGGGCCGGTCGTGGCGCCTACCGGCCGCCCGTCCCGACCGACGCGGCGGCGGACACGTCGCCGAGGACCACGGCGTCGAGGAACTGGCGCGCCCACGCGAGCAGCTCCCGGCCGTGCAGCGGCCGGCCGCCGATGCGGGCAGTCGTCGGGAACGGCACCAGGACCGTGCGAGTCGCCGGCTTGAGCACCGACCCGGGGTAGAGCCGCTTGAGCCGGAGCTGCGCGGACTCGGGCAGCTCGACGGGCGCGAACCGCACGAACTTGCCCTGCGCGGTGACGTCGGTGAGCCCGGCGGACCGCACCTTCTGGCGGAACTCGGCGACCTCGAACAGGTTGTCGACGGCCGCGGGCACCGCGCCGTACCGGTCGGCGAGCTCGGCCCGCACCTCGCCCAGCGCGGTCGCGTCGGCGGCCGCCGCGATCTTCTTGTACGCCTCGAGCCGCAGCCGCTCGTGCGCGATGTAGTCGTGCGGGATGTGCGCGTCGACGGGCAGCTCGATCGTGACGTCGGGCAGCTCCTCCGGCTGGTCTCCGCGGAACGACGCGACGGCCTCGCCGACCATGCGGATGTACAGGTCGAAGCCCACGCCCTCGATGTGCCCGGACTGCTCGCCGCCCAGCAGGTTGCCCGCGCCGCGGATCTCGAGGTCCTTCATCGCGACGGCCATGCCCGCGCCGAGGTCGGTGTTCGCGGCGATCGTCTGAAGGCGGTCGTGCGCGGTCTCCGTGAGCGGCTTCTCCGGCGGGTAGAGGAAGTACGCGTACGCGCGCTCGCGCCCGCGGCCGACGCGCCCGCGGAGCTGGTGCAGCTGCGACAGGCCCAGCAGGTCGGACCGCTCGAGGATCAGCGTGTTCGCGTTGGAGATGTCGAGGCCCGTCTCGACGATCGTCGTGCAGACGAGGACGTCGAACCTCTTCTCCCAGAAGTCGACGATGACGCGCTCGAGCTGGTGCTCGTTCATCTTCCCGTGGGCGACGGCGACGCGGGCCTCCGGCACGAGCTCGGTGATCCGGGACGCCGCGCGCTCGATCGACTCGACCTTGTTGTGCACGTAGAACACCTGGCCCTCGCGCAGCAGCTCGCGGCGCACGGCGGCGGCGATCTGCTTCTCGTCGTACGCGCCGACGAACGTGAGGACGGGGTGCCGCTCCTCGGGCGGGGTCGCGAGCGTCGACATCTCGCGGATGCCCGTGACCGCCATCTCGAGCGTGCGCGGGATCGGCGTCGCGCTCATCGCGAGCACGTCGACGTTGGTCCGCAGCGCCTTGAGCGTCTCCTTGTGCTCGACGCCGAACCGCTGCTCCTCGTCGATGATGACGAGGCCCAGGTCCTTGAACCGCACCTCGCCCGTGATGAGGCGGTGCGTACCGATGACGATGTCGACCGACCCGTCGGACAGGCCCGCGACGACCTCCTTCGACTCCTTGTCCGTCTGGAACCGCGACAGCGCCTTCACCGTCACCGGGAACGCGGAGTACCGCTCGGAGAACGTGTCGAGGTGCTGCTGGACGAGCAGCGTGGTCGGGACGAGGACCGCGACCTGCTTGCCGTCCTGCACGGCCTTGAACGCCGCGCGCACGGCGATCTCCGTCTTGCCGTAGCCGACGTCGCCGCACACCAGCCGGTCCATGGGGATCGGCTTCTCCATGTCGGCCTTGACCTCGTCGATCGTCGCGAGCTGGTCGGGCGTCTCGACGTACGCGAACGCGTCCTCGAGCTCGCGCTGCCACGGCGTGTCCGCGCCGAACGCGTGCCCCGGCGTCGCCATCCGGGCGCTGTAGAGCCGGATGAGCTCCGCCGCGATCTCCTTGACCGCCTTGCGCGCCCGGCCCTTCGTCTTGGCCCAGTCGCCGCCACCCATCTTGTTGAGCGTCGGCGCCTCGCCGCCCACGTACTTCGTGACCTGATCGAGCTGGTCGCTCGGCACGAACAGCCGGTCGCCCGGCTGGCCACGCTTGCTCGAGGCGTACTCGATGACCAGGTACTCACGCGTCGCCGCGTTGGCGCCGGTCCCGATCGTGCGCTGCACGAGCTCGACGAACCGGCCGACGCCGTGCTGCTCGTGCACCACGAAGTCGCCGGGCCGCAGCTGGAGCGGGTCGACGACGTTGCGGCGCCGGCTCGGCATGCGCCGCATGTCGCGCGTGCTGCTGCCCGCGCGCCCCGTGAGATCGGCCTCGGAGAACAGCGCGAGGCGCAACGGCTCGGCGACGAAGCCCGGACCCGCCGGCGCGGGCACGACGAGGACGACGCCGCCCTCGGGCCGGTCGTCGACCGACGTGACCAGCCGCGCCGGGACGTCGGACGCCTTGAGCTGCTCGACCATGCGCTGCGCGGGCCCGTGCCCCTCGGTCGCGAGCACCAGGTGCCAGCCCTGCTGCTGCAGCGTGCGCACGTCGGCGACGGCACGCGCGACCTCGCCGCGGTAGCGCTCGACGTCACGCGCGGCGACGACGACCGTGTGCCCGTCGGCGGCGACGTCGTCCGGCAGAGCCGGGGCTGCCGCGGGTGCGTCGCCCGCGTCCGCGCCGGGCGCACCCGCCGCGACCGTCGCGTCGGCGTCCAGCGTGAACGGGCTGAGCGTCCACCAGCCGAGCCCGCGCACGGCCGACAGCGCGCGCACCTCGGCGAACGACGCGAACGACGCCGCCGACAGGTCGAGCGGGGTCGCCGCGCCCGCCGCAGCCGACGTCCACGCCGCCGCCAGGAACTCCTCGGTCGTCGCGACCAGGTCGTGCGCGCGGCGCCGCACGCGCTCGGGGTCGGCGACGACGAGCAGCGCGTCGTCCGGCACGAGGTCGAGCACCGGCACCATGCGCTCGACGAGCGCCGGGGCGAGCGACTCCATGCCCTCGACCGCGATGCCCTGCGCGAGCTTGTCCAGCATGTCGACCGCGCCGGGCAGCCGCTCCGCGAGCGCCGCGGCCCGCTCGCGCACCGCGTCCGTCAGCAGGATCTCCCGGCACGGCGGGGCCCACAGCCCGTGCTGCGCGACCTCGAGCGAGCGCTGGTCCGCGACCGAGAACCAGCGGATCTCCTCGACGTCCTCGCCCCACAGCTCGATGCGCAGCGGGTGGTCGTCGGTCGGCGGGAAGACGTCGAGGATGCCGCCGCGCACCGCGAACTCGCCGCGCTTCTCGACCATGTCGACGCGCTGGTACGCCGCGGCGACGAGCCGCTCGGTGAGGTCGTCCAGGTCCACGCGGTCGCCGACCGAGACCGCGACGGGCTCGAGCTCGCCGAGCCCCTCGACGACCGGCTGCAGCAGCGCCCGCACCGGCAGCACGAGCACGCGCACCGGCCCGGTGGGGCCGTCCGCGGTCGGGTGCGCCAGCCGGCGGAAGACGGCCAAGCGGCGCGCAACCGTGTCCGACCGCGGCGACAGGCGCTCGTGCGGCAGCGTCTCCCACGCGGGCAGCACGGCCACCGCGTCGTCCGGGAGGTAGCAGCGCAGCGCAGCCGCGAGCTCGTCCGCGTCGCGGCCCGTCGCGGTCACGACGACGAGCGGCCGCCCCTTCGCACCCGGTCCCGACGCGTCGGCCGTCGCGTGGGCGCCCGCGAGCGCGGCCAGCAGCGGGGGCCGCACACCCGCCGGACCGACGACGTCGAGCTCGCCGCGTGCGGGGACGAGCGAGACGGCCTCCGCGAGCGCGGGGTCGTCGAGGAGCGCGGGCAGCAGGCCGGTGAGGTCCATGGTTCCTTCGCGGAGGGCTCGACGGAGCGCTGGTGGCCCGGTCCGGGCACAGCACGAACGCCCCGGATCCACGTGGATCCGGGGTGCAGCACGAGTCTACGAGCCCGCGCCGACACCGCCTGGGCGACGTCGAGCAGGACCGCCCGCGGGCGGGGTCGAGCAGTGCAGCCCGCCGGCGGTGCCGGACGGGGGCGTCGGGTCAGCCGACCTCGGACGCGACGAGCTCCTCCGGGCCGTCGATCGCCGCGAGCGCGCGCCGCAGCGCGGTGCTCGAGGTGTGCACGGTGTACGGGAAGTAGATGACGTCGACGCCGACCGCCGCGAAGTCGCGCTCCAGCCGGTCGCCCTTGGGCGTGCCGCGCCAGTCGTCGCCCTTGAAGATGACGTCGAACCCGACGCTGCGCCAGGTCTCGACCTTGTCGGGCTGCACCTCGGCGACGACCTCGTCGACGTACGAGATGTGCCGCAGGATCTCCATGCGCTCCGCGAGCGGGATGATCGGCCGGCGACCCTTGGTGAGCTCGAGCACCTCGTCCGCGACGACGCCCGCGATGAGGTAGTCGCAGCGCCGCTTCGCGTGCCGGAGGATGTTGAGGTGTCCCACGTGGAACAGGTCGTACGCGCCGGGCGCGTACCCCACGATGCGTGCCATGCCACACCCTCCTGCTGACGAGACGGACCATGGGCCCGCGCCGTCGAGGACCTCCCAGCCGCGGGTCGCGCGACTGCAACCCGACCAGGTGACTGTAGAGGGAACCACCCCAACCCGGACATAGTGCGCGGCCCACGTCACCCTCCCGAGACGTTTTTCACCCACTTGTCCAGTTCGTCGCCACGATCGGGCCCCGCGCGACGCGGCGATCGGGTGGACCTGCGGCGTCGCGGTGGGCCGACCGGGCGAAAACGGCGAGGTTTCACATTTCGCCCACACCGCCACGGCTCTTTCCGGGGCAGGATCGTCGACAATCAAGAGCACTGACCGACGGTGGGGGGCAGCTCGGGCGACGGTGATCCCCGGTGGACGTCCTGCGCAGGGAGGTGCACCGGAACGAGAGGGGATCGGGCATGGAGCCTGCGGAGTACCTCGCAGCGCTGCGCAAGCACTGGCTGCTCATCGGCGTGCTCGCGGCGCTCGGCTTCGCGGCCGGCTACGCCTACTCGACCACGCTCCCGTCGAGCTACCGCGCGACGTCGAGCGTCTACGTCACCGCGACCGGCACGAGCTCGCCCGGCGAGCTGGTGCAGGGCTCGACGTACGCGCTCAACCGCATCGAGAACTACGCCCAGCTCGCGACCAAGCCGTACGTGCTCGACCCCGTCATCGAGAAGCTCGGGCTGGACACGACGGGCCGCTCGCTCGCGAAGTCGGTGAACGTGTCGGCGCTGCTCAACGCCACGATGCTCGAGATCTCCGTCGTCTCCGGCGACCCCGAGCGCTCGGCGGACATCGCGAACGCGGTCGCCCAGCAGCTCGCGGTCGCCGTCGAGGACCTCGAGGGCGACTCGGCGGACGGCGAGCCGAACGTCCAGATCACGCTGGTCGGCGAGGCCGCGCCGCCGTCGTACGCGTTCGCGCCGAACACCAAGCTCAACGCCGCGACGGGGATGGCGCTCGGCCTCATCGCGGGCGTCGTCATCGCACTCGCGCGCACGCTGCTCGACACGCGCATCCGCTCCATGAAGGACCTGCGCCGCGTCACCGACACACCCGTGCTGTCGTCCGTGCGGTGGGACCGCAAGAACCGCAAGAGCCCGCTGCTCATGCGCCGCGACCCGTTCGGCGACCAGGCCGAGGCGTTCCGGCGCCTGCGCACCAACCTGCGGTTCCTCACGATCGCGGGCCCGAGCCGGTCGATCGTCGTGACGTCGTCGCTGCCGACCGAGGGCAAGTCGACCGCCGCGATCAACCTCGCGATCGCGATGGCGGAGGGCAACCAGCGCATCCTGCTCATCGACGCTGACCTGCGCCGCCCGTCGGTGCACCGGTACCTCGGCATCGAAGGTGCGGTCGGCCTCACGACGGTGCTCATCGGCGAGGCCACCGCCGAGGAGGTCATCCAGCCGTGGGGCGAGGGCTCCCTCGACGTGCTGCCCGCCGGGCAGATCCCGCCGAACCCGAGCGAGCTGCTCGACTCCCCCGCGATGGGCCGGCTCCTGCAGCGCCTCGCGCTGCGCTACGACGTCATCCTGCTCGACTCGGCGCCGTTGCTGCCGGTCACCGACGCGGCCGTGCTGTCGCGGCTGACCGACGGCGCGCTCGTCGTCGTCGGCTGCCGGACCGTGCACCGTCCCCAGCTCTCGGACGCGCTCGCGTCGCTCAGCGCGGTCGACGCGCGCGTGCTCGGGCTGCTGCTCAACCAGGTGTCCGCCAAGGCGTCCGGCGCCGTCTACACGTACGGGTCGACGCCGCAGTCCACCGCGAAGGCGTGGTCCCTCGGAGGACAGCGTGGCGGACGTCGTCGCGTCGGGCGCCGCGGGACCCCCGAGACGGCCGCGACCGACGGATCCGCCGCGGTCCTCGCACCCACGACGGCGGCCGTAGCCGCCCCCGGGGCGACGGCCGGACAGGGCGCGGTCCCCACCGCCGCGCCGGCGCACCCCGGCGAGGCCGCACCCGAGCGTGACGGCGTGCCCGCAGCTCTCGGCACGGCAGGCACCACCGCACCCACGGCGCCCACCGCGTCCCGGCCGGCGCCCGTCGCCGCCGGCGGAGCGCCCGACGGTACGGACGGCTCGAGCCCCGCGGCGCGGTCCGGCGAGGCGCTGCTGCCCGGACGCGAGCTCACCGGGCTCGACGACCTGGAGCTGTCGACGCCGCGCCTCATGGCGCAGGAGCGCGGCGCGCACGCCTCCTGGCTGTGAGCCCGTCGTGAGGAGCCTCGCCGGGAAGGACCGTGCCGCGTGAGCACGCGCACCGCGCCCGCCGCCCCCGCCGCGCACCCGGGCGTCGCCCCCGCGCGGGCGGTGGGGACGTCGACGCGGACGCACGCGCACGCGCCCGGACCGCTGCCGGTGCCGCGGCGCTCGACGCGGTACGTGGCGATGGCGGCCGTCGCGATGGTCGCGCTGAACTACCAGGTCATCGACGCGTTCACGACGGCGATCGTCGTGCCGCTCGCGCTCGTGCCCGTCTGGTGGTCGGCGCCGAAGCGGTTCGTCGGCGCGCGAGGGCTGCTGCTGCTCGGCGCGCTCGCGCTCGCGTCGGGCGTGTGGCTGACCGCCGTGTCCTCGGGGTCGCACGCGATCAGCCCGGTCGTGCTGCGCGCGAACCTGCTGCTGGTCGTCGGCGGGTTCTGCGCGATCGGCCTGCTGCTGTGGGCCCGGACCGTGCTGCCCCTGCGGACGGTCGCGCTGTCGGCCGCCGCGGGCCTCGTCCTGCGCATCGGCCTCGAGCCGATCAACCCGGCCAACCCGTGGAAGTACAACTTCTCCTACGCGGTGACGGTCCTCGCGCTCGGGCTCGTCGTGCGCAAGCGGCCGCGACCCGTCGAGATCGTCCTGCTGCTCGCGCTCGCCGCGGTCTGCATGCTCAACGACTCCCGGTCGGCGTTCGCGACGCTCGTGCTCGCCGCGCTGCTCGTCGCCTACCAGCTGCGCCCGACGACGCTCGGCCGGCGGTCGAGCGCGCTCGCCACCATCGCGCTGTTCGCGGGCATCGCGGCCTGCGTCTACTCCGTCGGCACGACGCTCATCCTCGAGGGGTACCTCGGCGCGGAGACGCAGCAGCGGTCGCAGGAGCAGGTGCAGACGTCCGGCTCCATCCTGCTGGGCGGCCGGCCCGAGTGGGGCGCCAGCCTCGCGCTCATGGAGTCCCGGCCGATGGGCTACGGCGTCGGCGTGCAGGCGAACCTCGACGACATCCTTGTCGCGAAGTCCGGCATGGCCGCGCTCAACTACGACCCGGACAACGGCTACGTCGAGAACTACATGTTCGGCAGCGAGATCAAGCTGCACGCGGTGATCGCGGACCTCTGGTCGAACTTCGGCATCCCCGGGCTCGCGCTCGGTGCGTGGATCCTCGGCCTGTCGGTATGGTCGATCGCGAGCGCCGCCGCACGCCGTGTCGCGTCCGGCCTCACGATCTACCTGACGTGCGTCATGCTCTGGAACTTCGCGTTCGGTCCCATCTACAGCTCGATGCCGATCATCGTGCTCGCGCTCGGCATGCTGCTGCTCCCCCGACCCGGCGTGGACGCCGGCGAGGCGACCCTCGACGACACCCGACCGGCCGCCGTGCCGGACCCCCTGCCGGAAGGGCGCGCATGACCGTCACGGTGCTCGAGTCGTTCCCGCGGCCGCGCCGCACGACCAACCCGTACCTCGCGCAGCTGCTCGACGAGCTGCCCGACGACGTGCACGCGCTCACGTTCGACTGGCGCACCGCGCTGCTGGGCCGTTACGACGTCTTCCACGTCCACTGGCCGGAGAAGCTCCTGCGGGGCACGTCCCGGCTCAAGACCGCGGCCCGGTTCGCGACGACGGCCGCCCTGCTCGCGCGGCTCGCGCTGACCCGCACGGCCGTCGTCCGGACCCTCCACAACGTCGAGCCGCACGAGTCGGGGAGCGCGCTCGAACGGTGGATCCTGCGTCTCGTCGACCGCCGGACGACCGTCTTCGTGCGCCTCAACGGCACGACCCCGCTGCCCGCCGACGCGCGGCCCGGGACGCCGCTCGTCACCGTCCCGCACCCGCACTACCGCGACTGGTACGCCGCGCACCCGCGCGGGGACGCGCGCCCCGGGCGTGTGCTCTTCTTCGGGCTCGTCCGGCCCTACAAGGGCGTCGAGGAGCTCATCGAGGCGTTCCGCGCGACCCCCGGCGACGACCTCGAGCTGCGCGTCGTCGGCAGCCCCGAGACCGAGGAGCTGCGCGCGACCGTCGAGACCCTCGCGGCCGCCGACCCGCGCGTCGGGCTGCGGCTCGCGTACGTCGACGACGACGTGCTGGCCGCCGAGGTGTCCGCCGCGTCGCTCGTCGTGCTCCCCTACCGCCGGCTGCACAACTCGGGGGCCGCGCTGCTCGCGCTCTCGCTCGACCGGCCCGTCCTGGTCCCGGCCGGGCCGACGTCCACCGAGCTGGCCGCCGAGGTCGGCGGCGCGTGGGTCACGACGTTCACCGGCTCCGTGACGCCCGACGACCTGCGCGCGGGCCTCGACCGTGCGACCGCGCTCGAGCTGGGCCGCGACCGCCCCGACCTGTCGGCGCGCGACTGGCCCGCCGTCGCCGCCGGGCACGCCGCCGTGTTCCGCGACGCCGTCGCGCGCGCCCACGGCCGCACCACGCGGCAGCTCGTGACTCAGGACGCGTCGTGAGCCCGCACGCGTCCGCTGCCGCCGCGGCGGCCCGACGCCCCGCTCGCGCACGCGCCGCCCGTCCGCCGCGCCCTGCCCTCGCACGCCGCGCACCCGCGCCGCGTCCCGCCACCGCTCGCGCCGTCGGCGCGCCGCGTCCCGTCGTGCCGCACCCCGAGGAGCCCCGATGACCGCGATCCCGGTCACCGCGACCCGCACCGCCGTCGAGGTGGTCTTCCGAGCCGAGCGGGACATCGCGTCGTGGGAGGCCCGGCACACGCGCGGCGAGGTGCCCGGCCGCTGGCCGTACGGGCTCGACCTGCTCGAGCGCACCGGAGCCACCGTCACGACCGCGAGCCTGCCCGAGCCGACGCGCGCCGACCGCGTGCGCGCGCTGCTGCGTTCCGCGGTGCCGCACCGCGGCCGGACCGACGTGGGCATCGCGTGGGACGAGAACCTCGCGCGCCGGATGCTCGTCCTGTCCCCGCACGCCCGCATGTTCGCGGGCACGATCTGGCTCACGGATGCCCTCGAGATCGACCCGTCGTCCGACCGCGTGCGCGGCGCGCTCGACGTGCTGCGGCGCATGGACGGCGTGTTCGTCAACAGCCGCGCCCAGGTCGAGCCGCTCCAGGCCGCGCTGGGCCGGTCGGGCCCGCCGGTGTCGTTCTTCACGTTCGGCGTCGACCACGAGTTCTTCTCCGCGCAGCCGCCCGCGCCCGCACCGCTCGTCGTGAGCGTCGGCGGCGACCGGGACCGGGACCCCACCACGCTCTTCGCCGCGCTGTCGCGCGTGCACGAGGCGCGGCCCGACGTCGAGATCGTCGTGCAGAACGCGTCCGACGTGCCCGCGCCCCCCGGCGTCACGAAGGTCCCGCGGCTCTCGCACACCGAGCTGCGGGACCTCTACGCGCGCGCGAGCGTCGTCGCGATCGCGACCCGCCCGAACCTGCACATGTCCGGGCTCACGGTCAGCCTCGAGTCGATGGCGACCGCACGTCCCGTCGTGCTCACCGCGACACCCGGCCACGAGGACTACCACCGCGACGGCGAGACCGCGCTGCTCGTCGAGCCGCAGGAGCCGACCGACCTGGCGGACCGGGTGCTGGGCCTGCTCGACGACCCGGACGCGGCGGTCGCGCTCGGTCAGCGCGCGCGGCAGGCGGTCGAGGACCGCTTCACGTCCGCGCACCTCGTCGACGGCATGGCGCGAGCGGTCGGGCTGGTCTGACTCGCGGTTCGGCTCCCACGACGCCCGGTCGGGTACCGTCGCTCGCATCCCGACAACAGGTGCCCCGGGGCGCCCGAGGCGTCAGCCGAACCGATGCGTGTAGAGGGCCGTAGGCGGGAGGGCGGCTCGCGAGTCCCACGACCGGGGACCCAGGCAGTCCGCATCGGACCCGGGCACCCCGAGCGTCAGCGACGGCGGCGGAGGCGGCGGGTGACGCCGCCGGTCAGCGAGCCCGCGTAGCCGCGCAGGATCGTCAGGTCGGTGCGGCGGACGCCGTAGAACGACAGCATCGACACGCCGAACAGCCGCTTGAGGAACCACTGGTTCAGGCCGGACGAGACGACGTAGCCGAGGAGCGTCGCCCATGCCGCGCCCATCGCCCCGTAGGTCGGGACGAGCACCACGAGCAGGCCGATGTTGAGCACGCAGGCGATCACGAGCGCGATGCTGCGCAGGCCCGGCCGCCCGCGCGCGGACAGGCCCGCACCGGCGATGGATCCGGGCGTGCTGATGACGACGGCCACGAGCAGCAGCCACGCGATGGGCACGGCGGGCGCGAACTCCTCGCCGAACAGCAGCGGGAGCCACCAGAGCATCGTGCCGCCGAGGACGAGCGCGACGACCGTGCAGATGAGCGTCGAGATGCGGGCGGCCGCGGCGAGGCGTGCGTCCTCGCTGCGGCTCGCGTCGGTCACGAACGTCACGTCGCGCACCGCCCGGTGGATCACCAACGGGAGCTCGCTCACGTTCACCGCGACGACGTACAGGCCGAGCTCGTAGGCGCTGCTCAGCGGGGTCATGATCGTCTGGTCGACGCGGGACAGCAGGATCCCGGAGATCGTGCCGATCCAGAGCCGCAGGCCGTACCCGGTGAGCGCGCGGGTCGACGCCAGGCCCTCGGTGTCGGGCTCGGCCGGCGGCAGCCGTCGGGGCAGCGTGAGGTACGCGAGCGCGCCCATGACGGGCATGACGGCGAGCACGACCGTCGCGGTGAACGGCGTGAGGTGGTCGGTGAGCCACAGCGGGACGAGCACGGCCAGCCGGAGGCCGGACGCGAGCACCTTCTCCCACGCGACCATCGCCCAGCGCTGCAGGCCGGACGCGATGCCGCGCAGGACGCCCAGCAGCAGCGTCGGCAGCACCGCGAGCGACGCGACCGCCATGAGCTTCTGGATCTCGAGGTCGCCGCCGGACAGCCACTCGCGCGCGGCGAACACCGCGCCCGTCGCGAGCAGGCCCGCGAGGACCACGATGAGCGCGCCGTTGCGCGCCGCGACCCGGACCAACCGCGGGTGCCGCGCGACCGCGTAGGACACGGCCTCCGGCACGCCGAAGGTCATGAGGGCGATCGCGAGCCCGAGCGGCGCCGTCGCGGCGGCGACCGCACCGCGCCCGTCGACGCCCAGCGACTGCGCGAGGATCGGGCCGCTCGCGAGCGCGACCACGGGCGGGAACAGGTTCCCGACCAGCGTGATCGTCATGCTGCGGGCGGTGCCGCCCTTCGCCTTCGTGCGGTCCTCCACCGCCGGCCCTCCGGTCCCCCCGGTCGTGCGGGTCACGACGCGCCCGGCACCTTCCCGGCGCGCACCGTGCGCCGCCCGTCGCGCGCGTACTCGACGTACACCGTGCCGTACGCACCCGCGATCATGCCCGTGCCGCGCGCGAACGTGCGACGGCCCTTCGCCTGGTGGACGGCCGAGCGCGTCGCGGTGCCGAGCGCCCAGCGGGCTGCGCCGCCGGCGGCCCGGACCGCGCCCTGACCCGTCACGCGCACCCGGACGAGCGCGCGGTCCAACGGGCCGTCGGCCAGCACGACGGACGTGCGGCCCCACGTGTTGCCGTTGCGGAACGCACGCGCGAGCACCCAGCGGCGCGTCACGCGGTCGGGCGGTACGACGTCGACCACGACGGCCTCGTCGCACCACACCATCCGCCCGCCGGCCTTCGCGAGCTGCCGCGTGAGGAGCTGGTCGGAGCCGCCGGACAGCCCGAACCGCTCGTCGAAGCGCAGACCGAGCTCGCGCACCCGGGCCATGTCCAGCAGCAGGTTGTTCGTGGCGGCCACGTCGGTCGTCGTGCCCGTCGGCAGGCGCCGGCGGTCGAAGAACCGGCCCGCGGTCACCCACGCGTCGGGCTGCTGCTCGAACTCGGACACCACGGGCCCGACGACGCCCTCCGGGCGGTCCACCAGGTACGTGTCGACGAGCAGGCGCAGCCACGTCGGGACGGGCCGCTCGTCGTCGTCGATGAACACCAGCAGGTCCGCGTCGGCCGACTCGTCGAACGCGCGGTTGCGGGCCGCGGCGATGCCGGGCTGCGGCTCGTGCGCGTACCGCACGACGGGTCCACCGTCGGCTGCCGAACGCGCCGCCTCGGCCTGCACGACGCCGCGCGCACCGCCCTCGGGGTCGTTGTCGACGACGAGCACCTCCGCCGGCGGGTCGAGCAGCGCGGCCTGGGCCACGAGCATCGGCAGCGCCGCCCGCAGGTCGTCGGGGCGCTTGTACGTCAGCACCCCGACGACCGTGCGCGGGTCGTCGTGACCGGCCGCGGCCGCGTCGTGCGCGGCCGCCGTCGTCGAGCCGTCCTCCATCGATCCCCCCGCCGGACGTCGCTCCCCCTGAGCGGCGATCATGGCACGACCGGGCGCGCCACCAGCTCGCTCCACCGAGCCGTGAGCGGCAGCGTCGTCGTGGTCGACGACGTGTACACCGACAGGCCGATCCCGCCCGCGGCCTGCAGCGCGGCCGTGGTGCTCGTGCCCGACAGGGTCCACGTGGTCGGCTCCGGCGAGCCCGAGGCCCACACCTTCGCGCGCAGCGTCGTCGTGCCCGTCCCGGTCACCTGGAAGCGGGCCTGCAGCGTCTGGCCGGCGGCGTAGGTGATGCCGGGGACGTTGACCTGGGCCACGGTGACCGTGGTGCCGGCGGAGATCCCGACGATCGACGCCCGCACGACACCCGTCGACAGCATCTTGAGGCGCAGGCGGTAGCCGTCCGTCGTGCCCGCGGTGCGACCCGCGAGCTCGAGGTCGGTGCCCGACCCGGTCGGCATGACGTCGAGGGCGACCTTCGCCGTGAGGTCCGTGCTGGTCGACGAGACCGGCAGGAAGGACGACAGGCGGAACCCGGCGCCGGTCACGCGCATCGCGCCCGTCCCGTTCGCGACCGAGAAGTTCGTCGCACCACCCTGGACCGTCCACGCGCCGCCGGTGTCGGCCGAGCCCCAGCCGCCCGTGACCGACCGCGCGAACGGGTCGAGCGCGAACGGGGTGTCCGCTGGCGGCGCGGCCACGGTGACCTCACGGGTCGTGGTGCCGGTGTCGCCGTCGTCGTCCGTCGTCGTGAGCGTGATCGTGTACGTGCCGTCGGCGGCGTACGTGTGGTTCGCCGTCGCGCCGGTCGCCGTCGCGCCGTCGCCGAACTGCCACGCGTACGACGTGATCTGGCCGTCCGCGTCGGTCGAGGCCGACGCGTCGACCGCCACCGCGAGGTGCGTCGGCGTCGCCGTGAAGGCCGCGACCGGGCCCTGGTTCGGGACGGGCGCCGCCACGGTGACCTCGCGGGTCGTCGTGCCGGTGTCGCCGCGGTCGTCCGTGACGGTCAGCGTGACCGTGTAGGTGCCGGCCGCCGCGTAGGTGTGCGACGCCGTCGCACCCGTGCCCGTCGCACCGTCGCCGAAGTCCCACGCGTGCGCGGTGAGGGTGCCGTCGGCGTCGGCCGACGCGGAGCCGTCGACCGCCACCGTGAGGTCCGTCGGCGTCGCGGTGAACGCCGCCACGGGTGCCTGGTTCGGCGCCACGACCGTGATCGTGCGGACCGTCTGCGCGCTGCCGCCGCGGTCGTCCGTGACGGTGAGCGTCACCTGGTAGTCGCCGCCCGCCGCGTAGGTGTGCGTCGGGGCGGGGCCGTCGCCCGTCGTGCCGTCGCCGAACGTCCACGCGTGCTGCGTGATCGTGCCGTCCGGGTCGGTGGACGTGCCGGCGTCGAACGCGACCGTCAGGTCCGTCGGCGTCGCGGTGAACGCGGCCGTCGGCAGCTGGTTCGGCGGGACGACCGTGACGTCGTGCGTGACCTGCGCGGTCGCGCCCTTGTCGTCCGTGACCGTCAGCGTGACCGGGTAGGTCCCGCCCGCCGCGTAGGTGTGCGACGGCGTCGCCCCTGTGGCGGTCGCGCCGTCCCCGAACGTCCACGCGTAGCCGGCGACCGTGCCGTCGGGGTCCGTCGAGCCGGACGCGTCGAACGCGACCGTCAGGTCGGTCGGCGTCGACGTGAACGCGCCGACCGGCAGCTGGTTCGGGAGCTGCCCCGTCTTGCCGAGCGCGTAGTGGTTGGCCACCGTCTGCGCGTCGAGCACCGAGGAGTAGACCGCGACCTCGTCGATCGTGCCCGCGAACCACGCCTGCGGGCCCCACGTCGTGTCGCCGAAGATCCGCCAGTAGCCGTTGTACGCCTGCGCGGCCGTCTGGGGGTTCGTGCCCTGCAACGCGCCGTCGACGTACAGCTTCATGCCGTCCGGGCCCTGGGTGGCGACGAGGTGGTGCCACTGGTTGTTGTTGTACGACGCGGTGGTCGTGATCGTGTTGGCCACGCCCGTCCACGTGCCGAAGGTGAGGCGCCCGTTCGTCTCCATGTAGACGTGCCGGTCGTAGCTGCCCGACACCCCGGTGTTCGTGTCGCCGAAGCCGATGAGCTTGCCGCCGTTCGTGGTCGACGTCCTGAACCACAGCTCCTGCGAGTAGACCGTCGGGTTCGAGACCTGCTGCGTGCTCGCGACGAGCGTGTTGCTCGAGCCGAGCGACCGGACCGCGGTGTTGCTCACGCCCGACAGCGCGCCCGACTGGCTGCGCAGGAGGGTGCCCCGGTAGACGCCCGGCGTCCCGTACGGGCCGGAGTCGGCCGCCGTGGTGCCCGACCCCTCCGCGAGCCGCCAGTACAGCTCGGGCCCGGCGTCGTAGACGGCCTTGCCGTACGCGTCGGCGGGTGCCGGCGGCTTGGCGACGGTGCGGCCCGAGAGCGTGTAGTGGCTCTCGACCTGCGCGACCGTGAGCGGCGCCGGGTAGACGGCGACGTCGTCGATGCTGCCCGCGAGGTAGCCGCTCGTCGGCTGGTTCGGCCACCCGCCGAGGTTGTCGCCGCCGATCCGCCAGTAGCCGGTGTAGGCCTGGCCGGTGGTCGTGTCGGCACGCTGCCCGACGCGGCGCCCGTCGACGTAGAGCTTCATGCCCTCGGTACCCATCGACGCCACGACGTGGTGCCACTGGCCGTCGTTGTACGCCGCGGAGCTCGTGACCGTCCGGGCCGAGCCCGGGTACACCCCGAACGTGATCTTGCCCGAGTTCTCCATGTAGACGTGCCGGTCGTAGCTGCCCGACGAGCCCGTCTGCAGGTTCGCGAAGCCGATGATCTTGCCGCCGCGCGTGGTGGTCGTCTTGATCCACGCCTCGACCGCGAACGAGTCGGGGCCCTGGATCGGCGTGGTCGTGGTGCCCGTCGAGCTCGCGGTGCCGTCGAACGTCGAGGCGGCGTTCGGGTCGTCGATGATCGCGCCGGCCGCGCCGCGCGTCACGGTGGACCCGAGCGCGAGGTCGGACCAGCCGACCCAGTCGAACGCCGTGGTCCCGCTGGGCTCACCGAGCCGCCACAGCGACGTCGCGCCGTCGGTGCGCACCTGCTGCGCGTACGCGCTCGTCGAGGAGTCGTCGGAGACGGTGACCTGGACCTGGTCCGTGATCGCGGAGTTGCCGAACGGGTCGACGGCCTTGATCCGGTAGGTGTACGTCGCCCCCGGCGTGAGGCCGGTGTCCATGAAGCCCATCTGCGGGCGCTTCCAGACCACCGACGGCGCGGTCACCGTGTGGATGACCTGACCGTTGCGCGACACGGTGTACGTGAGGTTCTCGTTGTCGCGGTCGTAGTTCGCCGGCCAGCTCAGGCGCACCGTGCCCGCCTGGAACGACGCGGCCGACAGCGGCCACGTGCCCGACGCGAGGCGGGGGCCCTGCTTGTTGGGCGCGGTGTCCGTGCGCGCGAACCGCGCGAGACCCTGCTGGCCCTTGTTGTTGACGATCGTGAACTCGCCGCCGTACAGCAGGTACTGGTCGTTGCCCGTGACCGTCCACGGCCCCTGGCCCTGGCCCGTGTACGAGCCCGAGTTGATGTCCGGGTACCAGTTGAGGAGCGTCGGCGTGGGCTTGCCGGCGTAGTTGTAGTAGCCGTACGGGTCGGCGGTCGCGACGCCCGTCACGGCCTTGCTGAACGCGAGCGCGCGGTAGAACGTCCACGGCTCGGTCTGCGGGAAGCCGCCGATGTTGCCGCAGTAGTGCGGGTGCCCCGCGACGTACACCGCGTCACCCGGGCCGGGCCACGCCGCGTACGTGTCGCCGTGGCAGTCCTCGACCCAGACCAGCTCGCCGGTGGCCCAGTCGCCGCGCGCGGTGCCCTCGAGGTTGCCGGTGCTGCCGAACACGTATCCGGTGACGTAGAAGCTGGTCGCGTCGCTCGTGAGGCTCGTGATCGACGCCTGCGTCGAGCCGTTGCGGATGAGCCCGTTGATCGCGAGCGGCAGCGTCGCGCCCGAGACGGCGTCGACGCGCGCCAGGCCGTAGCCCGGGTTCCCGCTGCCGTTGAACGTCGAGAAGCTGCCGCCGACGATGACCTGCGACTGGTCGGGCGAGACGACGAGCGCGCTCACCGAGCCGTCGTCCGCGCTGGGCGCCCACGGCAGGAGCGCGCCGTCGGCCGCGTTGAACGCCGCGACCTTGTTGCGGGGCGACCCGTTCGCGTTCGTGAACGAGCCGCCGACGTACACGGTGGTGTTCGTCGCGACGATCGTGCGCACCTGCGAGTCGACGCCCGGGTTGAAGGACGACACGAGCGCCCCCGTCGCCGCGTCGAACGCCGCGATCCGGTACCGCGGCTGCCCCGCGATGCTCGTGAAGTTGCCGCCCACGTACACGCGCGTCCCGTCCGGCGACACCGCGACCGTCCGCACCTGCGCGTTGGGGTTCGGCGCCCACGAGGCGTCGAGGACACCGGTCGTCAGGTCGTACGCGAGGAGGTTCGCGCGGGGCACCAGGTTGGTGCCGGCCGCCGAGCCTGCCGGGCGCGCGTTCGCGAAGTCACCACCGACGAAGACACGCGACCCGGCGATCCCCTGCTGCCAGACGACGCCGTCGATCTGCACGGTCGGCAGCGAGTCGGCGGCGACCGTGAGCGGGGTCCCCTCGAGCGGCACGGTGTCGGCGGCGGCCGGCGTCGCGAGCGTCAGGCCCGCGAACGACAGGGCGACGGCAGCGACGAGCGCGGAGGAACGGGCGACGAGTCCGCGGGAACGGGTCATGGGGCACCTCGGGGGCGACGGGGGCGCGCGGCAGGGCGAGCCACGCACGAGGATCGTATGCAGGCGAAACCGCACCGAAGGGTGAGGAACCGGGTGAACTGGACGCGCAACCGGGTGATTCGGACGAATCGTTTCGCCGGTCGGTGCCGCAGGCCGCCCACCTGCACGCGCAGGCAAGGCCTGACTCGCGGACGGCCCGGCCTGGGCGCACCGCGCGTGGGTGCACGCGACGCCGCGCGGGACGCGTCAGGCGGTGACCGGACGCGCGGTGAGCTGGCTCCAGCGGGCGGTCAGCGGCAGCGTCGTCGTGGTCGACGACGTGTACACCGACAGCCCGACCCCACCGGCCACCTGCAGCGCCGCCGTGGTGCTCGTGCCGGCGAGCGTCCACGCCGTCGGCTCGGGCGTCCCCGCCGGCCAGACCTTGAGCCGCAGGTTCGTCGTGCCCGTGCCCTCCACCTGGAAGCGCACCGACAGCGTCTGCCCGGCCGCGTAGGTGATGCCCGGCACGTTCACCTGCGCCACGGTCGCCGTCGTGCCCGCGGACACGCCGATGATGGACGCGCGCACCACGCCGGTGCTCAGCATCTTGAGCCGCGCCCGGTAGCCGTCGGTCGTGCCGACCGTGCGGCCCGCGACCTCGAGATCCGTGCCGCTGCCCGTCGGCGCCACGTCGAGCGCGACGTCCACCCGGACGTCGGAGCTCGCCGACGACACGGGCAGGAAGGACGACAGCCGGAAGCCGGCACCGGTGACGCGCATCGCGCCGACGCCCGACGCGACGGAGAAGTTCGCCGCGCCCCCCGCGACCGTCCAGGCGCCGCCCGTGTCGGCCGAGCCCCAGCCGCCCGCGACCGTCCGGGCGAACGCGTCCGCCGCGAACGGCGTGTCGGCCGGCGGGGTGGTGACCGTGACGTCCTTGGTCGTCTGCGCGGTCGCACCGTCGTCGTCCGTGACCGTGAGCGTCACCGTGTAGGTGCCGTCGGCGGCGTAGGTGTGCGACGCGGTCGCGCCTGTCGCCGTGCCGCCGTCGCCGAAGCTCCACGCGCGCTGCGCGATCGTGCCGTCCGGGTCGGACGAGCCGGCCGAGTCGACCTGCACCGTCAGACCCGCGGTCGTCGCGGTGAACGCCGGCACGGGCGGCTGGTTGGGCGGCGGCGGCGTGACGGTCACGTCGTGCGAGACCTGCGCGGTGAGGCCGTCGTCGTCCGTCACGGTGAGCGTCACGGTGTACGTGCCGCCCGCCGCGTAGGTGTGCGACGCGGTCGCGCCGGTCCCCGTGCCGCCGTCGCCGAAGCTCCAGGCGTACGAGGCGATCGTGCCGTCGGGGTCGGCCGACGCGGAGCCGTCGACGTTCACCGTCAGGCCGTTCGCCGTCGGGGTGAAGGCGGCCACCGGGGGCTGCTCCGGCGCCTCGCCCGTCACACCGAGCGTGTGGTGCGCCGCGATCGTCCCCGGCGCGAGGGCGAACGGGTACACCGCGACCTCGTCGATCGCGCCGTTGAAGTTGTTCGACGTCGGCGCGTTCGGCCAGCCGCTCAGGCTGTCGCCGCCGATCCGCCAGAAGCCGGTGAAGTTGCGGCCCGACGGGTTGTCCGTGCGCGACGCGACCAGCGCGCCGTCCACGTACAGCGCCATCCCGCGGCCGTCCATGGTGCCGACGACGTGGTGCCACTGCCCGTTGTTGATCGCCTGCGGCGAGCGGACGGTGCGGTTCTGCCCCGGGCTCGCGCCGAACTGCACACGGCCCGCGGAGTCGACGTAGAGCTGCCGGTCGCGCGTCCCGCTCGTCCCGGTGAGGCTCGTCGAGTTGCCGAACCCGACGACCCAACCGCCCTGGTTCGACGTCGTGCGGATCCACGCCTCGACGGACAGCTCGTTCATGTTCTGCTCGCGCTGCGGCGCGACGACGCGGCTGTTCGTCGTGCCCGCGAACGTGGTGGCCGTCGTCGAGTCGCCCGCGATCGCGCCGGTCGTGCCGCGGGTCAGCGCGGTGCCGGTCGTGGCGTCGTCCGTGCCCGCCGCGTCGAGCGCGTTCGTGCCGCCCGACTCGCCGAGGCGCCAGTAGTGCGACGCGCCGTCGGTCATGACGGTCTGCGCGTACGGACTCACGGGGCCCGTGCCGTCGGCGACCACCTGGACGGACGGGCTCGTCACCGTGTTGCCGAACGGGTCCGAGACCCGCACCGCGTACGTGTACGTCTGACCTGGTGTCAGCCCGGTGTCCGTGTACCCCTGCGTGGGGCGCTTCCAGATGACCGACTTCTTGACCTCGTTCGACACGGGCTGGCCGTTGCGCAGCACGCGGTAGGTGAGGTCCTCGTTGTCGAAGTCCGCGTTCGCGGTCCACGAGATGCGCACGGCACCCGTCCCGATGCCGCGGGCGGTGGGCGTGAAGTCCGCGCCCGAGAACCGCGGACCCTGGTCGTTCGGCGCGATGCTCAGGACGGCGAACCGCACGAGCCCCTGCTGGCGGCGGAAGTTCACGTTGAGGAACTCACCGCCGTAGACGATGTACCGGTCGTCGCCGGTGACGGCCCACGGGCCCTGGTTCTGGCCGGTGTACGTGCCCGTGTCCAGGTCGGGGTAGAAGTTGAGCATCTCGGGCGCGTTCGTGCCCTCGAAGTTGGTGTAGCCGAGGTGCTCGCGGCCGAGCTTGCGCATGGGCTCCTTGGTGTACGCGTCCGCGCGGTAGAACAGCCACTCGTCGTTCTGCGGCGTGCCGCCGCCGTTGCCGCAGTAGTGGTGGTGGCTCGCCGCGTAGACGACCGGCCCCTGCGCGTGCACGGCGTACGAGTCGCCGTGGCAGTCGGCGATCCAGCGGATCGACCCGGTCTCCCAGTCGGCCGCGAAGACGCCCTCGAGCGTGCCGCCCGAGCGGCCGAACGTGTAGCCGGTGCCGTACATGTTGTCGGCGTCGCCCGTCAGGCCGGTGATCGACCCCGCGGTGCCGCTGTTGCGGATCTGCGACGTCGCCGGGAACGGCAGCGGCGCACCCGTCACCGAGTCGACGCGGGCCAGCCCGTCGGGCGCCGCGGTGCTGCCGTTGAACGACGTGAAGTTGCCGCCGACGATCACGGTCGACCCGTCGGGCGACACGGTGAGCGCGCTCACCGAGCCGTCGTCCACCGTCGGGTTCCACGGCAGCAGCGCGCCGTTGGCCGCGCTGAACGCGGCGAGGCGGGTGCGCGACGAGCTGCCCGCCTGCGTGAAGATGCCGCCCGCGTACACGGTCGTGTTGGTCGCGGCGATCGCGCGGACCTGGCCGTTGGTGCCGGCGTTGAACGTCGTGATGAGTGCGCCGCTCGCCGCGTCGAACGCCGCGATCCGGTACCGCGTGGTCCCCGCGATGCTCGTGAAGTTGCCGCCGACGTAGATGCGCGACCCGTCGGGCGACCTCACGACCGCGCGCACCTGCGCGTTGGGGTTGGGGGCCCAGCCGCCGTCGAGCACGCCGGTCGTCACGTCGAACCGCAGGAGGTTGTTCCGCGTGACGGTGTTGACGCCTGCAGCGGCGCCGGCCGGACGCGCGTTCTGGAAGTCGCCGCCCGCGTAGACCTGGTTGCCGACCATCGCCTGCTGCCACACGACGCCGTTGATCTGCACCGTCGGGAGCGCGTCGGCGGCCACCGTCGGCGGAAGCTCGGGCGGCGGGGCGGTGTCGGCCTGCGCCGGCGCGGCGCCGACGACCAGCCCGACGGCGACGGTCGCCGCGGCGGTGAGAAGGCCCCATGCACGAGCGACCGGACGACGGTCGGTGACTGGACGCAGAGACATGGCGACACCCCGGGGCGCTCGGAGAGTGGGCGAACGCGCACGATCCTACGAGCGCGAAACCGCGCAAAACAGGACAGGACGGGTGAAAACCCCGGTCACGACGGGTGATACTCGGACACCCGTCCGGGCGACGCCGACGGCTCTGACCTGCACCGATGGAGGCCGACGGCCCGCGCCGACGGGCAGCTCGGGCGGTCGGGACGGGGAGGCTCAGGCGCTCGGGCCCGGCCCCTCGAACAGCACCGTGGTGACGGTCGGGTCGTAGCTCACGGTGACCTGGAGACGGTCACGCTGATCCGCGGGCACGTTGAAGACGTACACCCCCGTCGCCGTCGCGCCCGGCTGGACGCTCCCCGCGAACGGCTGACCGCCCGGCGCGCTGAGCGGCTCGGCGGGCGCGAGGTCCTGCCCCGCGTAGGCGTTGACGACGGCGCTCGTGAGCGGGACCGCCGCCGCCGTGCCGTTCGTCAGGCGGACCGTCACGCGCACCGCGGGACCCGCGACCTCACCTGGACCCTGCGCCTCGCCGGCGACGGACTCGACCTTCGTGAGCTCGGCCGTGACGCCGGTCGCGAACGTCGCGGGCTGGTCGAGCGCGACGGCCGGCTCGGTGACCGGCGTGTAGGGGGCGGCGGGATCGGGGTCGTCCGTGGCGCCGCCGCCCGGCTCGCCCGGGGCGGGCGCCGTCGGCGTCTCGACGGGCGTCTCCGAGGCGCTCGGGTCGTCGCCCGCGGACCGCGAGGACGACGGCGAGGCGGACGACGTCGGGCCGGCGTCCGCCGAGCCGGACTGCGCGACCGCGGCCCACACGACGCCGCCCAGCACGAGGACGACGAGCACGGCGACCGCGACGACCGCCCAGCGCGGGACCGGCCGGCGCGCGGGGACCTCGCTCACGCCTCACCGCCGCGGGCCTCGCCGACGGGACGGCGCAGCGTGCGCATCTCGGCGAACCACGACCGCAGCGCGAGCGCGAGGTACCCGGCGGTCGCGAGCGCGAGCAGCGCGTACACGACCCCGAAGCCGGTGGTCCAGCCGTACAGCAGGAACGACAGGCACAGCACGCCGTAGTCGGTCGGCGCGACGACGAGCGAGCGCAGCACCGACGGCCGGTCGCCGCCTGCGGTCGCGCGCATGGTCACGCCGGCCTGCCGGCGGAGCTGGTCGTTGAGGATCATCGCGAAGAACAGCACCGACCACACGGCCGAGTACGCGAGCGGGACGAGCAGCCAGGCGTCGGGCACGACGTCGGCGCGGTACAGCCCGATCAGCAGCGCGAGGTGCAGGCTCGACACCTTCACCGCGTCGATGATGTGGTCGAGCCACTCCCCCGCGATGCTGCCGCCGCCGCTCAGGCGCGCGACCTGGCCGTCGGCCGAGTCGAACGCGTACCCGACGAGCAGCAGCACGGACACGAGCACGCCCGTCCACCACGCGACGGGCGCGAGCGCGAGCAGGCCGATCGCGGCGAACGTCCACACCGCGCTGATCCCGGTGACCTGGTTGGGCGTGAGCCCGGCGCGGTAGGCCCACGCGGCGAGCACGCGCCCGGCGCGGCGGTTCACGAACCGGGAGTACGCGGGAGCGCCGCGCGCGCCCTTCTGGACCGAGCCGAGACGACCGAGCGTCTCGCCGAACGTCTCCGAGACCTGGGTGGTCACCGGCTCCTCCTGGTGCAGCGGCGTGGTCGTCATGCGGCACCGTCCGGGCTGGCCGGGACGGTGTCCGAGGGGACGCGCACGGGTGCGGGGTCAGGCGACGGTACCGCCGTCGCGTCGGACGCGGGACGCCGGCGACCGGACGGCCGGCGCCGTCCGCGGAATTCACCCGCGGCCAGCCGGCGGCACAGCCGCTCGTAGCCGTCGGCGACGTCGTCCCAGTCGTAGTCCTCGGCACGCCGTCGGGCGGCCGCGCCGCGCGCGAGGGCGCCTGCGGGGTCGGCCTCGGCGTCCTCGACGAGCCGCGCGACGTCGTCGGGGGTCGCGAACCAGCGGCCCGCGTCGCGCAGCACCTCGCGGTTGAACGAGACGTCGTAGGCGACCGTCGGGGCGCCCGCGCCGATCGCGCGCAGCAGCGACGGGTTCGTGCCGCCGACGCTGTGCCCGTGCAGGTACGTGAGCGCGTGCGCGTACAGCTGGTCGAGCAGGTCCTGGTCCCAGACGCCCCCGAGGAAGCGCACGCGGTCGTCCGCCGCGGCGTGCACGCGGCGCGTGTACTCGTCGGCGTAGGGCGCGGAGCCCACGACGACGAGCGGCCGCCGTGCGCCCGACCGGCGGTAGCCCTCGACGACGAGCTCGACGTGGTTCTCCGGCTCGAACCGTGCGACGACGAGGTGGTACCCGCGCGCCTCGAGCCCGACGTCGGCGAGCTTGTCGGTGCCGAGCCCGTCGAGCAGCGGCGCGCCGTACGCGATCTGCTCGGTCGGCGCCCCGAACTCGTGCGTGTAGTAGTCCGCGATGCCCGCGGCGTCGGCGATCAGCGCGTCGGACCAGCGCACGGCGAGCGCCTCGGCGGCCCGGTAGTAGCGGCGGCCCGCGCCGCCCCACTTGGCCCGGCGCCACTCGAGACCGTCGACGTGCGTGGCGACGGGGATGCGCGCCGCCCGCAGCGCCGGCAGGAAGACCGCGTTCGCCGCGTTGAAGACGACGGCCGCGTCGTGCCGGTGGGCGACCTGGTGGCCGACGGAGAGCGCGGTGTGGCTGAGCGTCTCGAGCGAGCGGCGGCGCAGCGCGGGCAGGTGGACGAGCCGCATGCCCCGGTAGGCGGGCACGCGGTCCGCGGGCTCGGGCGTCCGGCAGTAGACGAGCACGTCGTGCCCGCGCTCCGCGAGCCGGCCGCCGACCTCGTCGACCGCGGTCTCGAAGCCGCCGTAGCGCGCCGGGACGCCGCGCGTGCCGATGAGGGCGATGCGCAGCGGCCCGTCCTGCGAGCGCGTCATGGGGGTCCTTCCGTCGTCCCGCACGCGGGAGTGGGCCCGGTCCGTGGTGGGACGTCGAGCATCCCGCGCCGCGGGCGCGGCGGGTACCGCCGTCCGGGTCGTCCGTCTGTGTCCGTTCCGGCCGTGACCGGACCGGGAGGTCGCCGCGGTGCGGGCGGCGCTGCGTCAGTACGCGCCCGCGCCGGTCACCACGGCACGGAACGTCTTCCACAGGATCATGAGGTCCATCGTCACGGACCAGTTGTCCACGTAGCGCAGGTCGAGCCGGATCGACTCGTCCCACGGCAGGTCGGCGCGGCCGCTGACCTGCCACAGCCCCGTGATGCCCGGCTTGACGCGCAGCCGCTGGTGCACCGCGTCGTGGTAGCCCAGCACCTCCTCGCGCAGCGGCGGGCGCGGCCCGACGAGCGACATGTCGCCGCGGACCACGTTGTAGAACTGGGGCAGCTCGTCGAGCGAGAAGCGGCGCAGGACGCGCCCGACGGGCGTGATCCGCGGGTCGCGCGTCATCTTGAACATGAGCCCGTCGCGGTCGCTGCGCTCGAGCAGCTCGGCGCGGCGCCGGTCGGCGTCGCGGTACATGCTCCGCAGCTTCCAGATCGTGAACTCGCGGCCGTCGACGCCGACGCGCGTCTGCGTGTAGAAGGCACGGCCGGGCGACGTGAGCCGCACGGCGACGGCCCCGACGAGGATGACCGGCGCGACGAGCGTGAGCGCGACGAGCCCGAGCACCCGGTCCATGACGGCCTTCGCGACGAGCCGCCGGCGCGGGGGCTCGATCTCGAGCCGCAGCAGGGAGAGCCCGGCGGTCGGGTGCACGCTCACGCGCTCCTGCGCGACCTCGACGAGCCCGGGCGCGACGACGAGCTCGGCGCCCGCGCGGCGCAGCGCCCACGAGAGCCGGCGCAGCGCCTGGCCGCTCAGCGCGTTGCCTGCGACCACGACGACCGAGACGGCGTAGTCGGAGACGATCTGCGGGATGTCGGCGAGCGCCCCCAGCGTGGGCACGGGGATCTCGGTCTCGGGCTCGACGTCCGACAGGCACGTCCCGATGACGAGGTAGCCGTGGTACGGAGCGAGGCTGAGGTCGTCGATCACGTCCGCGACGGCCGCGGTGTCGCCGACCACCACGGTCCGCATCATGGCCTGCCCGCGGTTGCGGCGGGCGTGCAGGAAGCGGCGGTGCACGTAGCGGGCGGTGCACGCGGCGGCGGCCGCGACGGGCACGCCGACGAGGACGACCTCGCGCGGGACGGGCAGCGTCGTGAGGTACGCGATGGCCATGACGAGGGCCGCGAGCAGCACGGACGAGCGCAGCAGCACCTGGAACTCGCCGGGCCCGTCACCCATGTTGTGCCGCTCGTACCCGCGCATCGCCGCGACCGTGACGGGGAGCGCGACGGCGGCCACCGCGCCGAGCAGCGCGGCCGACGTCACCGCCGACCCACCGAGCGCGGCCGCCGCGGTGACGCCGGCGCCCGCCGCGATCGCGTCGATCGCGACCGTGGCGCGCTGGTAGGCGGTCGCGCTGCGGACCCACGGGAGCGCGCCGAGCGCGTCCTCCCCCGAGTTGTGCTCGGTCGCACGGCGCACGAACGGCTCGGGCGACGCCCACGAGCGGCGGGGGAACTTGGCGGGTCGACGCCGTTCGAGCCACGCCTCGGTCCGTTCGGACCCGTGCCCGGCTGTCAGCGTCATGAACACCCACCCCCCTCGTGCGAGAACTGTGGATGAACGTAATACGCGGTGTATGTCTGATTCATCCGCCTAGGCCGGTTTTCACCCGTGCGCCCGACTGTGCCCTGACTCACACCCGATCGGGTTCACCCGGTGCTGGGCGCGCCGGGCAGCGCTCTCCGTCCGCGGAGGGTGACGCTCCAGGTCAGCGCGGGCGGAGCAGCCAGGCGTCCGCGGCGAGCCGGCCGTCGACGTCCGGCAGGTCGGCCAGGACCGACGCGGCCGGGCGCCGCGCGTCGAGCAGGGTGACGACCGCGGCCGCCACCTCGGCCGGGGACGCGTCGGGCGCCAGGACCGCGTGCCCGTGGTCCGCGAGCCATGCGGCGAGCCCCGTCTCGGTGGTGGCGAGCACGGCGCAGCCGTGCGCGAGCCCCTCGACGACCGGCAGGCCGACCTGCTCGCGCCACGTGCGGGTCCGCTGCGACAGCAGCACCGCGACGGCGGCGCGCCGCTGGTGCGCGTGCACGTCGGCGCGCGGCGGGTCGACGACGACCGTCACCTCGGGCCGGTCGACCGCGAAGGCGCGGACCTCGCCGAGCAAGGGCCCCTTGCCGACGAGCGTGAGCCGCGCGGCGGGACGCGCCTCGACGACCGCCGGCCAGGCCGCGAGCAGCTCGCGCACGCCCTTGCGCTCCTCGAAGGCGCCCACGAACAGGACCAGGTCGGGGTCCTTGTCGGCGGGCTCGCCGGGTTCGCCGCACGCGCACGCCGTCGGCAGCGCGGGCAGCAGCACGTGCTCCGCGCGGCGCAGGGCCGGCACGCGCGCGGCGTACAGCTCCTCGGCGGCCGGGGTGCCGAACACGACGCGGTCGACACGCCCGGCGACGTGCGCGATCAGGCGGGCGTCGAGCAGGCGCCGCGCACGCCCGGCCGGACCGGGGCGCGCGGGCGGGCGGAAGGGGTCGTCGTTCGCGATCGCGTAGGCGACCACGCGCGCACGGGGCCGGCGGCGCACGAACCGCGCGACGTCCACGGCGGCGAGGGCGAGCGCGGACCGCCGCAGGCTCGACACCATGAGCGGCTCGTTGATCTCGAGCTCGCGGACGTCCGAGCGGGCGAGCACCCACGCCGCCCGGGCCGGGCCGGCCTCGACGAGGTCGAGCCCGTGCGCGAGCGCGTCGTCGAAGTCGTAGCGCCGGCGCCGGTAGACGATCGACGCGGGCGCGAGCTCGTGCGCGCGCTCCAGGTGGGCGGTCCGCAGCGTCTCGTACAGCCGGACGCGCGGCAGCGCGGTGCGGCCGGCGCGCGGCGCGCTCGCTGTCGTCACAGGGCTTCTCCTCGTCGTCCGGGTGCCCCCCGGTCGGTCGCGCGGCCGTCCGGCCTGCGGTCTCACCCGCTCCGGGCCGCCGTCGCGGGGTGTGCGACAAGATAGCGTTCGACCGTGCTCGGGATCGTCGTCGTGAGCTACGGCTCCGCCTCGCTGCTGCGCGCGAACCTCGCCGACGTCGACGTCACCGCCCTCCGCCGACCGGCGACCGTGGTGGTCGTCGACAACTACAAGGGGGCGCGCGAGCGCGCCGCCGTGCGCGCCGTCACCGCCGAGCAGGGCTGGGAGCTCGTCGAGAACTCCACGAACGCGGGGTTCGGTGCGGCGGTCGACACCGGCGTCGCACGCGCTGCGGCGCTCGGTGCGACGGCCGTCGTCGTCGTGAACCCCGACGCCCGCGTCGCGGTCGATGTGCTGGACGCGCTCGCGGACGCGGTCGCGGCGTCCCCGCGCACGCTCGTGTCGCCCCGCGTCGAGCGTCCGGACGGGCGGCCGTGGTTCACGGGCGGCGCGCTCGACGTCGCGGGCGGGCGGACGCGCAACGTCGAGGCGCCGCCGACGCCGCTGGCGACCGGGTGGCTGTCGGGCGCGTGCCTGGCCGCCGACGTCGGCGAGTGGGCGCGCGTCGGCGGCTTCGACGACGACTACTTCCTCTACTGGGAGGACGTCGACCTGTCGGTGCGCTGGACGGCGGCGGGCGGCACGCTGCAGGTGCGGCACGACCTCGTCGCGGTGCACGACGTGGGCGGGACGCAGGAGACGGCCGGGTCGGCCGCGAAGTCGCCGACGTACTACCGCTACAACTGCCGCAACCGGCTCGTGTTCGCGGCGAAGAACCTGCCGGCGCGGGACGTGCGCCGCTGGCTGTGGCGTACACCCGCCTACGCGTGGCAGGTGCTGCTGCGCGGCGGCCGGCGCCAGCTGCTGCGGCCCGTGCGCCCGGTCTGGGCGGTGGTCCGCGGCTCGGTCGAGGGCGTCGGCTGGGCGGTCCGCGCGCTCGTGCGCCCGGCGTCGCGGCCGGTCCGGACGGAGGTGGCCGCGTGACGCGGGTCGGCGTGGACGCGCACGTGCTCGACGGCAAGTTCCAGGGGTCGCGGACGTGGGTGCTGGAGACCCTGCGACGCGCGCCGCTGCTCGCGCCCGAGCTGACGTTCGTCGTCTACTCGGGCGACCCGGCGCGCACGGCGTCGCTGCTGGGCGACGTCCCGGTCGAGCACCGCGTGCTCCCGCCGGGCGGCCCCGTCGGGCGCAACCTGCGGTTCTGGCCGCGGGCCGTGCGGCAGGACCGGCTCGACGTGCTCGTCACGCAGTACTTCAGCCCGCCGCGGTACCCGGACCGCCAGCTCGTCGTCGTGCACGACGTGCTCTTCGAGACGCACCCCGAGTTCTTCGGGCGCGGCACCCGGTGGCGCAACAAGGTGCTCGTCGGGTGGTCGGCGCGGCGGGCCGGCACCGTCGCCACGGTGTCCGAGTACTCGCGGTCGCAGATCGCGCGCGTGTACGGGCGGCCGGCCGACGACATCCTGCTCGTCCACAACGGCGTCGAGGCCACCGTGCCGTCGGGCGGTGCGCTGCCCGCGCCGGTGCCGGACGGGACGCGGTTCGCGCTCATGGTCGGGCGCCTCGAGCCGCGCAAGAACCTCGCGCTCGCGCTCGACGCGTTCGCGCGCGTCGACGACCCTGACGCACGGCTCGTCGTGGTCGGGCGCGACGACTTCGAGGACGCGGACACGCTCGCGCGGCTCGCGGCCGAGCCCCGCGCCGTCCACCTGAGCGACGTGCCGCAGGACGCCCTGTGGGCGTTGTACCGGCACGCGACGGTGTTCCTCTTCCCGAGCCGCGGCGAGGGCTGGGGCATCCCGGTGCTCGAGGCGCTCGCCGCGGGCACCCCGGTGCTCGCGTCGGACGCGACGGCGATCCCCGAGGCCGGCGGTGCGGCGTGCACCTACGTCGACGTCGCCGCGCCCGACGCGGCGGCCTCGCTGGCCGCGCACCTCGCGGACGCGTTCGCGGGCCGGCTGGCGTTCGACGCCGACGCCGCGCGCCGCCACGTCGAGGCCTTCGGGTGGGACCGGTCCGCCGCCGAGCTGGTCGCCGCGCTGCGCCGCTCGGTCGCCGCGCAGGAGACCGCCCGGCGCTGAGCGTCGGGGTCCGGTGGGCGGGACGCGTGTCCGTCACCCGGACGCGTGATGTGGCGTTCACCCGTCCGGCCGTCCCGTCCGGCGCGCCGGACGCTTTTCACCCGCCCATGCGGCGCTAGCAGAAGCGTCCGCCGCGGGTGCGCCGGCTCCCCCGGGTGGCGGAGCGGGCAGGCCCGGCGGGCGGCCTCGCGAGGCGCGGCGGGACGTGCACGGCAGGTTCGACTGGGCCGTTCGGGGGACGACCTCGATAACGATTTCGTCCGGTTCGTGCCGTCCCGGGCGATACGCGACGCGCGTGTGACATAACTCACCCGGAGAACTTGTCACCCCGGGCAATCCGGACATTCTCCGGCGAAGGCACAGGTCAGGGAATGTCCGGAGTTACCGCACGGGCATCTCGGGACATAACGCGTGACATAAAGTTGGGACCCGCGGCCCAAGTCCGGCGGTTTTCCGCCGATAAGTTGATTGGCGTCGCGCACCGCGGGCCAGGCAGCCCGCAGGTTCTCCCAGGGCTCCGGCCCCGGCCACGACCCGACCCGGTCGAGGGCCCCAGCGACTCTCACACCCCGAGGAGTTCTTCGCATGTCTTCCGCACGCCTGCACGTCCCCGCACCGGTCCGCCGCGCCGCCCTCGCGACGCTCACCGGTGCGCTCACCGTGGGCCTCGTGAGCCTCGCGCTCCCGGCCTCGGCGACCACCGCCGACTACACCAGCAGCGCGCAGTCGCTCGCCGCCACCACCGCCACCCCCACGACCGTCGCCGTCGACGCGTTCGGGCGCACGGTGTCCGGCGGCTGGGGCACCGCGACCACGGGCGGCGCCTGGGCCGCGGCCGGCGGCGACGCCGCCGACTACACCGTCGCGAACGGGACGGCGAAGATGGCCGTGCGCAAGGCCGGCTGGCAGCTCACGTCGTCGCTGCCGAACGTGAAGTCGAGCGACACCGACCTGCGGGCGGTCGTGAGCCTCGACAAGGCGCCCGTCGGCGGCGCCGTCGACGCCGACGTCACCGGCCGGAGCGTCTCGGCGACCGCGGGCTACCGCCTGCGCGCGAAGGTCCTCGCCGACGGCAACGTCCGCGCCTCGCTCATCAGCGTCAACGGCTCGACCGTGACGACGCTCGCCTCGCAGACCCTCATGGGCCTCGGCACGACCGGCAAGCAGCTGCAGGTCCGCCTGGTCGTCACCGGCACCGCGCCCACCACCCTCCAGGCGAAGCTCTGGTCGACCACCGCCACCGAGCCCGCCGAGTGGCAGCTCACCGCGACCGACGCGACCGCCGCCCTGCAGGCGCCCGGCGGCATCGCGTTCAGCGGCTACACCGGCTCGACCGTGACCAACGCCCCCATCGCGGTGCGCGTGTCCGACGTGCGCGCGACCTCGACCGAGGCAGCCGTCCCGGCGCCCGTCGTGCCGGGCGTCGTCGGGACCTACGTGCCCGACGCCACGACCACCGGCGTCCCGAACGGCACCAAGCTCACCGTCCACAACGGCGACCTCACCATCAGCACCGCCAACACCGTGATCGACGGCCTCGACGTGCGGGGCTTCGTGAAGGTCACCGCGCCCAACGTCACGATCAAGAACTCGATCATCCGCGGCCGTGCGACGTCCGCGCAGACGGCCCTCGTCACGAGCGCGTCCTCGACCGCCTCCGTCACCGTCATCGACTCCGAGCTCTACAACTCGGCACCCGGTCCCTGGGTCGACGGCGTGCGCGGCTACAACTTCAAGCTCCAGCGCGTGAACCTGCACGACGTCATCGACATGGCGCACATCTACGGCGACAACGTCACCATCGAGGCGTCCTACCTGCACGACAACCTGCACTACGAGGTCGACCCCGCCCAGAACAACACCCCGAGCCACGACGACAGCATCCAGATCCAGAAGGGGAACAACATGCGGATCGTCGGCAACAACATCTCGGGCGCGTTCAACACCGGCATCCAGTTCACCCAGGACCAGGGCACCGTCTCCAACGTCACCATCGACAAGAACATGCTCGACGGCGGCGGCTGCACCGTGAACCTCGCCGAGAAGGGCAAGGGGCCCTTCCAGGGCATCACCGTCAAGGACAACAAGTTCGGGCGCACGACGAAGAACTACAACTGCGCGATCATCGCCCCGACCACCACGGTGGTGACCACCTCGAACAACTACTTCACCGACGGCGTGGTCGCGACCGTCCGCAAGGGCAGCTGACCAGCCCTTCCACCGCGCGACGGCAGCCGGGCCGACCGGCCCGCGCCGGCGCGGCCCACGGAGCCCGTCCCGGACACCCGGGGCGGGCTCCGTCCGTCGCGGCTCACGAACGGCGGGTGAAGACGTCCCACATGCCGAGATTCGTTGCCCCGCGGTCCCGACGCAGGTCACGAACAGGTCACGGCCTCCGGGACGCGTGTCCGAGAAGCCGTGATTCCGCCGAATGGGTGTTTCTCCTATAGTCGGCGTGCGCGGCGAGCCAGGGCCCCGTACGCGACGAAGTCGCAGGCCCGGGCTCCTCGCGGGCTCGGCAGGACCCTCCAGTCACGGGTGCTCCCACCCGTGACGGACCCTGTCGGATCGCCGCTCGACGACCTGGCCCCGACCCTCGGAGACCGCCCGTGCGAGGACGACACAGCGAGACGCAGCACCCGCCGACCCACCGCCGCGCAGCGCGACCACGCACCGTCGCGCCCTCGCGGCGGCTCGTCACCACGGTCGCCTCCGCTGCAGCGCTCGCCGTCGCCCTCGTCGTCGCGATCATCGCCCCCGCCGAGTCCGCGCCCATCGGCGTCTACCGTCCCGTCGCCCCGAACCGCGTCCTGTCCGGCACGACGCTCGCCCCCGGCGGCACCGTCACCGTCACGCTCCCCGCGGTCCCCGCGGGTGCCACGTCCGCGACCCTCCAGGTCACGGCCGCGCGCACGACCGCGGCGACCACGCGGGTGTCCGTCTGCCCGGGCACCGCCGTGACCGACGCCTGCACCGCCGCCCCGGCGCTCGTCGTCACCGCCGAGGAGCCCGCGTCCGCGACGGTCTCGGTCCCCGTGAGCGCCGCGCGGCCGACCGTCACGATCCAGGCGAGCGCCGACACGCGCGTGTTCGCCGACCTGCACGGCTTCGGGGTCGACGCCTCCCAGGGGTCCGTCGCCGAGGACTCGCTCTACGTGCCCGTCGACCCGCACCGCGTGCTCGAGACCACGGTCTCCGGCCGGGGCACGACCAGCGTCGCCGTGCCCGAGGCGCCGAAGGGCGCGACCGCCGTCGCGCTGCGCCTGACGTCGACCGCCAGCACCGAGACGTCCTACGTCGCGGTGTGCCCCGAGGGCCAGACCGCCGCGACGTGCGCCGCGACGTCGGTGCTCAACCCGATCCCGGAGCGCGCACGGCAGGCGTCGCTCGTCGTCCGGCTCGGCGCCGGCGGGACGCTGCAGCTCTTCAACCAGCAGGGCGACCACACCATCGCGGTCGACGTCGACGGCTGGTACGTCGCGCGGTCCGTCAGCAGCACCGGCGGCAACCTCCAGACGCTCGACGAGCCGGACACGCTCGGCGCGACGGTCGTGAGGTCGGGCGCGAGCACGTCGCTCCGGCTCGAGGACGTCCCCGCCAACGCGACCGCCGTCCAGGTCCGCCTGACCGCCAAGGGCGCGTGGCGCCCGACCACGGTGAGCGCGTGCCCGGGCACCGCGGCGTCCGACGAGTGCCGCGAGACGTCCTTCCTCGTCGCGTCGCCCGACGCGCCCGCACGCAACCAGGCGCTCGTCCCGCTCGGCGGCTCGGCGCGCGACACCATCACGCTCACGTCGACCGACGCGAGCGTGCGCATCACGCCCGAGGTCGTGGGGTACGTCGTCGGCCCCGGCGGCGTGACCGTGCCGCCTCCGACGCGGACGCCGACGCCCACCGCGACGGCCACACCGACGCCCACACCGACTCCGACAGCCACCGCGACCCCGACGGCCACGCCGACCGCCACGGCGACCCCCAAGCCGACCGCGAGCCCGACGCCGACCGCGACGCCCAAGCCGCAGACGACCGCGGCGCCCGGCTCGGTCAAGCCCGGCGCGTCGAACACCGGCGTCCCCGCCGGCACGCGCCTGACGGTGCACGAGGGCGACCTCACGGTGACCACGCCCGGCGCGGTCGTCGACTCGCTCGACATCCGCGGGTTCGTCAAGATCGCGGCGCCCAACGTGACGATCAAGAACTCGATCATCCGGGGCTACGCGACGACGATCCAGCGCGCGCTCGTCACGAACAACACGAGCGGGGCGAGCGTCCTCATCCAGGACAGCGAGCTCTACGCGCAGGCGCCCTCCGCGCACATCGACGGCGTGCGCGGCTCGAACATCACCGTGCGCCGCAGCAACATCCACCACGTGATCGACGTGTTCCACCTCACCGGCGGCAACGTGACGATCGAGTCGTCCTGGCTGCACGACAACCTGCACTACGAGAACGACCCGCTGCAGAACAACACCCCGAGCCACGACGACACGGTGCAGATCCAGGCCGGCTCCAACATCACGATCGTCGGCAACACCATCGAGGACGCGACCAACAGCGGCATCCAGTTCACGCAGGACCAGGGCGTCGTCTCGAACGTGACGATCTCGAAGAACTGGGCCGGCGGCGGCGGGTGCACGGTCAACTTCGCCGAGAAGGGCAAGGGCCCGTTCCAGGGCGTCGTCATCACGGACAACGTCTTCACCCGCGACCAGCGCGTCGCGAACTGCGCGATCATCGCGCCGTCGAGCACGACCAAGGTGCTGACCGTCGCCCGCAACACGTGGACCGACGGGAGCCCGGTGAGCGTCTCGCGCGGCGACTGACCGCCGCACGGACGACCGAGGCCGGCACCCGATCGACAGGGTGCCGGCCTCGGTCGCGTCCGAGTGGACGGTGCGCCGGCGGCGGTCGCCGACCGCCGCCCGGTCAGGCCTTGGTGTGGAAGCGCAGCTGCGCCTTCTCGAGGCCCTCGACGACGACCGCCTCCACGGCGTCCGCGGCCGCGTCGACCAGCCACGGCAGATCCTTGAGCTCAGGCTTCGCGAAGTCACGGAGCACGAAGTCGGCGGGGTCCATCCGGCCCGGCGGCCGGCCCACGCCCACGCGCACCCGCACGTACTCCTTCGACCCGAGCGCCTTCGAGGTGTCGCGCAGGCCGTTGTGCCCGCCCTCGCCGCCGCCGCGCTTGAGCCGCACGTCGGCGAACGGGATGTCGAGCTCGTCGTGCACCATGACGACCCGCTCGACGGGCACGTCGTAGTACTTCGCGAGCGCCGCGACCGGGCCGCCGGACACGTTCATGTACGTCGTCGGCTTCGCGAGGATCACGCGCGGACCCGGCACACCGCCCGGCAGGGTCCCGAGCCGCGCCTCGGCGACGGCCGCCTGCGGCCGCCGCGACAGCACCCCGCCGCCCTTGCCGCCGAACGACGCACCCGTGCGGCGCGCGAGCTCGTCGAGGACCATCTGGCCCACGTTGTGCCGGTTGCCCGCGTACTGCGGCCCGGGGTTGCCGAGACCCACGACGAGCCACGGTCCGTCGGTCATGAACGCTCCCTGCGTCGAGGTCGGACGAACGACGACGCCCGGCACCGCAGGAACGGTACCGGGCGTCGCGGGTGGTGCTGGAGGCTCAGGCCTCGGCCGGGGCGTCCGCGGCGGAGGCGGCCGACTGCTCGGCGGCGAGCTCGGCGGCGGCCTCGTCGGCGGCGAGGTCGTCGGCCGACACCTGCGGCAGGCTGACCGTGAGGACGATCGCCTCGGCGTCGGTGACGAGCGTCGCGCCCTGCGGGAGCGTGATGTCGCCGGCGTGGACGATCGCACCGGCCTCGAGGCCCTCGATGTCGACCTCGACGTTCTGCGGCAGGTGCGTCGCCTCGGCCTCGAGGGCCACGGCCTGCGTCTCGACGACGTGGATGGTGCCCGGCGCCGACTCGCCGACGACGTGCACGGGCACCTCGACGGCGACCTTCTCGCCCTTCTTCACGATGAGCAGGTCGACGTGCTCGATGACGTTGCGCACCGGCTCGATCTGGACGTCCTTGGCCAGCGCGAGGGTGGTCTTGCCGTCGAGCTCGATCTCGAAGAGCGCGTTCGCGTGCTTGACCGCGAGCATCGTCTCGTGGCCCGGGAGGGACACGTGGACCGGGTCCGAGCCGTGCCCGTACAGGACGGCGGGGATCTGGTGGGCGCGGCGCAGGCGGCGGGCGGCGCCCTTGCCGAACTCGGTGCGGGCGGTGGCGACGAGCTTGACCTCGGACACGGTGACTCCCAGGAGCAGGCGTCCGCGACCGGGCGCGGACGGGATGACGGTGATGGCGGTGCCACCGCCGGGGCGGGGGCACGTGGACTACGGCGTGGGTGGTGGCCTCGACGCGGGGCGCAGGACGGGCACGCGGAGGCGTGCGCCCAGTCGATCACGGAGCTGGTGCGGCCGTGCGACCCGGGCGGTGGACCTGCACCGCACCTGGGCCACGTCGTACGACCGTCCGACGTCCCTCGCCGAGGCAACCTGACGATCTTACCCGCTGGCGGCACCCATCCCCAACTCCCCCACGACCCGCCCACGGTCGGGCGACCGCCGGGTCACGGTCGCGGGCAGCACGGTCCGCGACGCCGCGGACCGCCGGGCACGGCGACGGCCCCGGACCCGCGTCGCGCGCAGGTCCGGGGCCGTCGGTGCAGGTCAGGCGTTGCCGTCGAAGAGCGACGTCACCGAGCCGTCGTCGAAGACCTCGCGGATCGCCCGCGCGATCAGCGGGGCGATCGACAGGACCGTGAGCTTCTCGAAGCGGTTCTCGTCCTCGATGGGGAGGGTGTCCGTGACGATCACCTCACGCGCGCCGCTCTCCTGCAGCCGCTCCGCCGCGGGCGGCGACAGGACGCCGTGGGTCGCGGCGACGATGACGTCCTTCGCCCCCGCCTCGAGCACCACGCGGACCGCGCCGGCGATCGTGCCGCCCGTGTCGATGAGGTCGTCGACGAGCACGCACGACCGGCCCTCGACCTCGCCGACGACGCGGTTGGCGACCGACTTGTTGGCGCTGCGGATGTCGCGCGTCTTGTGCACGAACGCGAGCGGTCCGCCGCCGAGCTTCGCGGCCCACTGCTCGGCGACGCGGATGCGGCCCGCGTCGGGCGAGACGACCGTCACGTTGGTCGTGTCGACACGCGTGCGGACGTAGTCGATCAGCGTCGGCATCGCCCACAGGTGGTCGACCGGGCCGTCGAAGAAGCCCTGGATCTGCGCGGTGTGCAGGTCGACGCTCATGAGGCGGTCCGCGCCGGCCGTCTTGAACAGGTCGGCCAGCAGGCGGGCCGAGATCGGCTCGCGGCCGCGGTGCTTCTTGTCCTGGCGGGCGTAGCCGTAGAACGGCGCGACGACGGTGATCGTCTTCGCGGACGCCCGCTTGAGCGCGTCGACCATGAGCAGCTGCTCCATGATCCACTGGTTGATCGGCCGCGCGTGCGACTGCAGGACGAACGCGTCGGAGCCGCGCACCGACTCGCCGAACCGCGTGTAGATCTCGCCGTTGGCGAAGTCGTACGCCGTGGTCGGCACGAGCTCGATGCCCAGGTGCTCGGCGACGTCCGTCGCGAGCTCCGTGTGCGCGCGCCCGGAGACGAGCACCAGCCGCTTCTCTCCGTCGTTCGAGACGATGCCGGTCATCGCGCCGACTCCTCCGTGGTCGAGCCGGCCGGGTCGGCGAGCGGCGTGGGCTGGTCGGGCAGGTGCGGGGGCGGCGTCTGCCGGGGTCCGCTCGCGGCCTGCGCGGCGCGCTCGCGCTCGGCACGCGCCTGCGGCGAGAGCTCGTCGGCGGCCCCGGCACCGGCGCGGGCGGCGGCCTGCGCGGCCGCGGTGCCGGCGCGCGCCCGCGCGACCCAGCCCTCGATGTTGCGCTGCGAGCCCGCGGAGACGCCGAGCGCACCCGCCGGGACGTCGCGCCGGATGACGCTGCCCGCACCCGTGTACGCGCCGTCGCCGATCGTGACCGGCGCGACGAACATGTTGTCCGCGCCCGTGCGGGCGTGCGAGCCGATCGTCGTGCGGTGCTTGTTGACGCCGTCGTAGTTGACGGTCACCGACGCGGCGCCGATGTTCGTGTGCTCGCCGATCGTCGCGTCGCCGACGTAGGACAGGTGCGGCACCTTGGAGCCCGTGCCGATCTGCGCGTTCTTCGTCTCGACGAACGTGCCGATCTTGCCGTCGGTGCCGAGCACCGTGCCGGGGCGCAGGTAGGCGAACGGACCGACGCTCGCGCCCTCGCCGATCACGGCGAGCTCGCCGTGCGTGCGGCTGACCGTCGCGCGCGGGCCGACCTCGACGCTCGTGAGCGTGGTGTCCGGGCCGACCGTCGCGCCCTCGCGGACGACCGTCGCGCCGTGCAGCTGCGTGCCGGGCAGGAGCGTGACGTCGCGCTCGAGCTCGACGTCCACGTCGACCCACGTCGTCGCCGGGTCGACGACCGTCACGCCCTCGCGCATCCAGTCCTCGAGGATCCGGCGGTTGAGCTCCGCACGCAGGCGCGCGAGCTGCACGCGGTCGTTGACGCCCTCGACGACCACCGGGTCGTCCGTGCGCAGCGCGCGCACGTGGCCGCCGTCCTGACGTGCGATGGCCAGCACGTCGGTCAGGTAGACCTCGCCCTGGGCGTTGTCGCGGCCGAGGCGTCCGAGCGCGCCGCGCAGCACGGCGGCGTCGAACACGTAGATGGACGAGTTGATCTCGGTGATCGCGCGCTGCTCGTCGTCGGCGTCCTTCTGCTCGACGATGCCGAGCACGTCGCCCGTACCGGGCTCGCGCAGGATGCGGCCGTAGCCCGTCGGGTCGTCCACCTCGGTCGTGAGGACCGTGACGGCGTTGCCGTCGGCGTGGTGCGCCGCGAGCAGCTCGCCGAGCGTGCCCGCGTCGAGCAGCGGGACGTCACCCGCGACCACGACGACCGCGCCGTCGAGCAGCACGCCCGCGGCCGAGCCCGGCTCGCCGACGCCGGGGCGGTCCGCACCTGCCGCCTGCGCCTGTGCAGCGGCGTCGAGCGCGGTCATCGCGACCTGGACGGCCCGACCGGTGCCGGGGATCTCGTCCTGGTCGGCGAGCAGCGCCTGGGGGTCGACCTCGGCGACGTGCGCCGCGACGGCCTCGCGGCCGTGCCGGACGACGACGACGACCCGACCCGGGTCGAGCGCGCGCGCCGTGGCGAGCGCGTGGCCGAGCATGCTCCGGCCGGCGAGGGTGTGCAGGACCTTGGGGGTTGCCGAGCGCATCCGCGTGCCCTCACCAGCGGCGAGGACGACGACGGCAGCCGGGCGGGGGAACGTCACCTGAGGGGGCTCCTCGCGGGTCTGCCCGGAGCACTCCGGGCGGCGGGACCGTGGGCACCTGCACTCTACCGCCGCGTCCGGGCCGTCCCGACGGCCCCTCCCGGACCGGCCGAGCGGCTCCGCCCCCAGGATTCGAACCTGGACCGCGAGGCTCCAAAGGCCTGCGTGCTGCCGTTACACCAGGGCGGACCGGCGTCGTGCCGTCGGGGCGACAGTCTGCCAGGCACCCGGGCACCGTCCGCGGCCGTCCCGGGGCGTGCGCACGGCATGATGTTCCCCGTGGCTGCGGAGACGAGGCGAGCACCCCGCTCGCGTATGACGGGGACCGAACGTCGTGCGCAGCTGCTCGACGTCTCCCGCCGGCTGTTCGCCGAGAAGGGTTTCGACGGGACCAGCATCGAGGAGATCGCGTCGCGCGCGGAGGTCTCGAAGCCGGTCGTGTACGAGCACTTCGGCGGCAAGGAGGGGATCTACGCGGTCGTCGTCGACCGGGAGATCCAGGCCCTGACCGGCGCGCTCACGGGCGCCCTGGAGGGCGGCGGCCACCCGAAGGTGCTGGTCGAGCGCACCGCGCTGGCCCTGCTCAGCTACATCGAGGCCTCCGAGGACGGGTTCCGGATCCTCGTGCGGGACTCCCCCGTGGCGCAGGCGACGGGCACGTTCTCGAGCCTGATCGGCGACGTCGCGACGCAGGTCGAGCACCTGCTGGCCGACCAGTTCCGGGGCCAGGGCCTCGACCCGCGGACCGCGCCGATCTACGCGCAGATGCTCGTCGGGATGGTCGCGCTGACGGGCCAGTGGTGGCTCGACGCGCGCCGCCCGCGCAAGGCCGAGGTCGCCGCGCACCTCGTGAACCTCGCGTGGAACGGCCTGTCGGGCCTCGAGCGGCGTCCGCAGCTCACCCGGAACACCGAGCCGGTCGCGTGACGACACGCCCGGGTCCCGGTCCGGTTGTGTCGACGTCGAGTAATCTCGCGCTCATGACGCCGGGGACGGCGCCCGACGACCCGGGGGCGCAGGACGAGGTCGACCGGATCGTGCTCGCGTGGGAGCGCGAGCGGCCGGACCTCGACGTGCGCCCGCTGACCGTCCTCTCGCGCGTGAGCCGGCTGGCCCGCCACCTCGACCTCGCCCGCCGCGGGGCGTTCGCGCGGCACGACCTGGAGACGTGGGAGTTCGACGTGCTGTCGGCGCTGCGCCGCGCGGGCGCTCCCTACCGCCTCTCCCCCGGCGCGCTGCTCACGCAGACGCTCGTGACGAGCGGCACGATGACGAACCGCATCGACCGGCTCGTCGAGCACGGGCTCGTCGAGCGGCAGCCGTCGCCGGACGACCGCCGCGGTGTGCTGGTGCAGCTCACGGAGGCCGGCCGGACGCGGGTCGACGCGGCGTTCGCGGACCTGCTGGACGTCGAGCGCGGCCTGCTGGGCGAGCTCGACGAGGCGGACCGGCAGCGGCTCGCGGACCTGCTGCGCGAGGTCGTGGCACCGTTCGACGCGTCGTGAGGGCATGACGGCGGCCCGACCGGCCCCGAGGGCATGACGGCGGCGGCTCGGCGGGCTGCCGCGGACGGCGCGCGGGGGCTCCTGCTCGCCGCGGTCCTGCTCTACGCGCTCAACCTGCGCGCACCGATCACCGCGCTCGCCCCCGTCGTCGACGACGTCCAGGCGGACCTGGGCCTGTCCGCGGCCGGCGTCGGCCTGCTCACCGGTGTGCCGGTCCTGTGCTTCGCACTCGCGACGCCGCTGGTCGCGGTGCTGCTCGCGCGGCAGGGCACGACGCGCGTCGTGACGGCGTCGCTCGTGACGGTGCTGGTCGGCACGGTCCTGCGGTCGGTCGACGGGTTCGGCACCGCTCTCGTCGGGACGGTGCTCATCGGGGCCGCGATCACCGCGGGCAACGTCGCGGTGCCGGTGGTGATCGGACGCGACTTCCCGTCGGCGGTCCCCCGCGCGACGGGTCTGTACACCGCGGCACTCAACGCGGGCAGCGTGCTCACGACGACCCTGACCGAGCCGCTCGCGTCGCTCGTCGGGTGGCGCTGGGCGCTCGCGTCGTGGGGCGGGCTGGCGGTCCTGGGGCTCGGGGTGTGGCGGCGGGCGTACGGGCGTCGGGCGGACCCGCAGGTCCGGGCCGCGGGTGCTGCGGGCGACGACGACGTGGGCGCGGCCACCGGGACGGGCGCCGACGCGTCGACCGAGGCGGTCGGTGCCGGTCGCGCGGTGCCCGACGCGCTGCGGCGTCCCGTGACCTGGCTGCTCGCGGTCTCGTTCGCGGGCCAGGCGTTCGGGTACTACGCCGTGAGCGCGTGGCTGCCGACCGTGCTGCACGACGGGACGGGCATGGACCCGACCGCGTCGGGTGGCGCCGCAGCGCTGTTCCAGCTGTTCGGGATGGTCGGCGGCGTGGCGGTGCCGCTCGCGCTGTCGCGGCGCGTGCCGATGCGGGTCGTGTCGCTCGCGATCGCGCTCGGCTGGGTCACGCTGCCGATCGGGCTCGTGCTCGCGCCGGGTGCGTGGGGCGTCTGGTGCACGCTCGCGGGCGTCGCGCAGGGCGGCAACTTCGCGGTGATCTTCACCGTCGTGGCGCAGACGGCGGGGTCGCAGCGCGCGGCGCGGCGGATGTCGGCGGCCGTGCAGAGCTTCGGGTACGCGTGCGGCGCGGCGGGGCCGAGCGTGCTCGGCGCGGTGCACGCGGCGTCGGGCGGGTGGCAGGCGCCGCTCCTGGTGGTGCTCGGTTCGATCCTCACGATGGCCGTGGCGGCGCAGCTCGCGCTGCGCTCGGTGCGTCGGACGGCCTGAGCGGCACGCAGGGCCCGGAGCCGGCGCCCGTCAGCCGACGACGCGCAGCAGCGGCTCGAGCGCGAGCATCCCCGCGACACCGGCGGGCACGGTCACGGCGAGCCACCGGAGCGTCGCGCGTAGGGGCCCCGGTCGACGTCCGACCGTGACGAGCAGCGCGACGGCGACGGTCCCGAAGACGAGGGCGTCACCGACGTAGTGGAGCCGGATGCCGTACGAGACGACGGCCTCGGTCGCCCAGACCGCGACGAGCAGCGCCTCGCCGAGCCCGCGCAGGCGTCCCTTCGCCGTGCGCCAGAGGTGGCCGGCGAGCCCGAACACGGGCCCGCCGACGACTCCCGTCACGATCCACTCGGCGATCGACGTGAGCGAGAGACCGAAGCCCCGCAGGTCCGCGGTCACGTAGTAGCCGACGACCTGCAGGACGCAGGCGAGCAGGCCCGCGACGACCGCGACGGGCCGGGTCCGCGCACGCGAGCCGACGAGGAACGGCACGACGAGCCATGGCGACACGGCGTTCGCGAGCCCGGCGAACGGCGCGGGCAGGACGGTCTGGAGGAACGACGTGGCGACGCCCCAGGCGAGCCCGAGCACCGCGGCGAGCCCGAGGACGGCGAGGGTCGAGGTGCTGGGGCGCGCGGGGGCGACGTCCGGGAGGTCGACGGTGCTGGTCACGCCCCGACGCTAGGTCCGCGCGGCGGCTCGTCGCGTCGGCCCGCGGGCGGGGAGCACCGCGGGCCCGTCGGCCCGTGGTCGGACGCCCCGACCGCCTCGCCTGCACCCGGGGGCCGACTTGCGTAAGGCGTTAATGAGAACGATAGTCATCGTCTGCTACGGTCCTCGCGTGACGCAGCCGCGTCCCACCACGACCAGGAAGGAGCCGGTGCCGCCGCGCGGCACCTGACGACCTCATGACCCAGACCCACGCCCGCCCGCGCCTCCGCGGCGCGACCCGCGCGGCCGCCGCCGCACTCCCCCTCGTGATGCTCGCGGCGTGCGCCGGCACCGCCGAGGACGCGGCCCCCGCGTCGACCGCGACCGAGAACACCCCGTCGAGCGGCGCCGCCGAGGCCTCGACCTACCAGCCACGCCTGGTCGTCACGTACGACGGCGGCCTGCTCGTGCTCGACGCGGACACGCTCGAGACCGTCGAGCGGATCGAGAAGGACGGCTTCCTGCGCGTCAACCCCGCGGGCGACGGACGGCACGTCATGGTGTCGACCGACGCGGGCTTCCAGGTGCTCGACGCGGGCACCTGGGCCGAGGAGCACGGCGACCACGCCCACTACTGGACCGCCGACCCGGCGCTGACCGACGTCACCTACCCCGCGGAGAAGCCGGGGCACGTCGTCGTGCACGACGACCGTGTCGCGCTGTTCGACGACGGCACGGGCGAGGTCACGGTGCTCGACGTGCACGACGTCGCGGGCGGCGAGGACGCGGTGACCCGCACGTACACCACCCCGTCGCCGCACCACGGCGTCGCGGTGCTGCGCGGCGACGACGCGCTCGTCGTGTCCGACGGTACCGAGGAGCAGCGCAGCGGCGTCCGGCTGCTCGACGCCGACGACACCGAGATCGCCGCGACCGACGCGTGCCCCGGCGTGCACGGCGAGGCGGTGGCCGCGGACGAGGTGGTCGTCGTCGGCTGCCAGGACGGCCTCGTCGTCGTCAACGAGGACACGATCACCAAGGTCGCGAGCCCCGACGCGTACGGGCGCATCGGCAACCAGGCGGGCAGCGAGGAGTCGCCGGTCGTGCTCGGCGACTACAAGTCCGACCCCGACGCCGAGCTCGAGCGGCCCACGCGCGTGTCGCTCGTCGACACCCGCACCGCGTCGCTGCGCCTGGTCGACCTGCCCGCGTCGTACACCTTCCGCTCGCTCGGCCGCGGCCACGACGGCGAGGCCCTGGTCCTCGGCACCGACGGGTCGCTGCACGTCATCGACCCCGAGGCCGGGACGCTCACGCGCTCGATCCCGCTGATCGACGCGTGGACCGAGCCCGACGAGTGGCAGGACCCGCGCCCGACCCTGCACGTCCTCGACCGGACCGCCTACGTCACGGACCCGGCGACGAACCGCGTGCTCGCGGTCGACGTCGCGACCGGCGAGGTGTGGCGGTCGGCCGAGCTCGACGTCACGCCGAACGAGCTGACGTCGGCGGCAGGGCGGCACGCACACTGACCCGCACCCGGCTCTCCCGGAGCCCGCGCGGTGGGGTGACCCGCGCGGGCTCCGGTGAGCCGGGCCGGAGACCGGCACCACCAGCGGCCGCCTCGCGCGCAGACGGGCCCCGTGGACCGGCCGGCGCCCGGTCGCGGTCGGACGGGCCGCTCGACGGGCCGTGCAGGGGGCGCCGACGCCGGCGATCCTCGGCCACTTCGACGCGACGATGGCGATCCTGCAGCGCGGCGGGGCGTCAGCGCCACCGATCCGGACGTCCGTCCGTGTCGCCGGGATCGTCCACGCGTCGGAGCGCGGCTTGACGTCGCCGGGATCGTCGTTAGGTTAGGCAATCCTTCGTCGAGTAAGGACGTCCTCACTCGCCGAACGCCCAACTTCGTCGACCCCAGGGGGGCCTCGCGTGCGCGAGCTGCTGTCGTCCCGCACCGCCGACCACTACGCCGACACGGTGCACACCACCGTCGACCGGATCGCCGCACGCCTGCGGACCACCACCCAGCCGTACTCCGGTGCCACCCCCGCACAGCTGCGGGCGCTCGTCGACGCCGTCGACCTCGACGGGCCGGCGATCGGCACGCCCGCGGCGCTGCGCGAGGTCGACGACCTCGTCCTCGAGCACGCGGTGTGGTTCCACCTGCCGACCTACGCGGCCCACCTGAACTGCCCCGTCGTGCTGCCCGCGGTCGCGACCGAGGCCGTGCTCGCCGCGGTGAACCCGTCGGTCGACACGTTCGACCAGTCCGGGATCGGGACGTTCGTCGAGCGCAGCGTCGTCGACTGGACGGCACGCCGCATCGGGTTCGTCGCCGGGGACGGGATCTTCACGTCGGGCGGCACGCAGTCGAACCTCCAGGGGCTGCTGCTGGCCCGCGAGCACGCACTCGCCGGCGTCGACGACCGCGGCGCGATGCTGCCGCGGCTGCGCGTCGTCGCCAGCTCGTCGAGCCACTTCAGCGTCCAGAAGGCCGCGCTCCTGCTGGGCCTCGCGCCCGACGCCGTCGTCGCCGCACCCGTCGACCCCCTCGGGCGGCTGCGGCCCGAGGGCGTCGCCGCCACGCTCGCCGCGATCCGCGCCGCGGGCGACGTGCCCATGGCGGTCGTCGCGACCGCGGGCACGACCGACCGCGGCTGCGTCGACCCGCTGGACCCGGTCGCGCGCGTCTGCGAGGCCGGCGGCACGTGGTTGCACGTCGACGCCGCCTACGGGTGCGGGCTGCTCGTCTCCCCCACCCGGCGGCACCTGCTCGACGGCATCGAGCGGGCCCGGTCCGTCACCGTCGACTTCCACAAGAGCTTCTTCCAGCCCGTGTCGTCGAGCGCGCTGCTCGTGCGCGACCCCGCCGACCTCGCACCGGTCGCGTGGCATGCCGACTACCTCAACCCCGAGGACAGCGACGAGCCGAACCAGGTGGACAAGTCGCTCCAGACGACGCGTCGGTTCGACGCGCTCAAGCTCTGGACGACGCTGCGCGCGCTCGGCGCCGACCGGCTCGGCGCGATGTTCGACGAGGTGCTCGACCTCGCCGCGGCCGCGCACCGGTGGGTCGACGAGGACGACGACCTCGTGCTCGTCGGGCGCTCGCAGCTGTCGACCGTGCTGTTCCGCTACCAGCCCGTCGGGGTGCCGGACGCGCAGGCCGACACGCTCGTCCCGCAGATCCGCTCCGCCCTGTTCGGCTCCGGTCGGGCGCTCGTCGCCAAGACCGTCGTCGACGGGCGGCCCTGCCTCAAGCTCACGCTGCTCAACCCGGACACCACGCTCGACGACGTGGCGGGCGTGCTCGAACTCGTGCGAGCCGCGGGTGCCGCGCTCGTCGAGGGCGACGACCTGGTCGCGGACGCCGCGGCGGTGGCCCGGTGAGCGCCGCCGCGCCGGGCCGCACGCACGACCTCGTCGGCATCGGGATCGGCCCGTTCAACCTCGGCCTCGCGGCGCTCGCCGACCCGCTCGGGCTCGACGCGGTCTTCCTCGACGGCCGCGACGGCTTCGCGTGGCACCACGGGATGATGCTCGAGGGCGCGACGATCCAGGTGCCGTTCCTCGCCGACCTCGTGACGATGGCCGACCCGACGTCGCGCTTCTCGTTCCTCGCGTGGCTCAAGGCCACCGGGCGGCTGTACCCGTTCTACATCCGCGAGTCGTTCTACCCGCTGCGCGCCGAGTACGACGCGTACTGCCGCTGGGTCGCGGACCAGCTCGGCACGCTGCGCTGGGGTCGGACGGTCGTGCGGGTCGAGGCCGACGGCGACGACTACCTGGTGCGCGCGCGACGGGCCGACGGCGGCGTCGAGACGTACCGGACGCGGCACGTCGTGCTCGGTGTCGGTACCCAGCCCGTGGTCCCGCCCGCGCTGCGGGATGTCGGCGGGCCCGTCGTGCACAGCGCCGACTACCTGCCGGCGCGGGCGTCGTTGCAGGCGGCACGCAGCGTGACCGTCGTCGGCAGCGGGCAGTCGGCGGCCGAGATCTACCGCGACCTGCTCGAGGACGTCGACCGGTGCGGCTACCGGCTCGACTGGGTCACGCGCTCGCCGCGGTTCTTCCCGATGGAGTACACGAAGCTCACGCTCGAGATGACGTCGCCCGAGTACACCGACCACTTCCACGGGCTCCCGACGGACGTCCGCGACCGGGTCGGGCGCGAGCAGCGTGCGCTGTCGAAGGGCATCAGCGCGGCGCTGGTGGACGACATCTACGACACGCTCTACCGCAAGAGCGCGGCCGGACCGGTCCCGACGACGCTGCTCACGGACACTGAGGTCGTCGGCGCGCGGTGGGACGGCGAGCGGTACACGCTGCGGCTGCGGCACGCGCAGCTCGACGCCGTGCACGAGCGCACGACCGACGCCCTGGTCCTGGCGACCGGCTACGCCGCGCGGGTTCCCGCGTTCCTCGACCCCGTCCTCGACCGCCTGGACCTCGACGCGCGCGGGCGGTTCGCGGTCGCGCGCGACTACTCCGTCGACGGCGGGCGCGGGCGCGTCTTCGTCCAGAACGGCGAGGAGCACACGCACGGCGTCACCGCGCCCGACCTCGGGTTCGGCGCGTGGCGGTCGTCGGCGATCCTCGAGGCCGTGGTCGGGCGCGAGGTGTACCCCCGCGAGCGCCGCATCGCGTTCCAGGAGTTCGGCGTGCCCGCCGACGCGCAGCCGGTCGCGGCCGACGACGACGCCGACGCGCTGGTCGGCGGCGCGCGATGAGCGCGCCCGGCACCCCGGTGGCTGTCGCGGCGGACGCGTCGGTCGGCTCGGACGTGACGCCGGCCGGGTCGTCGCCGGTCGTCACGCTCGAGCCGCTCGACGTCGGCGCGCACGTCGCGCGCCTGCACGCGTGGCTCACCCACCCGCGGTCCGCCGCGTGGGAGATGGGCCACCTCGGGGTCGACGAGGTGCGCGCCTACTTCGACGACGTCGCCGCCGACCCCCACCAGCAGGCGTGGCTCGGCCGTGTCGACGGGGAGCCGACGTTCCTCGTCGAGACGTACGACCCCGCGCACGTGCTGCTCACCGAGGTGCACGACGCGGAGCCCGGCGACGTGGGCATGCACCTGCTCGTCGCGCCGCCGACCGGCGCCCCCGTGCACGGCCTCACCTCGGCCGTCATGCGCGAGGTCGTGCGGTTCGTGCTCGACGGCCTGGGCGCGACGCGCGTCGTCGTCGAGCCCGACGTCACCAACACCCGCATCGCCGCGAAGAACGCCGCCGCCGGGTTCCGCGTGCTGCGGGAGGTCGACCTCCCCGGCAAGCGCGCGCTGCTGTGCGTCTGCACGCGCGCGGACCTCGCCGCGAGCCCCCTGGGAAGGACCCTGCGATGACCGCCACGACCGAGCGCCCCGGCGCGGGCGCCCCGCCCGTCGCGCGGACCGCCGCGCACCTGCGTCCCGAGACGATGGCCGTCGCGCAGCGGCACCTCGTCGCGAAGGCGTTGTCGGAGCTCGCGCACGAACGGCTGCTCGCGCCGGTCCGCGACGAGGACCCGGCCGACCTGGCGACGGACGACGAGCGCGACCCGCACGGCTACCGCGTCGTCCTCGACCACGGCCGCGTCGTCTACCGGTTCCGCGCGCGCCGCCTGTCGCTCGAGCACTGGGCGCTCGACGAGGCGAGCCTGACCCGAGACGTCGACGGCGAGCCCGCGCCCCTCGACGCGATGGCGCTCGTGCTCGAGCTGCAGCCGCTGCTGCGCATCCCCGACCACCTGCTCGCGGTCTACCTGGAGGAGATCGCGTCGACGCTCGCGAGCGGCGCGTTCAAGGCGCACCACGGCGGCCCGTCGGCCGCGGACCTCGTCGGCGCGCCGCTGTGGGAGGTCGAGGCGGCGATGACCGAGGGGCACCCGTCGTTCGTCGCGAACAACGGCCGCATCGGCTTCGGCGTCTCGGACCACGCGGCCTACGCGCCCGAGGCGGGCCGGCCGGTGCGGCTGGTGTGGCTCGCGGTGCGGCGCGACGTCAGCCACCTCGCGCTCGGCGCCGGGCTCGACGAGGACGCGTTCTACCTCGCCGAGCTGGGCGGCGCGACGATCGCCCGGTTCCACGCGCAGCTCCGCGACCTGGGGCTCGACCCGGCCGGCTACCGCTGGTTGCCCGTGCACCCGTGGCAGTGGGAGCACCGGCTCGCGGTCACGTTCGCGCCCGACGTCGCGCGCCGCGACCTCGTCCTGCTCGGCACGGGCGACGACGACTACCTGCCGCAGCAGTCGATCCGCACGCTGCTCAACGTGTCCGACCCGTCGCGCCACTACGTCAAGGTCGCGCTCGCCATCCAGAACATGGGCTTCCTGCGGGGGCTGTCGCCCGCGTACATGGCGGCGACGCCCGGGATCAACGACTGGGTCGCGGACCTCGTCGCGGGCGACCGCGTGCTGGGTGCGCTCGGGTTCCGCGTCCTGCGCGAGCGCGTCTCGATCGGGTACACGGGCGACGCGTACCACCGCACGCCGCAGCCGAACGCGCACCGCAAGATGGTCGCCGCGCTGTGGCGCGAGAGCCCTGTCCCGCTCGTCCCGACCGGGCACGCGCTCGCCACGATGGCGTCGCTGCTGCACCGCGACGCCGACGGCGCGTCCTACGTCGGGGCGCTCGTCGCCGCGTCCGCGCTCGACGGCACGACGTGGGTCCGGCGCTACCTCGACGTCTACCTCACGCCGCTCGTGCACTGCCTGCTCGCGCACGACCTCGCGTTCATGCCGCACGGCGAGAACGTGATCCTCGACCTCGACGCGCACGTGCCCGTCGGCGCGTTCCTCAAGGACATCGGCGAGGAGGTCGTGGTCCTCACCGACCGCCCGCTGCCCGACGAGGTCGCACGCGTGCGGCACCCCGTCGACGCCGACGAGGCCGCGCTCGCCATCTTCACCGACGTGTTCGACGGCTTCCTGCGGCACCTCGCCGCGATCCTCGACACCGACGAGCTGCTCGACGAGCGCGCGTTCTGGGGCCTCGTCGCCGAGACGATCGACGCGCACGCCGCCCGGCACCCCGACCTGCACCGACGCGTCGACCTGCGCGCCCGGCGCTTCGCGCACTCGTGCCTCAACCGGCTGCAGCTGCGCAACACCGCGCAGATGGTCGACCTCACCGACCCGTCGGGCTCGCTCATCTACGCGGGCACGCTCGCCAACCCGGTCGCGCGGCGGCGCGACGCATGACGGCGTGCGTGCCCGGGCCGACCGGCAGCAGGGTGGGCGCATGACCGTCGAGGTGTTCCGCGACGCGTGCGGCGTGCCGCACGTCCGGGCCGGCGACGACCTCGGCCTCGCGTACGGCCAGGGTCTCGTGACGGCCGTCGACCGGGCGTGGCAGGTCGAGGTCGACCTGTGGCGCGCGCAGGGGCGGCTCGCCGAACGGATCGGACCCGCGGGGGTCGACTGGGACGTGCTCGCGCGACGCCTGCGCATCGCCGACACCGCGCGGCGGGTCCACGACGCGCTGCCCGCCGACGACCGCGCGTGGGTGGCCGCCTACGTGCGCGGGATCGACGACGGCCTGCGCGAGCGACCGGTCGCGGAGGTCGACGCCCTCGACGCGCGTCTCGGCGGCAGCACCCCGCGCGAGCCGTGGCCCGCATGGGGACCGGTCGGCGTGCTGCTCGTCGCGCACGCGCTGTTCTCGACGTTCCCCCGGTTGCTGTGGAACGACCACGTCGCGCGAGCGCTCGGCGACGACGCGGTCGCCCTGTTCGACGCCGCGGGCGGTGCGGGCGACCCCGGCTCGGGCGGCAGCAACGCGTGGGCGCTGCACGGCTCGCGCACCGCGAGCGGCCTGCCGCTCGTGGCCGGCGATCCGCACCGGTTGCTCGAGCTCCCGGGCGTCTACCAGCAGGTCCGGCTCGCGTGCCCGGGCGTCGACGTCGTCGGGCTCGCGTTCCCCGGGGTGCCCGGCGCCCCGCACGTCGCGCACACCGGCGACGTCGCGTGGGGCGTGACGAATGCGATGGCGCACCACGTCGAGGTGTTCCGCGAGCGCCTGCGTCGGGAGGGCGACACCTGGCAGGCGCTCGGCCCCGACGGCTGGGAGCCCGCGACGGTGCACGAGGAGACGATCCGCGTGCGCGGCGGCGCCGACGTCCCGGTGCTGGTCGGCGAGACCGCGCGCGGCCCGGTGCTGTGGCGGGACGGTGCGGACGACGATCCGGCGCGCGAGGTCGCCCCCGGCCCAGGGCCTGCGTCGTCCGGCCGACGCAGTCCAGCGACCGCCGACGACGCGGTCGAGCACGACGCCTGGTCCGTGCGCTTCCCGGTGCGCGCGACCGCCGACGCGGGCGTCGGGTGCCTGCGTCGACTGCTGCACGTGCGCACCGCGGGCGAGGTCGCCGACGTGCTGCGGGACTGGGTCGACCCCGTGAACCGCGTGCTCGTGGCCGACCGCCGCGGCGCGGTGCTGCGCGTCGTCGCCGGACGCGTCCCGGAGCGCGACGCGGGTCTCCGGCACCGCCCGCACGACGCATGGTCCGACGCCGGCCGCGCGCCGCACTGGGTGTCCCCCGTCGACCCGGAGCCGGTCACGGACGTCGCCGTCGACGCCAACGAGCGACCCGCGCGCCCGGACCACGACCTGGGTGCCCTCTACGCACCGGCGCAGCGCGCACGTCGCATCCGGACGCTGCTCGACGCGACCCGCGACGAGCCCGCGACCGCGGTGAGCACCGCACGCGTGCACGGCGACGTGCGGCACGACGGCGCCGCGCGCCTCCTCGCGCACCTGCCGCGCACCGACGCGGCCCTGTCGGTGGCCGCGCGCACCCTGCGCGACCGGCTCTTGACGTGGGACCGCGAGATGGCGGCCGACAGCCGTGACGCGGCGGCGTTCGCGCGCTGGCGCGCGGCGCTCGTCCGCCGGGTCGCCGCGCACCCGTCGCTGGCCGCCCTGCACGACGACCCGGGCGCGGGGCCCGTGCTCGCGCCGTGGTTCGTCGTGCCCGCGCGGGTCGCCGACGCGCTACCCGCGCTGCTCGACGCGGACCGCGCGGACCCGGACCGGCTGCGTCTCGACGGACCGGCCCTGGTCCGTGCCGCGCTCGAGGACGTGGCCGCCGAGACCCACGCGACGTGGACGGACGGCGCGTCCGGCGACGACGCGACCGTGTGGGCGGACCTGCACCGCCTGCACCCCCTGCACGTGCTCGACGAGGTCCCGGGCTGCGCCTCGCCCTTCCCGGTGGACGTGGGCGTCGGCGGCGACACCGACTGCGTGCGCTCGACGTCGTCGACGCCGGGCGTCACGCACCGCTCGTGGCGCGGCTCGGTCGCGCGCTACGTCTGGGACCTGGCGGACCGCGAGCGCAGCCGCTGGAACGTGCCGTTCGGCGCGAGCGGCGTGCCCGGCGACCCGCACGCCCTCGACCAGCTCGACGCGTGGCTCGACGCGCGCACGACCGAGGTCGTCACCGACTGGGACCGTCTCCACCGGGAGGACCTGCCATGACCACCGTCCCGACGACGGGTGCACGCCTGCGCTCGGGCTCCCGCGGCACGGTCGTCGACGAGCGCGACGTGCCCGGCCTGGGCGTCGTCACGACGACCGTCCTCGACCCCGACGGCGACCTCGACACCGTGCACGCGTGGGTCACGAAGCCGCACACCGGCTTCTGGGGCCTCGGCGCGCTGACCCGCACGGAGCTGCGCGACACCTACGCGTTCGTCGACGGTCTGCCGAGCCACCACGCGTTCCTGCTGCGCCGCGACGGCCTGCCCGTCGCGCTGGTGCAGACGTACGAGCCGGAGCACGACCCGGTCGGCGAGGTGTACGACGTGCAGCCCGGCGACATCGGCCTGCACCTCCTGATCGGCGCGCGCGGCCGCCCCACCCCGCGCTTCTCGACCCTGCTCCTGGGCGCGCTGCTCGACGCGCTGTTCGACCCGCCCGCCGTCGCCCGCATCGTCGTCGAGCCCGACGCGCGCAACGACCGCGCGGTCGCGCGCGCCGTGCGTCAGGGGTTCACGCTCGGGCCCGTCGTCGACCTGCCGACCAAGCGCGCACAGCTCGCGTTCCTCACCCGCGAGTGCTGGACGGAGGTGCGCCCCACGACCCCCGGAGCGTGAGGGCGCCCCGGCCGCCCGAGGATCATCCTTGTCGCGCGCGGCCGAGGGGCGGACGCTGGACGGGTCGGGCGCACGAGGATCGGGGGGACCTCGCCATGGCCGGGACGTCGAGCGAGCCGGAGCAGCAGCCGCACCTCGGGGCGGTCACGTGGGCGCCGTTGCACGACCGCGCGAGCGCGCTGCGCTCGGTGCGCTGGTGGAGCCTGGCCGGTGGTGCGGGGTTCGTCGTCGCGGCGTCGGTCGCGGTCGTCGTCGCCGGGACGTCGGCGGACCGCGCGCTCGCGATGTACGGCATCGGCGCCGCGGTGGCGGTGGGCGCGCTGCTCGTCGGGGTCGGGGTCGGCCTGCTCACGGCGGAGGCCGTCCGCTCCGACGCCTTCGCGGTCGCACCCGCGCCGCACACCTCACCGGACCCGGACAAGCCGCAGTCGGCCGTGGGCGGGTCGCTGCCCGCGGGGGCGACGCTCGAGCAGCTCGGCACGTTCCTGGGGACGGTGCGTCAGGTGCTGGCGGGGCTGTCACCGGGCCGCATCTGCACGATGCTGGGCACGATCCTGCTCGTCGTCGGCGCGGCGACCGCGGTGGCGGCGTCGAACCTCCTCGCCGGCTGAGCGCCCGACGACGTCGCCCCAGGGCGGGTCTAGCCCGCGGTCTCCGCGGCCTCGAGCCATGCGGCCTCGAGCTCGCCCTTCTCGGCGGCGAGCGTGCGCAGCTCGGCGTCGAGCGCGAGCACGGCCTGGTGGTCGGTCGCCTGCGCGGCCATCTTGGCGTGCAGGTCCTTCTCGAGGTCGGCGATCCGCGACAGGCGGCGCTCGATGCGCGCGATCTCCTTGCGGGCGGCGCGCACCTCGGCCTGGGTGGGTCCCGCGGCCGCGACGGCGTCCCCCGGCACTGGGCTGTCGGCGGCGGGCGAGGTCGCCGCGGGCGGCTGGGCCTCGCCGGCCGCGTGGCGCAGCTCGAGGTACTGCTCGACGCCTCCGGGCAGGTCGCGGAGCTTCGCGTCGCCGAGCAGCGCGACCTGCCGGTCGCACACGCGCTCGAGCAGGTACCGGTCGTGCGAGACGACGACGAGCGTGCCCGGCCAGCCGTCGAGCAGGTCCTCCAGGGCCGCGAGCGTGTCGGTGTCGAGGTCGTTGGTCGGCTCGTCGAGCAGCAGCACGTTGGGCTCGCCGACGAGCAGCCGCAGCAGCTGCAGGCGCCGCCGCTCACCACCGGACAGGTCGCGCACCGGGGTACGCGCACGGTCGCGCGGGAAGCCGAGCCGCTCGACGAGCTGCGACGCGGTGAGCTCCTTGCCGCCGACGACGACCGACCGCTTCTCGCGCTCGACGACCTCGACGACGCGCAGGTCCGCGAGGTCGTCGAGGTCCTCGACGTCCTGCCGCAGCTCCGCGACGGCGACGGTCTTGCCGCGCTTGACCCGGCCCGACGTGGGCGCGAGCCGTCCGGCGAGGAGCCGCAGCAGCGTCGTCTTGCCGGCGCCGTTGACGCCGACGACGCCGATCCGGTCGCCCGGGCCGAGCCGCCAGGTCACGTCGTCGAGCAGCACCTTGTCGCCGAACGCGAGGGTCACGTCCTCGACGTCGAGCACGTCCTTGCCGAGCCGGGCCGTCGCCATCCGGGCGAGCTCCATGCGGTCGCGCGGCGGCGGCTCGTCGGCGATGAGCGCGTTCGCGGCGTCGATGCGGAACCGGGGCTTCGACGTGCGGGCCGGTGCGCCCCGGCGCAACCACGCGAGCTCCTTGCGCAGCAGGTTCTGCCGCTTCTCCTCGGTGGTCGCCGCGGTCCGGGCACGCTCGGCGCGCGCGAGGACATAGGCCGCGTACCCGCCGTCGTACTGGTCGACGCCCCCGTCGTGCACCTCCCAGGTGCGCGTGCAGACGGCGTCGAGGAACCAGCGGTCGTGCGTCACGACGACGAGCGCGCCGGAGCCGCGCGCGTACCGCTCGACGAGGTGCGCCGCGAGCCACGCGACCCCCTCGACGTCGAGGTGGTTCGTCGGCTCGTCGAGCACGAGGACCTCGTCGTCGCGGACGAGCAGCGCCGCGAGCGCGACCCGACGACGCTGCCCGCCGGACAGGGACGCCACGTCGGCGTCGAGGCCGACGTCGGACAGCAGGCCCGCGTGCACCGCGCGGATGCGGGCGTCGGACGCCCACTCGTGCGCGTCGGCGGACCCGTGCACCGCGTCGAGCACCGTGCCGGGCGGCAGGTCGTCGCGCTGGTCGAGGACGGCGACCCGGGCACCGCCCGCGCGCGTGACCCGTCCGGCGTCGGGCTCCTGGAGGCCTGCGAGGACGCGCAGCAGGGTCGACTTGCCGGCGCCGTTGGGGCCGACGACGCCGATGCGCTGGCCGTCGTCCAGGCCGAGGCTCACCTCGTCGAGGAGCGTGCGCGTGCCGAGCGTGAGGGTGACGCGGTCCGCGCCGAGCAGGTGAGCCATCGAGGCGACAGGCTACCCGTCGCTCCCGGCCGCTCGACGACGGCCCTGGTCAGGCCCTGTGCGGGCCCGGTGCCGACGACGCCGGTCAGTCCGTCGCCGACACCACCCGCGCGCCGGCAACCGGACCGGCGGCCGTGAGGACACGGTCCGCGACGCCCGACGCCGTGAACGCGGCCGCGAGGACGAGCGCGTGCTGCCGGCTGCGCGCGAGCGCGGCGACCGTCGGGCCGGACCCGCTGACGATGACGCCGAGCGCGCCCGCGTCCTCGGCGACGGCCAGCGGCTCGGCGAGCCCGGGGTCGAGCTCGAGGGCCGCCATCTGCAGGTCGTTGTGCAGCGCGGCACCGAGCGCGCGGGCGTCACCGGCGCGCAGCGCCTGCATGAGCGGCACGTCGGCCTCGGGGTCCGGCTCGTCGAGGTCGTCGTGCCCGTGCAGCTCGTCGAACGCGCGGTACACCGCGGGGGTCGACAGGCCACGGTGCTGCACCGCGAACGCCCAGTGGAACTCGCCGCGCGTGAGGGCCGGCGTCAGCAGGTGCCCGCGACCGGACCCGACGGCGGTGTGGCCGGTCAAGGAGAACGGCACGTCGGACCCGAGGCTCGCGGCGAGGTCCAGCAGGTCGTCACGGCTCAGGCCGGTCCGCCACAGCGCGTCGCACGCCACGAGCGCGGCCGCGGCGTCGGCGGACCCGCCCGCCATGCCGCCCGCGACGGGCACGTCCTTGACGACGTGCAGGTGCACGCCGGTGTCGATCCCGACGCGCTCGGCGAGCAGCCGCGCGGCCTGGAGCGCCAGGTTGCCGTCATCGGTCGGCACGATCTCCGCCTGCGGGCCGCTCACGCTGAGCTCGAAGCCCTCGGACGGCGTCGCGACGACCTCCTCGAAGACGCCGACCGCCTGGAACACCGTCGACAGGGGGTGGTAGCCGTCCTCGTCGCGCGGACCGACGCGCAGCGACAGGTTGATCTTCCCGGGCGCGCGGACCCTGACCTCGTGCTCGGGCAGCGGGGCCACGGGGGTCAGCGTCACGGCTCCACTGTGCCAGGTCGCCCAGGGGCTGCGCCCGCGGGGGACGCCAGCCGCTCGGCGATGCGCGCGAACGCCTCGATGTCGAGCCGCTCGCCCCGGGCCTGCGGGTCCACGCCCGCGGCGACCAGCGCGGCCTGTGCGGCGTCGGCCGACCCCGCGAGCGTCGCGAGGGCCGGGCGCAGCATCTTGCGCCGCTGGGCGAACGCCGCGTCGACGACGGCGAACACGTCCTCGCGGGTCGCGGTCGTCGTCGGCGGCTCGCGCCGGTCGAGCCGGACCAGCGCGGAGTCGACGTTCGGCACGGGCCAGAACACGCTGCGGCCGACGGTCGCGGTGCGACGCGCGTGCGTGTACCAGGCGGCCTTCGCCGACGGCACGCCGTACGTGCGGCTGCCCGGGGGGGCGGCGAGGCGGTCGGCGACCTCCGCCTGCACCATGACGAGCGCGCGCTCGAGGGAGTCGAACCGCTCGAGGAACGTGAGCAGCACGGGCACGGACACGTTGTACGGGAGGTTGGCGACGAGGGCGACCGGCGGCGTGCCGGGGAGCTCGCGCACCTCGAGCGCGTCGCGCAGCACGACCGTGAGGCGGTCGCGGCCGTCCGCGTCGCGCAGCACCACGACGGGTGAGCCGTCCACGTCGTCGGCCTGCTCCGCCGTGAGCCCCGGGACGTGCTCCGCGACCGTGCTCGGCAGCAGCCGGGCCAGGACCGGGTCGATCTCGACGGCGACGACGTCCGCGTCCGCCTCGAGCAGCCCGAGCGTCAGCGACCCCAGCCCGGGTCCCACCTCGACGACACGCTCCCCCGGTCCGACGTCGGCCTGTCGCACGATCTTGCGGACCGTGCCCGCGTCGAGCACGAAGTTCTGCCCGAGGGTCTTGGTGGGCCGGACCCCGGCCCGCTCGGCGAGCGCCCGGATCTCCGCAGGCCCGAGCAGCGAGGTCGACATGGCGAAGAGCCTAGGCGCTCGGGCGGGGACGCCGACGCCCGCCGACCCCGGTCGGGGTGGCGGGCGCCGGGCACGCGCTGCGTCAGGAGCGCGTCAGGAGTGCGTCAGGAGAAGAGGTACTTGCCGCAGTGGGGCCACTGGCCCGCACCCGAGCGGTTGTACAGCATCTTCGCGCGCGCGGTCTGCTCGTCGGGGCTGGCCTGGGACGGGAGACCGGCACCGCCGACTGCCTGCCAGGTCGCCACCGAGAACTGGTAGAGGCCGTGGTACTTGCCGGTCGACGACACGGCCGTCGGGTTGCCGCCCGACTCGCACTTCGCGAGCGCGGCCCAGTTGAGCGAGTCGGCGCTGCCGCCCGCGGTGATCGGGCCGGCGGCGGCCGTCGAGCCGGACGACGTCGCCTTGGGCGCCGGCGCCGGACGAGCCTTGGTGCCCGTCTTCACGAGCTCGTCGACCGGGGCCTGCGTGACCTGGTCGGACACCGTCTCGCGGGCCGTCTCGACGCCGTCCACGGTGGTGACGCGCTCGACGAGCGTGCGCACGCCGGGGACGCCCGCGACGGCGACCTTGCGCTGGCCGGTGTAGAGGTTCGCGTCCTCCTGCGTGCTCGACGCGAACGGCACCTCGTGCGTCGAGGAGACCTCCTGCACGACGACGCGGTTCACGACGACCTGCACGCGCCCCTCGGGCGTCTGCCGGACGGACACGCGGTCGAGCGGGTTCAGCGTGATGCCGAGCTCGCCGAGCACCTGCGCGACGCGCGCGTCGCCGTCGGGCGTCTGGAGCGTCCGGCCGTCGACGAGGACGTCGGCCGAGCCGTGCAGCGTGAGGTCGAGCGCGAGCTCGGGGCGACCGCCGGCGGCGGACCGCGACGCGACGAGCGCGACGTCGTCCGCACGGGACGCGAGGGTGTCGAGCGCCTCGTCGGCGGTGATCGCGGTCGTCCAGACGGACTTCTCGCTGCCGTCGAGGGAGACGGTCACCTGGCGCGCGTGCCGCACGACGACGTCCGCACCCTCGGCGAGCGCGCCGCTCGGGGTCACGACGTCGCGCTCGCCGAGCTGGACGCCGTGCTCGGCGAGCAGGCCGTCGACCGAGCCGGCGAACGTCGTGACGCGCACGACCTCGCCGTCGACGTCGAGCGTCACGGACTTGTTGGCGTGGGCGTAGCCGGCCGTCGCGCCACCCACGAGGATGACGGTGGCGGCGGCGACGAGCGGGACCAGGCGACGACCGGACCGGAGGCCCTTCGTCTCGGCGCCCTGACCGTCGGTGGCGGCGGTCGGGGTGTCGTCCCCCGGGGTCTCGGGGGACTCGGCGCGGGTGCGCGCGAAGGGACTGCGGATTCGGGTCGTGAAGGTCACGGGGCTCCAGCCGTCGTCGTGCCCGGGCACGGGGTCCAGGTCGCGCCCCGCAGGGCACCCGGTGGGCACGCGGCGCGAGGCGCACACGCGGGAGGTCGGCCCTCGGGCCGTCCCCCACCGGTCCCGGATCCCCGATCCGGCCGTCGTGACGGCTGTTGTCCGAGCCGTCGCACGGTCCCGCGCACCGCTTCCCGGCCACCGTGCGTCACATGCACACAGGGGCCGGAACGGGCAGGACCGACACGCGACCGTAACGGAACCGTGACAGATCTCCAACCCCGCGCCGGGGTGCGACGGGGGTGAAAGAGGTCGCACCGGGGCGTCCCTGCAGGTCAGGGACGTGCACCCGCGGGCGTCAGTACCAGCCCTTGGCCTGGCTGTGCGCCCACGCGCCGCACGGCGTGCCGTACCGGCCGCCGATGTAGTTGAGACCCCAGGTGATCTGCGTCGCGGGGTTCGTCTGCCAGTCCGCGCCCACCGTCGCCATCTTCGAGCCCGGCAGCGCCTGCGGGATGCCGTACGCACCCGACGACTTGTTCTCCGCGGTGACGCGCCAGCCGCTCTCCTTGTTCCAGAGCGCCAGCAGGCAGGCGAACTGGTCGTCGCCCCAGCCGCGCGCCGCGGCCATCTCCTTGCCCATCGCCTGCGCCGTGCCCGGCTCGACGGCGACCGTCGACGGGTCGGGCAGCTCCGCGGTGCCGACACGCACGACCTGCGTCACGGGCGGCGTGGTGACGACCGACGTGATCGGCGTCCGGCCGACCACGACACCCCCGACCACCTGGAGCTCGTAGGTCGTGGTGCGCACGCCCGCGCGGCCCTTGGTCTTCACGACCTTGTTGCCCTTGACCAGCGTCGGGTCCTCGACCTCATGCGTCTCGAACGGCATCGCCTCGGTGAGGGTCTCCCCGCCCGTGCCCGCCCGCGTGACCATCACCACGAGACCGTCGACCGCCGTCGCGTCGAGCGGCACCGAGAGCTTGTCGCCCTCGTTCAGCACGAGACCGACGTCCTTGAGCGCGTCCCGGACGACCGCGGCGCTGCTCAGGCCGTCGATGACCTGCCCGTCGACGACCAGGTGGATGGTCTTGAGGGTCGACACCCGGAGCACGTCGCCGCGCTCGAGCGCCGAGCCGCGGGACGCCGACAGCCGCACCTCGCCCTCGCGCAGTCCGAGCCCGTCGACGGCCTCGCCGACGGTCAGCGCCGTGCTCCAGACCGTGCGCTCCTCGCCGTCGACCTCGACCTGCAGCTCGCGGCCGTGCCGCACGACGATCTGCCCGCCGCGCGCGACCGGGTCGCCGAGCGACGGCGCGACGAGGTCCCGCTCGCCGACCTCGACGTCGCTGCTCTCGAGCACGTCCGCGACCGTCCGGCCGAACGCCTGCACCTCGACGGCCCGGCCGTCGACGTCGAGCGTGACCTCCTTGTGGAGCACCGCGAACGCACTCGTCACACCGACGACGAGCGCCAGGACCACGGCCCGCGCGACGGCGGGCAGCGCGCGCGACCGCGCGGCGGTCACGGGCGGGTGGTCAGGGCGCACGCGGTGAGTCCTTCGGGCCGGGAGGGGACGGCCTGGGCGGCCCTCGCGGACCGCCCTGGGGCGACCGTCGTGGACGCCTGTCCGACCGTAACCGATCCGTGACCCGGCCGACCACCTGCGGCCGGACGTCGGACACCGGTCGAGCGACCGCCCGCGGGGACGTGACCGGCTCGTCGCGACGTCACCAGGGACCGTAGACCCGCTCCGCCGTCGCGGACACGCCCGCGCACACGTCCTCGAGCGACCGCTCCGTCACCTCGGCCACCGTGCGGACCGTCCCGGGCAGCAGGTAGGGCGCGTTCGGCCGGCCGCGGAACGGGTGGACCGTCAGGTACGGAGCGTCCGTCTCGACCATGAGCAGCTCGGGCGGCACCTCGCGCAGCGCCGCGCGCAGGTCGTCGTTCGGCCCGAACGACACCGGCCCCGCGAACGACAGGAACCATCCGTGCGACACCGCGAGGCGCGCCAGCTCGGCGTCACCCGAGAAGCAGTGGAACACCGTCCGCTCGGGCGCGCCGTCGGCCAGCAGCACCTCGACGACCTCGGCGTGCGCGTCCCGGTCGTGGATCTGCAGCGCGAGCCCGAGCTCCTTGGCGAGCGCGACGTGCGCCCGGAACGCCTCGCGCTGCACCTCACGACCCCGCGGGCCGGCCCGGAAGAAGTCCAGCCCGGTCTCCCCGATCGCCCGCACGCGCGGGGTCGCACGCGCGACCGCCGCGACCCGGGCGAGCGCCTCGTCGAGACGGACGTCCTCGTGCACGAACCGCGGCTCGGGAGGGAGCCCGTCGGGCGCCACCTCACGGACGCCCGCGTGCAGCACCGCCTCGTTGGGGTGGATCGCGACGGCCCCCAGCAACGCCGGGTGCGCCTGCACGAGATCCGCCGTCAGCACCACCGACTCGTAGTCGCAGCCGACCTGCACCATCCGGTCCACGCCGACCGCCGTCGCCCGGGCCAGGTGGTCGTCGAGCGCCGGTGCGGGTGCGTCCGGCACCGCGACGCCGTCGTCCGACCGCTGCCAGCCGTCGGCCACCCACCCCAGCACCGACTCGAGGTGCGTGTGGTTGTCGACGACCGGCAGCGGCAGCGGCTCCGGGGGCGGCGGCCAGCCGCGGTCGCGCGTGCGCGCCACGTCAGGCCTGCTCGGCGCGCGCGATCTCCTCCTCGACGATCGCGTCGTCGAGCTTCGTGAAGACCGGCACCGGCTTGGCGACCGACGTGCCCGCGACCAGCGGCACCGAGGCCCACCGCGGGGTCGCCGCGTAGTCGCCCGTGATGATCGGGTACGACCGCGACGCGTCGTCCAGGTCCTCGACCTCGTCGATGCGCGGCATCGGCGCGAAGGTGCCCGTCCCGCCGAGCGTCTCGTGCACCTTCTGGGCCGCGAACGGCAGGAACGGCGCGAGCATCGTGTTCGCGTCCGCGACGGCCTGCGCGGCCGTGTGCAGGACGGTGCCGAGCCGCTCGCGGTCGGTCTTGAGCTTCCACGGCTCGGTCTCCGACAGGTAGCGGTTCGCCTCCTGCACGACGCGCATCGCCTCGCCGATCGCTGCCCGGTTGCGGTGCTCGCCGAGCAGCTTGCCGACCGTGTCGAACCCGGCCGCCGTCGTCGCGCGCAGCGCCTCGTCCACCGGCAGCAGCGCGCCCGGCTCGGGGATCGCGCCGAAGTTCGTGTGGATCATGTTCGCGGTCCGGTTGACCAGGTTGCCCCAGCCCGCGACGAGCTCGTCGTTGGTCCGGCGCTTGAAGTCGGCCCACGTGAAGTCGGCGTCCTGCGTCTCGGGTCCGGCGACGGACAGGTAGTAGCGCAGCGCGTCGGGCTGGTACCGCGACAGCATGTCGCGCACCAGGATCACGCGCCCGCGCGACGTGCTGAACTGCTCGCCCGCGACGTTGAGGTACTCGCTCGACACGACCTCGGTCGGCAGCTGGAGGTTGCCGTAGACGCCGGGCTCGCCGCCCCGCGACCCGCGCCCGTCGTAGCCCATGAGCTCGGCGGGCCAGATCTGCGAGTGGAACGTGATGTTGTCCTTGCCCATGAAGTAATACGACAGGGCCTCGGGGTCGTTCCACCAGCCGCGCCACGCCTCCGGGTCGCCCGACCGGCGCGCCCACTCGATCGACGCCGACAGGTACCCGATGACCGCGTCGAACCAGACGTACAGGCGCTTGTTCGGGTTCTCCTCCCAGCCCGGCAGCGGCACGGGGATGCCCCAGTCGATGTCCCGCGTCATCGCGCGCGGACGCATGTCGTCGATCAGGTTGAGGCTGAAGTTCAGGACGTTCGGGCGCCACCCCTGCCGCGTGCTCAGCCACTGCTCGAGCGCCTGGGCGAACGCGGGCAGGTCGAGGAAGAAGTGCGTCGACTCGACGAACTTCGGGGTCTCGCCGTTGATGCGGCTCTTCGGGTTGATGAGGTCGATCGCGTCGAGCTGGTTGCCGCAGTTGTCGCACTGGTCGCCGCGCGCGCCGTCGTAGCCGCAGATCGGGCACGTGCCCTCGATGTAGCGGTCCGGAAGCGTGCGGCCCGTGCTCGGGCTGATCGCGCCCATGGTCTGCTGCTCGACCATGTACCCGTTCTTGTGGACCGTACGGAACATCTCCTGCACGACCGCGTAGTGGTTGCGCGTCGTCGTCCGCGTGAACAGGTCGTACGACAGCCCGAGCGCCGTGAGGTCCTCGACGATCACCCGGTTGTAGCGGTCCGCGAGCGCCTGAGGGCTCACGCCCTCCTTCTCCGCCTGCACGAGGATCGGCGTCCCGTGCTCGTCCGTGCCCGACACCATGAGCACGTCGTGGCCCGCCATCCGCATGTAGCGGGAGAAGACGTCCGACGGGACGCCGAAGCCGGCGACGTGACCGATGTGGCGGGGGCCGTTCGCGTAGGGCCACGCGACGGCCGACAGGATGCGGGACATGCGGCCGATCCTAGGTGAGCACGTCGCGCCCGGTCGCGGGTGTTCCGGCGCGCGGCGTCAGGACGGGAGCCAGCCCGTCGGGGGCGGGAACGGCCAGATCGCGACGTAGCCGACCGCGAGCGCCCCGACGACGGCGAGGGCCGTCAGCACGGTCCGGACTACCGGCGCCGGGCGCCGGGCACGCACGACGGCCGCGAGCACGGCAAGCACGACGACGACCGCGCCGGCCGCGAGCGCCGCCACGAGCACGTGCGCGTCGGGCATGCACGAGACCGGCGGCGGGAGCATCGCCGGGCACACGTCGGACGGGCTCGGGAGCAGCACGCGGCGCAGCGAGTCGCGCGCCACCCAGGCGATCCCGAGCAGGGACGCGAGGGCCACCACGCCGCCGACGCGCAGCGGGCGCCGGACCCGGACGGGAGCGGTGGTCGTCGGCGTCGTCACGCGCCCACCCCAGCACGACCGACGCCTCCGGCGGAAGGGCGGTCACCGGCGCGGCCGCGCGACGCGACGCGCCGTCGGCGTCGTCCGGACCGCCCGACGGCGCGTCCGCCCGCGGACCGAGGGTGGGCGAGGCGATCCGTCAGTCGTCGTACAGGCGGTCACGGGCCTCGGCGTCCTCGACCGGCACGAACGTCGCGCGGTCGCCCGACACGTCCCAGCCGCGGTCGGCGGGGGTCGACGGAGGGATGCGGATCGGCTGGGTGTCACCGGGCCGGTACGCGGGCTCGTGCACCGGCGCCGCCGCCCGGTCGGGAGCGGTACCGGGCACCGTCGCGCCGCCGGGGACGGGCTGCCACGGGGTCACCGGGGCGGGCACGGGCGACGGGACAGGTCCCTGCACGGGCCAGGCCGCGGGGGCGGGCGCACCGGTCGGCGAGGGCCAGCCGGCGGGTGTCGTCACGCCCGGCTGCGCGGTCCAGCCCGCGGGTGTCGTCACGCCCGGCTGCGGGGTCCAGCCCCCG
>NZ_JAPESW010000200.1 GCF_028527925.1 Cellulomonas fimi
GGGCCGGACGAAGTGGACCTTCCCCCTCTCCCCGCCGGCCCAGCGCCCGCGCCAGCGCACCGCCTCGCTAGTCCCCGCCCCCCCGGTCCCCCCGCCCTCCACGCGCCCGCCCCCCCCCCCCACCCCCCCGCCCCCCCCCCCCCCCCCCCCCGACCCTCGCCCCCCCCCCCCCCCCCCCGCCCCGCCCCCCCCCCCCCCCCGCCCCCCGCCCCCCCCCCCCCCCGTCCCCCCCCCCCCCCCCCCCCCCCCCCCGCCCCCCCCCCCCCCCGCGCCCCCCCCCCCCCCCCCCCCCCCGCCCGCCCCCCCCCCCCCCCCCCCCCGCCCCCCCCCCCCGCCCCCCCGCCCCCCCCCCCGCCGCCCCCCCCCCCCCCCCCCCCCCCACCCCCCCCACCCCCCCCCCCCGCCCCCCCCGCGCGCCCCCCCCCCCCGTCCCCCCCCCCGCCCTCGCACCCGCGTCCCCCCCCCCGTCGCCACCCCCCGCGCCCTCCGCCCTCCGCCACGCCCTCCCCCT